>NZ_JBFHJW010000001.1:0-167155 GCF_041595635.1 Labilibaculum sp.
CGGGGTTCCACCTCTTCCCATTCCGAACAGAGAAGTTAAGCCCGTTAGCGCCGATGGTACTGCAGAGATGTGGGAGAGTAGGTCGATGCCAACCTTTAAAAGAGTCTTATTCCTTGTGGAGTGAGACTCTTTTTTTTTGCCATGAAGCCATGAGTCATAGTAGGAAAAGATAAGTAACAAAAGTTGGGGCAGAAATAGAACGATTAAGATTTGCCTTACCAATTTATAGTGAATGACTAGCCTAACGAACATTCATTATTCTATTAATTCTTACCCGTAGGCATTCTCGATTATTTTTATAATTGCTGATCATCAAATTGTCGATAGAGAAAATCGGGTTTATTAAAAGCCCTTAAGGATCCTTTTAGTAGAGAAGAATATTTTTCCATCCGGAGATTAAAGCTGCAAGTTTAATGCCGCCAAATCGATGATTATCCGGCGCTAAATATGCTTGTAAAGCTCTGTACTAAGCGCTGACGATGATAAGTAAGCTTACTAATATACAAAAAAAGTGAGTTGTAATTTGAGCTTAGTTGATAGTGGGTGTAGAATCCCCAAACATACGATAATATATTAGGCTCTTTGAGATTGTTTAATGTGCAATTAAGAATGCTTTTCAAAGAAGACTTCAATAAACTAAACGAGATTTTGGAAAATCTTCAAATTGTAGAAAACCATAAAGAAATCATAATTGGAAATTTTATAAGAAACGTTCTGAGTAACTACATGACTTCTTCGAAACTAACCAGCATTGATTATCAGTGCTTTACAATCTTGAGGTATAAGTTTGGTACAGATAATTGCTTTTTATCTTACTGAGCTTCTTGTTATTATACAAATCTATTAAAAAATATTGAGAATGAATTAAACGCTTTAAAAATATCCAATATTGATTAGCTCAATGGAGCAATGACATAAGTTTTCTGTTTCTACTTTTTTGAATAATGATTTAAAGTTATTGATTCAGTAATGTAGATGTATTCTAAAACTATTTTTTTTATTCATTAAAGTCAAATGGTTTATGTCAATTTTGTTGATAACTAAATAGCCGTAACAAAATGATTTTGTTACGGCTATTTTTCTAGATACTATTTCTTAGAGCTCTTAGCTGCAGTACTCGTTGCTCGTGCAGCAAAACTTCCTTTACTAACTTTTCCTCCTGATGATTTAGCTGTTGAAGATTGAATTCTTGCTGCTGCGGTCGATGTCATTTTTGTTTTTCCCATTTTTTGAAATTTTAAAATTATTAATAACTACTTTTAATTAATCATCATTCCTGCTTGATTCATAGACCTCACTGTTAGGATTTAATTGATCAGCATGGTTATCAAGGTCTGCTTGACTGTAATCGTAATCTGAGTCCATAATTTTTAGTATTAAATGTTAGTACTGATTTAATTATGACTCTAAAGTAGTTGCTCTTAAAGCGCAATTTTAAAATATGGGAAAACTGGTATCATTTTCGGGAAAAGTGGTTATTAAGTTCTTCAAAAATAGATTTACAAGACCTTGAAACATTAAATGGCAAATCATTTTTGGTTGTAATTGTTCCAGTAGTTTTAGAGTATTCTTTTATTGAGTTAAGATTTAAAAAAGTTGATTGTGAAATTTTAATAAAGCTTTTCTCTTCGATTTTAAATTCTTTAATAAAAGTACTAATAGAGGAGTTTAATCTGTAACATCCATCAGAAAAGCAAAGAGCAATATTATTTTTTGGGAGGTCTGCTTTAATGGCGCTTACGTCGGATGTTATTGCAATAATATCAGCCGTAGAAATAAGTCTATCAACAGGTTCATGTTGTGGATCGTAAACATTAAATAGTTTTAATCTCAGCGATGAGTTATTGATCTCCGAAAGAAGGTTCAACAAATCAGTTTTGATTACAGGCTTGTCAAGAACTCCAGATATAAGCTGATTGTTTTTGAAGCAAACAGTTCCTCTTTGTTCATAACCAGAAATGAATACAATTTGAACCTCAGGATATTTTTTTTTGATTTCTTGCGCTAACTCGTCACCACGCACAGGAAACATTTCAATATCCAGTAAATAGAGGTTAAAATTATCGTAGCTGCTGTTTTGTAAGTCATTTAATAATCTAGATGAATTTGTTTCAATTTTGGTTAGGGAAACGATCGGACTTTGCTTACAATATCTTTCAATTGATTCGGCTACGATTTCTTCATCATCAACGATTACAACATTGAACATCTATTTTATTTTTTTATCAGTTTAACAATCAATTTACATTCATATCTGCTATTGTTTTCTTTAGCTGATATTTCGTACATGTTTTGATAATACAGGGAGAGTCTTTCTTTAATATTTAACAAGCCCATTCCTTTGTGTGAAGATGAATATTGACTGGTTTTATTCTGAGATATAGGATTGGAAACCTTATAAACCAAATAATCATCATCAGCCATTTTTAAATCAATTGATATTGTATTGTCTTCATCAGATAAACAGCTATGTTTTTTTGCGTTTTCTAATATTTCAGTGAGTATACAGCAACAAATATTGTGTTTTAAGTAAGGTTTAACATTATCATGAAGTACATATTCAATCGTACATTCAGATTTAACTCTAATTTTTACAAACTCCATAAAAATCTTCAGGTGCCTCAATTCGTCTAATAAACTGGAATCAATATTATTGGTTGCATAAGTAAGATGTTTGAATATTGGATAAATTAAATCGATAGATTGAATCGTATTTTTATTGGCTGATGAAATATTTTCCAATCGTTCATTATCATTTTCGCAATCTTCGGCTTTTTCTGCAAAACTTTTTATAATTCCCAGACAATTTTTTACGAAGTGCATGTTCCCTCTTTTCTGCAGTAGTTCGGCTTCCTGTGTTTTAATTTTATCTAGTAACTTTTTACTTGCATTATTGATTTCTTTTAGTTGCTTATTTTGTTTGATATTCTTGTGTACAGAGAAGCCTAAAGCTGTCCCTAATAGTGCAGTTGTACCCAATAATATTTTTTCCTTCTTATTCATAGATCCAAAATTATCGAAATGATTCTATACCTCCTGATACTTCTTAAAATTTTCTGCTGGTTATTTAAATTAAAATATTTAATCTCATTTTTTTGAAACCTATCCAATTGGTTAGAGAATTTTTTTTCTATTTATATGTCAATTTAACAAACTTGGACCACCCATTTGATCATGATCACTTAGTTACCTATTCTTTTTGTTTGCTTTACAACAGCTCCTTTCTCTGACAATTTATATCTCTGCTTACTGCTTTTGGGCTTATCTGGTATTGTCATTTCAATTAAACCAAGTTCAATACTTGGTTGCAAGTAATTGTAAAAAAATGTTGGACGATGTTTTAAGTTTAATAAGGGCATAATTTCCATTGTTGAATAAGTCTTGTCTTCGAGTACTGCTAATAAATTATCAACTTGTTCGGTTATTTGTTTTTCGCCCGATAATTCAATAGGAAAAGTCATTCTCAAAAAGTTATCCGAAAATTTAAAACATTCTTTTCCATAAGATTCCAATATCCTAGGAACACCAGATCCAAGCTGTTTTAGAAGATCAAAATCTTTGTAGATTCTCATAATTTCTTTGTTGCGGGGAACGGAAAATCCTTCAAAAAATTCATCTTGACTTAAACCTTCAGGTAAGCCACCAACCAAAGTAATTTCTATTCTATCTGGGAAAATCTCAAATTTGGGAGGAACTTCCCTCGTAAAATCGTTGTGAACAAATGCATTAATAATCGCTTCACGAAGAGCAACAGCATTCCACCACCCAAGGAAAATACCCTTAGGTGAAAATAATAAATTTTAATTGTTTAGTACTCTAATCATTGGATTTTCATCCATTTGCCAATTCATTAATTTTATTTGCCAGGTTCGAAATGTCCAGTTTTTTAATTCATAAACTGGACATTTTTCATTCATTTGCACTGTTATTACCTAGTTGATATGTTAAGTTTTTTGCGCAAGAAACTTGACAGGTAAATATGTGCTGTATTAATGTTAGACTTGTTGATTAAATTATAATGCTGCCAATACGGTAACTTTAAGTGCGTGAATAGCTTCATAATTTATTCTTGATAGTTTTATTTGATTCAAAAGTCTTGCTTGTGCAATAAGTGTTCATTATAATTGACTGTTCATTGTCAATGAACAGATGATTTTGTTGAACAATCATTAAGACAAATCAAGTTCGAACTCGAGAGGAGATGCTCAACGTCAATATACAAGTCTATTAAAAAACATTTGAGTATGGTAGGTATGTACACCTTATGGACAGTTTTTTTTCTATTGAATTGTACACTGCACACTCAATTTCTAACGAGTCGTTACGACTTAACACGACTCGTCACGAGTGGTATGGTAATGGCATAAAATAAGCCCCTTCACCAAGCAGAGGCTCGATAAACAAAACTTCAATATGTCAGTAAAAGGTTTTGCCTATCAATATCTTAATGGTATATAGAGCAGAAGAGACATCTAGCTAAATAAGCCACATATCTCTGCATATATCATATTTGTCCATTTGCCTGTTTTAAGCATTACTTGGAAATTTATTCCATCGTAATCTATAGTAATGTATATGTTGGAGTGATTTTTTTTCTTACCCCCTAATGCTCCTCCCAATAATAAACCAACGCCTCCAGTTAATACACCTCCAATTACTGCTCCAGCAACTGCTTTACCTGCTGAGCGATCTGACTTTTCATCTAGGTCAATAGCAACAATTTCTTCTGTATCGATTAACATCTTTTTGTTAGTTGTCAGGAAACCACGTTCTTCTAACAGAATGTTTTTATGCTCTTTAACTACTGTCAAATATATTTTGCCTGGATTGGTTAGGTCTGGATGTCCACCAAGGTATTCAACTTCGTATTTCATTTTAACTCCTTTTCATTTTGTTATGCATGTAAATTTAACAAAAAAAGAATATGGAGCATGATCAAGGTTCTTTCAAGTTTTAGGAGGAGTTGAAATCTGATTGATATTCTTCCCCACATTTAGATTGCCTCCTTCATTCCAAAAGACTACTTTTGTTTCTCTCACATTAGATTTATAAAATACGATATATATGCTTACAGGCCCAATAAAAAATGAAGTTGACAAGCTTTGGGAAGCCTTTTGGACAGGTGGAATTGCCAACCCTTTAACAGTGATCGAACAGATTACTTTTCTTTTGTTTATTCGACATCTCGATGAAATTCAGATTAGTAAGGATAACAAAAAGAACCTTTTGGGTATTGAAGATGATAGTCCTGTTTTTCAGAAATCAGAACAAGACTTACGTTGGGGTAACTTTAGCAATAGAGAGCCTGAAACCATGTTTAACCTGTTTACTAAGGTAGATGGTGTTTTCGATCATATGAAAGCCATAGGCAATAAAGATGGTGTATTTGCACAGTTTATGAAAGGAGCAACCTTTATGATTCCTACCCCTAAGTTGCTAGATCAGGTGGTGCAGATGGTTGGAAAGATTAAGATGGACGATCGTGACACAAAGGGTGACTTGTACGAATACCTTTTGGGTAAGATTGCCACAGCAGGTCGTAATGGACAATTTAGAACACCTCGCCATATCATTAAAATGATGGTGGAGTTGATGCAGCCTGGTAAGGAAGAAATTATTTGTGACCCAAGTGCGGGAACAGCTGGCTTTTTGGTTGCTGCAGGTGAATACATGCACGAGCATCATAACGATTGGTTTATGGATCAGTCGTTCTTAAAGCACTATAACAAAGGCATGTTTAATGGAACTGAGTTCGATGCGACGATGATTCGTATTGCGGCCATGAACCTACAATTACATGGTATTGAAGAACCAGACCTAACTTTTAAGGATTCTTTGAGTGAGGCCAATGCTGACCAGAAGGAAAAATACACCATGATTCTTGCCAATCCTCCTTTTAAGGGGAGTTTGGATTACGATGGTGTAGAAGCTTCCTTACTGAAAACAGTGAAGACTAAGAAGACAGAACTGCTCTTCGTGGCTTTGATGCTACGCATGATGAAGACAGGTGGACGTTGTGCTGTGATTATTCCTGATGGTGTTTTATTTGGTTCATCTAAGGCTCACAAACAAATTCGTTCTGAGATCATTGAGAAGCATAAGCTAGAAGCTGTGATCTCTATGCCTTCTGGTGTTTTTAAGCCCTATGCAGGGGTAAGTACTGCTATCCTGATATTTACTAAAACCAACTCAGGTGGAACTGATAAGGTTTGGTTCTACGACATGAAAGCTGATGGTTTCAGTTTGGATGATAAGCGTAACCAATCGGTAGACAAGCTTTTCTCCCCTAATTTAGGGGAGATGTCCGAAGGACAGAGGGGTGAGTTTCATTCCAAATGTAACATGCCTGATATTATCTCACGATATAAGAATTTAGATGCTGAGGGTGATCGTAAGCGAACAGAGCAATCTTTCTTTGTGCCTTTCGATGAAATTAAAGCCAACGATTGGGATTTGTCCATCAATCGATACAAGGAGATTGTTTACGAAGAGGTAAAATACGATGCTCCTGCTGATATTCTTGCTGATATACGACAACTAGATGAGGATAGATCTGAAGCTTTGACCAAATTGGAGGAGATGTTAAGATGAGAGAGATTAAGTTGAAAGATGTATGTTCTCTCATAACATGCGGAGTTGCTAAAAGACCTGAATACGTTAAAGAAGGAATTCCATTTTTGTCATCTAAGAATGTTAAAGAGAATCGTTTTATCCTTTCTGGATATAACAATGTTAGCCTTGAGACACATTTGGAGCTTACAAAAAATAATAAACCTGAAAAAGGCGATATCCTTTATACAAGAGTAGGGTCGTTTGGTGAAGCTGCAGTTGTTGATTTTGATTTTGATTTTTCTGTCTTTGTCAGTTTAACGTTAATTAAACCAGACACTGATATTGTGGATGGTCGATATTTAATGTGGTACTTGAATTCTCCAAAGGTTAGGAGTATTGCTGTTAATAGCACTAAAGGTATTGGTGTTCAGAATTTGAATGTCAGTACAGTTCGAGAATATAAAATCCCCCTTCCTCCACTTCCAGAACAAAAGCGCATAGCTGCCATTTTAGATGAAGCCGATCGTTTGCGCCAAAAGGACAAGCAACTCATCGAAAAATACAATCAGTTGAGCCAATCTGTGTTCTTGGATATGTTTGGGGATCCTGTTTCTAATCCTATGGGGTGGGAGGTTAAAACAATGTCTGAAGTATGCACTAAAATTACTGACGGCACACATCATTCTCCTGAACCACAACAAACAGGGTATCCATACGTAACTGCTAAACATGTAAAACCATTTAGTTTGGAGTTTGATGCTAAGCCTACCTATGTTAATGAAGATGCACATAACGAAATTTACAATAGATGTAAACCTGAATTTGGGGATGTTCTTTACATAAAGGATGGTGCAACAACTGGTATTGCATGTATAAATACATTTAAAGAACCTATTAGTATGCTATCAAGTCTAGCTTTATTAAAATTAGATGCGAATATTAATAATTATTTTTTGTGTTATTGGCTGAATCATGAAGGGATTAAAAACAAGTTAATATCTGAATTTATGTCTGGTGCAGCTATTCAAAGATATACTTTGAAAAAAATAAATTCATTTAAATTAATGGTTCCTGAAACTGCCATTCAAGACCTTTTTGCGGAAAGAGTACAAGCTATAGAGGCACAAAAGTTACAAGCCGATCAAAGCTTAGTCAAGTCAGAGGAATTGTTTAATTCTCTATTGCAGCGAGCCTTTAAGGGGGAGTTGTAAGGAATGAGGAATATTACGATATAGAATACTAGAAGAGCCTTCACAATCATGTGGAGGCTTTTTTTATTTAGGAGTTTGTTGGAAAATCACTATCTTTACTTTAAAGTTGTAAATTAGTGAAACAACGTATAGTTTTGTAACGTTAAAGTAAATGACAGATAAGGAGGAAGTAGAAGCATTTTTAAAATCGTTCCATGAAAAGATGAAGATTTTTGACATTCTTTTCAGGAATGATAGATTGAAGAACTCACAATCATTATTAAACCTTGAGCTTACACCAATTAAGCGAAGAGAAATAATAGAACAATTAATGTGTACGGATTATATTGAAGGGCCAAATCCGGACACATTACACAAAGGACCAGATCTGTGGATTTTTGGAAAGAAAATCAAAAAGAAAGATGTTTACATTAAAATTACAATGGGATTTCCTAATTGCTCAGTCATTTGCATCTCTTTTCATGTTGCCGAACAAACTTTAAAGTATGTCTTTAAGTAAAAGGTCGGCGAATTGCAATTGCCAAAGAACTTAATGCCTAAAAAACCAAAACCATGAAGAGCCCGTTTACAGGAAAAGAAATGAAATTAGTTGTGGAAAAACGTACACAGCAATTTCGAAAAGAAGATTTTGAGATCTATTTTCACTGTTATCAGTGTGAGGATACAGGAGAACAATTTGAAACACAGGAACAATCTGAATTAAATTACAATCAGGTAATTAATTTATTCAGAGCAAAATATCAAATACCATCTACCGAGGAAATTATTCAGATCAGAAAGAAATATGGCGTTTCAGCCAAAATGATGTCACAAATTCTCGGATTTGGAGTGAACATGTATAGTAAATATGAATCGGGAGAAGTTCCTTCTGTTTCTAATGGAACATCAATTCGAATGGCTCAGAATCCTAGTGCTCTTGAATCTTTATTAGGTAGATGCCTAGACCTTGATGAAGATAAAAAAGCAGGTATCTTGAAACGGATACAAAAGTTGAAGGACATTAGAAAAGATGAATGGCTTTCTCGTATCTCAACAGAAATACCTACTTTGAATAATGGGTTTAGAGCTTTTAACTTGGAGAAATTCCAAAATATGATCAAATATTTTGCTGAACGATTGAGTCCTTTTAAAGTAAAAATGAATAAGCTGCTTTTTTATGCAGATTTTGAATGCTTTAGGAGATTTGGAGTTGGAATGAGTGGCGTTGAATATCAAGCTATTAAAATGGGTCCTGTTCCTCATTATTACCAATCACAATTTGACCTCGCGCAACGCAATGGAATGATTGAAATTGATGAGATATTATACTCAAATGGAATGGTGGGAGAGAAATTTGAATCTGTGGGAGACAAATTTAATACTGATTTATTCTCTAAAAATGAATTGGATGTGTTAGAGCATATTTTAGATTTGTTTAAGGACACATCAACTCATGAAATTATTGATATTTCACATAAAGAAACGGCATGGATTGAATGCGAAAAAGAACGGAATTTAATTCCATATTCATACGCATTCGAGTTGATAAATTCTTAGTTTTTAAATTTCAAATTATAAATGGAAGCCTTTACAGTTATGTGGAGGCTTTTTTATTCCTATCTGTATTTAACTAAAAAATTACTACATTCGTTTTGTTAAAACTCACTAATCCATGCAAAGCAACTTCTCTTTCCTTCAAGGCGAATGGGCAACCATTTTTAAGCATGTTCAAAAGGCTGAACAGCGTGTTAAAACAGAACCCATATCAGCCGCATTCTATTGTCGTCTGACCCTTGAGTCAACAGTCAATCAAATTTATCAAGAGAACTTTTTAGATCGTCCTTATAATGCTGATTTATACAGCATGATGAATCAGGATGAGTTTCGTCAGTTGATGGATGTTGATTGTTTTTCTGGTGTGTTTATGCATACCCGAAGGATAGGGAACAGAGCTAGTCATGGTGAGCGTATTGACTCGAAAGAAGCACTGGTTGCCTTGCGTTATCTTTACGATTTTTTAAAGTGGTTTGCTCTTCGTTACAACCTAAGCACACCTACCTTACCCGATCGTTTTGATGAGAATCTTATTCCTAAGGTTGGTGAGAAGGAGCGCAAGCAGAGAGAAATTCAGAAGGAAAATGAACGTTTGCTGAAGGAGTTGGAAGTGTTTAAGCAGCAACAAAAAAAGAAGAGAGAGCAAGAACAGGAGCAGCAGAAAGAGGACAAGAAGTCTTACGAAGAATTTATGGCTGCCAAAGAAGAGAAGATTGCTCAGTTGGAGATACAGCAAAAGAATCGGGATTTTACCCATTTAGTGAAAGAGTTTACCGAAGCCGAAACACGAATTTACCTGATTGATGTTGCGCTAAAGGAAGCTGGATGGGAAACTTTACGTGATGGATATGAATTGGAATATCCTGTAAAGGGAATGCCCATAACAGGCGATAACCCAAAAGGCAATGGCTTTGCCGATTATGTACTTTGGGACGATAACGGATTGCCTTTGGCGGTTATTGAGGCCAAACGAAGCAGTAAATCATCGGAGTATGGAAAGAATCAGGCCAAACTGTATGCCGATTGCCTGGAACAGATGAAAGGGCAACGTCCGATTATTTTCTATGCCAATGGATACGAGAATTACCTTTGGGACGATACCTTTTACAATTCGCGACAGGTTTATGGTTTCTTGACTAAAGAGGAATTGCAATGGCGCATTCAGCAACGCGATAACCGTGAGGATTTGCGTAACTATTCGGTGAACCCACTCATCTCAGATCGATACTATCAGCAGGCAGCATGGAAACGTGTAGCAGAAGATTTTGTGAAGACCTCGCCACTTACCAATACCCTAACCGGAGGCAAAAGAGCAGCCTTGTTGGTGATGGCTACCGGTAGCGGAAAAACGCGAACTGCTGCATCAATAGTAGAAATCCTTTTTAAAGCGAATTGGGTAAGACGTGCACTCTTTTTGGCAGATAGGAATGCCTTGGTTCGTCAGGCAAAAAACAGCTTTGGAGAGCACTTAAAAAGCCTAACATCTATCGACCTAACCAAGGAGAAGGAAGATGATGGTACACGACTTGTTTTTAGTACCTACCAAACCATGATAGGGCGTATTGATAGTGCTCGTAACGATGGCAAGCGTATGTATGGTGTGGGTCATTTCGATTTGATTATTGTGGATGAGGCACATCGTTCGGTTTACAACAAATACAAATCTATTTTCGATTACTTCGATGCGCATGTAATTGGCTTAACGGCTACGCCAAAGGGAGAGATCGATCACAATACTTACAATCTGTTGGGTTGCCCCGATGAGGATCCAACCTTTGAATATGAATTAGAGGCTGCGGTGAATGATGGCTATTTGGTTCCGCCCCGAAAATTTGAATTATCAACTAAGTTTTTGAGAGAAGGGATTCGATATCAGGAGCTTTCAGAGACAGAAAAGAAAAAATACGAAGAGACTTTCCTCGATCAGGAAACAGGTTTGTTCCCCGAAGAGATACGTAATTCGGCTTTATCGAAATGGCTGTTCAACCGAAATACGGTGAATGAAGTTTTGAAAGGTTTGATGGAAAACGGACTCAAAATAGAAGGTGGCGACAAGCTGGGTAGAACCATTGTGTTTGCTGCCAATCAAGATCATGCCGAGTTTATTGTGAAGTGCTTTAACGAACTTTTCCCAGAGTATTCAGGCAGTAATTTTATTGATGTGATTCACAATAAGATTTCCCATTCTCAAAGTCTGATTGATAATTTTTGCGATCAGCATAAAGAATGTATGCCACAAATAGCTGTTTCGGTTGATATGCTAGATACAGGTATTGATGCACCTAGGGTTCTAAACCTTGTGTTTTTTAAGATGGTACGATCTTATTCTAAGTTTTGGCAGATGATTGGTCGTGGTACACGTTTATGCCCTGATGTGTTTGCACCAGGAGAGGATAAAAAAGAATTTTACATTTTCGATACCTGTCAGAACTTTGAGTTTTTCGAAGCCAATCCACAGGGAGCCAATGGTTCGGTTTCCAAGCCGGTTAGTCAGCAAATTTTCGAATCGCGATTGCAAGTCAGCCAGTTATTGGCACAAACAGGCGAGGAAGATAATTTGAGTTTGGCCGCTAAGCATTTGGATATATTACACAAGCAGATTGAATCGTTGGATAGAGATCGTTTTGCGGTTCAGATGCACTTGCGCTATGTAGATGAATTTAAAAAACGAGAGCGATGGAACAACATCAGTAACGATGATATTCATACCATTGAAGAGCATTTAAGCAAATTACCTCTTCCTGAGAAAACCGATGAGTCAGCACGAAGGTTCGACCTGATGACTCTGAAAATGCAGATTGCTTACCTATTGGAACTGTCGAGCAAGAGAGGTTTTGTGAATAAAATGACTCAGATTGCCAATCTTCTGAGTAAGAAATATACCATTCCTCAGGTGGTGCAGCGCAAAGGCTTGATTGAGACCATGCGCGAAGATCATTTTTACAGCGGTTTGCAGCAAAGTAAGTTGGAACAGATTCGCGATGAGGTGAGAGACCTGTTGAAGTATTTGGATGGAAGTGATAAGAAAATTGTTTATTCAGATATTCAGGATAAGGAAACTACGATGAAGGAAGGTTCTGTATCGTATGGATCCTCTAATGAAACCTATAAAAATCGTGTGGAACGATTCATCCGGGAGCATAAAAATCATATTACCATTAGCAAATTAAACACCAACGCACCCATTACCAAGGAAGAGGTTGCCGAATTGGAACGATTGATGTTTAATGGATCGGAATTGGGTTCGAAAGATGATTTTACGAAGAACTATGGAGAGCAACCCTTGGGTAAGTTCATCCGCAGCATTGTTGGTTTGGATGTGAATGCTGCCAAGAGTGCTTTCTCCGACTTCTTAGGCAACGGTCATCTTAATGCTGATCAAATTACTTTCATCAATACAATTATCAACTACTTGGCTGTAAATGGTACTATCGATAAGGCTATGCTCGATAAAGCACCTTTTAACGAAAAGCATCATGAGGGTATCTTTGGCCTCTTCCATGACCCTGATAAAATCAAACGCATTGTTTCTATCATCGATGAGGTGAATGGGAATGTTGTGGCATAGTACTTTTGAATATTTTGAAAAACAGAACTAATGAAAAAACGGTGTTTATTTTTCGACCAAAGGATAATGAATTACTTACTTCTCGCAATGTAAGGTTGAAAAAGGATCATGGGATCTCATCGACCATAACACACTTCTGATTGATACCAAGACAGAGTCACGTATGTTTAAGCATGGATTTGCCGACGATTCTGTACTTGCTCTTAAAGTAGATGGAAAAGCGGAGTATGCTTTTTTGGTAAACGAGAATAAGATCCCAGAGTTTGTCAATTCCATTGAACAAGTGGGGCAGTATCTGGAAATGAAGTATATATCGAAAAGGGATGGGATTTTAGAAGCTGCTAAGTTACAGGTTGTTCAAAATAATGAAGAAGAGAACACAGATATCGAAGATGAAGATGAAGATAAAAGTGAATCTGTTTCATTTTTATTTGCTTGTATTGTAATACTATTGATTTTGGTTTTAGGGTCATTATATTCGTGAGTAAAATACTGTTCTTTTGTGGGAGTTTTGTTTTACTTACTCCGCTCCTGCAGATTTGTAATCTGCGGGTAATGAATTTCGGATTTTTAATCCTTTTTTTGCTTTGCATTGTGCGAAGATGAAATGTGGAAGCCCAAATGGCCGCCGAATCAAAAACGGAATACAATTAAAATACAACCCCGTCAGTGGTTCTCCGCCCTGACGGTGGTAGCAAAACAAAAGACTGTCGATGTATCCCGAAATATAAGACCTAACAGTTTTCTAAAAGCAGTCAGGTCTTTATCTTTGGAGTCTGTTTAAATTTCTTCTATTCAAAACTAAAAAAGGAAGTTCCATATATGCAGAAAATTGATCTTCGTAAAATCTCTTATTCCATTACTTACTATAGCCCCTGTATTGATGTCTATGTCGATTTTGGCAACCGTAAGGTAGTCAAATCTACTTTGAGTAAGGATGAAATTCGGCAAACTGAAAGTCTCTTGTTGAAATCCTTTAAGGCATACAACCGTCGGGTAGAGAAAGATTTTCCCGTCGCTGAAGAACTCTTTTCAAGTTTAGGTAAAATGGAAGACTTTCAGATTGATCCAAAGGATTACTATCGCCAGTATGTGCCTGTTGTAGATGAGCAAGGCAATAAGTTTGTCCATGTACAAGCCATTACAAAGCAGCTGGCTAAATCATCTCCTGAATGGAAGACTGAACTCCTTCAAATTTATGATGGAGGCTCCTGTGTTTTCAGATGTCTAATAAACTTAAGCAAAAACAGGGCAGGAAAAGGTTCTACTTTTGGTTATTTTTTTTAGCTGTCAGATGTTTTGAGACCTAAGATGTTAAATAAATGGGATTTACCACAAATGCGCCCTCCTTCCATATAAAAGCTCTTTCACCCTGCTCCTGCGTTTGTTAACAGCTTAATGAGCTTGTGTACGGTGTAGGTAATAATCTACGGGTAATGAGTTTCGGATTTTTAATCCATAATCGAATTTATTACCAGTTTCATTTCGAATTCTCACTTCATCAGAGGCTCCGAATCACCCACAACAATTAAATCCATATTGGATGTGATAGATTATCGAGTTTATTGTCCAGCAATGCATAAGCGCGAAATATGTTTTTGAATCAACATATCTGTATGTTAGAATTTCGAAAAAAAGTGGATACTCAAAGAATATCCACTTTAATCTTGTTAATTATTGAGTTTAAAATATGTCAGTATTACTTAGCTCATATATAGACGTAATTTACAAAAAAAAAGAAGGAAATAGGAACATGAAATATGGCGTTCCTTCTTCGGGCTGCTGCAAAAAGTCCGCCAGGGCTTCCAAAATCCTCACAATTCCTATTGGGATGGAACAAGTAGTTTTGAATTAATAATCCTCATTATCTGTAATTTTTTACGAACAGAGTTGCAAAGAAATCATCTCCTATAGCACGACGGCCATTTAAACTATACCCGATAAGGTATAATATTCCACTTCATATATGATTTTATACCCGATAAGGTATAATTAGGCAAAATATTGTATATTTATACCCGATAAGGTATAATGGTTTAAATATTGCACATATGGCACTACCCATATTCATAAAAGAAAAAAGGAAGTTGTTAAATTTAACTCAACAAGATCTGGCTGATAAAGCTGGAGTTGGTATTAGGTTTATACGTGATATGGAGCAGGGTAAAATCACATTGAGAATGGATAAAGTCAATCAGGTTCTGAATCTCTTTGGTCAGGAACTTGGCCCCGTACCACAAATAAGGAAATAGAAAAAGGAAATATGGCGTTCCCTCTTCGGACTGCTGCAAAAGTCCGACAGAGGTTTCTATATGGCAATACCAAATTACTCCTGAGATACCAGTTGGTAAATGAGTTCAGCTTATCATTTCTAATCAACTTTTCTCATATACAAATACAATATTTGTATTACAGTAATGGTGGTTACGGTAACGCTGGTTTCGATAAATACAAAAGAGAACTATGAAACGAGCCATCAGATAAGTTTTAATGCACACGTGCATGATTAAATTGGCGACTTCCATCTGACAACAAAATTAAATTATAAACGGATGAAATTTTATAATAGGGAAAAAGAGATTGCTTTACTCAATAAGATTGAGAATAAATCTAGAAGTATCGCACAAATCTTTGGATGACATGTAACTTTTAAACTAATATGATGAGAGCTCCAGTATTTTTTTTGGAGCTTTTTTTTGACTGATTATGAACTCAATTTCAATTACCTGCAGCGGAAATAATTTGTGAATTCCCAAATCTTAAACATCCTTCAATCAATTTAATTCAAATTACAAAAGGAATCGGAATAAATGGGATCGTGGGCTGATGGCAAATTAAAGCACAAGTGTTTTTACCGCTTATTTGCAATGAATTTTCCATTCGAAGAATGAGAATGGAGTATTCATGCAAAAGAGAAAAATTATTCACAAAAACTCTTGTGCAATGATTTGTTGCCTTTATGCCGAAGTCTTTTTTAACCGCAGGCTTGTTTGAATTCAATTGAACATCTTTGTTGTTGATTTGGGATTACATTAAACTAAAAATACTATTGATAGCCTTTTTATTTCTGGTGAATTTGATGTTTTCAATAGTACCAGTTTGTCTTTAAAAACAACTCTTTTTTAGCTTTTGATTCGTATTCTTCCACATTCTTGCGGATGTTATTTATTGATTCTTCATCTCTGTTGATATGAAATATTGTTTCGATATTTTGCAAGCTAGTTGAATCTATACTATGGATTGAATTAATATATCTGAATTTTAAATCATTGTCAGTCAGTCTTGTGTTTTTAATTGTTATTATAATTACACAAAATAGGAGTGATGCTACAATGATAATTGAGCTGATTTTCCAAAGTTTAAGATTATTAATTAGAGTATCTTTTTTCCAAATTTTAGGATGACATTTCTCTTTTTGAAAATTAGATTGTAAATCACTAATTCGCTCTAAAAGTTCTTTGTTAGAGTCTTTAAGTTGCGGAAGAATCTGTTGAAATTCTTTTTGAGTACAATGAATTATGATTTTTTGCATCAAAACTAAAAGATCATTTGTTGTAATTGTTTTATCTTTTTTTTCTGTTTCAGCAGGAGATTCAGCTTGGGCTGGAGAGATGTTTTGTTGCTCTAATTTTTTCTCAATAACAGAAACCTTCTTTTTGATTTCTTCAAACATGGCGCTAATAAAACTATTGTCATTCATATCTAATGATTTTTATCTTCTAAAACCTTTTTTCCTTTTTTTTCGCTTTTGTAATTTTTGTTTTAATAAACCGGCATCATATTCATTATTTACAGTTGTATTCAGGGTGTTGACTAAATCTTTCAATAAAATATGTTTTGATGTTGTGTTTGTCTTGTTTTGATAACTTGGTTTTGTTTGCAGATTCAATGACCATTCGTTTTGTTGCAGGCGGAAATTAATTTTGGAATAACTAAACGATCTGTCAACCTTAGAGCCATTGAATTTATAACCGTTTTTACTAAAGAGAACTCCCTGAATTTTGTTTGTGCTTCCATTTTTTCTCAGTTCAATGCTAATTTCTGATTTCCAAAGTTCACTTTCTAGATCTAACCAATTTCTTGATTTAGAAATTGCAGACTGAAGAGTTCGATAGATTTCATATTTGGTTTTATCAGGTTCCCTTAGCCGGTATTCTTTTACATTCTCTTTCCCTGAAGCAATATATAAACCGTACCTTTTCGTCAGTTCAATACAAATTTTGGTGTTGCGCAGCTTTTCTTTTTTATCAGAGATTCGATTCCCATTATTATCAATACGGTTAATTATTAAGTGTATGTGTGGATGCTCAGTATCAAAGTGACGAACAATAATGTATTGTGTATTTTCATATCCCATTTTTTTAAGATATTTCTGAGCCATATCAGTCATGAATTGATCCGTTAAACGGGCTTTGTCTTGTGCTGAAAAATCAAGTGAGATATGTGCTACTGGTTTCGATATATTTGGTTTCATTTTACTTTGTGTGATGAAACTTTGAATGATTGATGCCTTATCTTTTAAGCGAACACCTTTCCCATAAAGCAGGCTAGCATCTTTTTTTTCCAGAACATAGTTTATAGCTCCCTTAAAACCGCTTCCCTGAACAATTTTAGCAATCATTTTCAATTCGTTTAATTAATCTATCCAAGTTTTTAGTCATGTTAATGCATTCACTATGTATATTTGAATAGCCTACAGTATTTGCTGTACGAGCAATTTGATTTATATTGTTTGCCATACCGCAAAGCTTACGAATGTATCCCATTAATTGAGGCGTAAGCCTTTGTTTTACCACAGAGGAACAAATACACCGCCGAATAAATTCGCTATGGTTAATCCCTGCAAAATTGGCTTTGGCCTTCAGTGTATAAAATTCTTCTGTCGCCATTTTAACAGTTACTTTATAGTTCTTTTTTTCAGATAGACTTTTGCTTGGGCGGCCATTTGTATTTCTAATTTTTATTCTTTTCATATCTGTTAGATTTATGAGACCGGCGGGATGTTTTGCCTCGAAGAGCAAGGTTTTGGTCAGACCAAAACACAAACTTGCTCCTCAGAAAAACTGTAGGTGTCCTGAAATCTTAAATTCTCCTGCTTTCACCATGCAAAGTGATGAAGTTGAACATCATTCTCAAACGGTCACCGATCATGCTGCCATAAAATTCATCAGTCGAAAGCGTATTCAGAGTAAAATTTGAAGTGCCATGAGTTAGAGTTCCAAAATCACTTCTCAGACTCAATAATTCGGATATGGGACGAATAATATTTCCATAATCCTGAACTGTTTTTGATTCACGTCCAAATTCATCAATAATTATTGGACGACGAGTAAAATGACTGGCAGATTTTTTCCGGATCTGTTCTTGTAATTCTATAGATTTGATAAACAAAAGCAGGGGATAGTTGAGACAGTACTTTCTTATAATATGATTGTGAAGCATGGAATAAGTTTCAAGAAGTATGGTTTTTCCACATCCATATTTTCCTTGCAGTAAAATTCCTTTGTTTAAATTTCCTGCAAAAGCAGTATTATTGGTTGAGTAATAGTGAAGTTGCTGTATTGCTGGTTCGTTGTTTTTATCGATAACAAAGCTTCTGTTTTGGTGTCGTTTCTGTAAGCAAGCAGTTCCGAACATGACAAACAAGTTTCGAAATTCGGAATACTTGAATGGCAGAAGGAAGCGTCGTTGCCGAATTTTATTCTTTTCATCAGCAATAATTTCTTTAGCATCATTTTGTAATGCTTCAATAGAACCCTGTCTAATCGAAATCGCTTCCTGTGTGGACAAATCCCTTTTTCTTTCCATTTGAATTCATCTTTAAGTTTTTATCTATAGTCTTATTATTAATATAGTAGGGCGAGGATTTAAGTTTGGGTTTAGGTGTCAGAATCTGATACTTAGTTTTAACCCTATAACCACCCCCAGGAATATAGTTTAGCAGTTCAGCATCTTTCAATCTTTCTCGGGCAGATTTCAACACTTGTAGTGATATATTGACATTAGCTGCCATACGTTTGTCTGCAAATTCAATCCACTTTGCCCAAAAAGAACGGTTTGCTAAATGAATCAGGAAAAAGTACAAACGAGTTTCATTTCCGGTAAAATTCTTCTGTTCATCTACTCGCCAAAAATGGTTTAATAATTCAAACAGATTCATCTTCGGATACCTTTAGACCGTTTCCTGAATTCTATTTTTGCCTCATTTTCAATTTCTATCATCGTTTTCTTTTTTCCCTTAGTGATCCATTTCAATAGTTCATCTTCAAAAAAGTATAGTTTTTTTCCATTCTTGTAGCAGGGGATCTGGCGCTTTTGAACCATTGAATAAATGGTTTGTTTTGCTTTGCCAATGATATGACTGGCTTCATCAATCCCAACAGGGATACGTCTTTTTGGAGTAATAGGAGTCTGACTCTTCTCAATAAGAAGTTTTAGTTTTTCTACTTCATCTACCAGGTGAGCAATGGCTTTCGGTAAATTGTCAAAAGAAATTTCATCTGTATTCATAACGATTGTTGTTTATGGTTATGATGCAAATGAAACATGTGTTTTTACTGTGTTTCAGTACACAGAGAAAAACACAATAAAAACACAAAAAATAGTAATGAATGTTTGTTGTTATTATTCCCTAAGGACTTTTCTGATTTTGATGATTCCTTTTTGTTCATCATCTTTCAGATGACTTTTTATGGTATAAATCTCCACTTCTTTTAGCTGATTTTCAAATACAGTTTTAAGGAAAGAAGAAACCTCTTCTTGTTTTCCTACCTTAAAATGTTTCCAGATATTCCATCCAAAATGGTAGAAGTCAAGGTTTGATAAACCATCTATTATTAGTGGTTTTATATCTTGTAAAGAATGCTTTTCTGCATACAAAGTTACATATTTGCAAAGTAAATCCAGATCTTCATCAGAGCAGTAAGCAGCAAATTCTTTTTGGATATATTTAATGGCAATTTTCTTTTTAATTTGGGAATTCTGATCATTCAGTTTTTGTTGTTCAATTCTTATTTTTTCAAGATTCTTCGAAATATTTGAATTCTTATTGGATAGAATTATTGATTCCTTTTTCCGAAAAAATAAGTTGACAATAGCAGAGTAAAGACTATCAAGGAAGATGGCAATTAAAACATAGGCTATAATTCCTAAGAGTATAAAAATCCAAAATATTGTATTGGCAGTAAAGCTATCTGTACCAATATTAATTACAAATATTCTCGCAACACTTCCCAATATTAGGCAACCGAATAGGACCAAAGAGAATATAAGGATATGTTCGAGATATTTTGGATGCATCCTTAAATATAAACAATAATAACTAAAGGTTTATATTTTCGATACCATCTAATTTTATTGCCTGTGTTGCTTTGTTTTTCTTTTCGTCTATTACTTTGGCGTAAACCTGTGTTGTTTTCACATTTGTGTGGCCAAGCATTTTACTTACAGTGTAGATGTCAGTTCCATTGCTTAATTGTAAGGTGGCAAATGTATGACGAAAGCAATGAAAAGTGATTTTCTTTTTAATTCCTGCAGCTTTTATCCAATTTTTGAGAGGTCGAGAAATCCAGGAAGGATCAGGCAAATCTTCGAAAATAAATTTATTGGGTCGTCCGGGTTTCCCGCACAGTTGTAGAGCTTGTTCTGATATAGGCATGTACTCAACACCTTTCGTTTTTTGTTGGGTAAAATGAAGTCTTGCTTGTTTCTCTTCTATGCTAATTTCTCTCCACCTGAGGTTTTGAATATCAATATGCCTTAATCCGGTAAGAGCAGAGAATAGAGCAGCTCTTTTAAGAACATCTCGCTCGCAGGGAGTTGCAACAAGTTTATTTAGTTCTTTTATAGTTAAATATTCACGACGAGACTCCTGATCTTGAATCCCTTTAATTTTAGCAGATAAATCGTTTTCCAGATATCCTTCAATAAAGGCTTGTTTAAGGGCTGCTTTGAATACTGAAAAATAGGTTGCAGCAGTATTATGAGAGATAGTTCCGTTTTTAAAGCCTCCCATTGGTGCTGTGAAAAGGAAAAGTCTAAAGTCTTCAGCTGTAGCAATATTTAATTGCGAGAACAAAATAATATCTCCTGCAAATATTTGTAGAAGTTCATGGGTACGTTGCCAATTAACCTGAATGGATTTGGAACTATTGGCATGACGTTTAAAAATTAGTTTTTCAAAATATTCAACGAAGTTATGTTGTGATCGTTCTTTCTGCTCAGCTCTTGCACTTTCTGTATCATTATATAAATCTGCATGGTCATATTCTCGCTGGCGTAGTTTTCGAACACCATCTGCGTACAATATACTTTCTGTATCAATTTCGCTGCGGCATATAATTATGCCATTGTCGTCTCGCTTGGGTTTGTATGTTTTTTTACCATCGGGATTGGTTCGGGCAATCCTCTTTTTATCCCATTCAACGGTAGTAACATTTCTGTTCAGATATTCCCGAATACGTTGAGGCTTTGTTTTGCCTGGTACAAGTACCGGGTAACTTTCTAAATAAATATACCATTCTTCTCGATCATCTGCTTTGCGAAGCCTAACTGTTACTTTTGTTTTTGAAAGTTGTTTCATGAAGATGAATTTTTCTTGCCCTTGTAAATATTATCTATTTCAGATTTAGGAGCATAAACATATTTTCCAATTTGACGAATAGGAATTGAAAACTTCCGAATGTGTTTATAGACTGAACTATCGGATATTCCAAATTTTTTAGAGATTTCACCAATTGTATAACAATCTTCAGGTTCAAGACGATATAGTTTTACTGTTGGCGATTTATTTTCTTCAAACGTATCTTTTCGAAAAGAAAACATTTTTTCCAAGATAGAACGATCTATTCGAATTAGGCGAGTACCTAAATTGATCGCAGGGATTGTTCCTTGACGTATATGTCTGTAAAGTGTGCTTTTCGTTACTCCAAAAAGATTGATTGCTTCACGCACAGAAAGGTATTTACGATTATCTGGAATTTTATTAGCAATAGCTTCTAATTGTTCTTTCTTTTTGAGTTGAGCTTTTCTTTTTCTATAGGCAATATTAGTACAGTTCCTTGAGCAATGAATAGAATTTACTGTTTTTGGAGTAAATGATTTTCCACAGATAGCACATTGTTTTTGAATTTTCGTAGTTGTCATTTCGTCATCGTTTAAGTGCCACAATTTTTATTAAGTACTCATAAGTGCCATTTCATCACTAATTAAGTTCCGGTATTATTATGGTACAAATATAGCTCAAAATATAGTAAAAATCCAATATTTTTAAAAAGTGAATAAAAAGAAAAACCCCAGTAAAACATTGTTTTACTGGGGTTTAGTTATTTTTGACTATTGTCTATAATAGTAGCTTACTTAACTTCTTCGAAATCTACATCAGTAACTTCGTCATCTTTTTTTGCATCCGCAGTAGCGTGAGCTTCTCCACCAGGTTGACCTGCTTGGGCATCTTGTGCCTGAGCATTGTACATTTCCTGAGATGCAGCTTGGAATACAGTGTTTAATTCTTCAACCGCAGCATTACATGCATCAACATCCTGAGCTTTGTGAGCTTCTTTTAACTTGGTTAAAGCAGTTTCGATAGGTTGCTTTTTGTCAGCTGGAAGTTTATCGCCGATTTCTTTCAACTGTTTTTCAGTTTGGAAAATCATGCTGTCAGCTTTGTTCAAAGCATCTACTTTTTCTTTTGCTTGGTTATCGGCTGCCTCATTGGCTTTAGCTTCTTCTCTCATTCTTTGGATTTCTGAATCAGATAATCCTGAAGATGCCTCGATACGAATATTTTGCTCTTTTCCTGTTCCTTTGTCTTTTGCAGATACATTTAAGATACCATTCGCATCAATATCAAAAGTAACTTCGATTTGAGGAATTCCACGAGGTGCTGGTGGAATGCTATCCAAATGGAAACGACCAATTGTTTTGTTACCATTTGCCATTGGACGCTCACCCTGAAGAATATGAATTTCTACAGAAGGCTGATTATCAGCAGCAGTTGTAAAAGTTTCAGTTTTCTTAGTAGGAATCGTAGTGTTCGACTCAATTAATTTAGTCATAACGCTACCCATTGTTTCAATACCCAAAGAAAGAGGAGTAACATCCAAAAGAAGTACATCTTTTACCTCACCGGTAAGAACACCACCTTGAATTGCAGCACCAACTGCAACAACTTCATCAGGATTAACACCTTTCGAAGGAGTTTTTCCGAAGAAATCTTGAACGATATTTTGAATTGCTGGAATACGAGTCGAACCACCTACTAAAATTACTTCGTTGATATCTGAAGTAGAAACTCCTGCATCTTTCAACGCCAATTTACATGGCTCAAGAACTGCTTGAATTAGTTTATCAGACAATTGCTCGAATTGAGCACGTGATAATGACTTAACAAGGTGTTTGGGAATCCCGTCAACTGGCATAATATAAGGCAAGTTGATTTCTGTGCTAGTAGAACTAGAAAGCTCAACTTTTGCTTTTTCGGCAGCTTCTTTTAAACGTTGAAGAGCCATAGGATCTTTACGTAGATCGATGTTTTCATCTTTTAAGAATTCATCAGCCAACCAGTCGATAATTACTTGATCGAAATCATCACCACCAAGGTGAGTATCACCGTTAGTAGATTTAACTTCGAATACACCGTCGCCTAACTCCAAAACAGAGATATCGAAAGTACCACCACCAAGGTCAAAAACAGCAATTTTCATGTCCTGATCTTTCTTGTCAAGACCATAGGCTAAAGATGCCGCTGTTGGCTCGTTGATAATTCTTTTTACTGTAAGACCAGCAATTTCTCCAGCTTCTTTAGTAGCTTGACGTTGTGCATCGTTAAAGTAAGCAGGAACGGTAATAACCGCTTCAGTTACCTCTTGTCCTAGATAATCTTCAGCAGTTTTCTTCATTTTTTGAAGAACCATAGCTGAGATTTCTTGTGGTGAATATTTACGATCATCGATCTCAACACGTGGAGTGTTGTTATCTCCTTTGATTACTTTATAAGGAACACGACCAATTTCTTTTGTTACTTTGTCGTAGCTTTCTCCCATAAACCTTTTGATAGAAGAAATTGTTTTTGTTGGATTTGTAATAGCCTGACGTTTTGCAGGATCCCCAACTTTTCTTTCCCCATTTTCTATAAAAGCAACAATTGATGGTGTTGTTCTTTTACCTTCGCTATTAGGAATAACAACAGGCTCGTTACCCTCCATTACAGAAACACAAGAGTTGGTTGTTCCTAAGTCAATTCCAATTATTTTACCCATTTTTAGTATTTATTTAATGTTCTAAATTGTATTAATTGTTTGGGATGTTTATTTCATCCGCCCTCAAATTATCAAAGCCTGTGCCATTAGTTATTTTGCCAAAAGAGGTGTTATTCTGGCATTGGAAGTAATTTTTTTTGGATTTGTATGACATGCTTTCTGCCAAAAAGACAGAATTTCATCATTCTGACTTTCTTTGAAGAAGAGAAATTCAGATGCACCGAGGACAGCGTAAAAAGAATACATTCAAGCTCATGCTAAAATTGCTAACAGCTTGTTTCCTTTCTTCTTGTCGCTTATGTCTTATTTTATACCTTTGCAATTTAGTAGTAAGGACTAAGAATAATATTTTATTGACGAGATACATCGCAAATGTTTTCTTTTACAAAGGAAATTATTTGTTGAGTTTTCGTTCAGATTATTAGATAACCATATTAATTGTATATTTCAATGTGAGAGCTTAGGATCTAGTTCAAGCTAAGTTTATTGACCTAATGATGATTCGACTTACATGGGTATTGTTAAGATTAAAATTTTAAAAAAATGTCAATCCATAAAGCGTCGGCTAAGAGAGTTACGACACATGTACTTTCAGAAATGAAATTGAAGGGTGAGAAAATATCAATGCTTACTTCCTATGATTTTTCCATGGCAACCATTGTTGATAGAGCTGGAATAGATGTGATTCTGGTTGGTGATTCAGCCTCTAATGTAATGGCCGGACACGAAACAACTTTGCCAATTACATTGGATCAAATGATTTATCATGGTGCATCGGTTGTTAGAGCTGTGCAGAGAGCTTTGGTGGTTGTCGATCTTCCTTTTGGAACCTATCAGGGTAACTCAAAAGAAGCCTTGAACTCTTCTATTCGTATTATGAAAGAAGCTAGTGCCGATGCAGTTAAATTAGAAGGCGGTCGTGAAGTTCTGGAATCAGTAAATCGTATTCTTTCTGCTGGAATCCCAGTAATGGGACATTTAGGTTTAACACCACAGTCGATTCATAAGTTTGGAACCTATGCCGTTCGTGCCAAAGAGGAAGAAGAGGCACAAAAATTAGTCGAAGATGCTATCATGTTGGAAGAAGCAGGTTGTTTTGCTCTTGTTTTGGAAAAAATTCCTGCTTCTTTAGCTGCTAAAGTAGCCAAAAGCGTTAGCATTCCAGTGATTGGAATTGGTGCTGGTGGCGGTGTTGATGGTCAGGTTTTAGTCCTGCACGATATGTTAGGCATCACTCAGGAATTTTCTCCTCGTTTCTTGCGTCGATATCATAATTTATTCGCGGAAATACAAGGAGCTGTAGAAACCTATATCGGGGATGTGAAATCAAAAGATTTCCCGAACGAAAGAGAACAATACTAATTCATAATTATTAGTTTAAAAAGATGGCGAAAGAAAAATTGGATATATTATTCGAAGACAACCATATAATTGCTGTAAATAAAAGATGTGGCGATATTGTTCAGGGGGATAAAACAGGCGATGAGCCGTTAAGCGAAAAGGTAAAAGCTTATATAAAGGAGAAGTACAACAAACCTGGAGATGTATTTTTAGGCGTACCACATCGTATTGATAGACCCGTGAGTGGAGTTGTTCTGTTTGCCAAAACAAGCAAAGCCTTAACGCGCTTAAGCATGATGTTTCAGCAGAAGGATAAAGAAATTAGTAAGATCTATTGGGCAATTGTTCAAAAATGCCCTCGTTTGGAAGAGGAAAGATTAACTCATTATTTGTTGAAAAATGAGGAGAGGAACAGAACCAATGCTTTCGATAAACTTAAAAAAGGAGCTAAAGAAGCCGTTTTAGATTACAAGTTAATTACTCGTTCGCAGAACTATTTCTTATTGGAAGTTACTTTACATACTGGGCGTCATCATCAGATTCGAGCACAGCTGGCCAAAATTGGTGTTCCCATTCGTGGGGATTTGAAGTATGGAGCTCCCCGATCGAAATCTGGAGGTGGAATTGGACTTCATGCTCGTGAAATTTCTTTCATTCATCCGGTAAAGCAAGAGCCCATTAAGATTGTTGCTCCAGTACCTAAGAATGATAATTTGTGGAGAGAATTAGATAAGTTAGTCTAAAGATTAAAGAAATACAAAAAGGCTGATGCATTTGAATTGCATCAGCCTTTTTTGTATCCAATTTTTGTCAGTGATTTTCAATTAATCTGCGAAAATATCAATTGCATGTTAATGTGAGCTTTTCTTTTTACTATTTTATTATAGAGAGAAAAGAAATAACAACAGCGCACAGCAAAGTTCTGACTGCTTATAAAACTATTCGTCCAACATTTCTTTATCGAAGAAAATAGGTAGTAATTCCCGAATACTCTCCACAATTTTGATCTTTTTCTCTCCACAAAGAATCACTTTGATCGGTTGCTTGTATCGAGCTTCGGTTTCCAGTAAAACCTGACGACACGAGCCGCAAGGAGGAACTGGAGTTTCTAAAAAGCTGCCATTTGTTCTGGCTGTAATAGCAATCGCTTGCACAGGTACATTGGGAAACTTGGCGTTGGCATAAAAAATAGCAACACGTTCGGCACATAAGCCCGAAGGATAAGCCGAATTCTCCTGATTGTTTCCCTGTATTATTTCGCCATTGTTTAATTGCACAGCTGCTCCTACATTAAATTTTGAGTAGGGAGCATAGGAGTTAAGAGCTGTTTCTTTGGCATTTTTTACCAACAACTGATCCTGTTGTGATAGTTCGTTCACACTATCGTATTCAATTACTGTAGTAATAATTTGAGTTTTCTTCATTGATTTTCTGTTTGCTCAGATTGTTTTTTTGTTGATTACTGTTTTCACTTTTAAAAGTGAAGCCTTGTGTCCATTTTAAAGGCTAATTAAATCAATACTTCTGGAAATTAATATATCGTTTTCAATGAATATCGTTAACAAGTATAAAAGGGTGTTTTGCACCTCAAAAATAAAATGTTAATTAAATAAATCGTTTAAACTAACGGAGGATAACAGGATTGTTCTATTTTTATGGTTGTTTTGGAAATTGAGGCTAATATATGGAATAATAGATTCATTTCCCATTTTTAACATGATTCAAATAATCTTCAAGGAATGAAAAGAGCTTTTTTATACCTCTTACTAAGTATTGTGGCAACTACCAGCATTTTTGCCAGCGGATTAACAAGGAAAGAATACATACAGAAATACCAATCTTTGGCTGTTCAAGAAATGTTGAGAACAGGAATTCCTGCAAGCATAACTTTGGCACAAGGTTTATTGGAGTCGGGAAATGGAAATTCGTTGCTAGCTACAAAAGGCAATAATCATTTTGGAATTAAGTGTCATGATTGGTCGGGGCCGAGTATGAAAATGGACGATGATCGCAGAAATGAATGCTTTCGAAAATACGATCATGCTTACGATTCGTACAAAGATCACTCTGAATTTTTAACCACTCGTTCGCGTTATGCTTTTTTGTTTAAATATGATTCCGACGATTATAAGGGCTGGGCGCATGGTTTGAAAAAAGCTGGATATGCAACCGATCCTAGCTATGCACATCGATTGATAAAGATTATTGAAGAGGAAGGTTTGCATCGGTTGGATCAAAAAGGAAAGGGTGATAATTTGATTATTGAAGAGCCTGAGGATCCCTATTTGGCGGATATTGATTCAGATCTGGAAATTGATCCTTTTGGTGCTCGTTTGGAAATTGCCAATGGAATTCACTACATTCTTACTAAAAAGGGTGATACCTTTTACAGTATTGAGAAAAATTTAGGCGTTACTCGAAAAAAACTGTTGAGATATAACGATTTGCCTAAGAATTACATACTTCAGGTAAATCAGAGATTGTACTTACATAATAAACGTGGTAGAGCAGCTCGAGGATATAATTTTCATAGAGCAAAAGAAGGAGAAAACTTGTATGGAATAGCCCAGGAATATGGTGTGAAGCTGAAAAAGGTGTGCAAGTTTAATGGTGTGAAAAAAGATTATAGAGTGGTAGTTGGAGAAAGAATCTGGCTGCGAAAAAGAAGATAATTAGAAAATCCGATTCGAAAGAATCGGATTTTCTTTTGGAAGGAAATCGTGAAGGTTTCGTTGAATACTCTCATTTTAATATGCATAAATATTGTTGTTGAAATAATGTAAAGCCTTTGGATAATAGTGCGATATCCTGTAAATTCAACATTCATGGAATGCGCATCTTAAAAGATCTGAGAAAAGTTAGATCTTTCTATTTCGCTTTTATTTTACCTTAAATTATAACTCATGAATACTTTAACACACAACTTGAAAAAAGCTTGTTTTTTTATGTTGTTTGTGGGAATGCTATTTCAGCCCGAATTCCTGCACGCAAAAAAGAAAACGATAGAACCAGTAATCGATACCTTAATGAATTCGAGTCTGGTGAGTGGATTAAAATTCAGGAATATTGGTCCTGCAACCACTTCAGGTCGTATTGCTGATTTTGCTGTAAATCCAAACAATCATAGTGAATACTACGTGGGAGTTGCTAGTGGTAATATCTTTAAAACCATTAACAATGGAACTACTTGGGAACCAGTTTTTGATAAGTATGGTTCCTATTCTATTGGCGTAGTAACTATGGATCCGAATAACAGCAATGTAGTTTGGGCAGGAACAGGTGAGAACAATCATCAACGCGCTTTAGCTTATGGTGATGGCGTATATAAAACTATGGATGCCGGTAAAAGCTGGAAGAATATGGGCTTGAAAGAATCTCGTCATGTTGGTGGTATTGTCATTGATCCTCGCAATTCGAATATTGTATTTGTGGCAGCCGAAGGTTCAGCTTGGGGCCCCGGAGGCGATCGCGGTTTGTACAAAACAACCGATGCTGGAGAAAGCTGGAAGAAGGTTTTAAATATCAGTGAAAACACAGGAGTGAACAATGTGATTATCGATCCTGTTGATCCTGATATCATGTATGCCACATCGGAACAACGTCGTCGTCATGTTTATGGAAAAATAAATGGTGGCCCAGAATCAGCTATCTACAAATCAACCGATGGTGGTGAGAATTGGCGGAAATTAAAATCCGGTTTGCCAAGTGTTGATATGGGAGGAATGGGAATTGCCGTTTCGCCTGTGAATCACAATTATGTGTATGCCATAATTGAGGCTGCTGAAGATAAAAGTGGTTTTTTCCGTTCAACGGATAGAGGTGAATCTTGGACGAAAATGAGTGATCATGCAAGTAGCGGGCAATATTATAACGAGATTTATTGTGATCCGATTGATGTAGATAAAGTGTATTCGGTAGAGACTTACACCCATTTTACCGAAGATGGTGGAAAAAGTTGGACCAAATTAGGTCTTAAAGACAGACATGTTGATGATCATGCCATTTGGATTGATCCGAGCGATACGAATCATTTCATGATAGGTGGCGATGGCGGAATCTACGAAAGTTTTGATGCAGGAGAAAACTATGTGTTCAAATGCAATCTTTCTGTAACACAATTTTACCGTGTTCAGGTAGATAATGCATTGCCATTTTACAATGTTTACGGCGGAACTCAGGATAACAATACGCTTGGTGGACCTTCTCAGAATATCAGTAAAAAAGGAGTGACAAATGCCGATTGGGAGCCAATTTTGGGTGGTGATGGCTTTTGGGCTCAAATAGATCCAACAGATCCAAATATTATTTATTGCGAATATCAGTACGGGAACTTATATCGTTACGATAGAAAAAGTGGCGAGAAAATTGAGATTAAAGCTAGAGAGCCAAAAGGAGAACCAGCTTACAAATGGAATTGGAATGCTCCGGTAATTATCAGCAGCCATAAAAACACAAGATTGTATGCTGCGGCTAATAAGTTGTTCCAAAGCGACGATCGTGGAAATACCTGGAAAACCATTAGTGGTGACTTAACTACGGGTAAAGATCGTGATTCTTTTAAAATAATGGGTCAATATTGGTCGGCCGATGCTGTAAAAAAACATGTATCAACCTCTCAATTCGGAACTATTATTTCCTTGGTAGAATCTCCTTTGAAAGAGAATTTGTTATACGCTGGAACCGATGATGGATTGATTCAGGTGAGTGATAACGGTGGCGATCAGTGGACGAAGCATTCTTCCTTTCCTGGAATTCCACAATATACATATGTGAGTGATTTACAACCTTCGAAGCACAATGAAAATATCATTTATGCATCTTTCGATAATCGCAAGCGAGATGATTTTAAACCCTATATTTTAAAGAGTGCTGATAAAGGGAATACTTGGGTGAATATAGCAGGAAATCTTCCTGAGAATGGAACGATACATACCATTGAACAAGATTTTATTGATCCTGAATTGTTATTTGTGGGAACAGAATTTGGCGTGTTTTTTACCAAAGATGAAGGAAAAAGTTGGATTCAATTAAAAGCTGGAATCCCAACCATTGCTGTTCGCGATTTGACCATTCAGAAGCGCGAAGGCGATTTGGTTGCAGCCAGTTTTGGCCGTGGTTTCTTTATTTTAGATGATTATTCAGCTTTGCGAAGTGTCAATTCTCAAATGATCGAGAAAGAGGCTCAGCTTTTCCCCGTAAAGGATGCCTTAATGTACATCCAAAAAGGAGGAAAGAGAAGTATGGGAGCGACCTATTTTACAGCTCCAAATCCTACTTTTGGTGCTGCTTTTACCTACTATTTAAAAGAAGTACCTAAAACGGCAAAACAAATTCGAAACGAGAAGGAAAAAGAGCTTTCTAAAGCAGGTTCGTATATTCCTCAGCCAAGTTGGAAAGAGATGGAGGATGAGGCGAAAGAAGTAGCGCCATATCTTGTTTTTGTTGTGAAAGATAAGGATGGTAATAAAGTTCGAAAAATTACGACTCCAGCTAAAAAGGGAATCAATAGAATCTATTGGGATATTCGTTATCAGTCGCTTAATCCGGTAAACGACAGCGAATTTAAGCCGACTAAAGAAGCAAGATCGGGTATGTTGGTAATGCCGGGAGTTTATCAGGTGGAAATGGGAATAGTAAGCAAAGGCGAATACAAACTATTGGCAGATGCCGTTTCTTTTAAGGCAGTGACCTTAAACAATACAAGTTTACCAGCCGAGGATCGTGCTGCTTTGGTTGCTTTTCAACAAAAAGTGGCTGATATGTCGAGAACTATCCAGGGAAGTATGCAGTTGAATAATGCGTATAAAAGCAAAATGAACGCAATAAAAATGGCGCTATTGCAAACGCCTGATGCTAGCGAAAGTTTAAGTACAAAAGTAAAGAATTTACAAGCAGAAGTTGATGCGATCGATTTCTTATTCAATGGGGTAGAGGCTCGTGCCAGCTGGGAAGAAATTCCTCCTGCGCAAATTCCAATATCGAATAGAATTGGAAATATTGTAGGTGCGCATTGGGCGAGTACATCAGCAGTAACGCAAACGCAAAAAGAACAATTCGAAATTCTAAAAGAAGAATTTCCTGCTGCTTTGGAGCGATTGAAGAAATTGTCTGCCGATATTCAAAAAGTGGAAGCAGAACTGGAAGCTTTGGGAGCTCCATGGACTCCAGGGAGAATACCTACTTACAAAGATGAATAAAGATCATAAATTGAAACAAATAGAAAGGGATAAATCAGATGGTTTATCCCTTTTGTATTTTCGAAATTAGTAGTAGCTATTCTAATAATTCTTTGGTTCGGCTGAGTAGAAGCGAATCGGCGAACTGTATCGCGGTAATTGTAAGTAGTACAAAAGCAATCGGGAACTTAAAAGTAAGGGCATAATTGAGAAGAACATCGGCCATGTCAATTTCAAAATAGAAGAGGATACCGATAGCAAAACCTATAATTACAAGCAAACCAAGACTCATTATAGCATGTTTAAGCAGCGCCTCGCGAATCGATTTGCGTTTTTCCATCCGCTCAGTCACCTGGTCGGCAAAGTTCGTAGGAATGGCAATCTCAAAATCATCATTCAAACATTCCTTTAGCAGGTCGTCCAACAAAATTCCTTCCTTCCCAGTGAATTCTGTTTCCTCAAATTTATCTTGATTCGTATGCATATTCATTCAATTATTACTTTTGTGCAAACAATGTCTTCACATTTTTTAAAGAGAAAAATTATTAAAACAGGTCACTTCGATCGTGCAGAGATTTTGGATCAAAATACAGACGTAGAAGTAAAGAAACAAGTAAAGTATGATCAATATCCAGCATTAAAATGGGGATTGGTAGCCTTTTTTGGAGGATTAGGATTTATAGTATTAGAACTATTAGGCACACAATATCCTGAATTTACCAGATATCGAAGTGCTATGCCTTACGGAATTTTCTTCATGTATACATCGATTGGTTTTTTACTGTAATACCTAATAATGAGTAAAAAAGCAAAAAATATTTTTTCGAAATAAATAGTATGCACAAAAGCTTCATCGAATTTTTCAGATGGAGCTTTCTGCTTTGTAATAGGATTGTTTACGATAAAAAAGAAGCCATCTATTTGAGCAGAAACAAGTGTTCGCTTCAAGTAGATGGTTTCTATTTTTAATTCCTATGTCGGAAGATTACTTTGTATTTTTTTAGTTGTAAAGAATGCATACCCAGCTCAGTGGAGACTAATGACTTTCACTACCTTTCATCATCGAATAGTCTTAAAATGCAGCCTTCCTTCTGTTTTTACTGGCTCAATTAGAAGCAATATCTATTTTCATCGATCAACTTTTTAGCGATTAACCTGCGTTCTACCTTGCTATTCAAACCCGGATGTTTCGTAAAACGCTTTAATCCTAGTAGGATCATTCGCAATTCATCGCCCTGCGAAATAGCATTAGTAGCATCTTTGGCATTCTTGTGAATTCGATCAGCAGCATCGTAAAAGAAAACTTTGCAAATCGCAATTTGCTCACTGCAGGCATCTTCTCCATTTTGCTCAATTAATTTTTTCACGCGCAATAAAAGTGATTCTGCTTGGTAACAATCAATAATGATATCTGAAATATTCATTAGAATTTCCTGTTCGCTGCTTAATTTCTGCATGAATTTCTGAGCTGCTGAACCTGCAATTAGCAAAGCCGTTTTTTTAAATCCCTTTGCGAGTTTTGTTTCGCGAGCAAGTAAGCTAGTGTCTTCATCACTAAAATCAGGAATAGACATGAGTTCTTTGCTTACATTCTGAGCTGCCGATAGAAGAGGTAACTCATTTTTGAAGGCTTTGCGCAATAGGAAGTCTACCACAAGCATTCGATTTATTTCGTTGGTTCCTTCAAAAATCCGATTGATACGGGAATCGCGATAAGCACGTTCCATAGGTGCTTCGGAGGAATAACCCATTCCGCCATAAATTTGAACGCCTTCATCGCTTACATAGTCTAATGTTTCCGATGCCGCTACTTTCAGGATCGCAGCTTCGGCTGCAAATTCTTTTTGAGCTTGAATTACTGCTTTTTCTTTCGGCATTCCGTCGTCCATCAAATTATGCATGGTGTTTTGTATGTCGTTGCTGCATCGGTAAATAGCCGATTCAACGGCATAAGTTCGAACTGCCTGCTCAGCAATTTTGTATTGAATGGCGCCAAAATTAGCAATTGCCTTTCCGAATTGGATGCGCTCATTGGCATAAGTTATTGAGTGGGTAATTATTTTTTTACCAGCTCCTAAAACCGCCGCAGCTAATTTTATTCTTCCATTGTTCAAAATATTCAAGGCAATTTTAAAGCCTTCGCCACGTTCCCCAAGAAGATTATCTGCCGGAATCTTGCAGTCTTCAAAAAACATCATGCAGGTAGAGGAACCTTTAATTCCCATCTTTTTTTCTTCCTGTCCGAGACTAATGCCATTGAATTCTTTTTCAATAATAAAGGCACTTAAGTTTTTGTCATCATCAATTTTTGCAAAAACGGTATAGATATCTGCAAATCCACCATTGGTAATCCACATTTTCTGTCCGTTTAGTACATAATGGGAACCATCAGCAGTCAGTTTTGCTTTGCTTTTTCCCGAGTTGGCATCCGATCCTGCTCCCGGTTCGGTCAGGCAGTAAGCACCTTTGAATTCACCACTAGCCAATTTGGGTAGGTATTTTTCTTTCTGTTCTTGGGTTCCGTAATACAAAATGGGCAAGGTCCCAATTCCCACATGTGCTGCGTAGGCTACTGCAAAAGAACTGTAAGCGCCCATAATTTCGGTACTCAGCATCGAGGTATTTAAATCCTGACCAAAGCCACCATATTCTTCTGGTACCGCAATTCCTAATAATCCTAATTCACCTGCTTTATTCATTAACGAGGTCATTAAGCCTTCTTTTTGGCTATCGATCTCATCTAATAAGGGAAGAATTTCTTTTTCTTGAAAATCATGGCATGTTTCCATGATCATTTTTTGTTCCTCCGAAATTTCTTCAGGAATGAAAATATCTTGAGGACTAGTTTCTTTCACTAGGAATTGTCCGCCTTTTACTATTTTTATCTTTTCCATCTTGTTTTAGTTGTCAGTAAATAATAAAATATAGAATGTTGTTATTTGTTGGTTGCGATTTGCCACTTGGAATTTTTACATCATCTCAAAAATTCCAGCAGCTCCTTGCCCAGAGCCAACGCACATGGTGACCATACCATACTTCTGTTTTCGTTTTTTCATTTCATGAAGTATTTGAACCGAAAGTTTCGTTCCGGTGCAGCCAAGTGGATGGCCAAGCGCAATAGCACCGCCATTTACATTGGTAATTTCAGGATTCAAATCCATTTCTTTCATCACCGCAAGGGCTTGTACTGCAAAAGCTTCATTCAATTCTATTTGTTCTAGTTGCTTCATGGCAATTCCAGACCGTTTTAAAACTTTAGGAATGGCTTCAATTGGACCTATTCCCATGTGTTTGGGTTCCACTCCGGCAATCGAATAGGATACAAAACGAGCAATGGGTTCTACATTTAATTGTTTCAGCATCTTTTCGGATACAATTAAAACAAAGGCTGCACCATCTGATACTTGAGACGAATTTCCAGCAGTAACGCTTCCTCCTTGTGCAAATACCGGACGAAGTTTGCTTAAAGCTTCTTCGGTGGTTCCCATCCTAGGACCTTCGTCAACAGAAATTAGGTGTTTTTTACTTTGTACCCTGTCGTTGGCATCCACATAAGTTTCAAGCACATTAATGGGGACAATTTCATCGCTAAAACGATTATTGGCCAAGGCTTCCAAAGCTTTTCGGTGAGAGTGAAAGGCAAATGCATCCTGTTCCTTTCGGGATATATTGTATTTCACCTGTAAGGCTTCAGCGGTAATTCCCATATTCCAATACCAATCGGGATGAGATTTTGCGATTCCTAAATTGGGAGTCATACGCCAACCACCCATTGGCATCAGCGACATCATTTCAACACCACCTGCAAAAATACAATCAGCTAAACCCGCTTCAATTTTCGAGGCAGCAATGGCTATGGTCTCCAATCCTGAAGAACAATAACGGTTGACAGTCATTCCTGGAACATGCACGTTGTCCAGCCCCAGAAGGGCAATCATTCGACCTATGTTTAAGCCTTGTTCTGCCTCCGGAGTTGCGTTGCCAACAATTACATCATCTACCATTTTTGCTTCCAAATTAGGAATCTCTTTCATGATGTGCTGAACAACTTGGGCCGCCAAATCATCGGGACGAATGAATCGGAGTTTGCCTTTTTTTGCTTTGCCTACAGCGCTTCGGTAGGCTGCTACTATATATGCGTTCATAAATTTTAGTTTTCAGTTATTAGTTGCGAAGAATTTTTCCTTTTTGCAGCAGACTCTGCATTCGTTCTAGTGTTTTCTTTTGCTGACAAAGTTTTACAAAAGCAGTTCGTTCCAAATTCAGAAGATAATTTTCCGAAACTTCAGTAGGTTCACTCAATTCTCCACCGCTAAGCACTTTACCAAGTTCTATGGATAGGTATTTATCGTATTCCGAAATGTAATTAGCCACTTCCATACCATCAGCACCTGAGTAAATCAGAGCCAATCCTTCGGCACCTAGTACACGAATATTTTTTGTGGGTAAAGGAGGAGTGTAGCCTTTTTCGCACATTAGAAGAGCTGTCTTTTTTGCATAAATTAATTGATGCTTTCTACTCACAATTACCTCGTCAATATCTCTTTGTAAGTACCCCAAGTCGTAAGCTTCGTAAGCCGAAGTTGAAACTTTAGCTTGTCCTATGCTTAAGAATTTTTCTCTGAAACGGTTGGTTCGAATATCATCTGTAGCCATTTCATTGGATAATCGATGAGCGAATTCTTTGGTACCACCGCCAGCTGGAATCACGCCAACACCCAGTTCAACTAATCCCATATAGGTCTCTGCATGTGCTATTACTTTATCGGAGTGCATGCATACTTCGCATCCTCCACCCAGAGTCATTCCGTGTGGTGCTGCAATTACAGGCACCGAAGCATATTTTAATTTCAGCATGGTGTTCTGAAAGGTTCTAACGACCATATCTAGTTCGTCGTATTCTTGCTCAATGGCAAGCATAAATACTAGGCCAATGTTGGCTCCAGCTGAAAAATTTTCACCTTCATTGGATATAATTAGTGCTTTGTAATCTGTTTCGGCCAGCTCAATGGCTTTGTTGATTCCTTGAATGATTTCACTTCCAATGGTATTCATTTTGCTGTGAAATTCCAGATTAAGTACTCCATCGCCTAAGTCGATAATGCTACAGCCTTCGTTGCTCCAAATGCTATGCGAAGGGCGCAAATTATTAAGAAGAACCAATTTCTCAGTTCCCGGTATTGTTGTGTATTTTTGGGTGGTAAGATCAAAGAATTGTAGGTTTCCATCTTTTAATTGATAAAATTTTTGATCTGTTTTCGCCATTTTGTATATCCAAGTGGCAGGTTGAATTTCCATTTCTTCCATTAAAGGAATGGTCTTTTTCAATCCTAGGGTATCCCATATTTCAAAAGGTCCCATTTCCCATCCAAACCCAGTGCGTATGGCTTCATCAATTTTATAAATTTCATCGGATATTTCTGGAATTCGATGGGAAACATAAGCAAACAATCCTAAAAATAATTTACGGTAGAATTGGCTTATTTTTCCTTCCCCTTTCAGTAACAATTTAAATCTATTGTTGAGATGAGGAATGGCTTTGGCAGCCTCAAATTCGGGAAATTTAATTCGTTGTTTAGCCTTGTATTCGAAGTTAGATAGATCCAAACTAAGAATCTCACTTGCTCCTTCCTCATTTTTTATTTTTTTATAGAATCCTTGTCCAGTTTTTGCTCCCAGCCATTGATTTTCCATTAATTTTTGAATGAAATCAGGAATTTTAAAAACAGCTTTCGACTCATCATGAGTAAGTGTTTTTTGAAGGTTTTGTGCCACCATTACTAGGGTGTCCAAGCCTACAAGGTCGCATGTTCTGAAGGTTGCAGACTTTGGGCGGCCTATAATTGGCCCAGTCAGTTTGTCTATTTCTTCAACCGAAAGATTAAATTCTTTTTGAAGATGAAATACCGACATCATGGAATATACTCCAATTCGATTGGCAATGAAAGCTGGAGTATCCTTACAAATCACCACCGATTTTCCTAAGTGCCTTTCTCCAAATTCGGTAAGAAAATCAATTACTTTTTCTGAAGTATATTTCGAAGGAATAATTTCAAGAAGTTTGAGGTATCGTGGAGGATTAAAAAAGTGAGTCCCGCAGAAATTTTGTTTAAAATCCTCCGATCTTCCTTCCAGGAGCATTCCAATCGGAATACCAGAAGTATTGCTGGTTATCAGAGAGCCAGGCTTTCTAAAGTTTTCAATTTGATTGTATAATTTTTGTTTGATACCCAAGTTTTCAATGATGACTTCAATGATCCAATCGCATTCTTGAATTTGGTTAAGATCATCCTCGAAGTTGCCAACAGAAATTCGACTAGAAAAGCTTTTTAAATACAAAGGGGCAGGACTCATTTTAAGGCTTCGAGCAAGCAATTGGCTTACAATTCGATTTCTTACTTTCGGGTGATCTATTGACAGTCCGGCTTTTTTTTCTTCCGAATTTAATTCTTTTGGAGGCATATCCAGTAAAAGAACTTCGGTACCAATATTGGCAAAATGACAAGCTATTTGAGCTCCCATTACTCCGGCTCCCAAAACGACAATTTTTTTAATTTTACGACTCATGTGTGCTGTTTTTAGTGTGTGTCAGGAATAAATTTCATCAACTAATAGCTGGTACTTATTTTTTAAAACTTTGCGTTTCAATTTTAGAGTTGGGGATAGTTCTCCTGTTTCGGGTGTCCAGACATCAGTAACCAATCTGAAACTTTTAATTTTTTTCGGACGATCGAGATTTTCATTCATTTTCTGAATTTCTTTCCATATTCGAACCTGAATTTTCTGATTGAATATGACATCTTTTAGATCTCCAAAAGGAATCCTTTTTCGCTTACAGTATTCTTTTAAGAAAACAAAATCTGGTGAAATGATCACAGAAGGAAATTTTTGGTGTTCACCTATAACGATACTTTGATCGATGAAGGGAGATTCTTTTAATTTGTTTTCAAGTACTTGAGGAGCGATATAAATACCTCCGGATGTTTTAAAAATCTCTTTTTTACGATCTGTAATTTTCAGAAATCTTTCATCTTCCCAACATCCGATATCTCCAGTATGAAACCATCCTTCGTCGTCAATTACTTGCTGGGTTAGTTCTGGATTTTTATAATAGCCTAACATGATGTTAGGTCCTCGGGCTAAAATTTCACCATCATCGGCCAGCTTTACCTCAACACCTTCCAATACTGGACCAACAGTTCCAAATTTCACATCGGGATAAGCATTTTGATTTGCGGCAATAATGGGTGATGTTTCTGTTAGTCCATAACCTTCCTGAACAGGAATTCCTGCAGCCCAAAAAAGTCGTTCCAAACGAATTTGTAGAGCTGCTCCACCTGAACACATAAACTGAATGTTGCCGCCTAAAGCCTCTTGCCATTTGCTGAAAACTAATTTGCGTGCAATTTTTAATTTGAATTCATACCATTTGCCATTTGCCTCGTTCAATTCATACCTCTGACCCAAATTTACAGCCCATAAAAACAGGTGTTTCTTTAGGAAAGGCAAGCTTTTTCCCTTTGCCATGATTTTATCGTAGATTTTTTCGAGCAGGCGAGGGACAGTAGCAAAGCCATGAGGTTTTAGTTCTCTTAAATTATCACCAATGGTATCCATGCTTTCGGCATAGTAAATACTAATTCCTTTGTATTGGTATTGATAGTTAACCATGCGCTCATACACGTGGTTAATGGGCAGAAAACTGAGGGTTTTGTGCGATGAGTTCAAGATTAGACGAGCTGCTGAAGCCAATACGTTACTCATGAAATTGTTATGAGAAAGCATCACTCCTTTTGGATTTCCTGTAGTACCAGACGTGTAAATGATGGTAGCCAAATCGTTGGGTTTAATGTTGTCTTTTATGGTTTGCAGTTTGCCAGCAAAGTGCACTTCTGCTTCTTCACCTATTTCCAGTAGGTTAGTCCAGTGGGTGACATCTTTTATTTTTTCGAAGGAATAGACTACTCTTATAGATGGATGACTGTTTAAAAGAGGAGCAATTTTTTCAAATAAGTTATGATCTGAGATGAAAATGGCTTTGGGTTCGCAATGCTGAATAATGTAATCGTAACTTTTTGCACTAATTGTTGGGTACAAGGGAACATGTACAAGTCCGATTTGTGACAATCCCATATCCACAAAATTCCATTCCGGACGGTTGTTGGAAATACTAATTACACAATCGCCTTTTTTGAATTCATTTTTTAGTAAAGCATAACTTATAAGATTCGAAAATCTTACATATTGCTCAGTAGAAAATTTGACCCAATTGCCATTCTCTTTTTTTGCAAAAGCATCAATTTTGTCTGGGAAATTTTTCTTGTAATTTTCAAGTAAATCAAAAATCCGCGTTAGCATAAAGAAAAAATTAGAAGAGTAAAATAGTAGAGCAATCCTGCTGAATAGGTATATTCCTGCCGATTCTCAGAAAAATAATCTCAGATGCGAAGAGGTGAGAGGATAGTAATTATGAAAGTTGCTTGTGTGAAATCGTAAAACACTGACTTTACGCAATCTGTAAGCTGACATAGAATTTACGAAAAGGTTTTCGAAAATAAAAGAATAATTGGTGGGTGTTTCTTTTTTTTTGGTAAATAAAAAAAAAGGAAGCTTTGATCAGCTTCCTTATAAATTATAAATGATAGTTTCTGATTTGTTGAAAACCTCTGAGGAAGTCTTCTATTTTCATCCGTTTTTTGCCAGCTTGTTGCAATGTTTTAATGAGAATAAATCCTCCATGCACAGCAACCTTTAAATTGGTTTTGCCATCGGTAAGGATGGTTCCCGTTTTTTCCGAATGTGGAGTTTTATCCATTTCGCTCTCAAAAATTTTGAGACCAATGTTTTTACCTTCTATGTTGGGAATTAATTCTGTCCAGGAAGCTGGGTAAGGGCTTAGTCCGCGAATTAGATTATGAATTGAATTTAAATCTTGATTCCAGTCGATTTTGCAATCGTCTTTGAAAATTTTGGGTGCCGATTTTAAATTCATCAGATTGTCAGATAGACTATCCTGAGGGATTTGAGAGTATTCACCAGCCTCGATAGCACGAACTGTTTTCACAATCAATTCTGAACCAATGTTCATTAATTTGTCATGAATCACTTCTACATTATCTGATTCTTCGATGCTACATTTTTCTTGAAAAAGGATATTGCCTGTATCAATTTCGTGTTGCAGAAGGAAAGTAGAAACTCCAGTTTCTTTGTCTCCATTGATAATTGCCCAGTTGATTGGGGCTGCTCCCCGATATTGAGGAAGAAGAGAAGCATGTAGATTTAAGGTTCCGTATTTGGGCATGCTCCAAACAACTTCGGGAAGCATTTTAAAAGCAACTACTACCTGAAGGTCGGCATGAAGTTCTTTTAGTTGGGAAAGAAATTCTTCGTTGCGGAATTTTTCTGGTTGCAAAATAGGTAAGCCTTTTTTCAGGGCAAATTTTTTGACTGCCGATTCCTGTATTTTTTGACCACGACCCGCTGGTTTATCGGGATTGGTAATAACTCCAACTACATTGCAGCCTGCATTCAGCAAAGCTTCGAGAGGAGCTACTGCAAAATCGGGTGTCCCCATATAAACGATTCGAAAATTATTCATTTTTGCTTACTCTTTTAATGTTGTATTTCCTTTTTGATGTTTTGGAAAATAGGGGCAGTGTTTGCATCCATTTCCACAGCAATATCCTCTTTCACTCAAATACTTTTTGGTGAGTATTCGATATCCATCAGGGCTCATATAATAGTCAATATCTGGCTTTAAATCGTCAAACATTTTATTTTTGGTTGATTTGTAAAAATTCGTTCATTTTTTCATTTTTTATGGTGACAGAAAGGTGATAATGAGAAATTTTAAGTTCTCCATTTATATTCTCTACAACTCCCGATCCGCGACAGATTCCCATTCGGGTATTCAATAATTCGTCAAACCAAATGGTTTCCTGGTCTTTTGAGAGATATATTTGTCTGTTGTACGGTTTAAAATGCCAAGTTTTATTTTCTGTGAATCGTGGTTCACAGTATTCGTAAAACTCTTTTTTTGACCACCGTTCACTAGCATCAGTACCAATGTAAATTGAACTTTCGCTCATCATATCAAAAAAAGTATCCAATTCGGCATTGCTTGCAGCTTGGTGCCATAGGTCGATAAAATCACTTACATTTTTATCTGTAATAGGTTTGCTTGCGTTGCAGGAGCTTAGAAATAGAATTCCAAATATCAGTAATAGTTTAGGCATTTTTCTTCTTGAAAAGTTTTAAAGGGTTAATTTTTTTTAAGAACTCGACATAGTTTTCAATATTAAAAACGGAGGAGTCGGTTGTTGCTTTATAAGTTAGTACGATTCCTAAAGGAAGAACGATTAGAGAGGAAAGCCACATGCCCCAAACAGGAGCAAGTACTAGTTCTTTTGAGAACCGTTCAGCAGTCATAGAAATAATATAATAGATAATAAAAAATAGAATGGAAACAATAACTGGCATGCCTAATCCTCCTTTACGGATTATTGCTCCCAAAGGAGCTCCAATAAAGAAGAAAATGAAGCAGGCAAATGGCAAGGTAAATTTACGATGCCATTCGTTGGTAAATTTACGAATCCATTTTATTTGTGCAGAGTACTCACCTTCTTTTCTGGAAATGTTTTCACGGGCTTTTCTGCCTTTATCTAACGCGTAACTTATGCTTGTTAATTTATCTGTTGATGAAAAATTGGCGAACAAAGAATCGGCATTAAGCGTTTGTTCCTTTACTAATTGCGATTTAATAGAATCATTACGAATGCTTTTTGATTCTTTTTGGAAGTAATGCTTGGCTAGTAAACTTCTGGTGAAGTTATCCTTCGACTTATCTAAAATAAGGGTAAGAGAATCTTCTTGATTGTTTAATTGACTCAAATTTAGCATTCTATAGCTATTTTTGAATTTGTCTTCGTTGGTTCGTTTTAGATCATTTCCTGGTAAATCAATATTTTGTCTGAATACATTAAATTTGATTCTTCGCGAAGGATGATTTTTATCTCTGCGTTTTTGTTTTACTTCTTGATAAATATTCCCGCTGTAAAGAGTCAGGTTCATGGTTAGCTTATCATCCGAAGTCACCATGGTTCCAGAATCTGCGACTGTTACGTCGGTATTGCCTAAATTCTCACGATGATCGTAGATCAAGAGATCGTGCATCATTCCAGTGTTTTTATCAATTTTGCCCACTTTAACGCTAAATTTTGGCAAATCATTGGTAAAAATTCCCTCTTTCAGAATTAATTCAGGATTTTGTTTTTTGATATCGTAAAGTAAAGTGCTGGTTTTTAGTGATGCAACTGGCATTATATTGTTTGAAAAATAGAAAGCTCCCAGACTAATGAAGATGATAAGAATGATTAAAGGCTTCATAATTCTTTGTAGAGATATTCCTGCGGCTTTCATGGCTATTAGCTCATAATTTTCGCCCATATTTCCAAAGGTCATGATGGATGCTAATAAGATGGCTAAAGGCAATGCCATGGGTACTAAAGTTGCAGAAACATAAAAAAGAAATTCTGCGATAATTGTCCATTCCAAACCTTTCCCTACAAATTCATCAATGTATTTCCATAGAAACTGCATCAGCAAAACAAACATGCAGATAAAAAAAGTAAATGCTAATGGTCCTAAAAAACTTTTTAAAATAAATGAATGTAATCTTTTCATTCCTTGCTATTTGAGTTGATCAATGGAATCTATAATTCGTTTGAATAGATTCGTAAATCGTAGAGCCTGAATCTTTACGATTTGTTCCATGCAAAACAAGACCAATAAGTTGAATAAACTGGTCTTGAAGCATACAAAAATAGGGTATTTTAATTAGGTTTTGTAATTGTGTGGTGTTAAAAAATTAAATTCCTAAAACTTGTTTTAATTCTGAAATTTGTGAGTCCCATAATTCAATACTCTCATCAATTTCATCCTCTTCGGCAAAATCGGTAACGATTAAGGAAAGGTCATTTGTTAGGGCATCAATTTCGATCTTGAATTCAAAAAAACTTTCTTCATCTTCACTGTCAAGCCAGTGAAAGCGAACAAGTCGGTTGTCTCTTTTGTTAAGTAATTCTGCTTTTTGTTCTGAGCCCTCCCACATGAAAGTAAATATTTTTCCTTTTTGATTCACATCATCAGCAAACCATTCTGATAGGCCACTTGCACTGCTTAATCTATCGTAAATAACTTTTTGTGATGCGTGAAGTACATATTCGAGTTCAAATTGTTTCATTGGACAGGTTTTGATTTAGTAAAATAATTAGTTAAAAATGGCTAAATATTTTTTTAATTGAACCATATATTCATGCTTAGAAGCTGAAAAGTTGATGATTTTTAACTAAAAACATAAAATAAATAAGATATTTTCGAAATATTTCGCAAGATACTTATAGAATGTGGAATAAAAAAAAATGGAATTGAAATATACCAAATTTTAATATTGTTTAGTATGTGGCGATATGAATATTCCTTCACGATTAATATAAGGAAAATTTCAGAGATAAAATGAACTACTAAATGTATCCTTTACTGAAAAAAGTAGGGAAGTGTTTTTTTTTAACGAAAAAGGATTCTATATTTGCACCGCATTAAAAAACGGCGAGGTAGCTCAGCTGGTTAGAGCGCGTGATTCATAATCACGAGGTCGGCGGTTCAAGCCCGCCTCTCGCTACAGAAAAAGGGAATGACTTTATAGTTATTCCCTTCTCTGTTTTAGAATAGAATTGAAATTTTTGAAAGAGAAAATTTGGATGAAAGGGAATGGTAAATCTCCTTTTGAGCTTTTAAATTAGGCAATATTATACCACTTTTGGTTGCTGAAGTAAATTTTTTCAGAAAAAAACAAGACATTTTTTTGAGGCAATATTTCTGTTTTTGAGAGAGTTTGCAGTTTGAATGTTTTGTAAGGATTGGTTTTTCAATAAAAACATTTTTTTTAGAACGAAATTGCGTTTATATTTGCACCGCAATCAAGCAAAAATGGCGAGGTAGCTCAGCTGGTTAGAGCGCGTGATTCATAATCACGAGGTCGGCGGTTCAAGCCCGCCTCTCGCTACTAAAAGGGAATAACTTAATGGTTATTCCCTTTTTATTTTCTTGTAATTTTAAAATTATGCCATAGGATATTTTATCTTTGTTCTCCTTTTAAAATAGTAAACATCTATATCATGACAAATAATTGGTTTGAGTGCAAAGTAAAGTATGTGAAAATTGATGAAGTTTCAGGAAAAGAAAGAAAAGCGTCGGAATCGTATTTAGTGGATGCTGTTTCTTTTACAGAGGCTGAGGCGAGAATTCATAAGGAGTTGGAGCAAATGATAAGTGGTGAGTTTAATGTAACTAACATCAGTAAATCAAATGTTACAGAATTATATCCCAACGAGAATGGGGACCGATGGTTTAAAGCAAAAGTGACCTTCGTTGATGTAGATGAGGCTTCAGGAAAAGAGAAAAAAGCAACCCAATATATGCTTACTGAGGCTACTAATGTGAAACAAGCTTATGAGTTTTTAGAGGAGTGTTTAAGTGATATGATCGTTCCTTACGAAATTCCTGCTATTTCTGCTAGTCCACTAATGGATGTATTCCCATTTTTTAGTGAGAATGATAATGAAGAAATTCCAGAACATTTAAAACCAATTTCCGAAATGGATGTGAATAGTGGTGAGTTTGAATAGAGCAGAATGTTCTGTTTGTTACTTCATCGAAATCATTTCTTTCGTATATTGAGTTTCACAAAACCTTATTTGTATGAAGTAATCATGCAAATAAGGTTTTGTTGTTTTTGTTGGATATAGTATGGAGTTCTTTGCTTACTAATTGTTATTTTTAGTGATCATTTTAAAATTTTTTTTTGATGTCGGAAATAAAGTTAGAATCCATAGGAATTATTCGTACTTCCTACCAAACTATCGAAAATATGCCTATTCAACCCATGGGAGCCATAGGTAAAAAAGCTTACATTGAGCTAGATGCGTCCTATGTCGACGGTCTGAAAGATTTGGAAGAGTTTTCTCATATAAGCTTAATTTATCATCTGCACAAAGTTCGTGATTATCAGCTTAGAGTAGTTCCATTTATGGATAATGAAGAACATGGTGTTTTTGCGACACGTTCGCCGCGTAGACCTAATGCTATTGGTTTGTCAACAGTTAAACTAATTGGCATCGAGGGAAATCTTATTTATATTGAAGATGCGGATATTCTAGATGGCACTCCTTTGTTGGATATCAAACCTTTTTTTACACAATTTGATAACCGTGAGAATGCCAAATCTGGATGGCTAGATCGAAAATGGGATGAGAAATATCGAACCCTTACATCTGATGAGCGGTTTAAAGCATAGAAGGAGTAGATCTGAATCATGAAAAACTGCCAAACTCCTATTTTACTAGAAGCCTGGCAGCAACCTAATCTACCACAATTTATAGCTCAGTTGTCTTGTATTATTGTCTTTAATTTTTTTTGTGGCGATTTTAATTGGATTCGCAATCGATTAAATTGAGATATAATTGTTGTAGTTCCTTACTATTTAATTCTGATTTTTTTCGAATAGAACGTTCTTTAACAGCTTCTATTAACTGTTTGCTTTGTTCATCGTTAAGATAAATATCCATCCCTTTAAGTGCATTCTTCACCACCGCTAAACCAGAGTGTTTGCCAATGACAAATTGGCTTTTCTGTCCAATTAAATTTGGATCGAACGCATGGTAAGTCATCGAATCTTTTAGTAAGCTGTTGCAGTGAATTCCTGATTCGTGACTGTATACCTTTTTACCTGATATTGGTTTTGATGCTGAACTTTTACGACCCGAGGCTTTTTCAACAAATTCACAAAGTCTAATGCAGGCTTCTAGATTGATTTCGCTTGTTTCGGAAAGGGAAAAGGCCATGGCGGCTACAACTTCTTCTAGAGCTGCATTGCCAGCTCGTTCACCCAATCCATTCACTGTAAGCGAAACTGCATTTGCACCAGCTTGTAAAGCGGAAATGGTATTGGCGGTGGCCATTCCTAGATCGTTATGAGCATGAAATTCAAGTTCTGTTCCGTATAGGCAGTTTTGGTATCGTTCAAACAGGTTTTGTACCGATTTTGGATTCATGATTCCTACCGTATCGGCTAAGCGTATGCGATTTACCTTAAGATTATGGGCTGCGAAAACAAATTCATCAAGTAAGTTGGCCTGGCAGCGCGAAGCATCTTGTGCACCCACCGAAATAAAAGCAAACATATTTTGTGCTTGCTTCACTATGGTTGAAAGGGAAGTGAGCATCCAATCACGATTTTTTCCGAGAGCAGTTAGATGAATAGCTGAAACAGGGAAGGAAATGTTGATTCGAGAAACACCCGTTCGGGCAGCGGCTTGCAAATCACTAATACAAGCTCGTGCCCAACAGGTGGCATTGAAACGAAATCCTTGATTATTTATGGTTCTAATATCATTTTCATCCGCCAAAGAAATTGCTGGTGTTCCTATTTCCAATTCTTTTACGCCAGCTTCATCCAATAATGCGGCTATGTGTAGCTTTTCTTTCAATGAAAAAATAACTCCGGGTGCCTGTTCGCCATCGCGAAGAGTAGTATCGATGATGTGCATAAGTTTTGGTTTTTGAGTTGGTATGAAAGTTTACTCAGCAATTAAGTATTCAGTAACGGCTTCTCCTTCTTCTAGAGCATCTAGAATTTCATCTATTCTATCGGTTGTTACACCACCATACCAAAGGTTGTTTGGGTGGATTACCATTACCGGGCCTTGCGAGCAAACGTTTAAGCAGCCGGTAGTTGAGACCGTGGCATCTATTCCTCTGTCGGCACATTCTTCCATTACATACTGAATTAAATCTACCGATCCATTTTTATTGCAGTATCCTTGTGCTTCTCCAGCAATTCGGAATGAATTGCATACTAAAATGTGAAAATCAGGTTTTTTCATAATTGATGATGATTTTAGGTTTTAAAAATTTCTGTTTGGATTTTAAGTCTGTAAATCAACCACATCCGTTAGCTGCCCCTGTGCATCCTTCACCGCATTTGGTCATATCGCTTTTGCAAATTGAGCGCAACTCTGTTCCTTTGTACACCGAGTCGAGTCCTTGATCGATGAGTCCACTCATTTCTATGATTTTTATTCCACTTCGGCCGAGTATGCCAGCCGGCTTTTTACCAATTCCTCCTACTAGAATGGCACGGCAATCGGCCAGGCTTTCGCAAAGTTTCTCCCATCGTGAATCTCCTAAGCCTGTACTTGGAGTAGCTCTAACATTCACAAGTTTGTAGCCTTTTGGTGTTTCGCGAAAAACATGAATTCGGTCTGCTTCACCCAAGTGCTGATTTACCAATATGCCTTCCATGGAGGTTACCGCTACGCAAGGTCTTTCTTCACCTTTTTCCACATTTAAAAGAGCGGTTTCGGAAAGTAATTGTGCTGCTTCGGCCGAATCTTTTCCTAGTAAACCTGCAGCATCGGCTCTGCATCGTGCACAATGCGACATGGGAGGCAGAAAAACTTCTACTTTTTTCCGCAAGGCTTTCATAAATTCAGGAGAAGGTTCTTCCATGTTTTCCATGGCTGTGTCTTTTACTGGAAACAGAGGAATTGTATTCATTAAATCGACTCCTTTTTTGGCTATTTTTTTGGCTATTTCTGGAATTTCATGGTCGTTGATTCCAGGCATAACAATGGTATTAACTTTTACTGTAATGCCTGCTTCTTTAAGTCTGTCGATTGCTTCCAATTGTTTTTCCAATAGCAGTTTGCCAGCTTGTTCGCCAAAATAACCTCTTTTATCATGTCGTATCCAGCTGTATATCTTTGCTAAGGTTTCGGTGCGAAAGCTGTTTAATGTGATGGTTACGTGTGAAACATCTAGCTCTTTTAGTTCATCGATATAGGGACCAATATTTAAACCATTTGAGGATAAGCAGAGAAGCATATCGGGGAAATGATCCCTAACCAAATGAAGAGTTTTCATAGTTTGGGTAGGATTGGCAAATGGATCTCCCGGACCAGCGATTCCAATGACCTTAAGTTCGGGCATAATTTTCACCAATTTAATCAGATAGTTTAACGCTTGGTCTGGTGATAAAACACTACTAGTAACTCCTGGTCTGCTTTCGTTTACACAATCGAATTTTCGATTGCAGTAATTGCATTTTACATTGCATGTTGGTGCTACGGGTAAATGTACTCTTGCATATTTATGATGTGCGTCTTTGTTGAAACAAGGATGAGTTGATAAATCTTTCATGATGCGACTTTTATGTGAGATTTGTGAACTTTAATTTTATTGATAGTGGTGATGTTAATTTTTTACATGTACTTGTATCCAATAGGTGAATTGTTTTGTTTGTACTCAATCATGGCGTTTACCACTTTATCAAACAAATCCTGAGTACCTTTGTATCCTAAAAGACTAATTCTTTGTCCGCCAATTCTATCATGAATAGGAAAGCCAACTCTTATTAGTGGAATGTTAAAATTATTGGCAATGTAATTGCCCTTGCTATTTCCGATGAGAAAGTCGGGTGAAAGACTGTTGCAGGCTTCGTTGATTTGCTCAAAATCAGAATCGCTCATTACCTGTATGTTTTCTCCGTGTTCGGGACAATGTTTACTAATTTGTTTTCTAAGTTTGCCGCTATTTGCTCCCGATGCAGCCAACACAACTTCTATTCCTATTTCGTCGAGGAAAGAACACAGGCTCAGAACCAGGTCTTCTTCACCATAAACCACAGCTTTTTTTCCAAAGATGTATTTGTGTCCATCGGCGTAAGAGTCCAGTAAGCGACCGCGTTGCATTTTATATTTTAAAGGAATATCCTTTCCGCTGACTTTACTAAGAATATCAAAAAAAGTATCTGAGCTGTTCATGCCAATGGGTGCAATACATTGGTGGTTTTTAATGCCGAACTCATTTTCTAAATAAGAGGCTCCACTAATCTCTTTCCTTCCATTTTGTCCGCCTTGTTTTACCGCAGTAAAAAGGCCTAATTCGACAGAGGCATAGGCTTCGCCCATTTTTTTGAGTTCGGAAATTGATGTGCCACCTTTGGGAACACGATAGTACTGATCCCAAATAGGATTGTCCAGGGTATCCGAGTAATCGGGCAAAATGGTAGAGTTGACATCAAAGTCGGAAAGTATTTCTTTTAGGTGGCGAATGTCGGCAGGGGAAATGAATCCTGGAAAGAAATTGATTTTGTCTGCCGAAGGTAATTTTACAGCAAAGTTTTTCACCACTTCCAAAATGGTGGCATGAAAACCATCCATGTGTGTTCCCTGATAGCTTGGTGTTGAAACGGTAAACAAATCAGGTAAAACAGAATTTGTACTCTCATTTCGAATGTTGCTTAATTGGGAAGCAACATCTTCTCCAATGGTTTCACTCAGGCAAGTTGTGGCTACGCCAATTGCCATAGGCTGATATTGATTGCTAACATTGGTAAGTGCCATTTTTAAATTGGCTTGTCCACCAAAAATTGTTGTTTCTTCGCTGAAATTTGATGAGGCAATATCAACAGGTTCTTTGTAATGACTGATCATGTAGCGGCGAATGTAAGTGGCACAGCCTTGGGAGCCATGAATTACAGGAACGCAGCCTTCGATGCCTTTTATGGCAATGCAGGCACCTAGAGGAGAGCACAGTTTGCACGCATTTCGAGTTGAAACGAATGGTTTGATATAGGATAATGTAGGGATTTTTTCCATAGGTATTAGGCTTTAAAAAATTTCCAAACGGGACTAGTTACTGATGCGTACACCTCGTTAGCAAAATTTAACATGCCTTCGAATCCAGCAAGAGCCTCTTTTCTTTCGTGGTTATGATCGCAGAAACCAATTCCTAATTTGTAGGCAATGGGGCGTTCCTTAACGCCACCAATAAAAAGGTCAACTCCTTTTTCTTTCACAAACTCTGATAATTCATTTGGATTGGAGTCGTCAACAAGAATAGTACCCTTGTCACACAATTTTTCAAGCAGATTGTAATCGTCTTTGTTTCCTGTTTGAGATCCTACTATTGCGGTTTCCATGCCTATTAACCGAAGTGCTTTTACTAAACTTATGGCTTTGAATGCTCCACCTACATATATCGCTGCTTTTTTTCCTTGCAATTTTTCTTTGAAAGGCGACAGGGCCGGAAGTAAGGTTTTAATTTCGTCGGCAACCAATTCTTTGGCTTGTTGAAGCATTTTTTTATTTTTAAAGAAACCAGCTACTTCGTACAGGGCATCGGCCATGTCTTCAATTCCGAAATAGGATACTTTTTTAAAGGGAATACCATATTTTTCTTTCATTTCTTTGGCCAAATGCATCATGGAACCAGAGCATTGAACGACATTTAAGGAAGCTTTGTGAGCACGACGAATTTCATCAATTCTTCCATCGCCAGTAAGGCAAGTAATAATGTTGACACCAATTTTTTCGTAATATTCCTTTAACATCCAAAGTTCTCCAGCAAGATTAAAATCTCCCAAAATATTAATACTAAAAGGGGGAGCCTGATATTCATTATCGGTACCAACTAGTTTAGATAAGGCATCGCAGGCAGCTTTGTAACCATCTTTTTTAGTGCCTTTAAATCCTTCGGCCATTACGGGTATTACATCAATGTTTTGTTCTGCTGATACTTTTCTACAGATAGCTTCTACGTCGTCGCCAATTACGCCAACTATACAAGTGGAATAAACAAAGGCTGCTTTGGGTCGATAGGCTTCAATGAGTTCTGTAAGTGCAGTATGAAGTTTTCCTTCTCCGCCAAAAACTACGTCTCTTTCGCGTAAATCGGTTGAAAAGCTAAGGCGATGCAATTGCGGACCAGAGGATAAGGCGCCACGGATATCCCAAGTGTATGCAGCGCAACCTATGGGACCATGAATTAAATGCAGAGCATCGGCAATGGGATAAAGCACTACCCGAGAGCCGCAAAATACACAAGCGCGTTGACTTACGCTACCGGCTAAACTGCTCTTTTCGCAATCTAAGTCGTGATTAGATGTTCCTATGGTGTGTACTTGAGTCGATCTTTCTTTGATTATTTTCTCCATCGGCATTGATTATTTATGTGCTTAGCACAAGTTTATATTGGAGTGAAGAAGTTTTTTCACCTTTTGGCTCAATTGTAGAAGTATGATATAAAAATGAAGGAGGCGGGAGATGGATATACTAACTTTGAGAAAAGGGTATGATTTGTAAGATAGTTAGTTGCCTCCCTCATTTCATCGCATCACTACATCACTAGTTCGAATGATTCTTCAGGACAAGTTGCATCCTTTTTGTCCATAAGTACCGAAAGAATTTTTTCCAGAATTCGCAATCCACCTACATATCCAAGTGTCGAGAAATAGCTGTGTCCAATACGATCAACTATAGGGAACCCCATTCTTACAAATGGAATATTTTCATCTCTCGAAATGTATTTTCCATAGGTGTTTCCAATAAGCAGATCTACTGGATTTTCTTTGATCCATTGGTGCATCAATAGCATATCCGCATTAGCGCCATTTTTATATTTGGCTTCGGGTACACTTTCTAGAATTTTTTCCATTCGTTTATTGAAATTTTTCCCTGGAGTTCCAGAAACAATATAAACAGGTTTCATGTCCAGATCGATTAAGAATTCAGCCAATGGAATCAATTGGTCGGGATCGCCCCATAAGGCTACTCGTTTGCCATAAAAATATTGGTGCATATCGGTAATTACATCTACCAGGCGACCACGTTCATCGTTTATGCTTACGGGGACCGATACGGAACCTATTTTCGAGAGCGTATGAATAAAACGATCGGTAGCTTGCAGACCAATTGGTAAATCTTCAATGGTAAATTTTACTTTGCATTTATTATCGAGGTTAATGGCTGCTTTTTCAGTAGCCCATTCGCCTAAGCCTATGGAGTGTAGACTATCACCCATGCTTACTATTTCGGGAACCGTTGTTCCTCCTTTTGGATACATTTCAAATTTTCCAGTCATGGGAGTATCTAAAACATCGGAAGTATCCGGAAGTAAAACATTCTTTATCTTCATCAATTTCAAAATCCGTTTTAATTCTCTCATGTCAGAAGGTTCAACCCAACCTGAAAGAATATTAATTTGATTTTTAAGCTGATCGGTTTTTTGAGCGAAATATTTTACAAAGGCTTCGAGCATGTTTGCAAAACCTGTAACGTGACTTCCCACATAACTAGGAGTTGAGGCTTGTATAACATGTTTCCCTTCCGGGATTTTTCCATCGGCCAATGCTTTGCTTACAATTTGGCCTAAATCGTCGCCAATTGTTTCTGATAAGCAAGTGGAATGCACCGCAATAACATCGGGTTCGTATACCGAGAAGATATTGGTGACTGCTTGTAGTAAGTTTGCTTGCCCTCCAAATACCGACGAGCCTTCTGTGAAAGAACTTGTTGCAGCCATTACCGGTTCTTTGTAATGGCGGGTTAGAGTACTTCTGTGATAGGAACAACATCCCTGTGAGCCATGACTGTGAGGCAAACATCCGTGAACTCCTAGTGATGCGTACATGGCACCAATAGGCTGGCAAGTTTTAGCCGGATTTACGGTCAAAGCTTTTCTTTCTACTACTTTACTAGTTGTATGATTTAATAACATATTCGTCCTCCTTTATTCGTTAATGGCAAAACTTCCAACAATTTCTGGTTCTGATTTCCAAGGTGCATTCACCATTTTCCAAATTCGGGTGCAGAGCATGCGTTCCATTTCCAGGTAAAAATTAATTGCTCCTTGGTATCCAGCGTAGGGGCCACCATAGTCGTAGCTGTGTAATTGCTTTAAGGGAATTCCGCTTTTTTGCACCACATATTTTTCCTTTATCCCTGCGCAAAAAAGATCAGGTTTGTAATATTCAATAAGCTTTTCAGTTTCCCAGTGGTTAACGTCGTCAATTACCAATGAATTCTTTTGCATATCAGGCATCATTCCTTCGTAATTGCTGAATTTATAGCCGTTTTTCATCAGCTGTTCTTTTTTGGCTGCTAGATCTTCTCTGTATCGTTCAAGATCTTTTTCAACAGTCAGGTCTTCAATATTTCTGCTATCGGCATCAATTTTAATGCTGGGAATAACCTCTCTACCTTCGTAATCGTCGCGGTGAGCAAATTCATAACCTGCCGAAACGGTGGTAACACCAATTTCTTTGAATAAATCCTGATAGTGGTGAGCTCTTGAACCTCCAACGAACATCATGGCCAATTTGCCTTCTGTTTTAGCTTTCACAGTTTCACAAACTGCTTTCACTTTTTTCAATTCTCGTTCAATAATTTCTTCCACTTTTGCACTTAATTCGGCATCGGCGAAATAGTCTGCAATTTTTCGTAGGGCTTTGGTGGTGCCTTCGGCTCCAATAAAGCTGACTTTTACCCATGGAATCCCATATTTTTCTTCCATCATATCAGCAATATAGTTGATGGATCGATGGCACATAATGAGGTTAAGATCGGCCATGTGAGCATATTCCATACTTTCAACGGTTGAGTTTCCACTGAAGGTAGATAGTAGTGTGATTCCTGCTTCTTCGAACAGTCGTTCCAATTCAAAAGCATCACCACCAATATTGTATTCGCCTAAAAGATTGATTTGAAACTTGCCAATTCGATCTCTGTTGTTGTTTCCAATTACATTCTTGAATACTGCGTTGTTGGCAATATGGTGTCCTGCCGATTGGGATACTCCACGATATCCTTCACAACTGAAACCGAAAATGTTAATTCCCAATTCTTCTTTCATATCGCGAGATACGGCATGTACATCATCTCCAATTAAACCAACAGGACAGGTTGAGAAAATACCAATTGCTTTGGGTTTAAATATCTCGAATGCTTCGCGAACGGCATCTTTTAGTTTTGCTTCTCCACCAAAAACAATATTAGAATCTTGCATATCGGTAGAAAAACTGTAGGGGATAAAGTTATCTTCTCCTTCGGCAGGTCTGGTTTGGTTTCTTCGGGTAAGCCAAGCGTAAAAGCTGCAGCCAATCGGACCATGAACCAGATTGATAATATCTCGGGTTGGTCCCAAAACTACACCTTTGCAACCAGCATAAGTACAACCACGTTGTGTGATGATTCCTGGAATGGTTCTTACGTTTGCCTGAATTTCCTGAGCTTCTACAGGATCGTTTATCACCACTGATTTTTGGCGTTTTTTGGCAATTTTCGTCGGGTATTTTGCCATGATTTCATCCATTACTTTCGATGGATCTGGCAGCCCTTGTGTTATATCTAATTTTTTTACCATAGTTTTTCGTTTAATTATCCAGAACTAAATCACCACTTTCTGCGGTTCTAACACGTATCGCTTCACTCACGGGTAAAACGAAAATTTTACCATCACCAGGTTTTTTTGATTGATTGGCCTCAATTATGGTTTCGATACATTCAGACACTTTATGGTCGGGAATAATCACTTGAAGAACGCGCTGGGGACGAAGTCTTGGTTCTTTTCCTAGAAGCTCTATTGCTTCGGGGTGATCATTTTTTGCTCCCTCTATAACTTTAGCATCCCAAAGGCCTTTGCCACGTCCAAAGACATTTCCTGTTGCAGTCATCGAAGAAAATCCGGCATCTCGCAAAGCTCTTTTGGTTTTATTCATTTTATTTATCTTAATAATGGACATTACACACTTCATATCTTCGAGTATTTAGGTTTATAATTCTTTAGAACCTCGACTTATCGTGTAGGCTTCATCAACTGGAGATACAAATATTTTTCCATCACCAAAAGCTCCTTTGGGTGTGGATTTTGCTGCATCCAAGATGGTATTGATAGCAAAATCTTTGTCTTCATCTTTAATTACCATCATTAGCAGTTCTTTAGGTAGTTCATCATAAGTAACATCACCAATTTTGATTCCTCGCTGCTTACCTCTACCAACAACTGGCATTTTAGTGACTGCAATGTATCCAGCCTCGAAAAGCGCTTTTAGAACTTTATGGGATTTCTCAGGGCGGATTATAGCTTTTATCATTAACATAGTCTGTATTGTTTTAGAAAGTTTTAGATTATGGGTTTTATTAATCTTGTCTGACTGAATTAGGCGTCGATACCAAAGTCGATAAGTAATTTTTCCAATTCTTCAATTTCAAGAGGGGTAGGAATTACAAACATTTCATTTTTATCGATGGCACTGGAAAGGTGACGATATTCATCAGCTTGTTGGTGTTCTGGCTCGTATTCAATTACTGTTTTTCTATGAATTTCAGCTCGTTGAACAACATTATCACGAGGAACGAAGTGAATCATTTGTGTTCCCAGTTTACGAGCCAATTCTTCGATCATCTCACTTTCGTGATCTACCTTACGAGAGTTGCAAATTAATCCTCCCAAACGAACAGCTCCTGATTGAGCGTATTTTTGAATTCCTTTACAGATATTGTTAGCTGCATACATGGCCATCATTTCTCCAGAGACAACAATGTATATTTCTTCTGCTTTTCCCTCTCGGATAGGCATGGCGAAACCACCACAAACAACATCACCAAGTACATCATAAAATGTGTAGTCTATCGCAAACTTCTCATCCCAAGCACCCAATTGTTCTAGCATGTTAATGGAAGTAATAATTCCACGACCTGCGCATCCTACTCCTGGTTCTGGTCCTCCTGATTCAACACATCTTACTCCTCCGTAACCCGGACGAACAATGTCTTCCAAATCTACATCTTCACCTTCCTCTCTAAGAGTATCTAAAACTGTTTTTTGAGCCAGTCCACCTAGTAATAATCGTGTAGAATCTGCTTTTGGATCACAGCCTACTACCATAATGTTTTTTCCTGCTTCCACAAGACCTGCTACTGTGTTTTGAGTTGTTGTAGATTTTCCAATTCCACCTTTTCCGTAAATGGCAATTTTTCTCATGTCTTTTATTTTTGAGGTTAATAGTTGTCAGGCTCTAACCACAAAGCGTACCATTCGAAAACAAAGGAATCTTTTTTTTGTAAACAATAACTTCTCAAAGTTCTAGTATAGAGTGTGTTGTGTTTTTATAATTTGGATTATCTATTTGGTGTAGGACTGTATAAATATTACATATATGTAAGAAAAGCTCTTTTTGAGAACATATTTGAATCTTGCTTTGAAGTCGTCTATTGATAGGGAATTGACTTTTATTTATGAATATTATTCTTACAAAAATGTATTTAAGCGATTTGGAAATTAGTTCAAAAACTAATGATTCTCTTAGTAGTAAAAGAGGGGTGTTAAAACAATAAGAGTAAAAATAAAGCCTTATTGTTACTCTTGTGGGGGGTGAACTTTAAAATAATTATAAATAATCGAATTGTACAGTATAATAATTGGGGTAGTGTTTCTTTTTTGTAGTTTTGTGTCACACCCTCCCTAAAATTTTGATTATGAGTTTAACTTGCAAAAAAGCTGGCAACGAATGTTATGGTTTTAAAGAGATGTCTCTTCTCTTTGAAATCAGTCAGCGACTTTTAGATAGTAACGAACTAAAAAAGGATCTATCCCCAATATTATCGTCTCTAGTCAAGCATCTTAATGCAGAAAGAAGTTTTATTACCATTTTTAACCGACAAACTAGCCGAATAATGATTGAAGCGGCTTATGGTTTGAGTCCTTCGCAACAGGCAAGAGGTAAATATGATTTAGGGGAGGGTATTATAGGAAAGGTAATTGAGCTATCTAAACCGATAGTTATTTCTGAGATATCGAAATCAAAGTTATTTATAAATAAGATTAAAACAGAGCTTACCAAAGATGGGAAGGAGTTAACTTTTATTTGTGTACCTCTTTTACTTGATAATGTAATTACAGGCGCCTTAAGTGTGGTGAGGGTTTATAATTCTAATATCACGGTAAATGAAGATATTCAACTTCTAAGCATTGTTGGTTCTATGATTGCTAAATCTGCTCGTTATAAACAAGGAAAGCTTGAGGAGTTAGAGGCTTTGAGGGAACAAAATAGGGATTTACAAAGTCAGCTAGAAAGCCAAAAACCACAAAATATTATTGGAAATTCAGGCAAAATGTGCGATCTGTATGCTCTGGTAAATCGAGTGGCGCAAACCAATAGTACGGTTCTTTTGCGGGGAGAAAGTGGAATTGGGAAAGAACTTTTTGCGGAAGAAATTCACAATAAGAGCAAGCAGAAATCAAATAATCTTATTAAAGTAAATTGTTCGGCTTTGCCTGAGAACTTAATTGAGAATGAACTTTTTGGTCACGAAAAGGGAGCTTATACGGGAGCTGATCAGATGCGAAAAGGAAGATTTGAATTGGCCAATGGAGGAACTGTTTTTCTGGATGAAATTGGCGACCTACCTTTATCCACGCAAGTGAAGTTATTGAGAGTTTTACAGGAGCGAGAATTTGAGAGAGTTGGAGGAAGTAAAACCATTAAAGTGAATGTACGGATAATAGCTGCCACCAATCGAAATCTTGAGGAATTAATCGAAAAAGGAGAATTTAGAGAGGACTTTTATTATCGTATTAATGTTTTTCCAATATTTATTCCTCCATTGCGACATAGAAGGGATGATATTCCTATTTTGGTGGATCATTTTATTGATAAATTTAATCGGAAGAATAATTATCAAATTAAAAGAATTACAACTTCGGCTTTAAACATGTTAATGGTTCACCGGTGGCCTGGAAATATCAGGGAATTAGAGAATGTAATTGAGCGATCGTGCATTATGGCGAAAGACAATGTAGTTCATAGTTACGATCTGCCGCCAACTCTGCAAACTGCTGATTCAACGAATAGTTCGTTTGAAGGTGGAATGATGGTGGTGGTAGAACAACTCGAGAAGCAATTGATTAGAGATGCTTTAACAACTACAGCCGGCAATGTAACAAAAGCTGCAGAATTACTTCATATCACCGAAAGGATGTTGGGAACGAGAGTGAAAAAATATGAGATTGAGACCTGGCGATTTAAGTTATAGTTTAAAATTGTAAGAGAGTAGAATATTTTCACATACAAAAACAATGATTTCAAATTCCTATTCCTTTGTTGAAATGAATCTTTGCGATGAGGAACATCGGGCAGCCTTATTTGAATTGATGAATGCTTATATGCTTGATCCTATGGGTTGTTCAAAGGCGATTTCTTTAAAGAGTTTTCCAGCTTTAGTGGAAGGTCTGAAAAATCAGACGAATTATGTGGGTGTACTGGTGAAAAATCAAGAGCGTTGCATCGCTTTGGCCAATTGTTTTGTGAATTTTTCGACCTTTAAAATGCGTTCTTTGCTAAATATCCATGATTTTATTGTGATGCCAGATGAAAGAGGAAAAGGTGTAGGCCGGTTTTTAATGCAATCGGTCAAACAAATAGCTAAGAATCGAAATTGCTGTAAAATTACTTTAGAGGTACGTTGCGATAACGAAGTAGCCCAAACCCTTTATCTTTCGGAAGATTTTCGCGATTGCAAGCCTGCAATGTTTTTTTTGGAGTTTGCTTTTTAAAAATTTACAGGATAGCGCAAAAAAATCTTTTTCAGGATTTTTTTACGCTAGAAATGATTAACGGTTAAGAACCAAATCTTTTAGCGTGGCAATCCATTTGGGGTGATCGTTTAAGCTTTCGACCAAAACCAATTTATCACCTCCATTTTTGGTAAATATTTCACGATATTCAATTCCTATTTCAACGGTAGTTTCCAAGCAATCTGCTACAAATGCAGGACTAAAAACAAGAAGTTTTTTGGCACCATTTTTTGCTTTTTCTTCCACTATTTTATCTGAAAAGGGTTCTAACCAGTTTTTATCGAGTCGCGATTGGAAAGAAACAGTATATTTTTCTTTTGAAATACCTAGTTTTTCGGCAAGTAAACGACTTGTTTCAAAGCAGGTTGCTCGGTAGCAATAATAATCGGTATCTGGTTTAAATTGTTTGTGGCAATCGCAATCAAAACAATTGCGATGCGGATGAACCTTATTAATTTGCCGGATTGGCAAACCGTGATAGGAGAAAATCACGTGATCAAAATCGTCGATATTGTGTTTTCGTGCTTGCTCGGCAATTGTTTCCAAATAGCCTTGGTGATCGAAAAATTGATTGATGAATTTAACCTCTGGAATAACCTCCCATTTTTTAATGATTTCCATGGCTTTCTCGAAAGTCGAACCAGTGGATGAGGAGGCATATTGTGGATACATGGGTAAAATAATGAGTTGGTCGGGCATGTTTTTCTGAATTTTCCTCAAAACATTTTTCATGGATGGTTGTTCATAACGCATCGCTATTTCAACGGTGAAATTATTGTCCAATTCCTTTTGCAAAAGATCTTTTACTTTTTCTGCATATATCAATAAGGGAGATCCATCTTTGGTCCACAATTGCTTGTAAATTTTCGAAGAGGCTTTGGATCGAAAAGGTACAATAATTAAATTGACTAGAATTTTTCGTAGTAGCCAGGGAATATCAATTACTCTACGGTCGTTCAAAAACTCGAAAAGATAAGTGCGAACATCTGAAACCTTTGGACTTTTTGGGGTGCCCAGATTAAGAAGTAGAACCGTAGTTTTTTTTTGCATGCTAATGGATTGATTGGTGAAATTAAAAAGAAAATGCAGCAAGTGTATTTCCCTGTTTAAAGTAATAAAAATTTTTGCTTAGATGATAAAAACAATTAGGAAAGGATTTTATTTGCCGAAAAATGCTCAATAGATGAAATCCAATCGATGTCTTTTTTTAGTAAATCTAAGGTCTTTTTTTCTTTAGAACCTTCATCAATAGGATATTGGTAGCTCCATTTTACTTCTGGCGGCATGCTAACCAGAATCGATTCGGTCCTACCTTTGGTATCTAGGCCAAACTTGGTGCCTTTGTCTAATACCAGATTAAACTCAACGTATCGTCCACGTCGATGCAACTGCCAATCTTTCTCTTTTTCGGAGAAAGATTGATTTGCATTTTTAGCCATAATTTGACAGTAAAGAGGTGCAAACAGATTGCCAACATCCATTACAAAAGCAAAAATTTGTTCTTTACTCAAGCCATTATTTTCGTTTAATCGATCGAAGAAAATTCCACCAACACCTCGGGTTTCCTCTCGAAAGGGCAGGTAGAAATAATCATCGGCCCACTTTTTAAATTTGAAATAGAAATCGGGATGATGACGATCGCAGACTTCTTTTAAATTTAGGTGGAAATTGCGAGCTTCTTCTTTATCGATATAAATTGGGGTGAGGTCGATTCCTCCTCCAAACCAAAAAGTGCCATCTTCCAATTCAAAGTAACGAACGTTCATGTGTACAATAGGAACATGAGGATTTTTTGGGTGGATGATTAGCGAGACTCCTGTAGCAAAGAAGTTAGCTTCTGTAACTTGCAATTTACTTTTTATTTTATCGGGCAAAACTCCCTGAACTGCGGAAAATTGTACGCCTCCTTTTTCAATAATATTTCCATTGCTGGTAACTCGGCTTCTACCACCACCTCCACCATCACGCAACCAATTATCTTCTTCAAATAGTGCTTTGCCATCGGTTAATTCGAGTGCCGTTGTAATTCGATCTTGTAATTGGCGAAATTTTTCGGTGATATTTTCTTTGTACATAGAGTCCTGTGAATGATTTAAGTAGCAGTTGGTTTGTTGTTTACGCTTCTTTAGGGATTGATTTTGTCTTTTTTTTGGAGCTGAATCGGCTCAGCATTTTCTTTTCAAAATTCCAGAAAAAACGGAATTGCCCCAAAACACTACCAACAAGAACTAACAGTATTTGGTAGGTAGGCGTGATGATTAAAATACTCATGAGGATTTTAATCAGCAAGTTGGTGTCTGGCCCAATGGATAGGTACTCAAAAACTGGTTTACGAATCATAACCGAAAGGCTTCCGGTAAGTGAAAAGGCAGTAAGAATAAGGAGTAGTTGGATGTTTGAAGTGATTTTCCAACGCTTTTTCAGTTTTGTAAACATTTGTTTCTTTTATTTAGAATTGCTTTAGATAGAGCAAATATAGTATAAAATACCTTTAAGTCTGAAATAGCAAAAGGGAATTCTATTTGATTTTATCGATTAGCCAATAGAAATTTGAATTTCTGATCAAAAAAATCTTTATATGAATAAAGTTTCAGATACATCACCTATTTTTCTAGTAGGTTAGAAAGAATACTGATGTAAATAGTATTCCGATAGTTTTTAGTATTGTGAGCCTAAATATGTTCATTAAGCATAAAAAAGAGTATTGATTTTTTGTCCTATTTATCATTAATAGACAAGTGCACGGTACAAAATCTATATTCAGTATTGATTGAAGGTTAGAATCTATCTATTTAAAACGGTTTTGGATGTATTTCGATTCTTGAAAGTTTCGTATCTTTGAAAGTGATGTTAATAACATAAATGCCCGAAAACAGATAGTTGGGAGTTATTCTTATTTGAAACTAAGATTTGCTTTTTCTTTAAAAAGAAGACTTTTTGGGATGATAAAATAATTAAATCAATTGAACTTCTAACTTTTCAAAATTATATTAAGAATGAAAATATTTTCTGCGAAACAGATTGCTGAGATTGATGCGTACACAATTGCTAATGAGCCTGTAGAATCTGTTGGCTTGATGGAAAGAGCTGCCGATGAAGTTTGCAAGTGGCTGATAAAGACTTTTGATGCTCCCCAAAATTGTAAAATTTTTGTAGGACCAGGGAACAATGGAGGAGATGGATTGGCTTTGGCTCGATTGTTGGCTAAGAATAATTATGCAGTTGAAGTTTTTGTACTTCGAATAAAGGATCAATTATCTCCTGATGCTGAAATTAATTTGGCACGCTTGAAAAAACTGAAAACTTTGGATTTGTATGAAATGACAACCGTGGATTCTATGCCTTGGCTTTTTAAGGATGACATTGTTATTGATGCAATTTTTGGTTCTGGTTTGTCACGACCATTAGAGGGTTTAGCTTTGGATGTTGTAACAGCTATTAATGCTAGTGATGCGAATGTGATTGCTATAGATATTCCTTCGGGATTGATGGGAGAGGATAACTCAAAAAACAATAGAAGGGGAATTATAAAGGCCAAATATACTTTAAGTTTTCAATTCCCAAAATTGGCATTTTTATTTGCCGAAAATGCCGGATTTGTGGGGGAATGGACTGTTTTATCCATAGGTTTACACCCCGATATTATTGCAAGTAAGACAACTCCCTATAAAATATTGACACGGGAATTTGTAAAATCCTTGCTCATGCCTAGGAAAAAATTTGATCACAAAGGAATTTATGGTCATGGCTTGCTGATTAGCGGAAGTTATGGCAAAATGGGAGCAGCTATATTGGCTTCGCGTGCTAGCTTACGTTCTGGAATTGGTCTTTTAACAACTCATATTCCTCGTTTGGGTTATCAAATTATTCAAACAGCTGTTCCCGAAGCAATGGTAAGTATCGATCGGTCTGATATTATTTTTACTGAATATCCCAATTTAAGTCCATTTAAAGCCGTTGCTATTGGGCCAGGGATTGATAAGAAACAGAATTCCTTTCGGGCGATGATTGACTTATTGAAAGAGGTAAAAGTTCCCATGGTGATTGATGCTGACGCTATTAATATTATTAGCGAACATCCTGAGTTGAAAGAAGAGTTACCTTTAGGAAGTATTTTTACACCACATATAAAAGAGTTTGAGCGTTTGGTTGGTAAAAGCAATGATGCTTACACTCGCAATTGCATGCAGCGCGAGTTCGCAAAAACGCATGGCGTAAGTTTGGTTTTAAAAGGTGCTTACACAGCTATTTGTGGTGCCGATGGGAGCTGTTATTTTAATCCCACTGGAAATCCAGGAATGGCAACAGCAGGAAGTGGAGATGTGTTAACTGGAATAATATTATCTTTGCTTTCGCAAGGATATCCGTCGCATGTTGCAGCCATTATTGGCGTGTATTTGCACGGTTTAGCTGGCGACCTGGCTTCTCTTGATCTTGGAATTGAGGCGTTAACGGCAGGTGATATTGTTGATTACCTGCCCAAAGCTTGGTTGCATTTAAAAAAATAGAAATTTAGATTGTAAAGAAAATCTACTTTAGTTTAATTAGCCAATTTTAATAAAAATATAGATTGTGATGAACAGAATGATTCTTAGAATTTTATTGGTCTCATTTGTCATTGTTTCCTGTAAATGGAATGCAGATGCACAAAAAAGAAGAACACTGGAAATACCAAGTACTGTTGTGTATGCCTTGCCACAAACGGCAATTCAGGTGAATGTTATGGCCGAAAAAACCATAGTTAAAAAAGGTCCTTTTTCCGATTATGCTCTAAAATATTTAGGTATTTCGGATGTTGTAAGACAAAATGGATTTGAATGGAAATTAAAATCAGTTGAATTGTCAGCCAAGGGCGAAGTGGATCCTGAGCAGTTTTATAAAGTGACTACAGATGTTGATTACGAACCTAGTTTAATTGCTTTGACTCCCGAAGGATTGATAAGAGGTTTCAATTTAAGATCGAAAACAGTGCTGACCGAAGAAAAGGAAATACGAGTTTTGGCCGATGAGGATGTAGACATAGAATATGGTAAATTCTCTATTTATCCGATGATCAAATACAAAAAGGATACCGTATACAAAGTGGTGGAAACAGATACTGCTTTTGTGAAAGTTCCGGTTTTAGAGAAACAAGCTTTGGTGAAAAGCACGGAAGAAAAAGCAGAAGAAGCGGCTCATCAAATTTTTAAATTGCGAAAACGTAGGTTTAAAATGCTAACAGCTGATTTTGAAGTATTGCCTCCCGATGGAAAAGCTTACGAGATTATTTTAGATGAATTGGAAAAGCTTGAAAACGAATATTTATCTCTTTTTCTTGGTAAAAAAGTGAGTGTTTATAAGCCATATACATTCTGGTTCACACCGAAAAAAAATGAGGATAATGCTGTGGTTTTTAGAATGTCGCCGCAAGCTGGACCTGTTGATGTAACTGATTTGGCAGGTAAGCCAATACGAATTGAATTTGAGAATTTAGATTCTACCAGCGAATTGGTGGTAATTCCAACCGCAGGATTGGCTCCTCAGAAATTAATAAACTACCGTATTCCAGGACGAGCTGATGTTAGTATTTTAAATGGGAAAGAGATTTTGTGTAAGGATAGAATGAGTATTGCGCAATTTGGAAAAATAGCTAGCATGCCTGCCGAAGTGTTGATCAATGAAAATTACAGTATAGAATTTTATCCTGAATTAGGATCAATCAAAAGTGTGAATAAGTAAGCCTTACTGCAAATAGTATAAGATTTAGCATGGCTAATCGATATAGAAAATCCCTTTCCTTTTGGAGAGGGTTTTTTTTAATCATTCTGGTTTGCTGTAGAAAAATGTAACCATTGACGATGTATGTTGAATGGGAAGACGTTAGAATACCTGTATGAATTGATAAAAAAAATGATAATAAAAAATCCCACTGAGAAGCGGGATTCTTTATATATAAGGGAATCGATTAATCGATCATTCTTTCTATTGTTTGAGCTCTGTTTGGTCCTACAGAAACAATTTTTACGGGAACTCCGGTTTCTTGTTCAATAAAGTCGATGTAAGTATTGAATTCTTCTGAAAATTCATTTTCGTGAGTAACAGAAGTCATGTCTGTTTTCCAGCCTTTAAATTCTGTGTATACAGGTTTAATATCATCGGTCATTTCGTAAGGAACGTGTTCTACTTCTTCACCATTTACCAGGTAAGAGGTACAAATTTTTATGGTGTCGAAATCATCCATTACATCCGATTTCATCATAGTTAATTCGGTAACACCGTTAATCATGATTGAGTATTTTAAGGCAACTAAATCCAACCATCCACATCTTCTGGCACGACCAGTTGTTGAACCGAACTCATTTCCATTTACCTTTAGTTTTTCTCCGTCTTCATCAAAGAGCTCAGTAGGGAAAGGCCCCATTCCTACTCGTGTACAGTAGGCTTTAAAAATTCCAATTACTCTGCCAATTCGGTTAGGAGCAATTCCTAGTCCAGTACAAGCACCAGCACAAACAGTATTCGATGAAGTTACGAATGGATAGGATCCAAAATCAACATCCAGCATAGTTCCTTGAGCACCTTCGGCAAGAATTGATTTGCCATCTTTTAATCCATCGTTCAAGAATTGTTCGCTATCGATTAGTTGAAATTGAGATAATAGTTTAATCCCCTCGAACCATTCCGATTCATATTCCGTAATATCGTATTCAAACTCATAAAGTTTGTCGAGCATTAAGCGATGTTTTACAACCAATGCATCGTATTTTTCTTTAAAGTTTAAGTTGATGTCACCAATACGTAATCCGTTTCGTCCGGTTTTATCCATATAGGTCGGTCCAATTCCTTTTAGAGTTGAACCAATTTTAGATTTTCCTTTTGCAGCCTCTGAAGCAGCATCAAGAATACGGTGTGAAGGTAAGATTAGGTGTGCCTTTTTCGAGATGAATAAGGTTTTGGAAAGATTGATCCCTAATTTTGTAATTCCTTCTATTTCTTTCTTAAAAATTACCGGATCGATAACAACACCATTTCCGATTACATTAATCTTATCGTCACGGAAAATCCCAGAAGGGATGGTATGTAAAACGTGTTTTATCTTGTTAAATTCTAGCGTGTGTCCGGCATTTGGGCCACCCTGAAAACGGGTGATAAAATCGTACTTTGGGGTTAGTACATCCACAACTTTTCCTTTACCTTCATCTCCCCATTGGAGGCCTAAAAGTACATCAACTTTCATTTGTTTAATAATTTGATTGTAATTCGTAACAATTAATTATCCAAACCAATTTTATTTTGGATTTATGAAATGGTTCGGTTGTTAAAGCTTGAAGGATGGTTACAAGTTTTAACAGTCAAAGGTAATAATTATTTTCATTTAGCTATGGTGAAAAAAAATCTTGTTGATAAGTCGCTTACAGGCATAAAAAAAACCTCTTGTTTAAAAAGGTTTTTAAATATATTGATTGTTGATAAATTATTTTTCTTCTAGTTTTCTGCACTCTTGGCATATTCCATATATATATAAGGAATGATGAGAGACTTTGAAGTCCATATCGTCGGAAACATTTTTACGAACATCTTCCAAACGAGTGTCGCAAAATTCAAGAACTTTACCGCAACGAGTACAAATTAAGTGATCGTGTTTGTTGCTATCATAAGCCTTTTCGAATTGAGCAATGTTTTTGCCAAACTGGTGTTTTACTACCAATTTACAATCTAAAAGAAGATCGATGGTATTGTAAAGAGTTGCTCGGCTTACACGATAGTTTTTATTTTTCATGAAGATATAAAGCGATTCTATATCGAAGTGCCCTTCCCGAGAGTAGATCTCATCTAATATTGCATATCTTTCAGGAGTTTTTCGATGTCCTTTTTTCTGAAGATATTCAGTAAACATCTTCTTAACGGTTTCTTTGGTCTCTTCGTTGCTCATATCAAAAATAACCTATGTGTTATCTAATCTAATTTAAAATAATGGACTAAAATAAGGATTTTTTTTAGAATTGATCGCTTATTTAGAATAATTTTTAATTCAACTGTATTCTTCGATATTTTCGATACGTTTCACATTATCAAGGCCTTTAATCTTGATCAGTTTCATTATTAAATTGTTAAGGTCTTCAGTGTTGTGAACATAGAGGTGAATTAAACCTTCAAAAATTCCATCGTGGCTTTCAAAATGAAGAGATCGCATGTTCACATCATGGTCCTTCGAGATGATATTGGTGACTTCATTTACAATACCAATTTTATCAATTCCCGTGAGTTCAATAATGGCTAAAAAGGACATCAAACGATGACTAGTCCAGTCGGCAGCAATAATTTTATCACCTTGGCTCGTCATCAATTTTAAGGCATTTGGGCATTTACGCTTGTGAATGGTAACAACATTATCTTTATCGAGATAACCCAAAACTTCATCTCCTGGTATTGGTTTACAGCAAGTGGCAATTTTATAACTCTCATTGGCTGCTAACTCGGTAAGCATAAGAGTCTTTTTTTTGTCTAAACTGGGTTTAGTTTCTGGAGATTCCAGAACTTCTTTTTCGTCATCGTCTTCTTCATTATTATCCGAATTTCCGAAGAATTGAAGTTTCCAGTATTTTATGAATTTATTTTTTGATTTTTTTCGAACAACAGCATCAATTTCAGTAATATCAATTTTACCCAAACCAATTTTATAAAATAATTCCTCTTTATTGGAGAGTTGGTAATGTTCAAGCATTTTTCGAAATGCTTTAGCATTTACTTTAAGTCCACTATCAAGTAATTGGTATTCAATCATTCTTGATCCTTTTAAAGTATATTCCTTTCTCTCTTTTTTAAAAGCGGATTTGATTTTAGATTTTGCGCGGGCTGTTACTACAAATTCTATCCATTCGTATTTTGGTGATTGTTTCTCCGAGGTTAATATTTCTACCTGATCGCCACTTTTTAATTCATGGCTTAAAGGAACCAATCTGTGATTTACTTTGGCTCCAATGCAATGGTTGCCTATGTCGGAATGAATTTCGTAAGCAAAATCGAGAGTTGTAGCCTGTTTGGGTAAGGTGCGTATATGTCCTTTGGGTGTAAAAACCTGAATCTCCTTTGAAAATAAGTTTAATTTAAATTCATCGAGAAAGGCCATAGCGTCGGCTTCGGGGTTGTCTAAAATTTCCCGAACATCGTTCAGCCATTTATCCAATTCAGATTCTCCACTGTTGTTATCAGAGTTGTATTTTGAATGAACCGCAAAACCTTTTTCTGCGATATCGTCCATTTTTTCTGTCCGAATTTGAAATTCTACCCAATTTCCCATAGGTCCCATTGCGGTTACATGCAAAGCTTGATACCCATTTGCTTTTGGCGTGCTCACCCAGTCTCTAATTCGTTCTGGCTTTGGTTTGTAGATGTCTGTTATTAGAGAGTAGATGTTCCAGCATTGATTCTTTTCAGGAATTCCTTCTTTGGATTGAAAAACAACTCGTACCGAAATCAGATCGTAAATTTCTTCTATACTGGTGTTCTGGGTTTGAATTTTATTCCAAATGGAGAATATTGATCTAGGTCGATTTTTAATAGAACATTGAATGTCTGCTTCTTTTAGCTTTATTTCAATGGGGGCAATGATGCCTTCAATTATTTCTCTCTGTTTTTCCTCCTGTTCTACTATTTTTTTCGAGATAAACTCAAAGTCTTCGGGATGCTCATAACGCAGGCCTAAATCTTCTAATTCGGATTTAATAGAGTACAAACCCATTCGATGAGCTAATGGAGCAAAAAGGAAAAGAGTTTCTCCTGCAATTTTCATTTGCTTGCGTAAGGGCATGGAATTAAGAGTACGCATATTGTGCAGTCTATCTGCAAGTTTTATCAGAATAACCCTAAGGTCATCGGACAAAGTCAATAGCATTTTTCTGAAATTCTCGGCTTGCAGTGATGTTTGCTGATCAAAAACGTCTGATATTTTGGTAAGTCCATCAACAATTTGAGCCACTTTAGCTCCAAAATGGTTTTCAATATCTTCAAGTGTATATTCTGTATCTTCCACAACATCGTGAAGTAGAGCCGATACAATCGATTTGGTGCCTAAGCCCATTTCTTTGGCTGCAATTTGTGCAACGGCTATTGGATGAAGAATATATGGCTCTCCAGATTTGCGGCGCACTCCTTCATGAGCTTTCCATGCAAAATGAAAAGCTTTATCTATCATTTGTGAACTTTCTGCTTCACGACTTCTATTGCAATACTTTAGAAGTTCCTGGTAGGCTTCCAGTACTAATTGTTCATCATTTTTGATTTCACCGCTCATAAAAAGCTATTTGTTCCGTATTGTTCGCTACTGTGTATAAATGTAGCGAAAACTAACAATTTTTTAAGACTAAATTAAGTGCAACATGGCCTTTTTTTAGTAACAAATCTAAGATATATGACCTTTTGTATCCATATTGAAGTCAATAAGTCGAAGTATACTGTTGTTTGATAAAATAAGAAATTAATATGAATATCTTAGGGCATTTTCACTTTCTTTGGGACCGCTGACTATAAGGTATAGATCTTTTTCCTGCAAGTAGGTGTTCGCTAGTTCCATAATTTTCTCGGCTGTAATGGCTTTTAAATCTTTAATAAATTGAATGTAATAGGAGTTATTTAATCCGAAAGGGAGATTTGTTTTTAAGCTATCCGATAAGGCAAATGGACTGTCGAGATTTCTTAGCATTTCGCCCGAAATATAGTTTTTCACAAGGGTAAGTTCTTCTTCGGGCACTAAATTTTCTCTCAATTTTTTTATCTCAAAGAAAATTTCCCGAACTGCATCTTTGCATACTTCAGAGCCAACCTCGGTGGCAATGGTAAAATGACCTTCCTTCAAATAGGAAATCATTATGGAATTAATTCCGTAGGTGTAACCTTTGTCTTCTCGAATGTTCTGCATTAAGCGCGATCCGAAATAACCGCCAAGTACAAGGTTTAAAAGCTGCATTCCCGTATGATCGGGATGTGTTTTGGTAAACAACTTACGACCAATACGAATGGTCGATTGAATGGCATCTTCTTTACATACAAAGGCTAACTTTTCATTCGAACTACTAATTTCGTGCTGGAAAGTTTTGGCTTTGCCCTTTTGACTCCAGTTTTGCTCGCCAAATAGCGATTCGACTTGTGTTAAAACGGTCTCATCTACCTTTCCAGCTATAATGATATGACAATTGCTGGGTACGTAATTATGGGCATAAAATTCTTTTACATCCTGAAGGCTGCAAGTGTCAAATTCACTAATGTCGTAGGTGTTTGAGTAGGGGTGTTTAGCGCCATAAATTAATTCATTAAATTTTTCTCTGGCTAATATATTTGTTTTCTGATGCTCAATTTGAAATTGTTGTTTTTTGTTGGTTAAAATTGTTTTAAATTCTTTTTCCGGAAAAATGGAATTCCTAATTAAATCAGCTGTTAAACTAAGTGTTTCTGGAAAATGTTTTTTCAGGCTGTAAAGAACAATGCTGGCATCGTGCTTACTGGTCGAAAAACCGATGTGTGCACCTAAAAAGTCGAATTTTTCTGCAATTTCAGATGCAGAAAAAGAAGTAGTCCCTTCATTGAGCATGGTATTAGTTAGTGTGGCGATTAGGTGTTTTTCCTGCTGCCAAATTCCAGCCTTAAAAATGAATTCGATTTTTACAACTTCTTGACTTCCACCATTGATAATATGAACAGGAATATGATTGCTCAACGAATGCTTTGTAGAACTCAGAATTTCAATATGATCTACTGTCTTAAATTGTGGAGCTGTTTTTCTAGATAATTTTTCCATTCTTATTTTTTTGCGTAGTAGTAAAGTGTTGAACAATTTTCTTTTCTAAAAATCTTTGTTGCGCTATTAAAAATATCTTCCACGCTAACCGCTTGGTATTTTTCTACTTCTTTATTGATATCATTTGCATCGCCAAGTAGTTCATGAGTAGCTAAATTCATGGCTTTGTTCAAATAGCTGATTTCTGAAAATACCAAAGTCGATTCTACCTTGTTTTTGACTTTTTGCAATTCGTATTCATTTACTTTTGTGCTTGCAATTTTCTGTAATTCTTCCCAAATAGCAGCTTCGGCGGTTTTCATATCAACACCTTGAACCAGTTTTCCGGTAATAAGAAACAAACCAGGTTCAAATTCTCCTGTAATATAGGCATCAATGGAAGAGAACAAATTTTTCTCTTTCACCAAAGATTGAAAGATTCGTGAAGATTGTCCGTTGGATAGAACATCGGAAATTAAATCTACAGTATAGAAATCCTTGTCCATTCGTTTTCCCATGTGAAAAGCCATGTAAATAGCATCAAATGGAACATTACTTTCAACACGTTTGCTTCGAAACTCTGTTTGAACAGGTTCAATCGGCAAATTTCTAACCGTAATTTCTCTTCTCTCAATGGGGCCAAACCATTTTTCGGATAGTTCCTTTACTTGCTGGGTTTCTACATTTCCCGATACCACCATAATTGCATTATTGGGAGCATAATGGTGAAAAAAGAAATCCTTAACTTCATCTAGAGTTGCTTTTTCGATATGATTGATTGATTTACCGATTGTAGGCCACTGGTAAGGATGTTTTTGATAGGCCAAAGGACGGAGGTGCAGCCAAACATCACCGTATGGTTGATTGAAATAACGTTGCTTAAATTCTTCGATTACAACATTTCTCTGTACTTCCAAACTTTTTTCATCAAAAGCAAGACTCAGCATTCTGTCCGATTCCAACCAGAAAGCGGTTGCCAGATTTGCCTTGGGAACAGTTAGGTAGTAATTGGTAATGTCGTTATTGGTCCATGCATTATTATCGCCACCAACCATTTGCAATGGCTCGTCGTAATTGGGAATGTTTACAGATCCACCAAACATCAAATGTTCAAACAGGTGAGCAAATCCTGTTCGCTCAGGGTTTTCATCTTTGGCGCCAATATTGTATAAAATATTTACGGCCGCCATAGGTGTAGTTTCGTCGCGATGCACAATTACCCGCAAGCCATTCTCAAGTGTAAATTTATCAAAATCGATCATAGTTTCTTCTCTGTTGGTACGAATGGGATTTGCTTTAAAATGTATATTTAGCAGATTGTAAATTAGCTAGACTTGTTAAGTATTCTTCTTTTATCTGGTCAAGTATTTCTGATACAGGCTGAATTGCATCAATGGTCGCAGAAACTTGTCCAATTTCCAGTTCTCCTTCTTCCAGTTCTCCTTCGAACATACCTTTTTTTGCTCTTCCTTTTCCAAGGATTTCTTTCATTTCTTCCGGCGAAGCACCACGACATTCAGCCTTATTTACCAATTCGAAGAATTGATTTTTTATTAATCGTGTGGGCGCCAGTTTTTTAAGGGCTAGTTTTGTATCTCCTTCTCCTAGCTTGAGTATCGACTGCTTGAAATTTTCATGTGCCGATGACTCTTCCGAAACGGCAAAACGAGTTCCCATTTGCACACCGTCTGCTCCTAAAATCATAGCAGCTAGCATGCCTTCGCCAGATCCTATTCCACCAGCAGCAATCAAGGGTAATTCAATGGCTTTTCGAACCGATGGAATCAAGGCCATTGTTGTGGTTTCTTCTCTGCCATTGTGTCCGCCAGCCTCAAAACCTTCAGCAACAACAGCATCCACACCAGCATCTTCGCATTTTTTGGCGAAAAAAGCACTCGAAACTACATGCACAACGGTAATTCCATGCTCCTTTAAAAAAGGAGTCCATTTTTTAGGGCTTCCTGCCGATGTAAAAACAATTTTAATATCTTCTTTCACAATGATATCCATAATCTTATCGATTTCGGGATACAATAAAGGGACATTAACACCAAAGGGTTTTTGGGTAGCAGCTTTTGTTTTTCGGATGTGTTCCTGAAGCATATCAGGATGCATAGAACCAGCACCTAATAAACCCAATCCTCCTGCATTACTAACTGCTGCCGCGAGTCTCCATCCTGAGCACCAAACCATTCCTCCTTGAATAATGGGGAATTCTATTTTAAAAAGAGATGTTATTTTATTTGTCATTTTCTTCTCATTCAGTTGTAAATCAATCAAAAAAAAGACACAAGTGCAACGGTTGAATGCTTGTGCCTTTCGAGAATGAATTGTTTCTGCCACAAATTTAGAAAAATTCTTGATAAGATATAAGATGTGTGAGTATGATTTAATGTACGTTTTTCACATGGGTAAGCCATATAAAGCCTTGTTTGGGGTCGCAATTGTTCTTTCGATTTTTTAAAGATTTTAAAATAGCATCAATTATTCTTCTTTTTTCAGATTTGCTTCTTGTATCTTAGGCAAGATATTTCTTATTTTAATTTTCGACGAAAGTGAAATAGAGAAGGCTGTGATGATTGATCAAGAAAAAAAATGTTGAGTTTTATTTAATTTTTAAAGTGAAAAAAAAATCTTTATTAGGTCGGTTTTTGGTTTGGCGATTAAAGCACGTAAGTAATCGTCAGTTTATTTCATTGTTAGCCATTCTTATTGGAATAACATCAGGGATAGCAGCTGTTATTATTAAAAATTCTGTTCATTTTATTAGTTCATTACTACAGAATAATTCTTCTGCTGATTATCAAAACTTCTTCTATGTTTTTTATCCGACCATTGGTATTCTGATTGCAGTTCTTTTTATAAAATATGTAATCCGACGTCCTGTTCGACATGGAATTCCAAATGTTTTGTATGGAATTTCGAAATCCAACGCTCAAATAAACCGACACAATATGTTTTCTTCTGTTGTAACCTCGGCACTTACCGTAGGTTTTGGTGGTTCTGTTGGTTTGGAGGGACCTACAGTTGCAACAGGAGCGGCTCTTGGATCCAATATTGGTCGATTTTTTCATCTAAACTACAAGCACATTACTTTACTTTTGGGATGTGCGTGTGCGGGTGCTATGGCTGCAATTTTTAAGGCGCCCATTGCAGCAATTGTATTTGCTCTTGAAGTTATAATGCTTGACTTAACCATGTGGTCTTTATTGCCTTTACTTTTGTCATCGGCATCGGCAGTAATTACTTCTTATTTCTTTTTGGGAATGGATGTTTTGTATCCTTTTAAGGTGCAAAATGGCTTTATTATGTCCGATCTACCTTACTATATTGCATTGGGAATTTTTACAGGATTAATTGCGACTTATTTTACCAAATGTTACATGTTTATAAATGATATTTTTGATAAAATTGATTCGATTTATAAAAAATTAATTTTTGGTGGTTTATCATTGGGATTAATAATTTTCTGTTTCCCATCCTTGTACGGAGAAGGGTATAATGCTATCAATGCTTCTCTTTCTGGAGATTATTCCTATTTATTTAACAACTCATTTTTTTATTCTCTAAAAGATAATTTTTTAGTTTTTATTGTCCTACTCATTTTAGTTATATTGTTTAAGGTGATCGCCGCGTCCATAACTTTTGGAGCGGGTGGAGTAGGAGGAATTTTTGCTCCAACACTTTTTATGGGCGTTAATACTGGAGTGTTATTTGCCAAATTGGTTCAATATTTTGGATTGCGGGATTTAGAAGTAAATAATTTTGCACTGATTGGAATGGCAGGTATGATTGCAGGAGTATTGCATGCCCCTTTAACAGGTCTGTTTTTAATAGCAGATATTTCGGGCGGCTATCAACTGTTTGTTCCCTTAATGATTACGGCAACAATTTCTTATGCAACTGTTAAAACTTTCGAAACACATTCGGTTTATACCATTCAGTTGGCCAAGCGCAAGGAACTTATGACACACGACAAAGATAAAAATGTTCTGTCTTTAATGAGTGTTACTCGATTAATCGAAAAAGATTTTAGCACTGTAAATGCAAATGCTACTTTAGGCGAACTAGTTAAAGTAATTGCTAAAGCACATCGAAATATATTTATTGTTATTGATGAAGAAAATAATTTTCAGGGAATAGTAAAACTTGATGATATACGAGAAATTATGTTCCAACCAGAACGATATAATGAAGTCTTTGTTCGAGATTTGATGGTGGTTCCTCAAGTTGTTATTCAGCACGATGAATCCATGGCCGATGTGGCAAGTAAATATCAGTATTCTGATAAATTTAATTTGGTTGTACTCGATCATGGCAAGTATTGTGGTTGTGTTTCTCGGGCTCAAATTTTTTCGACCTATCGTCGGATGTTAAAGCATTTTTCTGAAGATTAATTCCAACTGTGAAATAGTATTTTAGCTTTACTTTCTAAGCAAACGTTTGCTTTGTTTGTATTGAAGATCAGTTATTTAACTGTGTTTCTTGAATGTTTTTAAAATTTCCTCCCAAAAGAGTTTTTCCTTACCAATTATCTATTACTTTTGCACTCGAAATGTAGATCTGTAAGGAAAACACCTAAGCTATTTATCGCAGATAATCAATTGGTTGCATACTGTAGAAGGATTCGCTAGATACCTTAATGCAACACAAGAAAAAGGGCGTTTGACCTCAGCCACAGGACTCTTACGCATTGTGATTTTTTAGACGTAACGTTGATTTTAAGGAATGAAGAATAAAAGTTTACTATCCCGGTTTTTAATTTGGAGAATGAAGAATATTAAAGAACGACAATTTATTTTATTGTTAAGTTTTTTAGTCGGATTAATAACTGGAGTAGCTGCGCTGATATTAAAGAACGCCATTCATTATACTCATCATTTTTTAACTCATCGTTTAGCTGTTGATTCTGCTAACCTATTGTATTTGGCCTATCCTGCAATTGGTATTCTGCTTACTATTTTATTTATTAAGATTTTTGTAAAAGATAACATAGGACATGGTGTTTCGCGTATTTTGTATTCCATCTCAAAAAAGAATTCCTTAATTAAATCTCATAATAATTTTACCTCCATTATTGCTAGTACTTTAACCATTGGTTTTGGTGGATCGGTTGGATCTGAGGCACCAGTAGTACTTACGGGGGCATCCATTGGTTCGAATTTGGCTCGAATGTTCCACATGAATTATAAAACCATCACTTTAATGGTTGGTTGTGGTGCTGCCGGTGCAATTGGTGGTATTTTTAAAGCACCTATGGCTGGTATGGTTTTTACTTTAGAGGTGTTGATGCTCGATTTAACAATGGCTTCTTTAATTCCTTTGTTAATTTCATCGATCACAGGGGCTAGTGTAGCCTATTTCTTTATGGGCAAGGGAGTTTTGCTATCCTATGTAGTTAGCGAACCCTTTGTTATCAATAACATCCCATACTACATTCTTTTAGGAATTTTTGCTGGTTTGGTTTCTTTGTATTTCACTCGTTTTTCGATGTATCTCGAATCACTCATGGGAAAAATAACCAACATTTACCAAAAAATGTTGGTAGGAGGTATTCTATTAGGGATCATGATTTTCTTATTCCCGCCTCTATACGGAGAAGGTTACAACACCATTCAGGCCTTGTTAAATGGTGATACCACACATCTTGTAAACAATAGTATTTTTTATTTCTTGAAAGACAACTATTGGATACTATTGGTCTATGTGCTTCTCATCATTATTTTTAAAGTAATTGCTTCAACAGTTACTACTGGGAGTGGTGGAGTTGGAGGTATTTTTGCTCCTTCTTTATTTTTAGGTGCAGTTTCAGGCTTTTTTGTTGCGCGATTGTTGAATGGTTTCGATTTTGTAAAATTATCGGAAAGTAATTTTACTTTAATAGGAATGGCTGGGATGATGGCCGGAGTAATGCATGCTCCCCTAACTGGTATTTTCTTAATTGTGGAAATAACAGGCGGTTATGCCTTGTTTGTTCCTATTATGATTACGGCAACCATTGCCTATCTAACCATCATGTATTTTGAGCCTCATTCTATATACACCAAACGTTTAGCCAAACGAGGAGAGTTAATCACTCACAATAAAGACAAAGCCATTCTCACCCTTATGAAATTGGGAAAAGTTATTGAAACTGACTTAAAAAAGGTGAGTCCTGATGCTACTTTAGGTGAATTGGTAAAGATTATTTCGCATTCGCACCGAAATATTTTTCCTGTTGTTGATGAGGAAGAAAGACTACTTGGGATTGTTCTTTTGGATGATATTAGAGACATCATGTTTAACTCTGAGATGTATGATGATACCTATGTAAGAAATTTAATGATACTGCCGCCGGCTATTTTGGAAGTGGATGCTCCTATGGATGTAGTGATGCGCAGATTTGAAAAAACAGGAGCCTGGAACCTTCCGGTTGTTCAGGACGAAAAATATTTGGGTTTTGTGTCAAAAGCGAAAATCTTCAATGTTTATCGAAGAGTTTTGGTGCATTTCTCAGATGAATAGTAAAATTAGGTTTAGTTAATAGATTTAAAAAGTCCATTTTGTACCAACAAAATGGACTTTTTTTTGGCAATGAGGCAGAGCGAATTGATTTTGATCCTTTTCTTTTCCCATGCAATTGCTTACATTAGCTACTCAAGCTATATACTTTTATGGTCAGTAAAACACCTTGGCGCAGGTTTCTAATTTGGAGACTCCGTCATATCAATAACCAGACTTTAATTTTAATTCTTAGCGTACTTATAGGTATCGCTTCGGGGATGACTGCTCTTATATTAAAGACTGCGGTTTATCGCGGGCGTGAGTATTTGCTACAGGGAATCAATTGGAGTGAGCAAAATTATTTATTTTTTTTATATCCTATGATTGGGCTTGGTCTTAGCCAGCTTTTTAAAAAATATATTATTCGTGATTTTACAAAACACAATATTACCTCTTTGCTACGAGCTATTTCGAAACGAAACAGCATTGTGAAATTGCACAAGGTTTATTCGTCGGTAATTGGAGCTATTCTTACAGCAGGTTTTGGTGGAAGTATTGGATTAGAGTCACCAATTATTTCGTCTGGAGCAGCCATAGGTTCAAATATGGGACGTTACTTTCATTTAAATTATAAAGAGGTTACCATAATGCTCGCTTGCGGTGCTTCGGGTGCAATTGCAGCTATTTTTAACACTCCTATTGCCGCTATTGTGTTTGCTTTGGAAGTACTACTGATTGATTTATCGCGCTTCTCATTGATTCCTTTACTGATGGCTTCGGTGAGTGGTGCTCTTACCACAAAGTTATTTTTAGATGATGATATTCTGATTGAATTCGTTATTGTACATCCTTTTGTCATTCGTGACATTCCATTTTTTATTCTATTGGGAATTCTTTCGGGACTTGTTTCTGTTTATTTTACCAAAATATTTTTGAGGATTGAATCTCGTTTTGAAAAGGTTAGATTACTTAAAAATAGAATGCTGATTGGAGGAATTTGTCTTGGTATTCTCATTTTTTATTTTCCGGCTTTGTACGGAGAAGGCTATAATACTGTTAAATCTTTAATGGCAGGGAACCTTGATGAGGTATTTAGGTCCAGCCTATTCGAGAACGATACCCAGCTTTGGTATGTTGTTGTTCTTTTTTTAGGGGCATTGGTACTTTTAAAGGTCATTGCAGCTTCAATTACATTGGGAGCTGGGGGAGTGGGTGGAATTTTTGCACCCTCGGTGTTTACAGGAGCTATGTTGGGATATCTTTTTGTATTTATTTACAATTATTTTGAGATAGGGGAACCTTTGTCTGAAAGCAACTTTACTTTGGTGGGTATGGCTAGTGTGCTTGGGGGAGTTTTACATGCTCCTTTAACAGGGATTTTCCTGATTGCGGAAATTACCAGAGGCTACGAGCTAATTGTGCCTTTAATGCTTTCAACTACGATTTCTTTTATTACTGTAAAAAGTTTACAAAAAGAATCTATAATTACTATTCAATTGGCCCAAAAAGGCGAACTAATAACGCATAATAAAGATCAGGCAGTTTTGCGATTTATGCAACTATCGAAAGTTATTGAGACGGATTTGATGACCATTCCGGAAGATGCTAACTTGGGCGATTTGGTAAAAGTAATTGCGAAATCAAAAAGAAATATTTTTCCTGTTCTTAGCGAAGAAGAGTTTTTAATTGGTGTGATTCTGTTAGATGAGGTTCGCGAAATCATGTTCGATAAACAAATGTATTCAACCTCCATTAGTAGTTTAATGATTTCTCCTCCTGCATCAATTTCTTATACTGATTCGATGGAAATTGTACTGTCGAAATTTAAAGAAAGTGGAGCCTGGAATCTACCTGTTTTAGAAAAGGGAAAATACAAAGGATTCGTTTCCAAATCAAAATTGTTTTCAGCATATCGGCAGCATTTGGTAAAAATTACTGCCGATTAGCTGGTATTATTGGAGGTTATAAATCAGTCGATTTATTTTCTTGTTGATAAAAGCGATAGATAGAATCTCGCTGCTGAAAATATTCCTTTCTTTTTAGCATAAAACTATTGCGCAACGAATCTAGATTTTTTCGCATTTCAGTGTTGTGTTCACGATTGTATTTTTTTCTTTCTTCCCACATTTTTTCCATTTGTCGAAACATATCGGTGGGGATAGAATCTTCTGAATAAAAGTCATTCTGGAAGAATTCCGAATCGAATGGACTATTGTCGAAAAAGTCATCTGAGAAAAAAGGATGATAAAATTGTTTCATTTTCGAGCTGTCTTTGCTGTAAAATTGTTCCAACTGCTCTTGCATTTTTTTCCTAATTTTATGAATGTCCGAGAAATTTAAAAATGCAGAATCGGGTAAGCTTGTGTAGCAACTATCCGACGACCAGGTGTAAACATAGGTGGAATCATATCGAATCAAATTTCCATCCTTATCAAATTCTTTGTTGACCTTTATGTCTTCGTTGGGTTCTGTTTTGTTGTCTTTGTTTTGAGAAAATCCAGAAAGGGACATAAGTAAGATCAAAACAGACAATACTGAATTACGTACCATTTTCAATCTAATTAAGTTCTACAATAACAGATTAAAAGTACAAAATAGGCCAAAATATTCCGAGTTAAATTCTTTTAAAAAGTATTAAAAAAGCTGCCTACAAAATAAGCAGCTTTGAATTTATCGCAAGAAAATATTTATTTCATGTGTTTGAGATTTACTGCGTAAAGAATCACAAATAAGGCTGTAATTCCTGCGCTGACCATTGTCATAAATAGTGTTGCATCAAAATCGATAAGCGCTAAGGGTACCAATATCCAAAATAAATTCGCGCCTAAATATAGATAAAAACCATTTTTCTTTAATTTGAACATCATAAATACGCCTAAAAGGCTGAGTAGTGCAAATAAGCAATTTGCTCCAGTTATTATCCCTAAATTTTGTGACATTTTTTCAAGTTGAATCAGGCTGTTTTGTGCATTGGTATACATAAAACCAGAATCCATTCCTGCATCTTCTAATTGCTCTAGAACTAGGCTTAGTTTTTCAGCATTTTTTGGATAGCTGCTTTCAAATGTAGCAAATTGATACAGTGAATTCAATAATCCAAATCCACCACTACCAATAAAAGATAGAATACAAAGAACCGTTAGGAAAGTTGGTCTTTTTTTTGGTGTTGTGATAGTTGTTACATTTTCTTCCATTAGATTTTTATTTTTAGGGGTTAGTAATTAGTTCATTTTGGTAAGGTTAATGGCATAAAGAGCAATAAACAATATTGTAAATACACTGCTAAAAAGGATTCCCATATTTGTAAATAGGTTAAAGCCAAGAAATGCTGGTGCAACAAATAAAAGTAAGATTTGAGCTGTTGTGTACATATAAAAACCAACTTTTTTTAATTGAAACATGAGTATTGCGCCTGTTAAACTAGCAGCATACAATAGAAATTTAACGAGCGAAATTTCAAAAAGATGATGAATGGCTTTTTGTCCCATTATCAATGCTTGTTCTACTAATTCGCTTGTAAAATCATCCTGAATGTTGTTTAGGGTCATTTCAAAAAAATCAGGTTCGAAAAAATTTGTAATGGGCGACAAAATCATGCTAATTAGGTTACCAACAATGCCAAAACCACTTCCAATAAAAGTTAAAATGCATAATATTGTTATCAATGCAGGTCTTTGTTTTGTTGTTTCGATGATTTCCATTGTGATATTTTTGGTTTAAATGCATTGTTAAATTTACAATAAATGCTTTAGCTTTTGCAAATGGATAGGAGTAAATTAGATTTTCTACAAATATTAGAGGTCCAATTGCGATTTTTACAGGTTGATTTTTTGGAAACTTTTTTAGGTTTTAGAGAGAAAATAGGAGAAGCTTTGGCTGTTGAGATTACTGTTTTTTTATTGGCTGTATAAATATTCATCTAAGACTTTTAATTATGCAGGAAATAATTTTTTTAATATGCTGATTTGTCTAATTTTGAAGCTGCACATTAGCAGATGCTATGAAATAGATATTTATGATTGTGCATCATCTTTACAAGGGGGAAATAGATACATTAGAGCAAAGGAATTTTTGTTCCTTTAACATACTAACAACTCATTAATTTATTCCGATTTATTTCGGAAAAAGACAAACAACAATGGAAAGAGATATTCAAATTTTCGACCTAATTGATCAGGAATACCTACGTCAGAAAAGTGGTATTGAGTTAATTGCTTCTGAGAACTTCGTGAGCCAGCAAGTAATGGATGCAATGGGTTCATGCCTTACCAATAAATATGCCGAAGGTTATCCAGGAAAGAGATACTATGGTGGTTGCCAGATTGTAGATCAAACTGAGCAGTTAGCTATTGATAGAGCCTGTGAATTATTTGGTGCAGAGTATGCTAATGTGCAACCTCACTCGGGAGCTCAGGCAAATGCGGCTGTGTTTTATGCTTGTTTGCAGCCAGGTGATACCTTTTTAGGATTGGATTTATCGCACGGAGGTCACCTGTCACACGGTTCTCCAGTGAATCTTTCGGGGAATTTATACAATCCAATTGCCTACCATGTAAAAGAAGAAACAGGAACTGTTGACTATGATGAATTAGAACAATTGGCGGCAGAGCACAAACCGAAAATGATTGTAGCAGGAGCTTCGGCCTATTCACGCGATTGGGATTTTGTTCGTTTGCGTAAAATTGCCGATAAAGTAGGTTGTTTGTTGATGGCAGATATTGCTCACCCTGCAGGATTAATCGCTAAAGGATTGTTGAGTAATCCAATTCCTTACTGCCATATTGTAACAACAACTACACACAAAACCCTTCGTGGACCACGTGGTGGTTTGATTTTGATGGGAAAAGATTTTGAAAATCCATGGGGACAAAAAACACCAAAAGGTGAAGTGAAAATGATGTCTCAGGTTTTAAATTTTGCTGTTTTCCCAGGACAACAAGGAGGACCTCTTGAGCATATTATTGCGGCTAAAGCGGTTGCTTTTGGAGAAGCGTTAACCGATTCCTACAAAGAATATGCAATTCAAATGCAAAAAAATGCTAAGGTTATGGCTTCAGAATTTATGCGTTTGGGTTACAAAGTGATTTCCGATGGTACCGATAATCATTCCATGTTGGTTGATTTACGTTCTAAATTTCCAGACATAACAGGAAAGAAAGTAGAAAACGTATTGGTGAAAGCTGATATCACAATCAATAAAAATATGGTCCCTTTCGATACTCGTTCTCCATTTTCAACTTCGGGTTTGCGTGTAGGAACACCTGCCATTACCACTCGTGGTTTAAAAGAAGAGCACATGCCCGTAATCGTTCAGATGATTGATGAGGTAATTAGCAATATCGATAATGAAGAAGTAATTGCTTCGGTTCGTGAGCGTGTAAACGAAATGATGTGCGAACGTCCGATGTTTGCTTACTAAAATGATTGTAACAATATAAATGAAAAGAGGAGGATTTAGTTCTCCTCTTTTTTTGTGTAATTTTTTTTTATTATTTTTGTAGTAGACCAGTCTATTATTACTATGAAAACCAACACGAAACAGAAAATTTTAGATGCCGGTGTTCGATTAATGCATGAAAAAGGCTTTAATGATACTGGATTACAGGAAATTTTGAAAGAAGCCAGTGTTCCCAAAGGATCATTTTATTTCTATTTTAAGAATAAGCAGGATTTTGGCATACAGGTTATCGATTGTTTTTTTCAACATTTTAAATCTGTTTTAAACAGATTTACAGAAGATGCATCGATGCCCCATGTTCAGAGACTGCAAACATTTTTTAGTGGATTTTTGGATTTTTTTGTGAATGGAGATTTTAAGGGGGGATGCCCCATAGGTAATTTTACTCTTGAAATGGCTGATGTGAATGAAGATTTTCGCGAGCATTTAAATTTAATCCTAGAGCAGTCTATTGACTTAATTGCTAATCAAATTAAATATGCTCAGGAAAAAAAGGAAATCCAAAATGTGGATGATCCTAAAACTTTGGCCGAGTTTATCTTTTTTAGCTGGGAAGGAATGATCATGCAGATGAAAGTTAGTAAAGACAGAAAACATTTGGAGCAATTCAATTGCTTTGTATTTAATCAATTAATAAGAAACAATAAAATGTAAACAATGAGAGAAGAAACAGTTAAAAATATCGACAATTATTTGGGAGCACATAACTTACTAAGCCTTGCAACAATTTCTGTCGAAGGATTGCCAATGGCTCATAGTGTGGAGTATATTAACGAAGGCCATACAGTGTTTTTTATTTCTCATAGAGGAACACGAAAAATTGCGAACATCAAGCAAAATTCGAAGGTTGCTTATACCGTTGATGAGGATTATCAGGATTGGTCTCTTATTCAGGGGATTCAGATGATGGGGCATGCAAGTTTCGTTGAGGATAAGGAAGAAGCTGGTCGCTTAATGGGAATTTACATGAATAAATTCCCTCAGGTTGCTAATTTTCCTGCCGAAATGGTGAATGAAATGAGATTGGTAAAAATCGAGCCGTTTAGTGCGAGATATATTGATAGTACAAAAGGAATGGGATACACCGAAACAATTGAATACTAAATGCAAATTATTTTTGAATGAAATGGACCCAAAAGGTCCATTTTGTTTTTTAACATATTTTGTGTTGATTTTTATTCTTAGTTTAAAAGTCTAAAAATGATGAAAATATGGAGTGGTATTACTATTTGTTAATTGTGTTAGTAGGTGTTTTTGCTGGTTTTTTAAACACCCTTGCAGGAAGTGGTTCAATTATTAGTTTAGCAATGTTGATGTTTATGGGACTTCCTGCCAATGTTGCCAATGGAACCAATCGTATTGCTATAATATTGCAAAATATGGTGGGTGTAAGTAGCTTTAAAAAACAAAAAGTATTTTCCTTTAAAGAAGGGATATGGCTTGCACTTCCTGCCATTGTTGGATCGGTATTAGGAGCGAGTTTGGCCGTGGAAATCAATGAAGAAATGATGCAAAAAACAATTGGAGCTTTGCTCATATTCTTGTTTTTAATTGTGCTTTACAAGCCAGATGCCTGGGTGAAAGGACAAGCTGGCTTAGTTCGATCCAAACCAAGTATTGTACAAGTAGTAATTTTCTTTTTTATAGGAGTGTACGGTGGCTTTATTCAAGCTGGAGTTGGCTTCTTTTTACTATCGGGGTTGGTATTAGGTGCTGGTTACGATTTGGTTAAAGCCAATGCAATTAAAGCGCTTATTATTCTTCTTTACACTCTATTTGCTTTAATTGTTTTTATTATGAATGATCAGGTTGATTACAAGATTGGTTTTATTTTGGCCATAGGAAACATGATTGGAGCTTATATTGCAGCTAATTTTGCAGTGAGTTGGGGTGCAAAATTTGTACGTTACATTCTTCTGGCAGTAATTATTTTTGCTTCCTTAAAATTTCTGGGGGTTTATGAAATGTTGGGATTGCTAGCTTCTTAGTCCAATTGAAAATGATAGGTAATACTTCCCTGCTGATAAGCCGGGGCAGTATTATCTGAATTAAAAGTCGCTTTCATAGCTGCTTTTTTTGCCGCATCGAATAGTGTAGAGTTACTGGTTGTAGATCCTGGCATTCCAGGGCGTGCACTTACCACTTTACCTGTTTTGTCTACTGTTATTTCTACTACTACCTTTCCACTTTCCTGAAGTTGGTATTGTGGTTTAGGAATGGAAAGTGAGTTTCGACCACTTAACGAGTAGGAAACGCCTTTGCTGCCCAAACCTGAGCCAGTATAATTATCTGAATCAACCGATCCGTTGGGTGCACCTTGATTTCCCGATGAGCTGCTTATTCCTTGTGATGAATTGCTCGAGTTTCCCTGACCGAATACATTTTTTGCTTTGTTGTTAATGTTGGCAATTTTTTCTTGTCTTTCGGCTTTTCTTATTCGTTCAATTTCAGCCAAACGTTGTCTTTCGGCTTCTTGTTGTTTTTGTATTTCCTCTTGTCGTTTCTTTTCTTGCTCAATTTTTTGAAGTCTGTCTTGTTCTTCCTTTATCTTCTTATTTTTTTCGATTTCTGCTTTTTTAGCGGCTATTTTTTTTGCCGAAGGTATATATGAAGCATCCTCAGTATCTTGTGTTAAGATTTTTTCGCTTGCTATACTTTTTGATTGTTCTGCTTTACTTGCCGACTGTTGAGCTTGTACTGCGGGAGAAGAAACTGCAGATACAGATTTACTCGCTCGGGAAGGAGCTGGATCTCTTTGTCCAAAGCCTTGGTTCGAATTTCCAAAATTAATTAGAATACCTTCCTCTTCAGGCAAGGGAAGAGGAGTACTGAATCCCAGAAAAAACAAAAGGGCAAGCAAAGCTATGTGAAATCCAATTGTCCCCACAAATCCTAATCGTTTACCCTTCGAGTTACTCATTGTTATCTTTTATTTAGCTCTGGTAGCTAAGATTAATTTGTACTTATTATTTTTTGCTATATTCATTACTTTAACAACCTGTTCAACAGGAACAGATTGGTCGGCGTGCAAAGAAATAGTTGGATCTTCTTCTCGGGACAAACGTTTTTGCAAGCGATTTTCTAATTGAGAAAATGGAACAGCACTGGTTTCGATAAAAAAATTATTGTTTTTATCGATAGAAACCGTTGTGATTGGTTTGGCCGCTGTTTGATTTTTACTTTGTGGTAAGAGTAATTTTAGCGCATTAGGAGCGATAAGTGTTGAAGTTACCATGAAGAATATCAGTAACAGGAACACAATGTCAGTCATTGATGACATACTAAAATTAGGGTTTACCTTATTTCTGTTTTTTAATGCCATAAGACGATTACTTAACTGGTTCGTTCAACAAATCCATAAATTCGGTTGTAGTGGCTTCCATGGTAAATACTACTTTTTCAACTTTTGCAACCAAAATATTGTAAGCAAAGTAGGCAATAATTCCTACAATAAGACCTGCAACAGTAGTTACCATAGCGGTATAAATACCATGGGATAGAAGCGATACATCAATATTATTTCCTGCATTGGACATATCGTAGAAAGCTTGAATCATTCCCATAACTGTTCCCAGAAAACCAATCATAGGTGCTGCACCTGCCACTGTTGCAAGGGTTGCTAAGTTTTTTTCGAGTTTCGACACTTCAAGATTTCCAATGTTTTCAATGGCGGCATTCACATCATTCAGCGGACGACCAATTCTTTTGATACCTTTCGAAATCATTCTTGATACTGGAGTATCATTCGATTGGCAAAGTGCTATGGCCGAGTCCATTTTCCCGTCATGAATGTAATCTTTAATTCGGTTCATAAAATTCGAATCGACCTTTGATGCTCTTCGGATTGCATAGAATCTTTCGAAGAATATATACATCGCGATGGCAGAAAGGAATAAGATAGGAACCATAATCCAGCCTCCTTTAAAGGCTAAATCGATAAAGTTAAGTGAAATTTCGGTGGCTTCGGCGCCTTGTTGGTCAATTAAGGCTTCATTTTCTACCGCAGTTTGAATTCCAGCTAAAATCAAAAGATAATTCATATTTACTATTTTCAAGTTAAATCTTACACATAAAAAAACGAGATATAATATTGAATATTATATCTCGCTAAATTAATATTATTGTTTTTGATTCCTCACACAAATATGGGAAATTATGATTTTAGTGCAATAAGATTGCCTGAAGGTAATAAACCCCAGCACCGGAAAGGTATCCGATAAAGGCAAGAAGAGAAATTTTCTTGAAATACCAGATGAAATCTATTTTTTCCATTCCCATGGCAGCTACTCCGGCAGCCGAACCAATAATTAAGATACTTCCTCCTGTACCAGCACAGTAAGCTAAGAATTCCCAGAATAAACCATCTTGTACGAAGTTAGAAGCGTATCCAACTGCTCCAGCGGCTTCAATTGGGTACATACCCATTGCACCTGCTACTAAAGGAACATTATCAACAATTGAAGAAAGAACTCCGATAATAAGGTTGATGATGTAAATATCATGAACATTGTCGTTCAACCATTGAGCAAGGATATCAAGATGACCAGCTGATTGTAAACTTGAAACAGCAGAAAGAATCCCTAAGAAGAATAATACGGTAGGAACATCAACTTTCTTCAAAACGCCAGTTACATTTAGTCTGCTTTTAAATTCACTATCCTTATGCTTGTGCATAATTTCAGTAACTACCCACATTAATCCAAGGCCAAACAACATTCCTAAATAAGGAGGAAGGTGAGTAACTGTTTTAAATACAGGAACGAATAGTAAAGAAGATACACCTAAACAAAGAATGAATAATTGCTCTTTATGAGTAGTATATTCTTTACTGTCGCCATTTGACAATTGTGGACGAGTAACATCACCTTTTAAGTATGTACTTACAATCACTAGAGGAACAAGCATGGTGAATAAGCTTGGAAGTATTACTCGAGTAATGATATTAAAAGTGGTAACCTGTCCACCAATCCAAAGCATAATGGTTGTAACATCGCCTATAGGAGACCATGCACCACCAGCATTAGCTGCTAAAACAACCATAGAAGCAAAGAACCAACGATCTTTTTTATCGTCGATAAGCTTACGGATTAAGGCTACAATTACAATAGTTGTTGTTAAATTATCCAATGCTGCTGACATAAAGAAAGTTAAGACACTTAGCACCCAAAGGAGTTTAATCTTATTGGTTGTTTTAATTTTATCAGTAATAATCTTAAACCCTTGATGTTGATCAACTATTTCAACAATTGTCATCGCTCCTAGTAGGAAGAATAAAATGGATGAAATTTCGGATAAATGATGAAGAACTTCATGATGAGTAATGAAATATAACATCCCCTCATGTGTATCGGCAGCAGGATTTATTGCAACATATTCGTTCCAGGCTCTACTAACACCCGATGAAAGAATATCAATGCCACCAAATACATAAAGTGCCCAAGTTATTACTCCAATTAAAAGAGCCGAAGCTGCTTTGTCAATTTTTAGTGGGTGTTCTAAAGCAATAGCTGTGTAGCCAAGAACAAAAACCACAATCATTAATGTAAACATAGTAATGGATTATTTAGAATTAGTTATTTTTTTTTAAACAAAGTACTAAGATAATAATATTTGTAAATTTTAATCTGAGGCAATTAAATAAAAAAAAACCTTATTAATTCTGTTGAATAACATTGATCAAGGATTTTTAAAATTACTAAGGACTAGAACTTAGTCTTCTTTTTCTTGATTTTTGTTTGACTTTAGGAAATTCAAATATTTTCTCATCAACTCAGAAAAGGTATTAAATTCTTCTTTGTAAAAAATTCCGATTCCTTGCGTATTTTTATTTTGTTCGTATAAAATGTATTCATTTGAACGAGTGAAAGCTGTTAGTTGCAATTTTCCTTTTTTATCCAATTTTAAGTTCACATCAACGTCGCCCACAATGTCGTTGCTATTGGTTTCGCTATCTCCGGTTCCTATGTTTCCATTTATAGTTACTTTATCATTAAAGATTTGAGTGGAAAGTGCTAATTCTATTTCATCACTGGTTAAATCATCCCCAGGCTGATAACTTACTCCAATGTCGAAATCGTTACTAATTTGACTTAGCCAATTTGATAATTGATTGGAAAGCATTTCGCTTGTGGTAAGACCAACCGCATAACTAGAGTTTTTATTTTCAAAATCAGGATCGGTTGATCTTAGGTATTCCGGAGTATAGAATCGGTTTAAAACAAGGAGCGATAAAATCTGTTTGTTTAATTCATCTTCGCTAGAGAATTGTCCTTCCAGAAGACTTTGTGTTTGCTGATCTAAAGTGGGAAAATTAATGTCGAATTTAATAATTGGATTTTCAAGATCCTGACTTAAATTCATATTGCATTCTACCATAATCTTTTTAGACGTGTCGATATACGGAGTGTCTAATAGTAGATCGTACAAACTTGTTTTAACACTATATACCGCATTAATATTAATGATTGCGTTATAGGGATCTCCATTCCATTTGATATTACCTCCATTGGAAAGATCAAATTTTTTGTTGATCACGTTTTGTAAGGTGAAAAGGTAGCTACCCGATTGGATTGTATAATCGCCAAATATTTTAAAATCACCTTTTGCATCGCTTTCTAATTTTAGGTTTCCACCACCTTTTGCTTTTAGTACGTCGCCAATTTTAGAATCGAAAATAATTTGAATTTCTGTTTCAGGAGTTATTTCTAAATCGCAGTTTAAGCGAATTCCCGTAAGATCAATTTTGTATTCTTCCTCTGTATTATTTATTGAATGATTGTTCGAATTTACGAACTTTATGAAATTGCTTTCTTCAATATCACTACTGTTGTTCATAGGAACAAATAGTCTGGTGTTTTTACCTGTTTTAGCGGTAATTTCTACGTCTAAATTATTAATAGGACCATATACTGAAGTAATTCCTGTGAGATAGGCTTGTCCATAAAATGTTTCATTATCCGTAATTTTTGTATTTAAAACATTAAAAGAAAGAGTGTTTACGGCAAGATCTAAATTGAAATTACTAAATTGTTCGTGAGAAATTACACCGTAAGCAATTGCTGTGTTGTTGTTTTCATCCAATAGTTTTAGTTTGTTAAACTGTAGCTCTTTAGGCGTTATTTTTATGCTATCATCACAAGTGTAGATAGTTTGTAATTTGTTAATTTTAAAGCTGGAATTTTCTAGTTTTAGAAAGCCTGAAGATTCAGGCTTAGACGGTGAACCATTGATATGAATAGAACCCGAGGCATTTCCTTTTATCTCCGAAATGTTTTCCTGAAGGTAAGGCGTGAGCAAACTCAATCGAATACTATCAATGCGAATATCCATATTTAAGGAATCCTGCTCAGGAAAATAGCTTCCCTTCAGGTCGAGTTCCTTTTGTGATTTGTAGTTGGTAAATGTGGTAAAAGATAATTCCTTGTTGGCTTTATCCCAATTGCTGTTCAGATAAAAATCGCCTATCGTATCTTGATTAAAAATCAGATTTTCCAGGTGAAAGTCGGAGTTGGATAATCTGTCTCCGTAAAAATCAGATAACTGCATGTATCCGCGGACAGTTCCGTCAATATTAATGTTTTTCTCACGGGTTAAATCATTTAAATCCTTAAGACTTATGTTCTGTATTTGGAAGTTAATGCTATCGCTAGGATTGGATGAAATTTTCCCATCCAAACTAAAATATTGATTTTTTCTGCTGACTTTAAAATTATCAATAGCATAGCTGGTACTATCAATAATCAAGTTAGATTTTTGAAGAGACCAAATGCTATCGGCCATGATAATTGTGCTTGGCAATAAATCAACATTCCAAATGGTGTGATCCGATGTTTTTGATTTTTCAACCTTTGCTTGAGCTTTAAGATAGCCACTGTAGGTAACGGCATCCCAATTGTTCCAAAGTAGGTCGATATCGATATTATTGTTGCTCGCAGTAATTTTTTGAGATAGATTGTATAATCTAAAATTATTCGAGAAAGTGTATTTGTTGGTTCGACCTTTAAGCTCCAGTTTTTTATTATTTGTGGATAGATCAAGCTTGAGTTCTTCGAAAGTGTTATCGTTTACTTTTACGCTTGTGGTCTCAAAATTCATATGAACAAGTTGTTCTTTTGCGTTTAATTTTCCTTCTAAACTAGAATTAGATGCTAGTTTTATATTTGGGAAAATAAGTTTTGTTAAAGGTTCAGTTTCTTTTAAATTGATTGAAAATTGGAAATTATTGGTACTATCGATACTAAGAGCTTCTTTTTGGGAGGCATAGGCTGGAAGATAGATGTGGGCCATTTGTTTTACTGAGGAAACCAATTTGTCAATCTCATAATTTCCTTCTATTTTGGCATCTGCAATATCCGAATTAACTTCTACCTTTTTAATTAATGGTGATGAAAAAGAGTTGATTGTAAATATGTTGAGGCTATACTCACCCAAGCTGTTTTTATAATCGGTGTTCGTAAGTTCGATTGTTCCATTGGCATTGTCAAAATCATCACCTTTAAAGTTGGCATTTAAGGATAAACTTAATTCTGCTTTGGGGTCGGTGGTATTTAAATGCAAAGGAAATAGTTTGGCTTTTCGAAGATGTGAACTAAATTCCATCGTCGGATTTTCCTTTGAAAAGTTGATGTTACCTTTAAAATCGAAACCAATATTTGGATCTTCAATGGAAATTTGTCCATCAAATCGAGAATTATCAAAAAAGCCGTCTAAAGAAAGGTTTTTATATTGATAATCATAGAAATCTACTTTACTGATGTTTCCTTTTATGATTCCTTGAGTAAGCTCAGGTTCTGTAAAACCATTCACTGAAACATTTAAGAATATGTTTCCTAATTTATCTTGTTCTAGTAACCCGCCTAAATTAAAGTCTGATGATTTAAGATCACCTGTGAAATTTAATCGGTTACTTCCCGACTTGGGTCTAAATAGTATATCGGTTTCTAATTTTCCCAATTCAGTCAAGAAATCACCGTAAAAGACGAAGTCATTTAAAAAACCATTAAATTGTCCGGTGTAATGAATCAATCCCAGGTTATCGAAGTAGTCAGGCAAATTAAAATGTTCTTTTGCATACCCAGGAATATATACTTTCTCAATATCCGAAATGGTGGTTGTTAACTCCTCAAAATAGGCTTCCAAATAAGAATCTTTAAGGTAGGGGAGACCATTCATGTAAAATTGACCTTTAAGAACGGTGTTGTCGCCATAAAGAATGTCAATGTTTTTTCCCCGCAAATCGTAAATTGTGCCGTAAATATGTCCTGTGATAAATCCTGTTTCTCGAAATCCAAGCAGCAATTCATTAAAGTAGGCAACATCCAAAAAGCTTACTCGTGAGGATGTAATTTGGAAATCGAGTTTCATTTTTTTTGTAAAATTCGCCCAACAAGCTTCTCCTGGTTCGTAGTTGAAATACAAGTGCTCGGCTTGCAGTATGCTGTTGGGTGCAGTAATGTTAACATCTTTTAAACCCCATTGTTTGCTGGTAATCCAGGTTCTTGCTTTGAAATCGATAATTTCAAAACCTGATTTTTCAAGGCAACTTAAATGTTTGACTTGAAAGTCGACAGAATCGCCGATGATTTTAATGTTTCGAGCCTGTAAATTTAGTTTCGATACATAAATATTGTTGTAATTCATTCCAAATTCCTGAGGAATTGTGTCTACGGCCAAGTAGCCAAACTGAGAGTTAAGAAGATCAATATTGGCAACTGTAATATTCCAGGATTTTTGGGAGTCATTACTTTTATTCCCAGAGCTTCCTTTTTTCGATAAGGAATCGAGAAAAACCTCGTAGTTGAACAATCTATTTTCATTTTCATGAAGATTTACATAGGCTTTTTCTAAGGTGAGCTTTTGGATGAAAAGTTTATGTTGTTTGAGTTTGAAAGAATCAATTTTGGCAGTTAAATTCCCAACATAAAGAAGGGTGTCTTTTTGATAGTCTTCAAGGTATAAGCCTTTAAGTATAATGCTTTTGAAGGGGGATATGCTTACGCCTTCAATTCTTACAGGAGTATTTGTTTGTTCTGAAATATAATTGGCTATTTTTTGGCTTACATAGGTCTGAACATGACTATTTAGGAATACTAAATAAGTCATTATTGGGAGCATAATGAGAACCAGCAGGGTCCAAATTGATATTTTGAGAAATTTTTTGATAATTTTGCGTTTTGTGAGTTGCACAAAATTAGCTAAAAAGATGTTGATTTTTACATCTAATTTAGGGTTGGAGGTGTTTTTTGATTTTTTTAACCTTTTAGGTGGGGAACGCTATCTTTATTTGGATTTAAAATAAAATTAATGAGTATAACAATATTAGGAATTGAGTCGTCTTGCGATGATACTTCAGCATCTATATTAGTAGATGGAGTGATTTATTCAAATATTATTGCCAGTCAGGATGTTCATATGGATTATGGGGGCGTTGTTCCAGAGTTAGCTTCCAGAGCTCATCAACAAAATATAATTCCTGTAGTGCATCAGGCTATAGCCAAAGCGGGAATAACTGCTGATGATATTGATGCTGTTGCTTTTACCAGAGGTCCAGGCTTGCTTGGATCCTTAATGGTAGGCACTTCCTTCGCGAAAGGTTTTGCTCTTTCAAAAAACATTCCTCTTATTGAGGTAAATCATCTTCAGGCTCATATACTGGCGCATTTTATCGATGATTTAAAAAACCAGTACGAGCATCCATCTTTTCCCTTTTTGGCATTACTGGTTTCGGGTGGTAATTCTCAAATTATTGTAGTGAAAGATCATTTAGAGATGGAGGTAATTGGAGAAACCATTGACGATGCTGCTGGAGAGGCTTTTGATAAATGTGCTAAGGTAATGGGCTTACCTTATCCGGGAGGGCCTTTAATCGATAAGAAAGCTAAACTTGGAAACCCTTTGGCTTTTGAATTTAGCAAACCTAAAATAAAAGGACTAAACTATAGTTTTAGCGGGCTTAAAACTTCATTTTTATATTTTCTTCGGGATAGAATTAAGGAGAATCCTGATTTTATTGAAGAAAATATGAATGATTTGTGTGCTTCTTTGCAACATACAATTGTTAAAATTTTAATGAATAAGGTAAAAAAGGCCGCAAAGGAAACGGGTATTCGTGAAGTAGCTATCGCTGGTGGTGTTTCGGCCAATTCTGGCTTGCAAATCGCACTAAGAGAAGCTGCAGACAAATACAAATGGAAAGTGTACGTTCCGCAACTTGGTTATTCTCTTGATAATGCGGCAATGGTAGCGATTACAGGATATTTTAAATATCTCAGGAAAGAATTTGTTGAACAGGATACGGCTCCTTTTGCAAGGATGACTATTAAATAATAGATATAAAACGGAAGATTCAATATCTTCCGTTTTTAATTTAGGTTCAAATAATTTTTGAGTACAGTTATCGCATTTTTACTAAAACAACATAAATCGATGGAAATTATTTCTTTGTTTTTGAGTACGATCAGTAATTTTTTCTTTTCGATGCTAAAGTCTTTAATGTCCTTTAAATAGATTTTTAGCTTCTTATTTCCCCACCCCGTTTTATAGGTTAATTTTCTGGCATTAATTTGCAAATATTCTCGAGGGTATAGGAATTTGCAACCTAAAAGCAAGCCAATAAAATAAAGAGATACCACCACAAGTATAAAGATGAAGTATTCGCTAAAAGGACAGAAGTTAAGATAGTTAATGAACGCATATAAAAAGGCAGCACAAATAAAAAAGGAAATTCCAAGGGCTAATTGTATTCCTTTCGATTCGTTGTTGTTAATTTTATGGTCGCGTATGTCAAATTCAAATTGAAGCATCGGCATAAAATTTAGGTTCATTAGTAAAGTTAGTAAATACTTGTATTAAAAATGAATAAAATATGACTGATCCTACATTGTATTCTTATTCGTCAATCAATATTTGATTGAAAAGTTGATTTTGTTGCAGAAGATCAGAGTATGATTCAGCTAGTAAATCTTTGGCATTTATTTCTAATATTTTGATGTAATGGTTGCATTGTTCTTGCAATTTTTCAGTAGGAATGGTTCCGTTTGTATCCATCGCTTCTATTTCTACAAAATTGCCTAATCCTTTTACTGTATCGATATGAAAAATCACATTATCAATTAGGTAAATTTCTCTTATTTTATCAACAATACATTTTGAACCTACTGTTTTTTCAAGAATTTCTTTGAGAGAAGAATCTGTATTGCTTTTATAAAGGACAACTTTGCTTTTTTTACAGCCTTTTTTATCTTCTCGGATGTAGTGAATCAATTGATTTTCAGCCTTTCCTTCTCTGAGTTTTAATCGTCCTGATTTGGAATGAAAATAGGTATCTGTTTGATGATCGGTAGCTTGAAGTTTTGCGCCATTTGAAAGAAGTATTTCTTTTATTGCCTGCTTGTTATTGCAGTAAGCTTTTATTTCTATGCTAGTTGGCATTTTTTATATGAGATGTTGATTTGGGCGAAAGGTCGGAAAAAATATTGATTTTGCTTGCATTTACATTCGGCGATTTATAGCAAGCTTATTAATGAGAAAAAAGCCAAATTTTATTGTGTTAATTCTCTTATTTTGGAAGGAATATCATTCAATACCAATTGAAAATCTGGTTGCATAATTCGGATGGCAGAAGCAGGCATTATACTTGCGATTGCAGTTTCTGGATTCTCAACAATTGTAGTTCCTCCGCAGGCTTGAATTTCTTTTATTCCCAATGCTCCATCTTGATTTAGGCCCGTTAAAAGAATTCCGATCAGCTGATTTTTATAATGCCAGGCTGCTGATTCAAAAAGCGCATCGATAGAAGGACGTGAATGATTAATTTTAGGATCACTCGAAAGGGCAATACTTGATTGTTCATCAACAAGCAGATGATAGTTTGGAGGTGCAAAATAAATTGTTCCTGTTTGTATTTTTTCTTTTTCATCGGCTTCTTTCACGTGTAAATTAGTGCGTTTATTCAAGGCAGTAATGAAAGAATCATTTTTGTGTTCACCAATGTGCAGAACAACTAAAATTGGCAAAGAGAAATTCTCTGGCAGATTTTTGATGATGGCTGTAAGCGCCTCCAGTCCGCCGAATGATGTGCCGATGACGATAGCTTTATACATTAGTTAATTCTTTTTTTGAATATTCTTTGCATGACATCAATTTCGGAAAAATTGTGTTCCTGACTAGTAAAACGAAGAGATTCCTTGGTGCCTAAACATAAAAAGCCACTTGATGAAAGACTTTTATGAAATAAGTTTACAACTTTTGCCTGTAACTCTCTGTTGAAGTAAATGAGTACATTTCTGCAAAGAATTAAGTTGACTTCAGCAAAAACATCATCGGTAACTAAGTTGTGGTCGGCGAAAACAACTTTTTTAGCAAATTTTTGATCGAATTTAATTGAACCATATTTTGTTGTATAATGGTCGGATAATTTTCCTTTGCCTCCAGATTTTATGTAATTACGTTCATACTGATCTATATCTCGAGTTGGATAAATTCCTTGTTTAGCGATTTCTAATACCTTTCTGTTGAAGTCTGTAGCGTAAATCTGACAGCGATTTAATAATTTTTCTTCCTCTAACATAATAGCTAATGAGTATACCTCTTCACCTGTGGCACATCCTGCATGCCAAATTTTAATAAACGGATAGGTTCTTAAATTCGGAATGATATTCTCACGAAACGAGGAGTAAAAATCAGGATCACGAAACATTTCTGTAACGTTAATTGATAAATCAGCCAGTAGTTCTACAAAAGAATTCTTGTCTCTTAGAATTTTATCTTGAATTAAAGAAATGGAATCAAACTTACCAATGGCCATTCTATGCATTAAACGCCTTTTTAAATGTGCCTTGGAATAGTTCCTAAAGTCGTAACCATATTTTTGGAAGATTGCTTCTAAGAGTAAAGGTATTTCAATGTCTATATTTTCAAGATCTTCAAGTTTGTTCTGATCCATATGAATGCTCTATTTTACTATGCTTTTTGATGCCTCACTTAATATTTTTCGAAGTTCATCTTCTTTGAATGGTTTACATAGAAAATTGTTCATGCCAGCTTCAATACATTTTTGTTTGTCTTCTACAAATGCATTTGCGGTAAGAGCTACAATAACAGCAGGTTCATTAATCGTTTCTAAATTTTCATAGACTCTAATTTTTTCTGTGGCACTAATTCCGTCAAGTACAGGCATTTGCATATCCATTAATATGACTTGATGGCGTTTTTCTTTATACATCTCAAATGCTTCCAGACCATTTTTAGCAATATCACATGTTAATCCCATCATTCGAAGGGTGAGAGTAACCACTTTTTGATTAATAGGATTGTCTTCGGCAACAAGTATCGATATATTCGAAGAAATTTCGGTGTTTTGATTATTCATTATATTTTCTATTTTTTCGTGGTATCCAAAATTTAATGTAAACATAAAATCTGACCCCTTTCCTAGTTCACTGTCTACGACAATTTCTCCACCCATTAACTGGGTTAAGTTTTTTGATATGGCAAGACCTAAACCTGTTCCGCCATATTCTCGGGTAGTAGATTTCTCAGACTGCATAAACTCTCGAAAGAGCTTTTTTTGTGCTTCTTTTGATATTCCAATTCCTGTATCTTTTATCGAGAAAAATAAGGCGACTTGATCTTTTGTTTTTTCAATGCACTTTACGGAAAGGCATACACTGCCATTACCTGTGAATTTAATTGCGTTATTGGCCAGATTCATCAGAATCTGATTCAAACGAAAGGAATCCCCAATTAACTGCTTTGGAATTGATTCATCCACTTCAATGTTAAACAAGATATTTTTATCAACCGCTTTAAAGTTTAAAAGATGAAAAACTGTATCAATTACTTTAGTAAGATTAAAATCGATATTTTCAATTTCAATTTGTCCTGCTTCAATTTTCGAGTAATCTAAAATATCATTGATAATTTGGATTAGGTTTTCTCCTGAATTAGTCATTACCTCCAACATGTCTTTTTGTTCGTCATTTAATTCCGATTGTAATAGTAATCGGGAAAGACCTAGAATTCCATTCATTGGGGAACGAATTTCATGGGACATATTGGCCAGAAAAAGCGATTTAGATAGTGTTGCTTTTTCTGCCTTATTTTTTTCAATACTTAGTTCCTTATTTTTTTTTTCAAGGTGTTCTAATAGTTGATCGACTTCTAATTTTTGCTTATACAGATCAAGGAAAACTTTTACTTTACCAATTAATATTTCTGGAATAATTGGTTTAGGAATAAAGTCTACTGCGCCCGTTTCAATTCCTTTAATAATGTGAAGATCGCTTTGATGAATGGCTGAAACGAAGATGACTGGAAGTAGTTTTGTTTTCTTTCGTAGTCTCATCAATTCGAGGGTTTCATAACCATCCATGCCTGGCATTTGTACATCAAGAATGGCCATTGCATAGTCATACTTAAGACTATGTTTTAATGCTTCTTCTCCCGATGATGCACGGATGAATTCTACATCAAAATCGTCGAGAATTTTTTCGAGGCTGATTAAATTCTCTTTTTTATCATCAACAATTAATATCTTAATTTTTTGCATTTCTGGTTGTTGTAGTTTTTTATCCAATTCTATCTATACGATAAGGTTCCACTTAGTTATAAAGCCAAATTTTTAACATTGAAAACAATTTATTTTCATCAATTGGTTTGGCCAAATAATCATTAGCTCCCGATGCAATTGCCTTTTCGCAATCACCTTTCATTGCCTTAGCTGTAAGGCAAATTATTGGAATTTCTTTTATTTTGGGTGTTTCTCGTATAAGAGTCATCGCTTCATATCCATTCATTTCTGGCATCATGATATCCATTAATACCAAATCTACATTGGGGTTTTCATTTAAAACATCAAGGGCAATTTTACCATTTTCAGCTTCTAAAACGTCAATTTCTTTGTCTTCTAGAATTTTTCCCAGAGCAAAAATATTTCGGATCTCATCATCAACTACAAGAATCTTTTTTCCCTTAAAAATGGAATCGTCAATTTCTGTTGCGCTTACTTTCGGACTCTCAGGAATTTTTGTAGCAACTTGATGCAGGAATAGTGTTACTTCATCCATCAATCTTTCATCAGATTTTAATCCTTTAAGAATAATTGAATTAGTGAATTTGCTTAGCTCTCGATGCTCATTGCTATCTAGATCTTTACCTGTGTAAATTATTGTATTTGGAATTTTTATATTCTCCTCGGTGAGTTTGTCCAATAATTCATGTCCAGTTATATCTGGCAAGCCTAAATCTAGCACGATACAATTGTAATTGTTTTTCTTAATTAATTGAATAGCATTATGACCATTCGTAACCTGTTCTATGATTGCATTTGTTGGTTTTAATAGATTTGTGAGGATTTTTTGAGTTACAGGATCATCTTCAATAATTAATATTTTTTTATAATCAGAAAGGAGATCTTTTTGAATTTGTTTAATGGCAGTATTAAAATCTGTAGTATTAACAGTTGGTAATTCTCCTACTTCAACGTCACCTAATCCTTCAATAGGATTAACAACATGTATGGGTAGTTTAGATGCTAAAGAATGAGATTTTAATAGCTTCAATTCACTTTCACCATTTTTCGATAATAATGCTAAAGCGATAATAATTGCGGAAGCTTGGTGGTTTTCAATGAGTGCAATTGCATCTTTAGTATTTGATGCTGCAAGGGCATTGAATTGATTATCACGAATTTGAGAATGAAGTTGGTTTGCTTCTTTTTTATCTGGATGAATGATTACTACTGTTGGTTTAGTTTGCGGTATGTCTCTATCATCATTTATGAACTTTGGCGAAATGGCAGGTTTTTCATCCATGTTTTCATTTTTGCCAATTTCGGTTTTTGGTTCGGACTTAGTGCTTCCTTCCTGTAAAACAGGAAGAAACAATGTGAAAGTAGATCCGTTATTTGCTTCACTTTCCAGATGAATCTCACCACCAAGTAGTCTAGCTAATTCTTTTGAGATCGATAAGCCTAAGCCAGTTCCTCCATATTTTCTTGTTGTACTTCCATCAGCTTGTTGGAATGCTTCAAAAATTGCTTCCTTTTTTTCATCTGGAATACCAACTCCTGTATCTGTAACCATAAAGGCGCATACTTCAGCTCCTTTTAAATCTTCTCTTTGCAAGTTTTCTTTATTGGTAAGCATTTTCATACTTACGGTAATTGATCCTTGCGATGTAAATTTAAACGCATTGGATAAAAGATTTTTTAGAATTTGAGATATTCTTAGTTGGTCTGTCTCAATTGTTTTGGGAAAATTGGGTGCAATTTCAACTTTGAAGTCTAATTTTTTCTTTTCTGCCTGATGTTTAAAGTTGATGAGAATGTTGTTAGCTATGTTTTCGATGTGAATGTTTTCGAATTCAACAGCCATCTTGCCAGCTTCAATTTTAGATAGATCTAAAATTTCATTAATTAGTTGCAAGAGATCTTCACCACTTTTATTGATAATCTCTACCGACTCTATATCATCTGGAGTTAGGTTTCCTTTCTTGTTCTTGGCAAGTAAACCTGATAGAATTAGTAAACTATTAAGAGGAGTTCTCAATTCATGAGACATATTCGCCAGAAAATCGGATTTGTATTGGCTGGTTTGTTCTAATTCTCGAGCTTTTGTTTCTAGTTTATCATGTGTTTGAGATAAGTTAAGATTTTTATTTTGAATTTCTTCCTTCTGAATTTCAAGTTGATTTGTTCTTTCCTCTAATTCTTCATTGGCTACTCGTAATTCTTCTTGTTGCACCTGAAGTTTCGATTCATTATCGATCAGAGTTTTTGTTTGTTCAGCTAGCTCTGCATTTGCAATACGTAATTCTTCTTGCTGAACCTGTAATTCATTTGTCTGCTCTTGTGTTTTAGTGAGTAGCGTTTCCAATTGCGTACGTGCCAAAGTGGAGGAGATTTTTACTGCCATACTTTCACGAATAGCTTCAATAAAACTAATTTCAGTTTCATTTAGAGTGTTGATTGTTGCTAATTCCATTACGCCACGAATTTTGTGGTTGTAAATGAGTGGAATGAGCATGATGTTTTTGGGTTTCATTTTTCCAGACGCCGAAAAAATTGTAAAATAATCGGTAGGAACATCTGTAAAATGGTTAATGTTTTTTGTTTTTGCTGCTTGTCCAACTAGTCCATAGCCTATGGGAATATGTCTTGATTCTTCACTAGTTGGCATTCCTATTGATGCTGAAAGCTCTAATATCTCGCTATCTTTATGGTAAATGTAAATAGCGCCAAGTTGAACATTTAATAATTCATTAATGAAGATAAGTGACTTATTGGTTACATTTTCTAAGTTTTGATCTCCTTGAAGTATTGTATTTAATTTATTTATGCTAGATCTGAACCATAAAGTATCATCATTTTTTGCCTTTGAATCTTTAAGAGTTTCAATCATCTTATTTATTGAAATTGATAGCTCATCATCCTTTGATTTTAGGACTAGATTAGTGCTCAAGTCTCCTTTGGCAATTTTGCTAGTGTGATCTACAACGTTTTGGAAATCATGTTGTATGGTATTGAAGGATCGAGCTAAATTTCCTATTTCATCTTTTGAATCAATGTTTAATGGAGCGTGGTAGTTTCCTAAAGCTATTAATTTAAAGTTCTCTACAATTTGATTAACAGGTATGGATATTGATTTGTAGATATATCTGGACAGAATTAATATCGAAAGGGTAAGAATAAAGGCTATGCCCAGAATTATATAGATTAAAGCTGAGTTGATTTTGTGCGATAAATTGTTTACTTCATTACTTATGTTAGAATAATGTTGTTGGATGATGTTCAACTTATCTTGAATAATATCAATGTCAATATTTTCTCCATTACTAAGGAGTTCCTCTTCAATATCATCAATAACAGTAAATGCTTTACGTACATTTACTCTCGCACCACTTAGGTTTTTGCTACGAAATCGATTAAGAAGTTTTAGCCTGCTTACCATTAGTTTAGCATTGTTAATATCATTATTGTAGGCCTCAGGCGCTCCATTGTATAGGTAGGTTGCTATTTCTGCTGTGCTTTTTGTTTCGTAATCTTTTTCAAGTTTTAACATATCCTCAATTAAACAATTCGCTTTGTTTAGGTGAGCAGCTGATTTTTTTAGGTAAACAGAGTCTTTTGTAATTTTAAATTGATATAAATTTTCTACTGAATTCTGAAGGAGTGTTTGATGCACTCGAACCCCATTAATCATGACATTTAAAGTGCGACTTGTGTTAAAAAAATAGCTAGACGTTAAGCTTAAAAATAGGATACTAAGCAGTGTGATAATTGTTAGTAGGAATAATTTTGTTTTGATTTTCCAATCCTTAAATTTTTCAAATTGTATTTTCATAGTATTATTGAAGTCTATAGAATCTATTTTGTCTGGTGAAGTTCATTCTTTAATGATATTCGTTAATGTACGCAATTACCTGTGAATGGTTGCTAAAGTAATGCGAATGTTCAAAATTTTAAGATTAAAATCTGTCTAATTGAATTTTTCTTGATTTCAAATGACTTTAATTCAGTCTTATCTACTTAAGATTTGATATTTATTATGGAAATAAATAGGAATAAATATTATTTGTTCTATCAGGATTTATATCTTGGTAGTCATGATTTTGTAGAGTAATAATTAAACTTAAATTTTGTGATATGAAATACATAAGTGTTTTTTTTATTTGTGTTTTTTGTGTGTCGTGTAATTTGGTACAAAAACAGAATAAAGAAAAGGATCTGGGAACTGCGAAAGGGAATCAAATTCATGAGAAAGTGATTTCTATCGATGAGATAATGGAAAATGCTGATAAAATACTTGGAAAAGAGTTTTGTTTTAATGGGTTGGTAAATCACATCTGTGCTCATTCGGGGAAACGCTGCATATTGAAAAATGCAAATGGTACTTTATCGATACGAGTGGAGGCCACGGGAGAATTGAAGGGTTTTGATAAGGAATTGGTTGGACACGATATTATGGTGACAGGTATTCTTCGGGAAAAACGACTGGATCAAGTAGCTATTGCCAAACAGGAAAGCGAAGTAAAAGCAAAACATGCCATGGAAGAAAATGGGGAGAATTGTTCTTCTGAAATGGCGAATATAAAAGAAATGCGTGATTGGATGAGGGAAAAAAATAAGGATTATTACGCAATATACTATGTTGATGGAAAAAGTTATGAGGTTTTGGAATAGTGTAGGATTTAGAAAATGGCTTCGCTTTATACATCGCGATTTGGGCTATCTTTTTGTTGGAATTACTATTATTTATGCTCTGTCGGGAATTATTTTAAATCATAAAAAAAATGGGAAAGATCCTGCCTATCATACTAACTACAACAACATTCAGTTGAAACCGGGTTTAACCCCAAATCAGTTGCAAGTATATTGGAGTCAGCATCTAAATGCCTATCCTTTAAATAGAATTCTTCCGGAAGGAGATAAGTATAGTGTGTACTTAAAAGGAGGGTTGGGAAATTACGATCCCCAAAAGGGAACTCTAACTTTCGAAATGTACGAAAAAATTGAATGGATCTATTTTATCAATAAACTACATTACAATAGTCGAAAAGGTTGGACAATAATGGCTGATATTTTTGCCATTGCGATGATTGTTTTTGCCCTGTCGGGAATGTTTATTGTTCCTGGGAAAAATGGAATAAAAGGGCGAGGGAAATGGTTAGTTTTGTTGGGAATTATCATTCCATTTCTCTTTTTCTTATAAAAGTAGTTAGCCTGAATAATTGTTTGTGGTGATGGTGGTTGTATTCCAATATATTCATCTGTAATTAGTAAGATTAATGGATTCAATGTGATCTTTATAAAACCTCTTTTTGCGAATCAATTAATTCTTGTAAATTGCCAAACCTAATTATAATACGATACAATGAATAAAATACTTTTAACATTAGTTTTGTTGGTTTTCCAAACGAGTTTGATGAGCCAGAACAAGGGATTAAGAAAATTATTTTCGAAGGGGAAATACGATCAAGCAATTGAACTTGGGCAAACAATGCTTTCAGAAAATCCATCAGATGCGGAATTAAATTCAATTCTAGGTCGTTCTTACACCAATTCCAAACAATTTCAGAAAGCAATTCCTTATTTAGAGAATTCCATTGCATCGGAATCGGCAACTAATGAAATTAAAGCAATAAGTAATGCTTATCTGGCAAAATGTTATTTTGTAAGTGGCGAAGAACAAAGAGCTGTAACTCTACTTCAGAAAATAAAGAACGAAAGAGTATCTAAAGAGGCTAGTAATTATGCTCAGAGATATTTGTCCTTATTTCAGAAAGGAATATACTATAAGGCTTGGGAGCAGATTGAATCAGAGAATATTAGATTTCACTTCCAGGATAAAAATACTCTGAAAAATCCAGATGAATATATGTCTAATATGGAACGTAATTATGTTCGTATTGTAGATTGGATGGGGGTAAAACCTGGTAAAAAAGTGGATTTATTTGTTTGGACAGATATCGATGAAGCCTATCGCAAATTTTCTCGATCTTTACCATTTTCTAATTCTGAGCTTTGTACGGTGAATGTATTGGTTGGAGAACCAAGAGAATATGAATTGGTGCACATGCTTTGTAAACTGGCCCTGCAACCTAAGTATAAAACGATGCTTATTTCGGAAGGTTTGGGGATGTACTTCAATCAAATGGAAGAAAGTTCTATGCTCAAAGCAAGAAGTATAGTGCCAAAAGATAAGTTTTCTCTGCTTGAGTTATGGGAGAAACCAACCGAATACGAAAGAAATTTAAGTTATCCGATAGGAGCAGCTTTTATTGAATTTCTCATTAATAAAGGCGGTAAGAATAAATTGCAAGAATTTTTAAAAGATCAAAGCAGTAAGCATGCCGAGGAAGTTTATCCAGAATTTAATAAATGGGTAAAAACTTTTGAGGGGATGTTGATGCAATAAATTAATATGCCCAATCGGAATGCCCTCTTTGGAGTTAGATTTCTTTGCTTCGATCTTATTTACCAAAAACCTCTTAAAAATACCCTCCCAATTGCATTGCAATTGGGAGGGTATTTTTTTAGCGATGAGGGGTTTTGTGTTAATATTACTTCTTTGAAAGTTGCATTTTTGCTGTTTTATCTTCGAATATTAGTTGATAAATTGGACCTTACAGTTCATTAAATAAGGACGTATTCTGATTTGTGAAAAAAAATTTACTAGAGTGTTTCATGGAATCAAATTTTAGCTATATTTGTACCCGTAAAACTATTTCGGTTCAGTTATGGCAAAAGTAGATAAAATTGAAGTTCAGAAAAAGGTAACAAAAGTTGCCATGGAAATGATTCTGCAATTTGGTTTGAGAGGATTAAATATGCTTGAATTGGCACGTGCATCGGGCTTGGCGAAAGCTACATTGTACAAAATTATCGGCACGAAGGAAGATCTGGTGAGAGAAATCGCTTTCCAGATATTTCATAAGAATATTATTAAAATATTGGAACCTTTTAAATTAACTGATGATCCACTACAAGCTACTCAGCAGTTTGTTGATAATTATCTTAGTTATGGTCTTGTAGGTCAGCGGATATTGATACAACAGATCTATAAAGAATATCCACTTATAGAGAAGGGTATTGAAGAAAAATATAAATACGAAATCAGTAATTTACATAAAAAATATGTCGACTGGCAAGATAGAGGACTGATTCGTCAGGATATTAATGTTGAGTATTGCATTGATGCTTTGCAAAATTTAAATGATATTTATTTGACTTACCAATATTCCGACGAGGAAACTATCGATAGATTGCGCACCATAATTCGGTGTGTGTTTTCGGGAATGGGAATTCCAGTTAAATAGTAGATTTGTAAATTGAGAATTCATTTCAAGAGTTCAGTGATGGATTAAGCTCTTTTTAAGTATAGAGTGAATCAAATGACCTATTGTCGTTCAAAAGAAGTAAAATGAAAATGATGAGATTAGTGAAAATTGTAATTCTTACTGCCTTTTTGGGAGTAGGGATTTTTGCATGTAAAGAGAAAGAGGCAAGCAAAACGGAAGTTATTCAGCCTGTTAAGGTTTTTAAAATTGGTAAAAATGCAAATGGTTCTTCGGTAAAGGTATTTACTGGCTTGGTAAAAGAATCAAGAGAAGTGAAAATTGCATTTCAGATTTCGGGTCCATTGGTAAGTTTAAATGTGGATCAGGGGCGATTTGTGAACAAAGGAGAATTAATAGCAGCTGTAAATGAACGCGATTATTTAGTTCAGTTGGAAGCTGCAAAGGCACAGTTCGATAATGCAAAATTGCAAGCAGAAAGATATACCGCATTGTACGAGAAGAAAAGCACATCAAAAAGTGTATATGATCAAATTCAGGCAGCATTTAAATTGGCAAAAGCGCAAAAAGAAGCTGCAGAGAATGCATTAAATGACACTAAAATTTATGCACCGTTTTCGGGTTATGTACAAGCTTTATATGTTGAGAATTATGAAAAAATTGGAGCCGGACAACCTATCGTTTCACTATTGGATTTACATAATTTGGAAGTTGGAGTAGCTTTAAGTGAAAATGATTTTCTACAAAATAAACTATTTACTGATTTTACAGCCAAATTTGAAAATTTTCCCAATGAAGAGTTCAATTTGAAATTAATTGAGATTGAGAAAAAGCCAAATGGCGATAATTTTTTTAAAATGAGATTGAAAGTGGATACTCGAGATAAACAAATTGTCCCAGGAATGGTAGCAAGCGTCACAACAAAGCTAAAATCGACCAGTACTACAGACTGCAAAGTTCCGGTAGAGTCTGTTTTTAGTAAGGAAGGAAAGTCATATGTGTGGGTTTACAACGAAAATAAAAATTGTGTAGAAAGTAGGGAAGTGCAAATGGGAGGTTTCGATTCTAAGGGAATGATTAATATTTCTAATGGAGTTTCAATTGGTGACTTAATTGTTTCAGCAGGAGTTAATAATCTTCGAGAAGGACAAAAAGTAAAGCAATTGCATACTAAGTCGAACTCTAATATCGGAGGTCAGTTATGAGTTTTACAGATGCTGTTTTGAAACGGCGAAAAGTACTCCTCTTTGTATTAATTGCGATTGCATTTGGAGGAGTAGCGGCTTTCTTTAAATTGGGAAAGCTAGAAGATGCAGAAATTAGTGTGAAAACGGCTTTGGTTATTACGCAGTATCCGGGTGCTTCGCCTCATGAGGTGGAGTTGAGAGTAACCGATATTTTAGAAACTGCCATACAGTCAATGGACAATATAGATAATATTGAATCCAGATCGATGGCAGGATACTCTGAAATTACCGTTAATATTGATAAATCGGTAAAAACAAAAGAGCTTCCACAGATATGGGATGTTTTAAGACGTAAGGTAAACGACATAAGTGTTGCTATGCCTCAGGGAGCATCTACACCAATGGTTGTTGACGATTTTGGTGATGTATATGGAATCTTTCTGGCTCTGAATGGGGATGGTTTTTCTGATGAGGAAATTCAGGATTATTCACGATATATGAAACGCGAACTTTTACTGGTAAGTGGAGTAAAGAGAATCGATCTTTTTGGGGAACAGCAAAGCTGTATCAATGTAGAGTTGTCGCAAGAAAAGATGGCTTATTTGGGAATACATCCTGCCAGTATAATTCAAATTTTGAACAACCAAAACGAGATTGTTGATCCAGGTAGTTTGAAAGTGGGGGGTGATAGAATTCGGATTGCTTCGGAAGGCAGTTTTCATAAGTTAGATGATTTAAAGAATATCTTGATTTCTGCTTATGGTGAAAATTCGATTTATTTAAAAGATGTTGCCGATATAAAAGAAGACTATGTTACGCCATATTCTAGCAAGTTAAAGTACAATAAAATTCCAGCTATCGGACTTGCTATTGCAATGGAAAAGGGAGGTAATGTTATTGAATTGGGTGAGCGTATACAAACGCGTATTGATGAACTAAAAGCAAGTATTCCGGTTGGAGTTAATGTAAATCGTGTTTTTTATCAACCCGAGCGTGTGGATATTGCTATTGAAACCTTTATGGTTAACCTTATCGAATCTGTACTAATTGTAGTTTTCGTACTCTTGCTGGCTATGGGCTTTAGAACTGGTTTGCTAATAGGTAGTGGTTTGATATTTACCATATTGGGAACTTTTATTGTCATGCTTAGCACGGATATCATGCTTCAGCGTGTAAGTTTGGGAGCCATTATTGTTGCCATGGGGATGCTGGTTGATAATGCCATTGTAATTGCCGATGGGATACTGGTTGATTTAAAGAAAGGAATGCGTAGAAATGAGGCGATGAGCAGAACAGCCAAGCAAACGGCTATGCCTTTATTAGGGGCTACAATTGTTGCTATTCTGGCTTTTTTGCCAATTTATTTGTCACCTGATGCAACAGGTGAATTTTGCGAGAGTTTGTTTCTGGTTGTTGCAATATCTCTGTTTTTGAGTTGGATATTATCACTAACACAAACTCCCTATTTTTGTGATCTGTTTTTAAGAGGTAAAAAGTACGAGAATATCGAGGAAGGTGAAGCAGATCCTTACGGAAGTAAGTTTTATTTAAAATTCCGTCATTTTGTAAAGTATTCTTTGCGTCATAAAACAATAATTTTACTGATAACAGTATTCTTTTTTGTGTCTTCAATTTTTGTATTTAAGAATGTGAAGCAACTTTTTATGCCGAATCTGGAGTACAATCAGTTTATTGTAGAGTATTTCCTGCCTGAAGGTTCAGATATCGAAACGGTTGAAAAAGAACTTGGCAGTTTAGAATCTTATTTGTTAGATCAGGAGGAAGTATTAAATGTGACAACCAGTTTGGGGGTTACTCCGGCAAGATATACTTTGGTTAGACCATTTACAATGAGTAATTCTAATTATGGAGAGCTAATCGTTGATACGAGAGATTACGAAACTACTGTAAAATTTGGTGCTGAACTACAAGAGTATTTAAATGAGAATTATTCGTGGGCAAGAGCCAGAGTAAGATATTATTCTGCGATTTCAAGCGAAGCAATGCTCGAAGCTAAATTCTCTGGACCAGATCCTCAGGTTTTAAGAGATCTATCGGAGAAAGCTGAAAAAATAATGATAGATGAGCCAACAGCTATTAAGGTTACCAACAACTGGAAAAATCAGGTGAAAGTTTGGAATCCTCATTTTTCGCAGGCACAATCTCGTTTAACTGGAATTCAAAGATCTGATGTTTCTAATGCAATGGCTTGTGCCACCGATGGATTGCCAATTGGCGTTTTCAGAAAAGCTGATGATATTTTACCAATCTATTTGAAAACGACTGTTGAGGAAGATAAATACATGGAATCATTGGAAAATACTCCAATTTGGGGAGCTAGACTTACTAGTATTCCTTTGCGTCAAGTAGTATCTTCCATTGATATCGAATTTGAAGATCCATTAATTAAGCGTTACAATAGACGAAGAGCTATAAAAGCGCAGTGTGATCCTGCTCCGGGTTATAATGCTCCAGATACTTATTCGAATATTCACGATAAGATTGAGGCCATTTCTTTGCCTGAAGGTTATGATTTAGAATGGTTGGGAGAACACAAAAACAGTGCTGATGCAAATGAAAATATCGGTAAATTTTTACCACTGGCATTCTTGCTAATGGTAATTGTTATCATGGCATTATTCAATAATTTCCGTCAACCCATTATCATTTTATCCGTTCTTCCTCTGGCATTTATTGGTGTGAGTTATGGATTGTGGATAACTGGCAAAGCATTTGGATTTATGCCCATTATAGGAACGCTTGGTTTAATGGGAATGATGATTAAAAATGCGGTTGTATTGCTTGATCAAATTAATTTAGAGATAAAAGAAGGCAAGGATGTTTTAATCGCAGTTATCGATTCTGCCGTTTCAAGAATGCGTCCGGTAATTATGGCATCGCTTACTACAATTTTAGGAATGATTCCTTTAATTAGTGATGAGCTGTTTGGAGGAATGGCAGTTGCAATTATGTTTGGATTGTTGATTGGTTCCATAATTACTTTAATTATTGTGCCAGTTCTATATGCAATCTTCTACAGAGTTTCAACAAAAAATGTAATGGATTTATAAGTGTTTGAAAATATGAGAAACAAAATATATAGTCTTATAGCCTTTTCCCTGATCGCTTTTCAGGGAATGGCTCAAGAAAAGCTGTCATTGAGCGATAGCCGTGCATTGGCTCTAGAATACAACCAGAAAATAAAAATTGCTGACGAAATGATTTCCGAAAATGAATCGAATGTTCGGTATGTGTTTACTCAGTTTTTACCCAGTTTAAATGCCAGTGGTAGCTACAATTACTATCACGATATAGATGATATTAATTTTTCGGGGTCGTTTTTACCTACAGCAAATAGTTTGGCCGAAGCAGAGCAGGGAGTTTATAGTGGACTTAGTGATGTTTATTTTCCAGACTTCAGCATCGAGATGGGTAATATCGATTATTTTTCGGCTAATTTAACGCTTACTCAGCCTATTTATATGGGTGGTAAAATCAAAAGTTCCTATAATATGAGTAAAATGGGACGAGATATTTCTACTTATAATCGAAATTTGCAATCATCCGATGTGTTGTTGGAAACAGACCAAGCATATTGGAATTTAGTTTCTATTAACGAAAAAGTAAATCTAACTCAAAAGTATGTAGAAATGCTTACCGCTTTGGTTCAGGATTTGCAAAATGCTTACGAATTAGAGATTACAACTAAAAATGAACTACTGAAAGCTCAGGTTCAGTTGAATCAGGCTAAATTGGATTTATTTCGCGTAAATAATCTGAAGGTTCTGTCGCAAATGTCATTGTGTCAGGTTATTGGGAAAGATTTGACGACTGGAATTGTGGCAACAGATACAGTAATAAACATTAGCGAAGAAGTGATTGATCCTGATTACATGCAAAAAGCAATTGCTCAGCGTCCCGAACTTTTAATGCTTGGAAAACAAGTTGAAATTTCGCAGGAACAGGTTAAGAATACCCAAGCAGATTATTTACCTCAGTTTGGAGTAGGAGCTTCTTATTCCTACATGAGTGATATTGAAGATTTAATAGGTTCAACGAATTTTCTTGCTGTTGAAGCTAGTTTGTCGGTTCCCGTTTTTCATTGGCAAGAACGCAAGCACAAAGTTGCATCGGTGCGTTCTCAAAGCAGGCAAAAGGAATTTGAAATGGAGAGAACTCAGGATTTAATTCGTCTAGAAGTTCAACAATCTTATTTTAAATTGCAGGAGGCCTACCAACAAATCGAATTAGCAAAAGTTTCTATGGAGCAAGCCAATGAGAACGTAGATTTGACAAAAAATTCTTATTATGAAGGTTTAGCAAATACAACAGAATTATTAGATGCTCAGGCTTTTTGGCAGCGCGCTCATACCGAATTAATCGATTCGAAAATAAATTACAAGCTGCGAGAAGTTAGCTTTTTAAAATCAATTGGAGAATTAACTGTTGAGTAGATAGAATGGTATGACTAAATCATATATTCAAAGAATTATGATTTGGTCATTTTTTTTAGATTCATAGATGATAGCAATGAATTATCAAGATAGAGAGAAGTTATATCAGTTTGGCCTACATAAATTAGGAACAACTTCACAAGAAAATATTAGCATTTTAAAAAATCATTTGTTTCGACTTAAAGTGAATAATGATTATGTCATAAATTCCTTTTCAGAAGTGGAAGAGTTGGTTCAATTTCTTAATAATAATAAGTAAAATGCCCTTTAAAAGACAACTTCGTTCTATCGGAACTTACTTTATTACAGTGCAGTTAATTTGGGTGGTTGCTTTTTTTTTCCTTTTGATTTTTCAAATGGATGAGGAGAGTGAATTATCTGTTTATAAGTTTAATAATATTCTAAATGTATTGTGTTTTGGTTTCATAGCTGGCTTTATTTGGGGGCTTATCTTTAAGGTTTTCACTTCCTTTCGTAGGTTTGTTCCTAGCTACTTTTTTTCCTTGCTAATTAGTGTATTTCTTCACCTTAGTAGTGCTTGTCTGTTAATTTATTTCATGTATGAATTAGGCGATTATTTTTTACTTGCGAATTTTCCTATTAGTTTTTCACGGCTTATTTTGATTTATCAATCTCAGTTGTTTTATGCTCTATTGGCCTACTTCTTTATTGTGGGTTTTCTTATAGAGATTTTTTATGAAATAGACCGAAAATTAGGTCAAGGCTTGCTCGTAAAATTTTTGTTAGGACGCTATTATAAGCCCAAAGAAGAACAAAGAATTTTTCTCTTTATGGATCTAAAGTCGTCTACTTATTATGCCGAGAAACTAGGGCATTTTAAGTATAGCAGACTAATTCAGGATTGTTTCAAGGATGTTTCTGATGCGGTTCGTAACAATCAGGCGCAAATCTATCAATATATTGGCGATGAGGTTGTTTTAAGTTGGACGATGAAAAAGGGAATAAAGAATTTAAGGTGTTTACAAGTGTTTTATGATTTCTTGAATATTCTCGAAAAAAGAAGAGAATACTACCAAAAGGAGTATGGAATGGTTCCCATTTTCAAGGCAGGAGTTCATGCAGGCAAAGTGATGGTGGCTGAGGTAGGTGAATTAAAATCAGAAATTGCCTATCATGGAGATGCGATTAATACTGCATCGAGAATACAGGGTCTTTGTAATTCTTACAATTCCAGGTTACTTATTTCTGGGAGTTTGCATGCAGACTTGTGCAAGGAGAATAAAATTCAGCATGAATGTAACTATTTGGGAGAAGTTATATTGACTGGGAAAAAAATTCCAACGGAAATTTATTCTCTTGCTGTAGATTAAAAGATCACCTTGCTTTCCTTTACCAAGTACTTGTCGATGGTATCCAATAAATTATTCTTATCAAAAGGGATAGCCAAAAAGTCGTCACAGCCAGCCTCAATGCTTTTTATACGATCTTCTTGCAGTGGATTGGATGTTTGAGCGATAATAGGCAAATTATCCCTCATTTTTTTAATTGACTGGCTAACATCCAGTCCATTAACGTCAGATAGGCTTAAATCCATTAGTACCAAGTTAATTGTTGGATTTTTAAGGCTTAATTCAATGGCTTTGTTTCCTGATATGGTGCGCAGTATTTTAACTTTTGTAGGTTTTAACGCTGCTTCAATACATTTAAAATTGTTTTCATCTTTTTCTACAACAAGAATCAGTTTATCATTCCATTTGTACGATCTTTTTTTCCTTTGATTTGCATTTGGAGCTTTCGGATTCACAGGTTTATATGGAATCGTAAAGTAAAATGTGGTGCCTTTGTCCTCTTCTGTTTCCATATTTATTTGTCCACCCATTAATTCTACAAAACCTTTCGAAATAGCCAATCCGAGTCCAGTTCCTCCATATCTGCGAGTAAATGTTTCCTCTACTTGTCGGAATCGTTCAAATATAATCTTTTGTTTTTTCTTTTGTATTCCTATCCCCGTATCCTTAACGTAAAATTCCAATTGTGAGTCTGATATTAGCTCATAGCCAAACTCTATAAGTCCAGATGAGGTAAATTTAAAGGCATTACTCAATAGGTTGGATAGTATTTGCCGTAATTTTCGAGCTTCGGTAGTTACCAATGCATTTCTATTAGAAAGCGCCTTACTCACTCTAAATTCAATTCCATCATCAGTGCTGTTCTCTTTGGAAAATTGAGTATGTAATTCATCAAGTAATGAATTAATGGAGCAATTGCTTTCTTTGAGATAGGTTTGTCCCGAATCAAGTTTTGAAATATCGAGAACATCATTAATGATTTTTAATAACTGATTAGAGCTTTTGTAAATAATATTAATGTAGGTATCACTCTGATCCTTTGTTCTGTCTGGTCTTTTTAGCATGTCGGCAAAACCAATGATTCCATTCATCGGCGTTCTTATTTCATGTGACATATTAGCCAAAAAAGCAGATTTTAAATGATCACTTTCCTCAGCTTTTTCTTTTGCTTTAAGCAATTCTTTTTGGGTTGATATGATTTCTGAAATATCATTAATGATAATCATTGATGAGCCATCGAATGGTACCATAAAGAATTCGCAATGACGAACATTCCCATTCTTTATGGTCATGTTAAATTCTTGTTTCTCAATGTCAGTTTGGTCTTTCTTTGCTTTTGTAATTGCTTTATTCCACGTATCTTTTACTTGATCTCTGTATTTGCGATCAGGAAAACAGGATCGATACCAATCTTCCGAAGTTTTAATATCATCTAAAGTATATTCAAATAACTCAACAAATTTATTATTGAAGTATTCAATGTTTTGTTCGTTATCGGTAATTACAATCGGAAGGGGAGATTGATGAATCATTTTTTTCAATCTTCTTTCACTTTGAACAATTGCCTGTTGGGCATATTTTCGGTCTGTAATATCTCTGGAGGTAGATAAAATTACATGTTTTCCTTGGAGACTAACTAATTGACTCACGGTTTCCATTGGTATTTTTTTACCATACTTAGTAGTAAAAACTTGTTCAAGAGTAATCTGTTTCTCTTTCGTTAGCCTCTTTATAGAATTTGTGATGTAATCAGTAGGTAGATCCTCTATGTAGTTTTGTGGTTCAAGCTTAAATAGCTCACCTTTTGTATAGCCAAGAACAATACAAGAAGTGTCGTTTGCCTCGATTAATTTAGAAGAATTACCTCCTTTGTATTCATGGACCAATATAATATCGGTGCTTCCATTAATCAGATTACGGTATTTTTCTTCACTTTCGGTCAGAGCAGTTGTTCTCTCGGCAACTCTTTCTTCTAGTTTTTCATTAAAGTGCCGTAGTTTTTCCGAAGAATCATGAATTTCCTGATATTGTATTCTGATGGTTTCTTCAGCTCGTTCCCTTTCCGAAATTTCGTTCTGGAGTTTGGTGTATGTTTGAGTTAATTCGCTTATAGAATGACTTAGAAGTTGCTCTTCGCTAATTTTCAGAGCAGAACCATTTCCATTGCCCTGATAGATTGCTTGAGCCTTGTATATGAAATTTTTAATTGGACGGCTAATGCTTTCCGATATTATGTAGGTAATAAATATACTCGTGAGTACGATAAGGATAGATATGATTGTGAAAATATATAACTTTCGGGTATGAGCTTCAGTTGCTTCACGGTAAATCTGCTTTGCCTGGGTTTCGGCAAAATCAGTCATTACTTTCGTTTTCTCTTTTAGTTTATTAAGGTGTTTGGCGCCTATTCCATCAACCATTTTTTTCGCTCTCGCTTCTTTTTTACTTATTTTTAAATCAATAATCTGATTTCTAAGATCTTCCCATTCAATAAATGTATGGTAGGCGATTCCAACATCGCGTTTATCACCTAAAAAACGATCGAAAACAGTATCGAATTGACTCATTACTTTAAGATGGTACAAATTGATTGTGTCTAAGGCATGATCGAATTCTTGTTGGGTTTCGGCGAGTAGAATATCTTTCATGGCACTTTCCATGGTTTGGATATGCGTGTTGATATCGCGGACCGCATTACTAACAGTGTAGGTGTGGGTATAAATGAATTTCGATTCGTTCCGTAGGTCCTTTACCTGCAAAATAGATAGGATGACAAAAGACACTGTAAACAGCATTATTAAGCCGAAGCCGGCCAACACTCGAGTACGGAATTTCATTTTACTTAGCATGCAAACTTGGTGTGTTTAGGTTGTGGGTAAAGTGATCAATTTGTTTACATTTGACGTTAAGTTAATTATAATAACGGATTTACCCAATATTTTTTATGAAGGCTCTCTTATTGCTTACGAACGGAAAATTTTTAACGAAAAAAGCAGCTCCTTAGAAGCTGCTTTTGAAATATAAAAGACTTGACTCTTACTATACAATTCCTGAGAATCCCATAAAGGCCATGGCAAGTAAACCTGCTACGATAAGTGCAGCTGGAGTTCCTTTTATTCCTTTTGGTAAATCTACCAGGTCTAGATGTTCACGTAAACCGGCAAATAGAACTAAGGCTAAACCAAAACCAATAGCAGTAGCTCCCGAGAAAACAACTGCTTCAAGCAAATTGTAATCTTTTTGGATGGTCATGATTGCTACCCCTAAAATCGCACAGTTTGTTGTAATAAGTGGAAGGAATACGCCTAAAGCCTGATACAATGCAGGACTCACTTTTTTAAGAATGATCTCAACCAATTGTACCAATGAGGCAATAATCAGGATAAACGTGATGGTTTGCATAAAACCAATGCCAAAAGCATCGAGTACATATTTTTGAATTAGATAGGTAACAATGGTGGCTAAAATCATCACAAAAGTTACTGCTCCTGTCATACCCACTGCCGTAGATACTTTTTTCGATACTCCAAGGAAAGGACAAATTCCAAGGAATTGCGCCAATACAACGTTGTTTACGAATATGGCGGATATAATAATTATAATATATTCCATGATCTTTACGCTTTTCTTAATCGGTTAATAATTGCAATTAAATAGCCTAATGCTAAGAATGCTCCAGGAGCTAATACGAATACTAACATACCGTAGGTATCGCTAAAAATTGAGATGCCGAATACTTTTCCGCTACCCAAAAGTTCTCTTACCGATCCTAAAATAGTTAATGCCATCGCAAAACCTAAGCCCATTCCGGCACCATCAATAATCGAAGGAATTACCTTGTTTTTAGATGCAAAAGCTTCGGCACGACCCAGAACAACGCAGTTTACAACAATAAGTGGAATGAATACCCCCAGTTGAGCGTGAAGAGCAGGAACATAACCAGCCATAACCAAATCAACCATAGTTACGAAAGATGCTATGATCACGATGAACGAAGGAATTTTAACTTTATCAGGAATTTGATTGCTTACCAATGAAATTACCATGTTCGACATGATTAATACAAAAGTGGTAGCCAATCCCATTCCTAATCCGTTAATTGCTGATGAAGTTACCCCAAGAGTAGGGCACATTCCTAAAAGCAAAACGAAAACGGCATTCTCTTTAAAGAAGCCTTTGCTGAAATTTTGGATGTTATTCATTGCTATTTCCTCCTTCTTTTTGATTTTTCTTGTACTCGTTATATGCGGTTTGTACAGCATCTAAGAAAGCTCTGGAACTAATAGTCGCAGCAGTAATAGCGTCAATATCTCCACCATCTTTACTTACTGTGAAATTTGTAGTTTCTGGATTTTTATTAATAACGCTAGCTTTTGCTTTGGCAGGATCGGTAGGTTTAAACCAATCGGCCATTTTTGTTCCCAAACCTGGAGTTTCCTTATGTTCTAGTACAGAATAGTTATTGATACTTCCATCAGGTTTTAAGCCGACCATAATCCATACATAGCCCGAAAAACCGTTTGTAGTAAATGTTTTAACTGCAGTTCCCACAAGCTTTCCATCTTTTTTAGCAGGATAAAATTCTAAGCTGTCTTTTTCACTCATTCCAACTTTGTAAACTTCATCGCTAGGATTGTTATTAAACTCAGGAACAACTTCTTTAATTGCGTTTAATTTTTTCGCCAGCTTTGCAGCAGCAATTGGCTCTTTGGTTAACTCGTAAAGTCCGCCTAAGGCCGCAGAGGCTACAAGTGTTACAATAAATAACACTAGTACCATATTTATAAATGTAGATTCTTTTTTCCCAGCCATGATTATTTCCTTTTTTCGCCGAAACGTTTAGGTTTAACATACACATTAATAAGCGGCACAAATGCATTCATAATAAGAATAGCAAAGGATACTCCTTCGGGATATGCGCCAAAAACTCGAATAACCACAGTAAGAATACCAATACCAACGCCATAAATTAACATTCCTTTATTCGACATTGGAGAAGTTACATAGTCGGTAGCCATAAAAATTGCTCCCAACAACAATCCTCCGGTAAGGATATGAAATAATGGTCCGGCAAATGCTTCAGGATTTGACATATGCAGAATACCTGAGAAAATGGCAACTGTAGCAATAATAGAAACAGGAATATGCCATGATATGATTTTTTTGAATAGCATATAAAGCAATCCTAATAGTAATGCAACGCCTGCAATTTCTCCCATCGAGCCGCCCATGTTACCAAGGAATAAATCCATATTGCTTGGAATATCATTCATAAGCTGTGATAGAGGTTCTCCTTTTTTAAGCCCTTCTTTTATTAGTGCTAATGGCGTAGCACCAGTTTCAGCATCTAAATAAGATGTTTCGAAACCTAATGGTTTTGGCCAGCTAGTCATTTGTACCGGGAAAGAAATTAAAAGGAAAACACGACCTACTAAAGCAGGATTAAATACATTGTTTCCTAATCCTCCAAAGGTCATTTTACCAATACCAATTGCTACTAGAGCCCCAATCAGAATAATCCATATTGGAAGGTTGGCTGGCACATTAAAGGCCAAAAGAATACCTGTGATTAATGCAGAACCATCGGAAATCGTTGGAACTGTTTTTAGTAGGTATTTTGAAATCAGAAATTCGAATAGGTAACAGGAAGCTACGGCGGTTAAGGTGACAATAATTGCACCTAAGCCAAAGTAAACGAACGAAAAAACAAGTGCCGGTAGCATCGCAAATACCACTCCATACATGTTTTTTTGTATGGAATCTCCACTATGAATATGTGGAGACGGAGCGACAAGTACTTTGGTGTTCATATTTTATTTTAATTTAGATTTTTAATAATCGTGGAACTAACTACTTATTTCCTTGAACGCATTATTTGTCCAACTTTTCCTTTTCCCATGCGGATGTAATCCAGTAGAGGACGGTTGGCAGGGCATGTGAAGCTACATGAGCCACATTCGATACAGTCCATTACAGCATCTTTTTCAAGGCGATCGTATTCTTTTTTATCGGCCAGCGTCATCAAAAGAAATGGCTCAAGTCCCATAGGACAAACAGAAACACATTTACCACAACGAATACAAGCTTTCGATTCCTTACGAAGAGCTTCTTCACGTGGCAACAGCAACAAACCTGAGCTGCCTTTTGTCAAAGGAACTTCAACTGTTGTTAAGGTTTTACCCATCATCGGACCACCGCCAATAATTTTACCGGTATCTTCTGGTAATCCACCAGCAGCATCAATCAAATCTTTAACTGGAGTTCCAATACGGAACAGGAAGTTCGAAGGATTCTTTAATGATTTACCAGTAATGGTTGCAATGCGTTCGAAAAGAGGTTTGTTTTTTTGAATCGCTTCGTAAACAGCAAAGGCTGATCCTACGTTCTGAACCACGGCACCAACTTCAATTGGAAGAGCTCCAGAAGGGATTTCACGCTTAATTGTTGCAGCAATCAGTTGTTTCTCTCCACCTTGTGGGTATTGAGTTTTTAATGGACAAATTTCTATGCCTTTGTATTTTGCAGCCAATTTAGTAAGATGTGCAATGGCATCTTTTTTATTGTTTTCAATTCCAATGATCGCTCTGCTTACACCTAAAGATTTCATTAGAATTTGTGTTCCCACTAAAACTTCATCGCCTTTTTCAAGCATCACTCGATGGTCGGAAGTTAGGTAAGGTTCACATTCAACAGCGTTGATGATTAATACCTCGGCTGTTTTTCCCGGAGGAATTGATAGTTTTACGTGTGCAGGGAAGGTTGCTCCTCCCAAACCTACAATACCAGCATCTGCAATTTTTTTAATAATTTCTTCTTTGCTTGCGCTGATTTCAGTGATTAAGGTTTCACTGCGATCAATTCCTTCCATCCACTCGTCACCATCCACTTTAATGATGATTGCTGTTCTGCGAAATCCACTAGCATCCATTACATTATCCACCTTAAAAACGGTTCCTGAAACCGATGAGTGAATGTTTGCTGAAACGAAGCCCGACGATTTGGCGATTAATTGACCCACTTTTACTACGTCGTTTTTCTTAACAAGCGGAGTAGCGGGAGCACCAATATGTTGTGCGATTGGAATACTAACCATTTGGGGTATTGGCAATACCTGGATTGCGCTATTCGCCGATAATTTGTTGTCGGCGGGATGAATACCTCCTATTGAGAATGTTTTTAACACTGATTAACCTCCTATTTATTTGTTCTCAGATGTGTTGTTTTTTGCTGTTGGCTCTTCTTTTGCGTTCGGAGCTTTTTCAGTTTTTGCCTCAGCTTTTGGCGTTGCAACAGGTTTTGCTGTTGTTGCTGTAGCTTTGTCGACTGGCTTTTCTTTTCGAGGTGGAAAATTCAACTCGTGGATAGCATGAGTCGGACAAACAACTACACACTTTCTGCAAAGTTTACATTTGTTGTAGTCGATATAAGCAAGGTTATTTTCTAATGTGATGGCATCAAAAGGACACTCTTTAACACATTTACCACAACCAATACAAGCAGAACTACATGCTTTCTTAGCTACCGCACCCTTGTCTTTACTTACACAAGACACAAAAATTCTTCTGCTTTTGGGGCCTTTTTTACGAAGCTCGATGATATCGTTTGGACAGGCTTTTACACAAGCTCCACACGATACACATTTGTCTTCGATAATCACAGGAAGCCCTGTCTCCTTATCCATATACATGGCATCGAAATTACAGGCATCTACGCATTCGCCTAGTCCTAAACATCCGTACTGACAACCTGTTTCCCCACTATAAAGGGAGGAAGCAATGGTACAAGATGCTGCTCCATCGTATTGATTGGTTTTAGGACGATTATCGCAGGTTCCGTTACAACGAACTACAGCAACCATTGGCTCACTTGCTTTAATCTCATGGCCAAGAATGCTTCCTACTTTTGACATAACAGGAGCACCACCCACTGGGCAGTTCATTTTTGAAATGTCATCAGCTTTTACCAATGCTTCGGCAAAACCTCTACATCCAGGATAACCACATCCACCGCAATTCGCAGCAGGTAATACTTCTTCTACCTCGTCGATACGAGGATCTTCATACACTTTGAATTTTTGCGCTACAAAAAATAGAATAACAGCTGCTGTTACTCCAATAGCACACAAAGCCAGAATAGTGATAACTATAATGCTCATAGTTTAAATGTTTACGATTTTCTCGATTGTAAATGAAAAAGTTTTCTTAAAATGTCCTTTATAAAAGGACAATACTATATAGTAAGGAAGTAATATCGCTAATGCGGATATTCCACTTATTAATTCATTTTCGGTAATTGTGCTGGCAATGATTAAGGTGATTAGTACCAAAATAAATGGCAGTACATAGGCTAAAAACATGGCGAGCCAGCCTAAGGATTCACGATAGCTTATGTTTACCTTTTCACCGACTTTAAATTTGTTGGAGTAATCAATCACATCAATTGACTTTTCTTCCATATCGGACATGCTACAAGCACCTTTAGCATGACAGGCAGCACAGGCCGAAACATTTAAAATGCCTACGGTAAGCTTTTCATTCTTAATTTTAAGAATAGTTCCCTCGTGATCAATTTTTTTAGTTCCTTGCATCTAATTATTTCCCCTCTTTTGCTGCTGTTTGAATTAGAAAACTTCTGTTCTAAAACTTTCGTTTTCTTAGCTAATGCTCAACTAATTATTCTGCTTGTAAATGGGTGTTATTTAACACACCGCAACAAAAATAGCACTTTAGATTGCATTAGATTCTGGCAAAAGTCAATTTATAGCGTGTTTAAATAGAGCGAGTTCACTGCTTTTGTAAAGTAGAGATAGCAATTTTCGTTGTATCTTGGTTTAATACAGTTAGTTTCGGCTATTCCTGAAAAAAATCGCTAATTTATGAGACTTACTCAAACGTATTAATTTAGATAGAGTATAAATAAAAAGCGATTAACAAAATTCAATTTTAGGGATTTATAAAGTCTTTCCTTTGATATTCGTGCAGACTTTTAATAGGGGAGAAGTAATGAATTTGGTGTTGATAAAATGAATACCCTTGATTTTTTTTTGATTCAATTCGAAAGAGTATTAATATGAGGTGTGAAATTGTATTTACAGGATTATTCATAAATCGATGAATCTTTATGCCTAATTATTAAGTTGTCATTTTCTTGTTAAACTTTCTAATGAAAATAGTAAAATTCATTAAGCTTGCGCTATGAGTGAGAATTTGTGCCTATGTTCAGAATTGAAATCGAAAAGCTAAATAGGGCATGATCGATTTATCTGCCTGAAATGATCCGTCATCTTGTTCACTCCATGCCCAACGGTAATCGATACCACTTACTAAAATAGGTGATATTTTATAGGCAAATCTTAGTAGAGCCAATGAGTTTTCATCAAAGGTAAAACTGTCTCCTATTTTTGTGAGATTTCCTTTTGTATAGTATCCTTCAACAATGATCTTATTGAATAGATTTGGAGTTCGTAAGTTCAGTTGTAAACTAGCTGGAGATGATTTGCTTACCTTGTCGGGAAGAAGTAAATTACCGCCCAGCATTATTTTATCGAGTAGCGATGCACTAATGGAAGCATAGATTCCCTGTTGTTTTTTTACATTCCCCAAAGCGGCAATTTTAGCATCTTTATTTACTTCATAAATGGCATCAAAAAATTGAGGTGTGTAGTTGTCGCTGTACCACAGACGTTCAATTCTAGAATTTAATCGAAACAGATTGCCAATAATATTCATGTTGGCGTTTAAGCCGATACCGGTTCCTTTGCCTGCATTGTAGTCTTGGCTTGTTGCATACTCTTGCAGATAGGCGATTAAGGAATCTGATTTTACCTTACTTAATCTACTGTAATGAGCATATCCTGTAAGGTTAATAAGGCCTGTGTTAAGAATTAAAATTCCCATATCGAATCCAAAGGCTTTTATTCCTTTTGATAAAAATTCATTACTTCCGCTTTCATCGCCAAATCGTGTGGTCTGATCCTTATCAGTAATGAAACTGAAACCAAAATCGAGGGTTTTGACTATGGGGATATTGCTTTCGCTAAACGGACGAACGTACGGCCGAATAGCTAAAAGGTTTAAAGACTGAAAGTTGAAATCGCTGTACAATCCTTCTACTCCAAAAATTTTTTGGATCCTAATGTCGTAGCTCAGACCTACTTTTCGTTTCTCAAAACTGGGTGAGTTGCCGTAATTGTTCAGCAGGCTTCCGTATCCTAAGGCTTCTCCTTGCAGTTGTCCTAATTTTAGGTAAATACGATCTTGTTTTTTCCTGCCGTATCGAAGATAACTGATCAGTCGAAAAATACCCGAGCCATTTTTAAATTCATTGCTGTATAGTTTTCCGTCGTCTAGGTTAAAGTAGAAGGGAACTTCAAGGCCAATGCCTATTTTTCCAAAATTTATATCGGGTTGAAAGCGAAGTCCTAGGTAATTTTTACCGCCAATTTGAACGTAGGTAAAGGCACTTGAAAATATGTTAGTAGAATCCCTGCTACTTAAGGTTGTAAAGGAATTGTCGAAACTAAAAGTAGGGTAATTGCTTTGTGCTTTGGCGTTTCCTAAAAACAAGAGAAAGGTCAGCGCAAGCGTTGTGCATAGTTTTATTGTGCTTTTCATATCCATTGGTAAATAGGTGATGTTCAAAAGTAGGGTATGGAAATTTTTCCCATTTGGAATGGTTACCAATTATTCAATAAAAATAAAGATATTCTTTTTGATTGAATTAGGAAATCATTTCTATCCTGATAATCACTATTTTGCGTGGATGATATACTAACTAATAACGCTCCAATTAATTTTTGTTTTACTGAGTCGTTTCACCTGTTTGGCCAGAATAAAGTTTTCCTTTTTTTCAAGAAGAGGATCTTCGTCGAGGATATTCTGAGCCACATCTCTGGCATATTGAAGCAATTGTCCATCTTTTCCCAAATTGGCAATTTTTAAATCGTAGGAAATACCACTTTGTTGAGTTCCTTCGATATCTCCAGGTCCGCGAAGTTTTAAATCCACTTCCGCAATTTCAAATCCATCGTTGGTTCGCACCATGGTTTCGATTCGCTTTCGTGATTCGTTGGATATTTTATAGGAAGACATCAAAATGCAGTAAGATTGTTCAGCACCTCGCCCCACTCGCCCACGTAATTGGTGAAGTTGAGATAATCCGAAGCGTTCGGTACTTTCTATAATCATAACCGAAGCATTGGGAACATTCACACCAACTTCGATTACGGTTGTAGCTACCATAATTTGCGTTTCTCCTTTGGCAAAACGCTGCATTTCCGCTTCTTTTTCAGCTGCTTTCATTTTTCCATGAACCATGCTAATGCCGTATTTTTCAACGGGGAAATATTGTGCTACACTTTCGTATCCTTCTTCCAGATTTTTATAATCCATTTTTTCCGATTCCTTAATCATGGGGTAAACTAAATAAATTTGTCGCCCCATATCAATTTGTTTTTTCATGAAATCGTAAACCTGTTTTCTTCTTTTTTCGAAGTAATGAACGGTTTGAATAGGTTTTCTGCCAGGAGGAAGCTCATCGATGATAGAAACTTCCAAATCCCCGTAAAGGGTCATGGCCAAAGTTCTGGGAATAGGAGTGGCTGTCATGACTAAAATATGAGGAGGAATGTTATTTTTTTTCCACAAACGAGCTCGTTGAGCCACGCCAAATCGATGTTGCTCATCAATAATTACTAAACCTAAATTCTGAAATTGAACAATGTCTTCCAAAAGGGCGTGAGTTCCAATTAAAATTTGCAATTCGCCACTTTTTAGTTGTTCGTGAATAATTTTCCGGTCTTTTTGTTTTGTCGATCCCGTTAGTAGAGCTACTTTAATTGGGAGGCCACTTAAAAACTCACTAATTGTTTCCATGTGCTGACTGGCCAAAATTTCGGTAGGAGCCATCAAGCAAGATTGACAAGAATTATCGAGTCCCATAAGCATACACATAAGGCCAACCAGAGTTTTTCCACTACCCACATCGCCTTGTAAAAGACGGTTCATTTGTTTTCCCGAGCCAACATCTTTTCGAATTTCTTTTACCACCCTTTTTTGAGCATTAGTAAGTTCGAAAGGAAGATTGTTTTGAAAAAATTGATTGAAATTTTCGCCAATCTGACTAAAAAGATGGCCACGATAAAGTACTTTTCGTTTCATCTTCATTTTAAGGATGTTCAATTGAATGTAGAACAGTTCCTCAAATTTTAATCGGTAGGTAGCTTTTTTTAAGAGTTCGCTATTTTTTGGAAAATGAATTTGAGTAAGAGCTTCGTGTAGCGTAATGAGACCTAATTTGCTGAGTAAGCTAGCTGGTAATGTTTCTGGTATTTTGCCATTTAGTGATTGCAAAGCATTTTCTTGCAGTTTTTGAATGGCTTTCGAGTTCAGAAAACCATTTTTCATCCTTTCTGTGGTCAGGTAAAAGGCTTGCAAGGAAGCATTCAGCTTTGTATTTTTTGCGGCTACCTCTTCCAATTCTGGGTGAACCACATTAATTTTCCGATTGAATTCGGAGGGTTTCCCGAATACAATATATTCGGTGTTGGGTTTTAGACTCGATTTAATGTATTTTATTCCTTTGAACCAGACCAGTTCCATTATATTTTTCCCGTCGGAAAAATAGGCAACCAATCGTTGCTGGCGTTTTTCCCCAATTAGTTCTATGTTGGTTATTCGCCCTTTTACCTGAATGTAGGGGAGTTTGGAATGAATTTCACAAATCTCATAAAATCTAGTTCTGTCGATATATTTGTAAGGGAAGTGGTATAGTAGATCCTCATAGGAGAAAATTCCTAATTCTTTATTCAGTATAGCAGCCCTTTTGGGGCCAACGCCTGGTAAAAATTTTATGTCTAGTCCTGCTAATTCTGACATTTGTTAGTTCTGATCTATTAAAAAAAAGGAAGGCTTGAAATTTTGCGCAATAGATGTGGGAGATTTGAAGCCTAAAATACAAGCAAAAATAGATTGAAAATTTCACATTGAAAAGGAATGAAAATGTAATCTTACTGATTTTATAGACAAAATAAATGGATATTGTTTGAATTGGTAACATCCTGTCTTTGGAATTTGAAGAAATTCAAATTAACCATTAAATTCGTGTTTTTAAGGCTATACTATAATTATGGGGAGAATACATTATCAGTTAAAGAAGCGAATCTATCGATTAAAAGCATATCGTCGAAAAGGTTTTGGGGTTCATTCTCCCTTTACTTTTCATTTAATTTCAAATGTAATTGAAGCCAAATTGCAATATTATGCATTTGCCGTCTTATCTCCCTATAGAAAGGTTGTTGCAAATGGTTTGAAGGTAAAGATGAAAGAGAAGGTGGTAGAAAAAGAACTGGTAAAGCGATTTAAAGAAGAGATTCATGTGATGGAATCGTCGGAAGCTTTGGATCGATTACAGTTTAGATTGCATAATTTCTGGCCTACTAAAAAACCTGCTTATTTTGGTGGAGGAATTGGCTTTTCGATGCTTTATATGGCTAAAATAGATTCTCGAATTGATGTTACTTGTTTAGGCAGAGAGGCTATTTTTTCGAAACATATTAATAATATTTACAAGAGCGATGTAGGTGTTACGAACTATAAAGATGTGGATTATTATTCGCTTGTACGACAAAAGCCAGCATTCGACTTTCTTGTTTTTTCAGAAAGGACCTCGAGCGATATTCTTACTGATTTCTTGAATAATATAGACTTACTAGTGGATGAAGAGTGCATGATTCTGGTTCAAAATCCACACAGAAATGAGAATCTAGCATTTTTTTGGAAGCAATTGAAGCAATTGGAACGGTTTTCGGTGAGTTTGGATTTATTTCATTTGGGCATATTAATAGCTCGAAAAGGCATGCAAAAACAAGATTATGTACGGAAGTATCGATTTTAGCTATTGCATTATTTAGCTGAAATTTTATCTTTGTAGTGGCTCTACTTTTATTGATAAAAATTTATGGGAAAAGAGCCTTTATTAAAAATACTACTATGAATAAATTTAAAGTATATACAAAAACCGGTGATTCCGGAACTACTGGCTTAATAGGTGGAACAAGAGTGCCAAAACATCATATGCGTTTGGAAGCATACGGTACGGTTGATGAATTGAATTCATACATTGGTTTAATTCGTTCTCATGATATTGAAAGTAGATCGAAAGAAATTTTATTGATCATTCAGAATAAGTTGTTTCTTATTGGATCGCGTTTAGCTACTGATGAAGAAAAATCAGATTTAAAACAAAAACTACCCATCGAGGAAGCAGATGTTCTTTTGCTAGAAGCGGAAATGGATCGTATGGACGAAGAGTTGCCTGAACTTAATAATTTTGTTTTGCCAGGAGGAAGTATGGCAAATGGCTTCTGCCATGTAGCTAGAACTGTATGTAGAAGAGCGGAGAGAAGAGCAAATCAACTATCTTCCGAAATTGACATAAATCCGCTTTTATTAAAGTATTTGAATCGACTTTCTGATTATTTATTTGTTCTTTCGCGCAAGGTTTTATTCGATGCCAATGAGAGTGAAATAAAATGGCTGCCTAACTTGTAGATTCAAAAAAAAAAATTATATTCGCAGAATATTAAAGGAACCTAAAATTATTGAACATATGTACTGGACACTTGAATTAGCCACTAAACTAGAAGATGCACCTTGGCCTGCTTCCAAAGATGAGTTAATCGATTATGCAATCCGTTCTGGAGCTCCATTAGAAGTTATTGAAAATCTACAGGAGATAGAAGAAGAAGGTGAAGTTTTCGAAAGTATTGAAGATATTTGGCCTGATTATCCAAGCAAAGGTGATTTCCTTTTTAACGAGGATGAGTATTAAAAAATATATTGTAAAGAAAAGGGACTTTTTAAAGTCCCTTTTTTTATTACTCTTTTGTTTTTAGAAAGCTTTTGGTTTTTTTTACTGGAGTATATTCTTTCCAGATAAAAATGTCTTCTTTTGATTTCGGCTGATAATCTTCCAACCATTGAAAGTTTTTTAGGAATTGCATTTCAGGACTAAGTTGAGCCAATGGATACATTTGGCCATCAGGTTTCTTTAGGAAAAGGATTTGGTCTATTTTATTGTTTTGAATTAGAATGCTGATATTGCTACTTTTGGCCATGTTCATTCCTATTACTTCAAGCTTATCTAAAGGATAGTATAGGGTTTCTCCATTGCCATCAATATCCAAACGATATAGTTTATTATCCTTAACATGTCCGAGCATATTTTTGCCTTTTATTTGATTGTAAAAGGTTGAATCTTCTTTTGATGTAAGAAAGGAAGAGCTTCTAAAATGCAGGTAACGAATAGCATTGTTTTTCATTTGAATTCCGATTGTATCGGCAACCATTTGATTTTTTTGTGCCCAAAGAACTGGATCTTTAAATAATCGTATGGTCGAATCTTGCATGGTGTAAACCAAGGAATCGCTTATTCCCTGAAGATCGGTTCGATAAAATTTCACATGGTGAAAAGCTTTGATGCGCTCAAAATTTGCAGTGTCTTTTTCAATCATCAAACTGTCTGAATGAAGAAACAGCGAATCACCTTGGCTAACCTGAATAAAGACACATGAATCGGTCATGAGTGCTTCTTCTGTGTTTTTAAAGGTTTCCAGAAAATTACCTTTCAAAATTAAATTGTTAACAGTATCTCTTAGTTCTACATTGTTAAAAATACGAGCCATTTCATTGTTTCGGTCCAAAAAGATACTATCTCCTTTTATTTGATATGTTTCACTATCGAGTTTAGTGTTTTTAAGAAACTGCGATATATTTGTAGTTGTGTTGTACCAACCATCTTCCGAGTATAAAGTTTCCTTTTCTCCTACAATTTTTGTTGGGCCTAAAATATAGGCAACCTTATTTACTGTATTGTATTTTAAGGTGTCTGAATATAAGATATAATCAGGGGTTTTTACATCAACACTATCCTTAAAAAAGAGAAGTTCCTGTTTGGTGTAATACCTTCCAATTTTACTGGTTAGTATATTTTGTGCATCTACAATTTTTCCATTGTTAAAATAGTAACCGACACTTTCAGTCATGTCGAAATCAAGAAAATCCGTGGTAACGGTAACCGATTTGTTTTTCAGTTTTACATTATCTCGCATTTCTGCATACTTTGTATTGCCAAAATATTTTAAGTAATCTCCATAAATGTGAACTGTGTCTGCATTAATAATATGAACGTTTCCAAAGGCTTCCAAAATATTCAATTTCTCGTATTGGTAAGCGCTATCACAATACATTTTAATGTTTCCATGAGTAATGAAAACATCGCCTAAAAATTTGTTCAATACCGGATCGGTATCCCTAACAAACTCCGCAGTATTGGAATTTTTAATGCTCACTTTTGATTTTTTTTGAGCAAAAGAAGAGAAATTTGTCAAGCAGATAAAGCCTGTAATTACTATAAATAGATATCTGTTAGCCGTGCTAAGCATTTTTTTTACTTTAATAGTTCTTTGATAATATCCTCGATGCTGATTCCTTTTGCCTCGGCTTTGTAATTTTTCATAATTCTATGGCGAAGAATAGACACGGCAACCTCTTTAACATCTTCGATGTCGGGTGAATATTTTCCTGATAGTAAGGCATTCGTTTTTGCTCCGATTACTAAATATTGTGATGCTCTTGGACCGGCACCCCAATTGATATATTCATTAGCAATGGGGTGTGAGTGTTCAGTATTAGGTCTGGTCTTAGCAGCCAATTGTACCGCGTATTCAAGTACATTTTTATTAATTGGTACTTTTTGAATGAGTTTTTGATAGTACGAAATTTGTTCTGCAGTCATGATTTTATTCAAAGCAAAATCTTTGCCAGAAGTTGTATTCTCAACAATGGCTATCTCATCTTCAAATTTAGGATAGTCGAGGTAGATGCTAAACATGAATCGATCTAATTGAGCTTCGGGTAGTGGATAAGTTCCTTCCTGTTCAATTGGATTCTGAGTGGCAAGTACAAAAAAAGGTTTTTGAATTTCATAACGTTTCCCATTAACCGTCACCATTTTCTCCTGCATGGCCTCTAAAAGTGCTGATTGGGTTTTAGGGGGTGTTCGGTTAATTTCATCGGCAAGCAGAATATTGGCAAACAAAGGACCTTTAATAAATTTGAATTTCCTTTCGTTATTTAATATTTCTGTCCCAATAATATCCGAAGGCATTAAATCGGGTGTGAATTGAACTCGTTGGTAATTTAAATCAAGAACCTGTGCAATTGTATTTACCAAAAGAGTTTTGGCTAAGCCGGGAACTCCTACAAGTAGGCAGTGTCCATTGCTGAAAATAGAGATGAGTACTTTTTTGATGATATCATCCTGTCCATAGATTTTTTTACTGATTTCGGCAACTAGTTTTTGGTAATCTGCATGCAGGGCATTTGCAGCTTCCACTTCAGTTTTAAAATTCATAGCATTCAATATTTGTTATTGCCGGTAATAAAGCAGACACAGCATGGGCTGTGTCTGAGTTCTATAGGTGTATATTAATTACTTGATCCAGCCTTTGAAGCGGAATTTAGCATTTTTATAGGAATCGTCAATATGAACATAGGTTTTCTCTTGTTTTTCCAATATCCATTTGTTAAGAATTTTTTGTCGCTTTTCATTGCTAAGCATATTCTCAAATTGACTCCAATCGTCAGTAATGTTTGCTTTATGGGCTTTTGTTTCCGCTTTTATTTTAATAATCTTATAAGCATCTTTTCCGTTTGAAATATCTAAAAAGGCAGATGAAATTTCATTCAGTTTAAGGTTATTAACCTCTTTAGAAATAGCTGGAGGAAGATTGTCTTTTTCGAATTTTGAAGTACCTGTATATGGGTTCACAATTAAACCACCATTGTTTCGAGTATCTTCATCATCTGAAAAGTAGAAGGCAGCTTCTGCAAATTCCATTTTTTTCTCGCGAATTAAATCAGCAATACTATCTAAACGATTTGTTGCGGCCATTCTTTTTTCTTCTTCAATTTTTGGTTTGATAAGAATATGACGAACATTAATACGTTCTCCTTTTCTATCGATTAGTTGAATAATATGGAAACCATATTCTGTTTCAACAATTTTAGAGACTTTATCAGTTTTTAAATTGAAGGCTACATTTGCAAATTCAGGAACTAGTCCTGATCTAGGCATGTATCCAAGTTCACCTCCTTTTTGCGCACTTCCTGGATCTTCCGAGTAAAGAACTGCCAATGTTGCAAAGCTATCACCATTTAAAACTCTTTCCCTATAGCCTCTTAATTTCTCACGAACTCTATCTTTTTCGTTATCGCTAACCTTTGGGTATTTAACAATTTGTTGAATCTGAAGATCGCCGGGAATGGTAGGCAGGCTATCCTTAGGAATAGATTTGTAAAATTCACGAACCTCGGCAGGTGTAATGTGAATGTTTTTAGTGATTTCAGCCTGCATTTTTTCTTTGATGCTTTCGTCACGAGTATCATCACGAAGATCGTTTTTCATATCAATAATACTCTTATTGAAATATTGTTCTAGTTTTTCCTTGGAACCAATACGTTGAATATACATCTCCATTTTACGCTCTAGCTGATCTTCAACTTCCTGATCGGTTACTTCGATACTATCAACTTGAGCCTGTGCAATCATTAATTGTTGAATCAAAAGATCTTCAAATATTTCAGTTTTTAAGTCAACACTTCCCGAAGTGTAACCTTGAGCTTGAAGGCTTAAAAATCTGTTTTCTACATCCGATTTTAGAACCATCTGATTCCCAACGACTGCAATGACCTTATCTATTACATTATCTTGAGCATTGGCCGAAAAAACACCAAGTAACAGCAAGGCTAAAAGAGTATTAAATTTTTTGAAAATGTTATGCATATTTTACGGATTAATAAATTTTGAATTTATTTTTGGCTTCGGCATCCTTGTAGATGTTTTCCTCCAAATTTTTAATGAATTGAATTTTACGTTTATTGATTAATATCTTTTTAATGTCATCCCGAACAAAAGGCAAGGGAGCTAAGTTGTCCTTTAATTCAAATTCTTGAATCACTACAAAGTAATGATGAGTAGAATCGCTGGTTTCATAGTTTTTTGTTTTCCTCAAAAAATGTTCTTCATTGGTGGTTTTTCCAGGAAGCTTATTGAGGAGTTCCTGTGCATAAATCCAACGATCGCTAAAATTATCAAATTTTGTGGCATTTTGAAAACAGTAGTCTTCTAATTCCTCCCAATCGGCTTCTTTTTCTGATTTGTAAAGTTTTTGAATTCTTTTCAAATTAGGTACCGGTTTAGGTACTTTAATATATAAAGCCTTAACAATGTTACGGTTTAGAATGAAATTGGCTGAATAATCTTTGTAATACTTTTCAATTTCAAATTGACTAATAAGAGTGTCAATTTTTTGGTTGATTAATTGTTGTTGGTATTTGTGAATGATTAGTGAGGATCGGTAATCTTCAACCATTCGGCTAACATCTTTATCTTCATCGCTTAAGTTGAGCTCTGCTTTCGAAATAATAAGCTGTTTTTTAATCCATTGATGTATGTAGTTTTCAGCAATTAAAATACTATCTTCTTTATTAATTCCATCTTGTATAATCTCCTGAATGTTATTCAAATAAAGAATTTTGTCGTCTACTTTAGCTACTGGTATTTCGTTTTTCGATTGATTCGAATTGCACGAGTAAAAAAGTAAGCTAAGGAGTAATAGTATGGAGTATTTATTCATTTTATTATTGAGCAATTTTGTTTACTGTTGATTGAGAGATCTCAATTCTGTTGTTTGTACGCAATTCATTTTCCCAGGTGTCATTCAAATACGCTTTGTATTCTGCTGTTAGTTCCTCTTTTATACTCTCGAAACTTACATCAGGCTTGAATTTTTCTTTCTGGCTCTGATAAAATTCTAATAATCCTTCAGAATTATTAGTTGCTGGTATCAAAACTTTCTGTTTTGTAATTGCAAAAACCAATACTCTATTTTCATAATTTTGAATCAAACTTGCAAGCTCTTTATTGTTCGCCAGCAATTGTTTTTTGTAGAAGGCTAAGATACTATTGTTTGTGAACTTATCGTAAGTTCGATTGATGTATTCGATAAAATTTTCATAAATATCTTTTGATGCTTGCAAACTAAGATAATCTGCAAACTCTTCCTGAGAATAGTCTTTACCTCCTAAGCTAAATAAAGGCTCCAATAAATCTGCATATGCGTAATCTAAAATGGAATAAAAGTTGGAGAGGAGTGCCCTATTTTCAGTAAACTGATAGTCTTTTTTTATTTGAGCAATCAGTTCTTCTGGGCTTTGTTTTGATCGGCTATCGTTTGCAATCATCTCTTCAATTTCTTCTCGGCAACTATCTATAGAGGAGTAGTCTTTTTTTGCTGTTAGTTGAAGAATATGATAGGCTAAATTGGTCTGGATTGGTTTTGATATTTCCCCAATTTTAGTCATTTTAAATGCTACTTGCTCAATTTTTGGGTGGGTTTCAAATAGTCCTATCCAAGGAAGTATTTCCTTATTTTGTGCAGAGTGTTTGTAGGTCGAGTATTTATTTGCAAGTTGGCTAAAATCAGCTCCATTTATCAGGAGAGTATATAGGGAATCAATTTTTTCTTTCGCTTCTTTTTGTTCCTTATTGCTTTGATAGGAAAGCAAAATATGTTGAAGTTTTATTTTGCCTGGATTTGGAGTTTTTTCGAGTATTTGAATAATATGATAGCCGAATTGGGTTCGGAAAGGTCTGGAATATTCACCAACTTGTAAGGCATAGCTCGCCGATTCGAATTTATAATCCATGTCGAAAGCCGTAAAGTAGCCTAATTCTCCGTGTTTTTCCTTAACCAATGGGTCATCGGATTGTTTTCGAGCTATTTTATCGAATGATTTTCCTTTTAATAGATCTTTGTAGATCTTTTGAGCTTCGTGATAGGCTACAAGAGTGTCTTCAGTATTTGCATGTTTGTTGGTTTTTACCAGTATTTGTCTGGCTCGGATAAAATATTGCAGGCGTTCAAAGGCTTCCCGAATTTTTTCTTCGCTAATTGTGCTTGGATAAAGAAAGGCATTAAAAGCAATTTCTTTTCCAATTTCAATATCATGTTTTACTATGGGAAGTGTGTCCATTCGATGCTGTTTTGCATCTTGTACTTTTAATTGAAACAAGATATACAGATCTAGAGCTTCTGTAGGAGAGAGTTGCTTTTGTTTAGTATGACTGCTTTCCTGATAAATTTCTAAAAACTCCTGAGAGGAGTATGGAATGTTATTTATACTAAAAAGAGTATCTATTGGATTCGATTGTCCGAAGCTCACCATAGGGCAGCTTACTAGTACGAATAGATAAAAGAAAACTCTTTTCATTTAGCAGATTTAATGTGATCATTGAATCGCAAAAAAAATGGTAACCTATGCAAAGATAGGTTACCAGAAAATATCAGATATTCCTATCTGCTGTAATTTGGAGCTTCTCGAGTAATTGCAACATCATGTGGATGACTTTCAGCCATTCCCGAAGAAGTTATTTTAACAAATTTAGCATTGTGAAGTGCATCAACATTGGCTGCACCACAGTAACCCATTCCGGCTCTTAGTCCACCTACTAATTGATAAATTACTTCGTACAATGTTCCTTTATAAGGTACGCGAGCCACAATTCCTTCTGGAACTAATTTTTTGATGTCATCTTCATCAGCTTGGAAGTAACGATCCTTTGATCCTTGTTGCATCGCTTCAATGGAACCCATTCCTCGGTACGATTTGAATTTACGACCGTTGTAAATAATGGTTTCTCCTGGTGATTCTTCAACACCAGCAAATAAAGATCCTGCCATAATTGAATCAGCACCAGCTGCAATTGCTTTTACAATATCGCCCGAATAACGCAATCCACCATCAGCAATAATAGGAACCCCGGTTCCTTCTAGAACTTTGGCAATTTCATAAATCGCAGTCAACTGAGGAACACCAACACCTGCAATAACACGAGTTGTACAAATAGAGCCTGGTCCAATACCTACTTTTACCGCATCAGCACCAGCTTCTACAAGAAATAAAGCAGCTTCTGGAGTTGCAATGTTTCCAACCACGAACTGCATGTCTGGAAATCTTTTCTTTGCAATTCTTAGTAAATCGGCTACGCCTTTAGTATGTCCGTGAGCAGTATCGATAATAATAGCATCGGTATGTGCATGCACTAATGCTTCAATTCTGTCAAGAGTGTCGCCGGCAACACCAACAGCAGCTGCAACTCTAAGTCGTCCTTTGTCATCTTTACATGCTAACGGTTTATCTTTTGCTTTGGTAATATCCTTATAGGTAACCAAACCAATTAATTTATTGTCAGAGTCAACAACAGGTAATTTCTCAATTTTGTATTTTTGAAGTATTGCTGCGGCTTTTTCAAGATCGGTAGAAACCGAAGTAGTCACCAAATTTTCTTTGGTCATTACTTCTGAAATAGGACGGTCCAGATCTAATTCGAAGCGAAGATCGCGATTGGTTACAATTCCTGTTAGAGATTTGTCTGTATCCACAACAGGAATTCCTCCAATTTTGAATTCTTTCATCAAGGCCAAAGCATCTTTAACTGTTTTGTATGAAGCAATAGTAATAGGATCATAGATCATCCCATTTTCTGCTCTTTTCACAGTCATAACTTGTTTGGCTTGAGACTGAATGCTCATGTTTTTGTGGATAACTCCAATTCCTCCTTCTCGAGCAATCGAAATAGCCATAGACGATTCTGTTACAGTATCCATTGCTGCTGAAACAATTGGGGTGTTCAGCGTAATGTTACGAGTGAATCGTGTTTTAAGATTTACATCTCTTGGTAGTACTTCCGAGTAGGCAGGAACTAAAAGAACATCATCAAAAGTCAGGCCGTCAGAAATAATTTTATCAGATACAAATGACATTATGCAATAATTTTAGATTTAAATTGCATGCGAAATTACAAAAAAATAGTGGAACAGGATTGTTCTGAAAATTAAAAAGTGTTAATTCGTTAATTCATTGTTATAAGTTAGTAATTTTATTTTAATTTTTGTCTTTCATAATTCAGTTCGATGGATCATTTTAGAGAGATTCTGAAAAAATATTGGGGCTACGAAGATTTTCGTCCACTTCAGGACGAAATCATTAAGTCGGTTGCAGAAGGTAAGGATACGCTTGGGCTGATGCCAACAGGTGGAGGTAAATCCTTGACGTTTCAGATTCCTACTTTAGCTACTGAAGGAATTTGTATTGTTGTTTCTCCTTTGGTTGCCCTCATGAAAGATCAAGTTGCGAATTTAAAGGAGAAAGGCATAAAGGCAGAATTACTTTATTCCGGATTGTCGAGGAAGGAAATTGAAATTATTCTAGATAAATGCTTGTTTGCCAATATAAAGTTTTTGTACATCTCGCCCGAGCGAATTGGTTCTGAGTCTTTTCAGGTAAAGTTGCAGCAAATGAATGTTTGTTTAATTGCTGTAGACGAATCTCATTGTATCTCTCAGTGGGGGTATGATTTTCGGCCTTCCTATTTAAAAATAACTCATTTACGTGATTTATTGCCTGATATTCCTGTTTTGGCCTTAACAGCTACAGCTACACCCGATGTGGTGGATGACATTCAGGAGAAATTGGCTTTTAAGGAAAAAAATGTTTTTCGAAAAAGTTTCGAACGATCCAATTTAGTTTATCTGGTTCGTGAAATTGAAGATAAAAATAGATATCTGTTAAAAATTCTCCATAAGGAGAGGGGAAGTTCGGTCGTATATGTTCGGAGTAGAAAAAAAAGTAAAGAAGTTGCCGAGTTTCTAAAGAGCAATCAAATTAAAGCAGAATATTTTCATGCTGGATTAAGTAATGAGGTGAAGGATTTTCGACAGGATCGATGGAAAAAAGGTATAGTGCAAGTGATGGTGGCTACCAATGCTTTTGGAATGGGAATTGACAAGGCCGATGTTCGAACCGTTGTACACGTAGATTTGCCCGACTCGTTGGAGGCATATTTTCAGGAAGCAGGTAGAGCCGGACGTGATGGAAAAAAGGCATTTGCAGTACTGCTTTATTCGAAGCCCGATAGGGTTCAATTGCTCAAACGAATTTCGACTGCCTTTCCTGAAAAAGAGCAGATAAGGAGAGTTTACCAATCGGTAGGGAACTTTTTACAGGTTGCCGAAGGAGCAGGAAAAGATGCGGTTTTTGATTTTGATTTGGGCTTATTTTGTCATCACTTTAAGCTGAATGTATTGCAGGCTTTTAACAGTTTAAAGGTGTTGCAGCGAGCTGGATATTTAGAGTTGACAGATGATGTTGAGCACGAAACAAGAATTCATTTTTGCATCGAAAGAGATGAGTTGTACAAATTTCAGGTAGCAAATAAAGATTTTGACTCCTTTATTAAAATTCTTCTTCGATCTTTTACAGGTTTATTTACCGATTTTATTCCAATTAACATTGATTTACTTGCTAAACGAATAAAAACGCGTAAAGAGGTAATCGTAAATTACCTGAAAGAATTGTCGAAATACAAAGTGATTCAATATATTCCTAGAAAAAAGACACCATTTATTATCTATACACAGGAACGATTGCCTTTAAATTTCATCAAATTTTCAAGGGAAGTTTACCAGGAGAGAAAGGAAAATTTAACTCAGAAAATTAATTCAGTGATTCAATATGCTGAAAGTACAAGCATTTGTCGGTCGAAATTTTTATTGGAGTACTTTGGACAGAAACAAGCCCCAATTTGCGGAAAATGTGACATTTGTAAAGAGGCTGAGAAAAAAGATGTAAGTGAGGCTGAGTTTGAGGAGATTCATATCGAATTGAAAGGTCTTATTGGAATAGAAAGTAGAAGTGTGGATGCTATAATTAAGGAATCGAAATATGCCGAAGGTAAGTTGTTGGAGGTGATTCGTTTTTTAAAAGATAATGAAGAATTGGCATCCCTTGAAGGAAATCGGGTTCGTTGGAATATAGTAAAATAGGAGCTAATTTTTTTTTGTTGGGATTAGTATCTTGTTATTCTGACAAATATTTGTAAAATCTTATTATTTTTGCATGATTATAGTCCTAAAAACATGATGAAAGATAACTTTGACCATATTGTTTATTCCAAAAATGTGATTGAGTTTGTTACCATTGCAAATGAATTTTGTTTGTTGTTGGAAACGAGCGCTAAGGTTTCTAAAATAGAATTTATCGAAACCGTACAAAAATTATTGCCTTTGCTTTATCTTAAGGCTTGTTTGTTGCCAAAAAATGAAAGTGAGTTAGAGGAAGAAATTGAGAAATTTGTTTCCGAAGCCGATTGGGAGTTTATTCATACTTCCGTTCAAACAAAAATGGGAGGGCATGATCAATTTCTTGAGGTTTTTGAGGAGGATATGGAGTACAGTGAAACACCTGTTATTGCATCTGTTTCGGAAAGTTTTGCCGATATGTATCAGGATTTGAAAGATTTTCTCACCTCATACAGAATTGGGACATTGGATGTGATGAATGAGGCATTGTGGGACTTAACAAATAGTTTTTATCAGCACTGGGGACAAAATTTAGTAAATTCGCTGAGAGCAATCCATAGTTTGGTTGCTAAAAATGAGAATCTTGATGAAGAAATAGAAGATTCTGAAGGTTCTCGGTTGGAGGATATCGATTTAAGTGACTCCATTTTTTCACAGCGGAAAAAAGAATGGGGAGAAAACGATCAATAGAGGAAAATAAATTCATATTTTTCTAAGAAAAGGAGTTCTAAATGTTACCATTTCAAAAATCAATTACAAAAGAAGAAGTTAATGAATTGCCATTGCAAGGTTTTGATGGAGAGATTGTTCTAGTCGATCAAGATGTTGAGCTTGATGAGGCTGTGCATTATTTGAAAAAATTTCCAATTCTGGGATTTGATACAGAAACTCGTCCTTCCTTTAAAAAAGGGAGAGTAAATGATGTTGCCTTATTGCAGTTGGCAGCTAATTCTAAGACTTTTTTGTTCAGACTCAATAAAATTGGTCTGCCAGAGCAATTACTTGATCTTCTTGCCGACCCGCAAATTTTAAAAGTGGGTGCAGCAATCAAAGATGACATTAGAGGATTGCAAAAAGTAAATGATTTTGATGCCAATGGATTTTTAGAATTGCAAGAGTATGTTTCTAAGTTTGGAATCGAAAGTTTTTCCTTGAAAAAACTATCTGCTATCGTTCTTAATTTTAGAATTTCAAAACGCCAACAGGTTTCTAATTGGGAAGCAGAGCAGTTGAGCTCGGGTCAATTGAAATACGCTGCTACTGATGCGTGGGTTTCTCTTAAGATATTTGAAACATTAAAAGCGTCTATCACTAAGTAATTGGGTCTTGAATTAGTGAATTTAACTTTCGTATCCTTACGATTGTTGAGTTTGAATTATAAATAAATAGATAGGGATCGGCGAATTATTTTACGTCTTGAGCACTAGTCTATGAATCAGAAAAAGAAATTTCCAAAAATGATAAATTATCCAAAAGTTACTCTCAAACCTGGGAAAGAACATTCTATTAAGCGGTTTCATCCCTGGATTTTTTCGGGTGCAGTTAGTAGAGTAGAGGAAGGCTTGGAAGAAGGTGATTTAGTTGCTCTATATTCTTCAAGAGATGAATTTTTAGCCATTGGTCATATTGCCATTGGATCTATAGCAGTAAGAATAATTTCATTTGAACAGGAAGAAATCAATCTTGATTTTTGGATTCGAAAAATTCAATCGGCACTGCAGTTGCGTAAAGCCATTGGCTTGTATGGAACAGCCAACAATAACGTTTGTCGTTTGGTACATGGAGAAGGAGATGGTTTGCCTGGATTAATTATCGATTTTTATGCTGGTACAGCGGTTATACAATGTCATTCGGTAGGAATGTATTTGCATCGTGGAGAAATTACTGAGGCTTTGCAAAGCGTTTTGGGCGAGAATCTGAAATCCGTTTTTGACAAATCGGAAGGAACCATTCCTTTTAAATCGGGTATTGAACCGAAAAATGGATACTTGTATGGCGAAAGCGAGTCTTTTGTGGCTTTGGAGAATGGATTGAAATTTAATGTAGATTGGTTGAAAGGACAAAAAACGGGTTTTTTCATCGATCAACGCGAGAACAGAAGCTTGTTAGAGCATTATTCGAAAGGTCGTTCGGTACTGAATATGTTTTGTTACACTGGAGGTTTTTCTTTTTACGCCATGCGAGGGGGTGCAAATTTGGTGCATTCAGTAGATAGTTCGGCTCGCGCCATTGAAATTACAAAAGAAAATGTAGAAGCTAATTTCCCTGGCGATACTCGTCATGAAGCTTTTGCCGAGGATGCATTTAAATATTTGGATAAATCGGGAGAAAAATATGATCTGATTATTTTGGATCCACCCGCTTTTGCGAAGCATAAAAATGTCTTGCAAAATGCATTGAAAGGATACAAGCGATTGAATTCAATTGGTTTTGAGAAGATCAAAAAAGGAGGAATCATGTTTACTTTCTCTTGCTCTCAAGCGGTTAGTAAAGAGGATTTTCGCAAAGCGATTTTTGCATCAGCAGCAAGTGCAGGCAGAACAGTGCGAATTCTTCATCAATTAACTCAACCAGCCGATCATCCTGTTAATATTTATCATCCCGAGGGAGAATATTTAAAAGGTTTGGTTTTGTATGTAGAATAGCAAAAGCATTTTATCTGGGAATCCATAAAGAATCATCTCTTTTTTGTACCTTTCCTACTGCTTGATAATTAGTCGGTTTTCTAATTTGAAAACCCAGTTACGAATAAGTAAATCGAAAAAAATTGAAGTTTTCAGAATTTAATTTTACACCTGAATTAATGGACGGGCTTAATGCCATGGGGTTTGAAACTCCATCTCCAGTTCAGGAACTTGCGATCCCGCAAATTATTGACGACAAGGATTTAATTTGTTGTGCACAAACAGGTACCGGAAAAACCGCAGCCTATTTGTTGCCAATAATGGATAAAATACAAAAGAATAAAATTGATGGTTTTTCTACCTTAATTTTAGTACCAACACGAGAGTTGGCCATGCAAATTGATCAACAAATGGAAGGTTTTGGGTATTTTGTATCCATTACATCGCTTTCGGTTTATGGAGGGGGTGATTCTTCGGTTTGGGATCAGCAGAAAAAAGGTTTGATGGAAGGTGCTGACATTGTTATTGCAACACCCGGACGAATGATTTCTCATTTGAACCTAGGCTATGTGAACACCAAGAAATTAAAACATTTGATATTGGATGAGGCTGATAGAATGTTGGATATGGGTTTTCACGATGATTTGATGCAAATCGTAAATTATTTGCCTAAAGAACGTCAGACTTTAATGTTTTCGGCCACCATGCCTCCAAAAATTCGTGATTTGGCTGGTAGTATGATGGTGAATCCGGAGAGTATCAATATTGCCATTTCGAAACCTGCTGAAGGTGTTTTGCAGGCCGCTTACATGGTTTATCCGGAGCAAAAAATTCCTTTGATCATGCATTTACTCGAAGGAAAAGATATTAAAAGCGTGATTATTTTTTCATCTACGAAAGTAAATGTGAAAGCAATTACCAAGGATTTAAAAAGGAAGAAGTTTAAGGCAGCTGGTATCCAGTCCGATTTGGAGCAAAATGAGAGGGAAGAAGTTCTTCGTGAATTCCGTAATCGTAAGCAACAAATTTTGGTAGCTACAGATATCATTGCCAGAGGAATTGATATTGATTCCATCGATTTGGTTATTAATTTTGATGTGCCGCGTGATGCTGAGGATTATGTGCATCGGGTAGGAAGAACTGCCAGAGCAGAAAGCGAAGGGGTTGCATTGACTTTTATTACCCCAAAAGACCAGAATGATTTTAAGAAAATTGAAGATTTAATAGAATCGGAAATTTATAAAATACCCGTTCCTGTAGAATTGGGAGAAGGGCCAGTATATAGTCCTAAGACCTATAGAGGTGGAGGGAAAAAGAAATTTTTCAAGAAAAAGAATTTCAAGAAGAGATCATAAAGCCAACTAAATATAGCTGAAAATGAGTCATTCTAAAACATACGACCTAATTGTTGTGGGTGCAGGAATTAGTGGATTAAGCTTCGCTTATCAGGTTGCCAAAACAGGTAAACAGGTTTTAATATTGGAAGCTGATGATAGAATTGGTGGATGCTTGAATACTCATTATCACGATAAAAATGATTTTTGGTTGGAAATGGGTGCCCATACTTTTTACGCCACTTATGCTAACTTGAATGCTCTTATTAAATCTTGTGGTTTGGAGTCAGATATTGAGCCAAGAGCCAAGATAGGAATGAAAGTGTTTACCGATAGGCACGAGAAAATCATGTCGAGAGTGAGTAAATGGGAGTTGTTTCGATCTGTTCCACACCTGTTTTTTTCAAAGCGTGATGGCAAAACAGTCAAAGAATATTTTGGTAAGATTGTCGGTAAGAATAATTACGATAAAGTTTTTAATCGCATGTTTAGTGCGGTAATAGTTCAAAATGCTGATAATTTTTCATCTGAATATTTCCTGAAGCGTCGAAAAACAAAAAGCAAGGAACACCCCAAAAGCTTTATCCTGAAAAAGGGAATGCAGAGTTTTATAGAACGCTTGGCAGCATCAGAAAATATTGAAGTAATCACTCAGCAGAACGTTACTTCAGTGAAAAATGAGAAACAGGTAAGTGTTACAACAGAAAGTGGAGAGATTTTTACTGCAAGGGACATAGCTTTTGCTTGTTCGCCTCAAAAAGTGGCCGCTTTGCTTTCTGAGATTCTTCCTAAATTATCCAAGCGTTTAAATGAATTTCCTACCCAAAATATCATCTCAAGAGCAACGGTTTTGCCCAAAGAAAAAATTAATTTCGAGCCAGTTTCCTTTGTTATTCCTTTGCAAGGTTCTTGTTTTTCCATGGTAACCCGTGATGTTTTACCGCACAAAGAATCTAGAGGTTTTGCCTTTCATTTTGAGGACGGAAAAATCAGTAAAGAAAAACAGGAGCAGTTCATGGCGGAGCTTTTGCAATTAGAGCAGTTGGAAGTGAGTGATACTGTGGAAGCAAAACACCAATTGCCATTAATTAGCTTAGGGCACAAAGAACGAATTCAAGATCTCGAAAAATATGCAGAAGAAGCAGGAATCTATCTAACAGGAAATTATTTTAACGGATTATCTCTGGAAGATTGTGTAGAGCGTTCGGTTAAGGAGTTTAGCCGATACCAAAAGAATGCCTAACAATTTTGTATACCTATTCTAATAAATTGTTGAGAGAAAGGAGAGTTCACATCTCGGGTTTAAAATCTCAGATCTAAATAGCATGAAAAAATATATCGATCAAATAAAAAAAAGCTTGCAATTGCAGGCTTTTCAAGTTGAAAATACCATACAACTTTTAAGCGAGGGAGCTACTTTGCCTTTTATTTCACGTTACCGAAAAGAGATGACGGGTAGTTTGGATGAGGTACAAATTGGCAACATTAAAGATGAAATTGCTCGATTAAGTGAGCTGGACAAGCGCAGGGAAAGTATTCTAGATTCCATTGAGAAGCAAGATAAGCTGACTGATGAATTGAAGCAGCGAATTATGGCGTGTGGAGAGATAAATCAATTGGAAGATTTGTATTTGCCTTATAAGCAGAAGCGAAAAACCAGAGCGGTAAAGGCTCGTGAGAAAGGTTTGGAACCTTTGGCTAAAATTTTGATGAAGCAAGTGGAACGTGATGTTGAAGGCAGAGCTACTCAGTTTTTAAATGAGGAAGTTCCCAACACCGAGGATGCCTTACTTGGAGCTCGCGATATTATTGCCGAATGGGTAAATGAGAATGAAGTGGCCAGAAATTCGGTGAGAAGTATTTTTCAGCGTCATGCGATTATTCGTTCGAAAGTAGTGAAAGGAAAAGAGGAAGAAGGCATAAAATACAAAGATTATTTTGAGTCGGAAGAAGCCTTGAAACGAGTCGCTTCGCATAGAATGTTGGCTTTGAGAAGAGGAGAAGCCGAAGGCATTTTGAGGGTGAATATTTCGCCCGATGAGGAGGAAGTATTGGATCGATTGAATCGGATTTTTGTGAAAGGAAATACTGCGGCTTCGGAGCAGGTTGAGTTGGCAGTGAAAGATGCCTACAAAAGGTTGTTGGGCTCATCGTTGGAAACAGAATTTGCCAAAAGTTCGAAAGAAGCTGCTGATAAGGAAGCTATTCGTGTTTTTTCCGAGAACTTGCGTCAGCTGTTATTGTCATCACCGCTAGGACAGAAACGTGTTTTGGCTTTGGATCCCGGTTTTAGGACGGGTTGCAAGGTGGTGTGTTTGGATGCTCAAGGGAACTTTCTTCATAACGAAACCATTTATCCCCACCCACCGCAAAATGAGAGTAAAATGGCAGCCAAAAAAATCACTAATATGGTGGAAACCTATAATATTCAGGCTATTGCAATTGGAAACGGAACTGCTAGTCGGGAGACCGAACGATTTGTGACTAATTTACATTACGATCGCAAAGTGCAAGTTTTTGTGGTTAGTGAAGCAGGAGCTTCAATCTATTCAGCTTCCAAAGTGGCTCGCGAAGAGTTTCCTGAATATGATGTTACCGTTCGTGGCGCAATTTCTATTGGGCGCAGATTGATGGATCCTTTGGCCGAATTGGTGAAAATTGAAGCCAAATCGATTGGAGTGGGCCAGTATCAGCATGATGTAGATCAAACCTTACTGCAACAAAGTTTGGATCAGGTGGTGGAATCTTGCGTGAATAAGGTCGGTGTGAATTTGAATACTGCCAGCAAACATTTGTTGAATTACGTATCGGGATTGGGACCACAATTGGCACAAAATATTGTCGATTATCGATCGGAAAATGGAGCTTTTAGTACCCGCAAAGAGATTCTTAAAGTGAAACGTATGGGTGCAAAAGCATTTGAGCAATGTGCTGGATTCCTTCGTATTCCGAATTCTGATAATCCTTTGGATAATTCGGCTGTTCACCCCGAATCGTATGGTATTGTGAAGAGTATGGCCAAAGATGCTGCTTGCTCGGTAGCAGAATTGATTGCTGATCAGGAGTTGCACAAAAAAATAGATTTAAGTAAATATGTAACTGATGAGGTGGGCTTGCCAACACTAAAAGACATTGTGGAAGAGCTGGAAAAACCAGGTCGCGATCCACGAACCATTATTAAAGTATTTCAATTTAAAGAAGGAATCTATAAAATTGGACAGTTAGAGGTGGGTATGGAGTTGCCTGGAATTGTAACGAATATTACCAATTTTGGTGCTTTTGTTGATGTTGGTGTGAAGCAGGATGGTTTGGTTCACATTTCTCAATTGGCAAACCGCTTTGTGTCAAATCCAGCTGATGTGGTACAATTGCACCAACATGTAAATGTAAAGGTAACAGAAGTGGATGTGGCGAGAAAACGCATTCAACTTTCTATGAAAGATTGTGAGCAGTAATATATTCTATTATTTTTACAAAATCAGAAAAACGAAAAAAGCATGGAATTTAACGATCAGGAAGTAATAGTTGATTGCCCGCATTGCAAAGGTGAAATCATTGTAAATATTTTGGAGATTACCAATCATCAAACGGTGACTTGCCCTAGTTGTGGAAAAAAAGTGGATTTGTCGGCGAACGATCCATCTGCAAAATTGGGTGTACCTAAAACCTATATGCCTTTTGAAGGCTTAGGCGATTATATAAAACAGGTAGAAGAGAAAAGGAAAAAGAAATAATTTTAAAAAGGGTTTTACTATTGTACAGCTCTGAAATTACACGAATTTTTTCAGGAAAATATAAAATTCAAAAGAGGCATTTCAGAAAGGGAATGCCTCTTTGTTGTTTTAGCGTTGATTAATATCTCCACCACTTGAATTACGAGCATTTACTTTTGTGGGATTTCCATAGTAGGTAACATCTCCACCAGAACTCGCATTTGCTTCTAATGTTTCAGAGGCATACACACTCACATCACCACCACTGGAAGCTTTTGCTTTGCAGTTTTTTGCTATCAATTCTTTAGCATGTAAATCGCTGCCACTACTCGCTTTTCCTTCAAAATAATCGGCAGTTCCTTTAAGTGTTGCGTCGGCACCAGAACTAACCGAACAGGAAAGTTCTCCTGTATTTATTTCTATTTTTGCATCGGCACCACTGTTGACCGAAATATCGCATTTTTCGAGTTTGAGAATGTTTCTGGTTTCAATATTGCCCCCACTCGAAACATTTATTTCAGTTACATCTATCAGATTTACAAAAACATCAATTTTAGTTGCACGGTGAAAATTTCCATCAACTTTAATGATTAGTTCATTATCTTCTACACGGGTGATAATATATTCTAGTAGGTTTTCATCTGTTTCAACACTTAGGGATTCTTTATCGCTTTGAAGCACATACACATTTATTCCGTTACTAGCTGATATTGCAGAGAAAGATCTGATTTCCCGATCCTGTTTTTGCACATCCCCATTTCCTTTTTTAACCCAGAACTGTGCATTAACGCTTCCAGAGAATAAAAAGATTAGCCCGAGAATCAGGAAACTGTTTTTTAGAATCATTTTTTTCATGAGTATTCTGTGTTTTAATGAATAGGTTGATTAGTATGTATGACGCCGTGAACAAGATTTAAGTTACAGCTAAAATAGAAAAAAGCAAAGGAGCATTACTTCCTTTACTTTTTACAGAATTTATCGAGCAAACTAAAAGAGATTTAAAAAGGGTTGTTTAATTAAATTTCGAATTCGTTTTGAAATGGAATAGCTTTTATTGGCATGGTTTTTTTCGCTATCTGGTATTTGAGTGTGATTCCCCAAAATGATGACTGCTGGTGATTCGGGCAACTCATTGATGTCGATGGTGGAGAAGAATCGGGTGTTGCCACTCACTACCTGGCTGGTGATATAACTGGCTTTCGAAACCACATTGATGTTGGTTTCCTTGCTGAGTCGCCGATTTAGTTCGCTTGCCATTTCGTTTAATTGTTCAAACCCCATGTAAATCACCACCGTATCGTCGTTTTCAATTTCTTTGATGATTTGATTTAGATTGTTCTTTTCACCTCCCATTTTTATTGCCGAATGAAAATGAATACCAGATGATTTTCCCCTTTCAGTAAGAGGAATCAGAAATTCATTAGATGCTGCCATAGCCGCACTAATTCCAGGAATCAGTTCAAACTCCAAATTGGTTTTCAGCAGGTATCTGATTTCCTCCACACCGCGCCCATATACCATAGGATCGCCCGATTTCAGTCTTACGACCTGATTTCCCAAAAGAGAATACATTAACATTTGATCGTGGATGTACTCTTGTCGGGAGATTGGATTTTTGCCATCGCCCGAACGTTTTCCTACATCAATAAGAATGGCTTTTTTCGGGAAAAGCGATCGCACTTCAGTGGTTATTAGGGCATCATATAAAATAACATTTGCACTTTGAATGCTGCGCAGAGCTTTTATGGTAAGTAGATCAGCAGCGCCAGGTCCAGCACCCACAATCCATATTTTTCCTTTTTTCATAATTTAGATAAATTTGTAGTGAAAAAATGAGATTAATGCTTGAAATCTTGGGCATTTACAATCTCTTTTACGTAGGATTTTCGGATTACGAAATCACCAAATTCTTCTCCCTTTGTTCGGTTTTTAGAATAATCTTGCAGGATGGGACGAAGTTCTTGCAAAATTTCTTTTTCATTTACATTTTCACGATACAAATTATTTAACCTTGTTCCTTTAAAATTTCCTCCCAAATAAAGATTATACCTTCCGGGTGCCTTCCCAATGAATCCTATTTCGGCCACGTAAGGACGTCCACATCCATTGGCACAGCCTGTCATTCTTATTACAATTTCATCTTTTAGTAAGTCAAATTCCTGCATACTTTCTTCTATTTTATCGATTAATGAAGGAAGGTATCTTTCTGCTTCGGCAAAAGCCAGGCTACAAGTATTTAGTGCGACACAGGCAATAGAATTGGCTCTGACTCCCGACAATACTTGCGGCAATAAGTTGTACTTTTTCAGAATTTGATTGATTTTAGTTTTATTCTCTTCTTTAATTTTGCCTAAAATCAGGTTTTGATTTCCTGTTAGGCGAAAATCAGAAATGCCTAGTTTGGCAATTTCCAGTAAGGCTGTTTTTATCTGAATTTGATCAGTGTTTTTTACGCGTCCACCTTCAATAAAAAGGCCCAAATACCATAAGTTATCCTTGGCTTTTTGCCAACCAAACTTATCTCCATTACGAACCAGAGCGTAGGTTCTTTCCTTTTCTAGCGAATAGCCTAATTTTTCATTCAGTAGTTTTTTGAATTGCTCCAGCCCAATTCTGTCAATGGTGTATTTTAAGCGTGCATTTTTTCTTTCTTTCCGATTACCCAATTCCTTTTGCAGAAGGACAACTTTTTCGGCTACATCAACAGTATTTTCTAACGAAGAAAAGCCTAAAACAGTACCCAAGCGAGGATAGGTCTTTGAGTCGCCAAAAGTAGTTCCCATGCCACCCCCTGCAGTAATGTTAAACCCTTCGAGTACACCATTGTTTTCGATGGCAATAAACCCTAAATCCTGAGTGAAAATATCCGTATCGTTAAAAGGAGGAATGGTGAATCCTATTTTGAATTTTCGAGGTAGGTAAACAGGTCCATACAAAGGTTCCACTTCACCCGCACTTCCTTCGGCTACTTTTCTCTGATCGAGCCAGATTTCATAGTAGGCCGGAGTTCGTGGTGTTAAATGATCGCTTACTTTTCCCGCTAATTTCTGCACCTGATCGAAAACTTCCGAACTGTAAGGATGAGGACTCGCCATCACGTTTCGGTTCACATCACCACAAGCGGCAATGGTATCGAGCAGTGCTTTATTAATGGATTGGATACTTGGTTTTAGGTTTCCTTTTAAAACGCCATGAAATTGAAATGCTTGTCGGGTAGTTAATTTGATGGTTCCGTTGGCATACCCATCTGATATTTGATCGATTTGTAACCATTGCTTGGCATTTACCACTCCACCTGGCACTCGCACTCGTATTAAAAAGGAGTAGTCGGGTTCTAATTTTCTTTTTTTACGTTCCCGTTCGTTATCGCGATCAAATTGTTGGTAAATGCCATGAAATTTAGAGACCTGACGATCGTCTATTGCGATGGCATCTGTAATTGGGTCGGCAAGACTAGTTTCCAGTGTACCTCGCAAGTAGTTGCTTTCAGTTTTTATTTTTTCGACTTCGGACAATTCTGCCCAGTTGATATTATCTGACATAGTTTGTTGAATTATAAGTTGGGGTTATTAAAATGTTGATGATTGGTTCTGTGTTTTTTGATTCAAAAATAAATCAGTTTTTATCCATGTACTTAGATTATAATTTCTAATAAACATCAAGAAGGAATCGCTTTTCTTTTTTCAATTTTTTTAGATATTCATCTGCTTTTTCAGGAGCAATGCCTCTTTCAGTCTGTATGATTTCGAGTAGGGTGTTTTGAACATCTTTGGCCATGTGATTTTTGTCTCCGCAGATGTAAAAATAAGCTCCATTTTCGAGCCATTGAAACACTTCAGAACCATTTTCCTTCAAGCGATGCTGAACGTAAGTTTTCTCTTCCTGATCTCTAGAGAAGGCAACATCGAGTTTTTGAAGAATTCCTTTCTTCAGAAATTTTTGCCATTCTACTTGATACAAAAAGTCTTTTTTGAAGCGTTGATTTCCAAAGAATAACCAGCTTTTCCCTTTGATGCTTTGATGTTCTCTTTCCTGCAGAAAACTTCGGTAGGGAGCCACGCCAGTTCCTGCACCTACCATTATTAGAGGCTTACTTTGGTCATCTGGTAAATGGAAGGCTTCATTTTTATCAATGTAAATGGCAACATGATCGCCTACGTTTATTTCGTCGCTAATGTAGGAGGAACAAGCACCGTTTCGGTCGCGTTTTTTGCGTTGGTAACGAAGCGATGCTATGGTAATGTGTACTTCATCGGGATTGGCATGGGGACCTGAGGAAATAGAGTAGAGACGTGCATATAAAATGCGCAGAACCGATAAAAATTGATCTGTATTTAATTCTCCGGGATAATCTTGAAGCAAATCATAGGCATCAGCTCCATACAGGTATTGTTCCAATTCAGTATCTTGCTTCAGTAGCTGTTCCAGTTCCTTATTTTGGACAATTTCAAAATATTTTTCGAGTACCTCTCGGTTCAAAACGGTTATCTCTACTTTATTTTGCAAGGCTCGAAATAAGCTAATTTCTTTTCCTCCCAGACTAACAATCCGTTCTGGATCGTCTTCTAGTTTCTCAATGAGTAAGTCTACTAAATTCATAGGATTATTGGGTAAAATGCCAATGCTGTCGCCAGCTTGATAAGTGATTCCTGAATCTTCCAGGGAAAGTTCGAGGTGGTACACTTCTTTTTCAGAGTCGCTGGTGGTGATTCTTACCTTCTCGAGCACTTCGGCATAGTAAGGGTTTGATCTGTTAAATTTCTTTTTGGTTGGAATGTTATTTGCCAAAGAAAAGGAGCTTGTTACTTCATCATTTTGTTTTTTCAATTCAACAAGAAGTTTTTCAATCCAATGCTCAGCAATTTCTTCGTAGGCAACATCGCTTGTTTCAATGGGCAAAATGGCTTGAGCTCCCAATTCTGAAAATCGCTGGTCGAAATCAATTCCTGTCTGGCAATAATTCTTGTAAGTTTTGTCTCCTAGTGCAAGCACAGCGTATTTTGTGTCTGTCAATTGTGGTGCTCGTTTTCCCTTTATATACTCGTAAAATTCTTCGGCCTGAAGGGGAGCTTCACCTTCACCATGAGTACTGACGATGAGGAAAAGGTATTTTTCCTTTTTTAATTCATTTTTTTTGTAATCGTCCAAACCTTGAATTTTGGCATTTAAGCCTAATGCCAAAACTCGATCGTACAGGTCGAGGGCAATTTGCTTGCTATGACCTGTGTGTGTTCCAAACAGAATTGTGATGCTTTCCGAAGATTTTTCTTTGTTTGTAACAGGCAAATTCTGATTTTCTGTTTTGTTGTTAAGTATCCCCGAAAGGTACCCATTGACCCAAACCAACTGATCGGTGGTTAAGTTTTGGACTAGCTGATTGACTTCTTCTAACTGTTCTTGGTTGAGTTGATATTTTTTTTCCATGATGTTTTTCTATCAATTAATGTTGAGGCAGTATTTAATTGGCGATTAATTGCTTTTGCAGCTGGTTATTTTCAAAAAAATCTTTTAGTTGATTTCGCATTCGTATTGATTCGTACACATCCTCACCATTAGAACTTACTGCTACACTAATGTTGGATTGTTTGTAGATGGCAGGAGAAACGAATTCACAAAAATCTGGCTGATCATGTACATTTAGTAGTACTCCAGCTTCTTTTGCATCTCGGATTAGTTGCCGAACAAAAGCAGGATCTTCCACACAGCTGTATATCAGAAAATAATTTTTTAGGATCTCCTTGCTGTATTGTTTCTCGTGATAAATTACACCCGCATTTTTTATCCAGTTGATGATTTTAGGTGCAATTACTTCGATTAAATTGGTACTCCTTTGCAAGATCTTTAGCTTTTTATAGGCGTCTTCATCACCTCCGATGATGAGTATTTTTTTATCGGTAATATCAAGCGCTATGGGTAAGAATTGTTTTTTCTGTTTCGACATGGTCTTTGTTTTAAATGTGATAATCAATGGGATGTTCTTTCTCTTTACCAAGTTTGATTTTATTCCATGTTCGTTCGTGAATAAAATAGAGTCCCATTTTTGTAAATAATTCTACGCCACCAATCGACATGGCCCACTTTAAATCACCAATTACTAAATAGGAAATTAAGATGGTATCGATGGTGCCTACTGTTCTCCACGAAATGGTTTTTAATATGCTTCGGTATGTTTTTTCTTTCATAGTACTTGACTTCCAGGAATAAAAAAGTCTTTCTGTTTTGCAGAAAGACTCGATATGTAAGGTTCACTTAGGTGCATAACGAATTCTGCCAGGGGGGATTCCATAGCATATACATACAACAGCAGACTGTTGCTTGACTTTTTTTCTTTACTTGAGTTGTATTTGTGTTCATCTCCGTTTGTAAAATAGGTTCTTGTATGTGATAATTTGTTAGTTGCATTCATGTTGTTGGATAAAAAAAAAAGACCTTTCTGCTGATGCAAAAAGGTCTTTTTGAGAATATCCTGATATCTAATTCTTCAATTTAAGCTCCTTCTTTTTGCATAACAATACCGCGCATATACATGCAACAAGCACACATACACATAAACAATTTGTTATTTGGAAGAAATCTCATCATTGCTAAAATAGGATATTTAGATCTGTTTATTCACTGCAATTTTAGGAAGATAATTTGAAGATTCCAACCCAAAAGAGATAATAAAGACTTTTAAGTCTTTATCTTATTTAAAAGAAACGTTTGCAGTAGAAGTTAACGTTTTGGTTAATTTTATTAGTAACCAGTGCATTATCTTAAATGTTTTTTCAGGTATTTAGAATGATTTTTTTGAGCGAAGAAGAGATGTTAAAGATTTAAAAATAAATTAATGAAATAGTTAAGTCTATTTTGTTGTTTGTAATTCATTCTCTTCATATATTTGCAAAACAAAATTAAATTTAAAGTTATGCTCCCAAAGTTTTTATTAGCAGACAATTCACAAGAGTTACCGGATACTCTTTTCATTATCCACACTCGCACTCCTAAATGCATTATTGAATGTGATGTGGAGGATTTTAATGCTAACCAAACAGTTTATTGGTTAGATAAAACTCCTGAAGATGAGAATTTGATTGAGGATATCATGGATGAAGCCGAAACATTCTATAACGATGAGTTGGAAAATCAGGAAGATTTATACGACGAAGAGTTTGACGATTAATTTTGATTGAAGCTACAAAGGATTTTTCTTTAATGAAACTTTGCAATTTTTAGGAAAAAAATAGGATATGAGTAAAAGATTGAAACGTTCATCAGATAAAATGCTAGCTGGTGTTTGCGCTGGAATAGCCGAGTATTTAGGTTGGGAAACGAGTTTGATTCGTATAGCCTATGTGTTACTATCTATTTTTAGTGCAGGTTTTCCAGGTTTACTGGTCTACTTAATTCTTTGGGTGGTAATGCCAGATAACGATTAGAGATTTTTGAAATCAAAATATTCAAGGGGAGGAGCAATAGCTTTTTCCCTTTTTTAGTGTCAAATTTTACATTCTTTTAAAAGAAATAGACATCTTTAATCCGATATTATCGCTCAGAAAAAATAAAAATGAAAGAATTAACTAAAGTAAAAGAGTTTCACGAAGCCTTTGCTGTGAATGTAGAAGTGCAGCCTATTATTCCCTCTATAGATAGATGTGAATTGCGACAAAAAATAATTCAGGAAGAAGTGGATGAATTAAAAGCTGCTTGGGAATCAGGTGATTTAGTTGAAGTAGCCGATGCTTTGGCTGATATTCACTATGTAGTTATGGGAACGGTTTTAGAGTTTGGTTTGCAAGATAAATATTTAGATATTTTTAATGAAGTTCATCGTAGTAACATGAGTAAGCTTGATAAAAATGGCAAGCCAATTTATCGGGAAGATGGAAAAGTGATTAAATCAGATTTATTCAGCAAGCCAGAGATTGGTAAGATCATCAATCAGTAAAGGAATACTTTTGAAATAAAAAAACGAAAGGCTTTCGTAGAGGAGAATTGAATTTGGATTCAAATAGTTAAAAAGGAGTAGAAAGATGCCAAAAGTATATATTGAAGATGAGGTTTTTGAAAAGAAGGATTATACAAAAGAAAATTTGCCAAAAGGAGAGTATGAGAACTGTCGGTTTGTGAATTGTTCCTTTGTCAATGGCGATTTGTCTGAAAACTTATTCCTGGAATGTAAATTTGATCAGTGTGATCTGAGTTTGGTTAATCTGAATTTTACTGCTTTACGCGATGTTTCCTTTACATCTTGTAAGATGGTGGGAGTTGGGTTTCAAAATTGCAATCAGTTATTGTTGTCGATACAATTTGAAGATTGCCAGCTAAAACTGGCTTCCTTCCATAAACTAAAATTAAAAGCAAGGAAGTTTATCAATTGCAATTTGCAGGAAGTAGATTTTACCGAAGCTGATTTTTCTGCCGCACTATTCGAAAATTGTGATTTGAGTCGTGCGATGTTCGAATACACAAATCTTGAAAAAGCAGATTTTCGAACTTCTTTTAATTACTTAATCAATCCGGAAATCAATAGAATTAAAAAAGCTAAATTTTCACTTTCGGGAATCGCGGGCTTGTTGGCGCAATTCGATATTGAGATTGAATAAAAAAGACTGTTTCAAATTGTTGAAACAGCCTTTCTTAAAATAGTTAGGTTATGGAATTAAGCAGTTTTCTTACTCAATGTTTTTGCTTTTGGAAAATCTACTGGAACTTGAGTAAGATTGTGAGCGTAATTGGTAAAAGTTATTTCGACTACAACCGCTAAAAAATCGATCAGTTCTTTTTCTGTGAATCCTGCATTAAAAAAGTTTTCTTTTGTTAAGTCACTTGCATTACCCTTGTTTTGAGCAATATCAATAGCTAAATTACTTAATATTCGTAAACGAATATTCGAAATGCTTCCATCTCTTAACTGAATTATTTCTTCTTCTGTAAAGCCATTCATTTTAGCTATTGCAGTGTGAGCCGCTAAACAGTATTCACATCCATTTACTTCGGATACTGCAAGTTTAATAGCCTCCAATTCTTTGTTCGAAAAACTATCTTTTCCTGCTTTACTCGAAAAAGCCAAATAATTTTCTAGGGTATTGCTTGAGTAAGCAAGTGTTGCAAAAAGATTTGGAATCATGCCCATTTCATTTTGTAGCTGATCTAAAATTTGTTGTCCTTTTTTATCTAATTGTTCTTTTGTAGGTACTGTAATTGTTCTCATCTTATTTAATTTTATAATTTCACTGTTATTTGTCTTTAGGATCTAATGACAATGCAAAGATGAAGCAAAATAAGATGGTGAAGAATGCTTATTCTTCCCTACAACTTGATGATTTTTCCTTTAGACTTATAAAATGGATGTTTTTTTAAATTCGGTGGAGCTTTTACCTACCATTTTTTTGAAAAAATGACTAAAATGTGCCGTGTCATCAAAGCCAAGTTCGAAGGATATTTCTTTTGCACTTTTATTGGTATATAAAAATAAGCGTTTGGCTTCAAGAATAATTCGATCCTGAATTACACGTAAAGGACTCTTATCATTATATTCTCTAAACAGATTCGACAAGGTTTTAGGTGATTTGTTTAGTAATTCGGCATAGAGGGAAACTTTATGCTTGTTTCTGAAATGCATTTCAACCAAAACATTATACTGACGAATAATATCTAGTTTATCTTGGTATATATTTGGATTCTTAAGAATCTTGCGTACCAATCGGGTGCTTTTAATTAAAAATTGTTTCAGCAGGACTTGTAGCATTTCTCCTTGAATTTGATCTTCAGTATTAAATTCTTCATTCATGTCTTCATAGAGTAGGTCGAAGCTGATCTGCTCATCTTTGTTCAAGCTAACAATTGGAACGTCTGATGATCCAAAGAATAAATAGCCATGGCAGGAAACTTCCTGATCGTGATCTTGAATGCAATAGAACTCACGGTTAAAAATCAGCGATCGAAATTCATTTGTAGTATTTCTAAGTTCGAGCTTATTTAAGGGAGTTAAAAAAACGATCTGATTTTCATGTAAATTGTACCTAATTCCATCTATGGATATACTGGTTTCACCGCTTCGAATCCAGATTACCCTATAATATTTATCTTTTTCGAATAGCAGTTTATTACTACTAGAAGTACAATCGCTAATTGAAAATTGAGAATTTTCACGCTTGTTTATGAACGTATTATTCATACTGAACTTTGGTTTTTGATGGCTGAATTCTGAAAAATAAAATACAAAAAAAAAGAGACTCCATTGAGTCTCTTTAAGAAATATTATCGAATTTAAATTTCTCCGGGGTATTCTTTTTTAAAATCTTTAAGGTATTTATCCATGGTTCCTTTCATATCTTTCCGAAGAAGTAGGATTCCAATTAGGTTAGGTAGTGTCATAAGAACAATGGTGATTCCTGATATTGTCCATATAATAGTAGTGTCGGCAAAGGAGGCAATAAAAATACCAATACAGTAGATGATTCGGTAAGGCAGTACTCCTTTTGTACCGAACAAATAGGTTACCGATCTATCTCCATAGTAGGCCCATGCAATCGCGGTTGAAAAAGCAAACAAAAGCAGGCCTAGGGATACAATCCATCGTCCCCAATCACCTAGTAAGCTGTGGGTAAATGCTTCTGCAGTGAGCGGCGCCGAGTGAACGAGTGACTTGCCATAGAAATAGGTGCCGTTTTCGTTGATGTGTTTGCCATCTTCAATAGGAACGGTTCCACTGTACAATTCTGTCTCATTTTCATAAACATGTACATTTTCGGCTAGAGAACGAGCGTTGATGATAGAAACGGGATTCTGAATGATGCCATTTACAACGGTTAAATCTCCAGAGAACAGAGCAAGTTCTTTTTTCCCAGCTAAAAAATCACCTATTTTAATCCGATCTTCTTCTTGGCTATCATCGTACTGATCTGCCAGAATTGTCATATCGGTAGTTTGAAATTGATTAGGAAGTTTTTCTGTCCATACTCCTGAGGAGAGAATCACTAATCCTGTGAGAGTACAAATTATAATTGTATCGATGAATGGTCCTAAAATAGCCACCATACCCTCTGCAATAGGTTCTTCGGTACGAGCGGCAGCGTGGGCAATAGGAGCAGATCCTTGTCCTGCTTCATTACTAAACAAGCCCCGGTTAACGCCCCGGTTAAAAGCATAAGCGAATCCTGCTCCTAGAAAACCTCCAGTTGCAGCAGTTCCAGTAAAAACATTAGAAAATACAGAGATGAAGGATGGGATTACATTCTCGTAGTTGTAAATAAGTACCGATAGAGCACCTATAACGTAGAGAATGGCCATGCCTGGAACTAGTTTATCCGTTACTTTTACAATTCTCTTGATTCCGCCCAAAATCACGAATCCTAAAAGTATCGCTAGTACAGCACCGGTTATTATTTTATTGAAGCCAAAAGTGGAGAACAGTGAGTTGGAAATGGAATTGATTTGCGGGAGGCTTCCAGTTCCAAAAGAGGAACAAATTGTCATAGCTGCAAAAAAACCAGCTAACCATTTCATGTTCAATTTATTTTTCATGTAGTACATCGGTCCACCAGATATGAATCCATCTTCGTCGGTTTCACGATATTTATGTGAGAGACTAACCTCAACAAATTTGGTGGTCATACCTAGAAATGCGGTTACTAACATCCAAAATAAAGCAGCTGGTCCGCCTAAATAAATGGCAAAAGCAACACCGGCAATATTTCCGGTTCCTACTGTTCCCGATAAGGCGGCAGTTAGTGCTTGAAAATGGGAGGCATCTCCTTTTCTGCCGGGTTTGTCGTATTTTCCCATGACCACTTTTATGGCATGTTTAAAATAGCGAATTTGTGGAAAATTTAAGTAAAAGGTGAAGAAAATTCCGGTTCCCAATAACAAAAGGGTGAACCATAAACTTCCACCTAAATAGATTTCTATTCCGGCTAAAAAGTCGTTTAGTTTGTGCATAAAAAATAGGGGGTTATTAGTTTTGAAATGATTAATTTGTTTAAAAAATCCCTCTAATATAGGGGTTAATTTTTAAAAATCTATATTTTTTATTGTTGCGAGCTTAATTGTTGTCGGTGTTAGTCAATTGTTTTCGACTTTTTTTAATAATCATAAATTTGCATGGTTTTAAACCAATACTTATCTTTCTCAAAGAAAATACGAATTTATTAGTCTGTTTTTTTAACTGAATAAAAAGGATGAGTTTTCCAATGAGAGTAATTGTTTTGTTAGCAGTCTTTTTGGTTCTTGCATGGTACTTGGTGAAAAGATGGAAGAAAAAACGGTGGAAAGAAGCAAAATTGCCTTTCCCAAAAAAGTGGCGAATGATTTTAGCGACCCATGTGGCTTTTTATTCAGCACTATCTGTGGAAGAAAAACTGCGTTTTGAGCATAAAGTGCAGGAGTTTTTACTCAACTGCCGAATTACAGGAATACAGGTGGAGGTTGATCAGACCGATAAACTTCTAGTGGCATCGAGTGCAATCATTCCCATATTTGCTTTTCCCAAATGGAAATACACCAATCTATACGAAGTGCTTCTTTATCCAGCAAGTTTTAATGACAAATTTGAAACTTCAGGTTCTAATACAAATATTCTTGGAATGGTTGGAACTGGCTATATGGATGGAAAAATGATTCTTTCCAAACCAGCTTTGCTTCATGGATTCTCCAACGAATCGGACAAAAAAAATACAGCCATTCATGAGTTTGTGCACTTAATTGACAAAATGGATGGCGCAGTAGATGGACTTCCTGCTATATTATTGGAAAGACAATACGCAATTCCCTGGATGGATTTGATTCGTAAGAAAATCGAAGAAATTTATGCCGATAAGTCGGATATTAATCCATATGGCGGAACTAATAAAGCTGAATTTTTTTCCGTTGCCAGCGAGTATTTTTTCGAACGGCCAAAATTATTTGCCAGAACTCATCCTGAATTGTACCAGTTAATGAGTGAGATCTTTAACCAAAACTTACAAACACGAAATTTGAAGAGGACCAAGCAAAGCATCGGACGAAATAGTCTTTGTCCTTGCGGTAGTGGACTGAAATTTAAGAAGTGTTGTGGGCGAGTACATTATCACTACAGTGGAACCTGAATTTGCTAAAAAAGTTATTTAGTAAACTGCATTCATATAAAGGGATATCGCGGCAGTGTTGTTCCTTTCTTTTTTTGCCTCTTCAAGTCTTTTGTTAATTTTGCAGCAGAATTCATTAAGATAGTAGGTAACTCGTGATATATCCAGATAATTTTGAGACAAAAATCCGCTTCGATAAAGTAAGGGAGTTGGTAAAGAAACAGTGTTTAAGTTCCTTGGGACGTGATTTGGTGGATGACATTCAGTTTTCTAGTTCTTTCAACATGATTAATCGTTTGGTGAATGAAACCAGCGAATTTAAGACCATTTGTCAGGATGAGGATAGCTTCCCTTTGGGGTATTTTATAGATGTACGTAATAGTTTGGAGAAGGCCAGGATTGAAGGAACTTATATGGAATTGGATGAGTTGTACAATCTGAAAAGGTCTTTGGAATCCATTTCTGCCATTTTACGCTTTTTTCAGGGCAAGGAAGAAAAGGAATATCCATACCTAAAACAGTTAACTGGAAATGTTCGGATGTATCCTTTTATATTTGAGCGTATTAATGCCATCATAACTAAAAATGGAAGAATAAAGGACAATGCGTCTCCTGCTTTGCAGCAAATTCGTAGTAGTTTGATTCAAAAGCAGTCGACAATTTCGAAACGCATGCAGGGCATGTTGCGGAATGCCCAAAAAGAGGGTTGGGTCGATCAGGATATTTCCCTTTCTGTGCGCGATGGACGAGTGGTGATTCCGATACCTTCGGCCTACAAAAGAAAAATTAACGGGATTGTGCACGATGAATCGGCTACCGGGAAAACCAGTTACATAGAGCCATCGGAAATTGTAGAAACCAACAATGAGATTCGTGAGTTAGAATACGCAGAGCGTCGAGAGATTATTAAAATACTTCAAGATTTTACCATTCAACTGCGTCCCTATATCGACGATTTGTTTCAGTCTTTTGAGTTTTTGGCTAAAATGGATTTTATTCGAGCAAAAGCCATGTTTGCTATTCAAGTGAAAGCTATTCTTCCTAAACGTGTGAAAACGCCTACTGCCTATTGGGAGAATGCGGTTCATCCATTACTTTATCTTACTCTTCAGAATGAGGGGCGTAAGGTGGAGCCTCTCAATATCGAAATTAACGATGAGCAAAGATTGGTGCTCATTTCGGGACCTAATGCTGGAGGTAAATCGGTTTGTTTGCAAAGTTTAGGATTGTTGCAATACATGTTTCAGTGTGGACTATTGGTATCTATGGACGAGGAATCGCAAATAGGAATTTTCGATAACATTTTTATGGATATGGGCGATGAACAATCCATTGAAAATGACTTGAGTACTTACAGTTCGCATTTGATGAATATGAAACATTTCCTTCGTCATGCGAATACCAACACCATGATTTTGATTGATGAGTTTGGTTCGGGAACAGAGCCTGCTTTGGGAGGAGCTATTGCCGAATCGATATTGGATAAGCTCAATCGAAAAAAAGTAAGAGGAGTTATTACTACTCACTATTCTGGCTTAAAGCACTTTGCATCCGAAGCCGAAGGAATTGAAAATGGAGCCATGCTTTACGATTCTCATCTTATGAGACCGCTTTTCCGTTTAGAAGTTGGAAAGCCAGGTTCATCTTTTGCTTTTGAAATTGCTCGTAAAATCGGTTTACCCGAAGAGATTTTGAAAGATGCGACAGATAAAATTGGGGAAGACCATATTAATTTCGACAAACATTTGCGTGATATTGTTCGCGATAAAAGATATTGGGAGAAGAAACGTGATAATATCCGCAAGAGCGATAAAAGGCTAAATACCTTGGTTGAGCAATATGATAAGGAATTAAAAGAGGCGAGTAAGCTTCGTAAGGAAATTATAGAAAAGGCCAAAGATGAGGCTGCTCAATTACTCAATAGAGCGAATAAATCCATAGAGAAAACCATTCGTGAAATTAAGGAGAACAAGGCCGAAAAAGAAAAAACTCGTGAAATCCGTAAAGAATTTCAATCTATAAAAGCGGAGTTGACAGAAGGAGAATTAAAGGAAGAGGCGCGTATTCAACGCAAAATCCAGAAGCTGAAAGATCGCGAGAATAAAGGGAAACCAAGAGAAAAAAAAGTCGATGTTACTAATGTTTCTTCACAAAAAACAGCGGTTAATTCTAAAGCTCAATTTAATCCAGATGTGATTGAAAAGGGTGATTTTGTGAAGCTTGATAATCAATCTTCAGTTGGAGAAGTGATTGAAATAAATAGCAAGACTGCAGTGGTTGCTTTTGGAAGTATTTTAACTTCAGTGAAGGTGAATCGATTGACTAAGGTAAGTCGCACACAAATGAAAAAAGAAGAGAAAACTTACAATAAAACCTCATCATTGATTCAGGAAAAAATATCCAAGCGAAAACTCAATTTTAGGGCTGATTTGGATGTGCGTGGAATGCGTGGGGAGGAAGCATTGCAGGTGGTTGTTGATCATGTGGATGAAATCATCATGCTGGATGTACGCGAATTTCGCATTTTACACGGAACCGGTAGCGGAATTCTTCGACAGCTTATACGGGAATATCTTCAAACGGTTGATTTGGTACAAAATTTTAGGGATGAGAAGATTCAAATGGGAGGAGCTGGAATAACTGTAGTTACTATGGAGTAAAATTCTGGCACATTTGTTTTTGAATCAAAAAATAAAAGGCGATTTAAAAAGAGTCATTTGCACATGCAAAATCATTCTATTTAAATCGTCTTTTTAGCAAATATCTTTGAACTGTTTTTTTACAGAAAGTTTGATACAAACACATAAATGTAGTGGGCAAAAGTTCCTGCCACAATGCCTCCAATGGTATGTGAAAGGAGTGCTTTCGAAGTAAGTTCACGATAGTTTAAAGTATCGAGCATGGCAGTGTGAGTACTTAAGTAACCACTCCAACACATACCCATAGCGGTAAATACGGCAATAACATTTCCATCGATAATCCCTTTGGTAATAAATGCTTTTACTAGAGATAGGGCAGCACCTACAGCTCCAAGTGAAGTAATTGGAAAGGCAATAAGTTCGGGATTTTCAAATCCAAATAAGCCTTCAAATAGCCACCAAATATATCCTGCTAATTCAGGAAGAAGAGGCACGCCTTCGTAGGCAATGCCCTGATATCCTAAACTGGCATCTTTGGGACCAAAAGTGAGCATCATCACCATGGTAGAAATGATCAAAACCCCGGGAATAATTGCAAGGCCTAAATCAACACCCGATTTGCCACCATCCAAAATAGAGTTTAGAAAGCGCAGAAAAATGCCTCCTTCTGATTTAAAATTGATCTTTTCGGCAGCTCCTTCGTAATCTTTGTTTTTTCGAGCAGGTATCTGACCTCTAATTAATCGTTGCATCAAGCGTGTTGATACAATAGCTCCCATCAAAGCACCGCTCAGTCCGACTAGGGCTGGAATAAATAAATTTTCTTCACTACCTGGGATTCGAAGGGTCGACATAAAGGTGATTACGATCAATCCCATACCAAAAGCAGTTCCAAAATTAGTCAAAGAAACCAGTTGGTAATTTTTAAAATACTTACTGAAGTTTTTATCTTTTGCCAGACTTATAATAGCTGGATTATCCGATAAAAAAGTCAAGACTCCTGCCAAGGCACCAACACCAGGCAAATTGAAAAGAGGTTTCATTAAAGGAGATAAAATTTTCTCCAAAAGACGAACAACTCCAAATTCAATAAGTAGTCTCCCAAGTGCTCCAGAAAGAACGGTAATTCCCATGATGTAAAAAACGGTGTTCATTAAAAGATCCCATGCAGTATTCATAATGGTATTAAGCATGTTGGCAACTCCCATGTTGTGTCCGATGTAGCCAAAGATCCCAAAAAAGGTGACAAGAAACATCACGGCTTCGTACCTTCTTTGTTTAAGGAAATCGGTTTCCTTAAACGATTTAATTGCGTTCATTTTGTTCGTTTGTTTTTGTTGTTGTATTTGCTGTAAAAATAATTTTTTGTTCTATTATCAATCTTGTTTTTTGCATGATCTTTATCAGCTTTGTGCCTTATTGAATATGTTGCAAAGACAGGTTTTGAAATGGTTTTGCTAGTTGAATGAATCTTGTCCATTTTTGCTAGTTGATAAAATCATTTTTTATCGAAGAACAATTGTGCTAGCTTTGTCCTCCCAATCAAAATGAATCCATGTCAACAGCCAAACGCGCACTAAAAAAATACTTCGGGTACGATCAGTTTAGACCTTTGCAGGAACAGGTAATTCAAGCCATCCTAAAAGGGGAAGATGCACTGGTAATAATGCCTACGGGTGGAGGAAAGTCCATTTGCTACCAAATTCCAGCTCTTATTATGGAGGGAGTGACAGTTGTGGTTTCGCCGCTGATTGCTCTCATGAAAGATCAGGTGGAAGGATTGCGTGCCAATGGAGTTGATGCTGATTTTTTAAACAGTTCTCAATCTGCAGCTCAGCAAGCTCTGGTAATCGAACGAATTGTGGGTGGAAGATTAAAATTGCTCTATGTTTCTCCAGAGAAATTAGTGAGTCAGGATTTTTATTATTTGCTCCTACAGTTGAAAGTAAATCTTTTTGCCATAGACGAGGCTCATTGTATTTCGGTTTGGGGGCACGATTTTAGACCCGAGTACACAAAAATGGCTTATCTGAAAAAGCAATTTCCACATGTTCCAGTGGTGGCTTTAACGGCTACAGCCGATAGCTTAACACAAAAGGACATCGCCAATCAGTTGGGTTTAACACATCCACAAAAATTCACCTCTTCTTTTGATCGTCCTAACTTAAGTCTGAATGTAGCACCCGGAAAAGACAAGTTCAAATCTATTCTTGGATTTATCCGTCAGCGGCCGCATCAATCTGGAATCATCTATTGTTTAAGTCGAAAGGCTACAGAAGGATTGTCGGAGAAACTTCAGAAAGCAGGAGTCAACGCTTCTTTTTATCATGCAGGCTTATCAGCAGAAGAGCGAGCTCGTCGTCAAGAGGATTTTATCAATGATGAGGTTCCTATTATTTGTGCGACCATTGCTTTTGGTATGGGAATAGATAAATCGAATGTGCGGTGGGTGATTCATTACAATCTGCCAAGAAATATAGAGTCTTACTATCAGGAAATCGGTCGAGCGGGTCGCGATGGCCTTCGCGCCGATACCCTACTATTCTATAGCTTTTCAGATGTGATTGTGCATCGTAAATTCATCGAGGAATCGGCACAAAAAGAGGTGTCTAATGCCAAATTGGAACGAATTCAGCAATTTTGTGATGCTCAGATTTGCCGGCGAAAGATCCTCTTGAGCTATTTTGGTGAGCATTTAGAGGAGAATTGTAATAATTGTGATGTGTGCAAAAACCCTCCTCGATCTTTCGACGGAACCATTATTGCTCAAAAGGCTTTTTCGGCCATTGTTCGTTTGCGCGAGCAAGTAGCAGCAGGTACTTTAATTGACGTTTTGCGTGGTTCCTCTCGACATGAGATTTTGAGCAGAGGCTATAATAAAATAAAAACCTATGGTGTTGGGAAAGATATTGCCTATCAAGATTGGCAGCAATATCTGCTTCAGCTACTAAACATGGGTTATATTTCGGTGGCTTATGACAATGGCAATGCCTTGCGATTAAGCGAACAGGGACGTGAAGTTCTTTTTGGCGAACGTTTGGTAAATTTGGTGCATCTGGCAAGTATGAAATCCGAACCAGAAATCAAGCCAATTGTAAAAACGAATAAGCAGGAGGCACGTGAAGGTTTGTTCGAAGCCTTGCGCAAATTGCGATTGCAGATTTCACGGGACGAAAACATTCCGCCATACTTGGTTTTTTCGGATGCTAGTTTGCAACAAATGGCGCAGGAAGAGCCTACTAGCGAGTTTGAAATGAAACTAATTTCAGGAGTTGGAGTTCGAAAGTATCAGCTATATGGCGATCTTTTTATCAATGAAATAATTGAATTTGCCAGTAAGAAAAATCAGGAGGCAAAGAAAAGTGGAGAATCTTTTTATCAAACTTACGAATACTACAAACAGGGTTTTTCTGTGGAAGAGATTGCTAGTATCAGAAAAATAAATCCAGTAACTATTTATTCACACTTGGCTTCATTGTACGAAAAAGGAGCAGATGTAGATCTTACTGAATATCTGAATCCTACTGAATTGGAACAGATCGAAGATGCTTATTATTCCTTAAATGAAAGTACAAATGTGAAAGATTTGTACCTGTTTTTAAAAGAAGAAGTGGAGTACTATAAAATTCGATTGGGAGTTTCTTACCTAAAAGTACTTTCATCTAGTTAATTGCCAATTTCATCGTTTCAATTCTATTTGCATCGAAAAAGTGAGTTGGCGCGAGTTATTTTTGTTAAATTAGTGGATGTTTTAAAATTGAAAACAGAACCAAAGACCGAAAGGTTGTATGGAATACTAATCACACCTGTAAATTTACTAGAATGAAATCTAAATTACTTGTTGGGCTTGTTATTAGCTCGTTTTTGGCGCTTTCGTGTGGTCAAAAAACAAACATGCCTCAACCACCAGTTGCAAAAAAAATAGCCAAAGAGCTTAGTATTCATGATGACACTCGAATCGACAATTATTATTGGATGAATCAGCGAGAGGATACGGCGGTTATCAATTATCTGAATGCTGAAAATAGTTATACCAATAGTATGATGAAGCATACCGAGGATTTTCAAACAAAATTATTTGATGAAATGATTGCGCGTATCAAAAAAACAGATGAATCGGTTCCCTATAAAACAAATGGCTTTTATTACTATAGTCGTACCGAAGGAGACGATGAATATCCTTTTTATTGTCGAAAAGAAGGAAGTTTAGATGCGAAAGAACAAATCATGCTGAACGTGCCCGAAATGGCTAAAGATTATAGCTACTATGCTATTGGAAGTTTTTCGGTGAGCGAAGACAATCAAATTTTAGCCTATTCTGAGGATACTTTGAGTCGCAGGAGATACAACATCAAGTTCAAAAGTTTGGTAGATGATAGTCAGTTTGATGATGAAATTGAAAATACAACAGGAGGCATTACTTGGGCGAACGATAATAAAACGGTTTTTTATACCGTAAAGCATCCCGAAACCCTTTTGCCCTACAAGGTGTTTAAGCACGTACTGGGGACTTCCGTAGATCAGGATGAGCTAGTCTATGAGGAGAAAGACAATACTTTTTATGCTTTCTGCTACAAAACAAAATCGAAAAAATACATTATCATTGGTTCCACCAGTACCCTTTCTTCCGAATATCGCTTTCTAGATGCCAGCAAACCAAATGGGGAATGGACGGTGTTTCAAGCTCGCGAAAAAGATTTGGAATATGGAATTGATCATTATCAAGGTGATTTTTACGTTCGAACCAATTATATGGCAAAAAACTTTCGTTTGATGAAAACACCTGTTGACAAAACAGGCAAAGAAAATTGGGAGGAAGTAATTGCCAATCGAGAGGATGTTTTCTTGAGTAATTTTGAAATTTTTGAGAACTACCTTGTGGTTGGAGAGCGTAAGAATGGTTTGAATCAATTGCGAATCAGAAACTGGAATACCAAGAATGAATATTACCTTGATTTTGGCGAGGAAACCTACGATGCATGGATTTCTGCAAATCCAGAATTTGAGACTGATGTTCTTCGTTACGGATATACATCATTAACAACACCTACCTCTACCATCGATTTTAATATGGGAACGCAGGAGAAAACTTTGCTAAAACAGCAGGAAGTTTTGGGCGATTTCAATAAAGAAAATTACGAGGCAAAACGCATTTGGGCTACTGCTAATGATGGAACAAAAGTACCGATTTCATTGGTGTACCGTAAAGATAAGTTTAAGAAAGGAAGCAATCCGTTATGGTTATCGGCTTATGGATCCTACGGAAGTAGCTCCGATGTTTATTTTAGTTCGGTTCGTTTAAGCTTGCTCGATCGTGGTTTTGTGGTGGCCACGGCTCATGTTCGTGGAGGACAGGAAATGGGTCGCTACTGGTACGAGGATGGAAAACTCTTGAAAAAGAAGAATACATTTACTGATTTTAACTCCTGTGCCGAATTCATGGTGGCTGAAGGATATGCAGCAAAAGACGAGGTGTTTGCCTGGGGCGGAAGTGCCGGAGGTCTGCTCATGGGAGCCATTAGCAACATGCGTCCAGATTTATACAAAGGCATTATAGCTGCTGTACCTTTCGTGGATGTGGTAACGACCATGTTAGATGAATCGATTCCTTTAACCACAGGCGAGTTTGATGAGTGGGGAAATCCGAAAGAGAAAGCGTATTACGATTATATGCTTTCCTATTCTCCATACGATAATGTGGAAGCGAAGGATTATCCTGCTATGTTGGTAACTACAGGATTGCACGATTCTCAGGTTCAATATTGGGAGCCTGCCAAGTGGGTGGCAAAATTGCGTGCCATGAAGACGGATAAAAACCCGTTACTTCTTAAAATAAACATGGATTTTGGCCATGGAGGAGCTTCCGGACGATTTGAACGTTATCACGAAGTAGCATTAGAATATGCTTTTGTACTTGATTTAGCCGGAATTAGTGAATAATACTGATATAAATGTTAAAAAGCACTCTCTTTGGGGTGCTTTTTTTTTATATTTAAAATCTCTTATAAAAGAAGATGAACCCTGTGACCCATGATAAAAACTCTAATTATAGATGATGAGGTGAAGAGTCAATCAACTCTGCATAAATTACTAGAAGAATATTGCTCAGAAGTAGAGGTAATCGGTTTTGCGCACAATGTGAAGTCTGGTATAGAAGCAATTAATTCACTGCAGCCTGATTTGGTATTTTTAGACATTTCTATGCCCGATGGAGATGGGTTCGAGGTGCTGGACAAAGTAGAAAATCGCAATTTTGAGGTGGTGTTTAC
>NZ_JBFHJW010000002.1:0-158463 GCF_041595635.1 Labilibaculum sp.
CAGAAAAATAGAGGTAAGCGAGGAGTTCGTTCAGATCACTAAAAAACTGGATTACCAACTCAATAAAATTGGAGTGAATCTCAATCAGATTTCCAAAAATATCAATGCTCAACAAGTGTATCAGTTTGGGTCTTCAGATCGAAAAATATTTCTACAGATTTTACAGGAACTCCGAAACTGTTTTTCCGTTTTGCAGAGGTATGTGGATGTAATTGAATAAAAATAGAAGCTCTTTTCATGGTCATTGTGATTCATCAAACAAGCAGTACGGAGAATGCTTTCCTTTATAATGAGAAGAAAGTGAAGGAGAAGCAGGCTGCATTTTTCCATAGCCGAAACACCAAGGCCATCAATCCTTTTTTTTACGACAAAAGCCATCGTTTAAAAGAACTGACTGATATCGAAAAGCTCAATCCCAGAGTGAAAAATAAATGCCTTCACATTTCCTTTAATCCATCTGTAGATGATTCCTTGAAATTAAATGATCAGATTATACGAAAGGAAATGGATCAATTGATGCAATACATGGGCTATGGCGATCAGACTTATTTTGTCTACAAGCACAAAGATTTGGAGCGGATGCATTTTCATATTGTATCCACGCGTATCGACAAATATACCGGTAAGAAAATCAAGGACAATTATGAGCGGCAGAAGGCTCAGAATTTCATTAAGGAATTAGAGATAAGACATCAATTGGACCATAAAAATTCAGAGAAAGTAGCATTTAAATTTTCAGCCAGAAGTCGGAATATTAAACAAAGTTTGGAGGGCCTTTTTTATCAGATCAACCAAATGGAGACCATTAATACAAAAGAATTGTATGAGGAAAGAATGAAATTATTCAATGTGGAGATTCGTAAATCGGGAAGAGGTCATATTGTTGTGGTGACCGATGGCAATGGGAAGGTAATTCGTTACCCCATTCGATTGTCAAAATTTAAAGAGCAGCCCAAATTTTATCAGAAAGAAAAACAGCAAATTGAGAAGCCAAAGCAAATAGAGCATAAGGATACATCCAGGCATAACAGAATGTTTGTAGACTTCTTAAATGAATTCAGTAAACAAATAAGACATCAGGAATTGAAAAATAGTAATGTCAAACAATTAAAATCCAGAAAGAAGAAAAGGAAATTAAGGCGATGAATATAACTAATATCTAGTCTTTGAAAAGTGCAGTAAAAGGCACTATTAACTTCTGAATTAGTGAAAAGCATACAATAATCACTACAAAGTGCAATAAAATGCCTAAATAGATATTTTTCATGTCAAATAATGATATATTTACAGAAAAAAGAGTAATATAATGCACTATCAGAACTTAATAGAAATCATAAAGGAACGACGCCATGCTATGAAGGTGACTCAGGAGGTATTAGCCGAAATTTCAGGGGTTGGACTTCGTACCTTAAAGCAGTTTGAGAGTGGAAAAGGAAATCCTACCCTTGCAACTCTTGTGAATTTGGCAGATGCCTTAGGATTGGAAATTACTTTACAGATTAAGAATAAACTTGAATAATGAGACGCGCTCGAATTTTATACAAGGAGGAAGAGGCTGGAATCTTAAGCCAGTTCGATGATGGAACTTTTACTTTTCGTTACCATGACTATTGGTTGGAGAATAATTCCAAACCTGCCATTAGTTTGACATTGCCTAAACAGCAGAAGGAATATCGGTCTGCTTACCTGCCTGCTTTTTTCTTTAATATGCTGCCAGAAGGAGCGAATAGACAAATCTTATGCAGTTCAAAACGAATTGATAAGAAAGATGATTTTGGCTTGTTACTGGCATCTGCTGGAATAGATACGATAGGAGCCGTAAAAGTGATTAAAATGAATTGAACATGAGTTTACCTGAAATAAAATATTGTCCCGGAACATTGGCTGAAGGTTTTGATACCTATAGCAGAACCTGTTTGAAAAGACTTTTCAATGGGAAAAAGGTATTCCATATTTTGCCCTATGATTCTCCAGCGAGTAATACGGATTCGGATGTTTTGTTTGATGACAGTAGAAGGCATATCTCCATTTCTGGAGTGCAGGAAAAGTATTCCGTTATACTTGAGAAAAACAAACTTCGCCTGACAAAAGAGGGAGAGAGAGGAACTTATATTTTGAAGCCTGTACCTTCCTATGGGAATAGAGCCGATCAAATGCCTGCCAATGAGCATTTGACCATGCAAATTGCTCGTCAGGTATTTGGGATTGAGACCGCTGAAAATGCTCTGGTATTCTTTAAGAATGGTGATTCGGCATACATCACAAAAAGGTTTGATGTAAAAGAAGATGGTGGCAAATGGGCTCAGGAAGACTTTGCATCTCTGGCAGAAAAAACGCCTCAGACACATGGCGATCAATACAAATACACAGGAAATTACCTTGATCTATTTGACTTGATGAAGAAATATGTTCCTGCCTACCAAATTGAAGCGCTTAAACTGTTTAGGCTTTTGATGTTTAACTATCTTTTTTCAAATGGGGATGCTCACCTGAAAAACTTCTCATTGTTGGAAACGCCAATGGGAGATTTTCGATTGAGTCCAGCCTATGACTTATTGAATAGCAGAATTCATATTGAGGATAGTGATTTTGCACTGGAGGATGGACTATTGCCTAAAAGTTTTGCTCAGGGAACAATTGGCAAGCAATTTTATACTCTTGCAGAAAAAGCTGAATTAAACGAAAAACAGATTCATAAAATAGTTGAATCATTAAGAGGAAATTCAGAGAAGGTAGAACGCTTAATTGTGGCCTCATTTTTAAATGAAAAAACAAAAAGGAGTTATTTGCAATCCTATAATAAAAAGTTAAAAAGATTGACTAAATAATCTTACATAGAAGGGCTTGTTTTTGATGGATAGTGTCATTTAAAGAAAGAGTTAGGCTCAATGCCTAACTCTCTGTATTTTATTCAAGCACTCCTTGGGAAGGTGTCGTCTAATACCTTTTGAATCTCGACCGTTTGGAGGTCATTTCATTGTGAATTTCCTCCATAAGCTCGCCATGAGTTTTCTTCTTGTAGCTTCCAATCCAATTGAGTAGTTCGTCTTCATAAAAATATAGTTTTCGCCCTGCTTTGTAACAGGGGATTTTTCCTTTTCTAACATACTCATAGATTGTATTCTTCGATTTCAATATCAATTGACTTGCAGTATTAATATCAATAGGTTTCCTGTCTTTGGGAACAATCTTTTTTTCAGATTCAACCAGACTCCTCAATTCTGTCATCTCTTTTATCAGGTAAGCCACAGCTTTGGGTAATTTTTCGAAGGTAATTTCTTCTTCTTTCATAATATCCGATCTAATTAGATTAAAATTATTTCAGGCTTATTTTATTGGCAGATTCACGTTTTTTAAAACTTACTAAATCTGCATAAATTTGAGTTGTTGATACATTTTTATGCGTCAACATTTTAGATACCGTATAGATGTCTGTTCCGGCAGCTATTTGAAGGGTAGCAAAGGTGTGTCTGAAACAATGGAAGGTGATGTTTTTAGTAATGCCAGCATCGGCGACCCATTTTTTTAACGGCTGATATACCATAGTTCTTTCCAAACCTTTAAAAACCTTACCTAGGCTAGGTGTTCCACACAATTCTAATGCCTCTTCACTTAGGGGTAAGGTTGTTTCGGTTTCCGTTTTTTCCGTTCGGATTCTCATGCAATATCCATCATCAGATGCTAAAATAATTTCACTCCAGTCTAATTTTAAAATATCACTAATTCGTAATCCTGTGAGACTAGCAAATAGAGATGCAGATTTTAATACTGGAATTTTACAAGGCGTATTTGCCAATTGTTTTAATTCTTCCAGTGTGAGGTATTCTTTCTTAGTATCTTCGTAATCTATCTTTTCCAGGAAATCATTAATGTTTTCAGGAATTAATTTATCTCTATAGGCAATTTTTAATAAGGCTCTAAATGTAGAGAAATAGCTTGCAGATGAATTTCTGGATATTTTCAGGTTCTTATGCTTAAGTTGGTTGGCATTTAAAAGATAAGACCTGAATCTTCTACATAAATTAATAGTAACATCTTCAAACGTACACTGATTATTCACAAAATTTGAGAAATGGGTATAGACCATTAGCCACTTTTGATCTTTCTTCAAGACTAAATCATAAAAAAAATCTAAGAAACTAGCCTTTAATTTATGTTTGTCAAGAAAATCAAATTCTTCATTGATTAAGGATTGCACCCGAATGGCTCTTATGCCTTCTGCTTTTTGAAGAATTTCCTTATTATAGGATTGCTCAATACTGTTTTTAGGTGCTTGAAAAATATAGATACCAAGAGATTCTCGGCGTGTCATTTTCATTGTACTTGGATTTCGAATTCCTGGGTAGTAATCAAGATATAATGAATATCTTCCTTTCGATATCGCCCTTTTTCGTAAAGTAACTTTTGTGCATGTCATGATGATTTAAATTTTGGAATTAAGCAATTTATCAAGTTCTGCTTTAGAAACTTTGATGTATTTGCCAGCTTTCAATTTTGATATGCTGTGCTTTTTAATGATAGAGTAGAGACTATCTCTGGAAAGATTAAATTTCAACATAGCCTCTTTTATAGAGTAGAATTGAGGAGGGGGATCTTGTTGTATTCCTTTCGCAATTAAAATATGTTTCCGGGAATATAGCATATTATGGCCCTCTCTCTTTTTTGGAATATTTTCTCTGGAAACCAGGGAGTAGGCTCCCGATTCCTTCATATTTAGTTCATCGCATAGCTCTTTAATTGTTATCCAGTCGTCTATGTCAATTTGACCAATTGTAGTTCTATTTTTAAAATGATTGTCTATGTGTGATTTACTATAATAGGTTTTCCCTCTCCGCTTTATTTTAGGAATATTTTTTTCCTTAATTAACTTATAAGCCCAGGTATCGCCGATATTAAATTTTTCTTTAATCTCAGAAAATGAGTAAAGTTCCATTTCTTTTTTTACCAGCTCGGTAGGATTAATTTGCTTTGATTTAGCCTTAGTAAACATCTCATCAATATCACTACGTTTTATAAGTGTTATTCTTGGCGAAATTTTTGAAGCTTTTAATTGCCCACAATAGATTAGGTTGTAAACAGTTTGTCTGCACAGACCAAGCAGGCTTGAAACCTCGTTAATCTTTAGGTATTCTTTACTGTTTAAATAATCGAATGAGGGTAATGAAATATCAATACTATTCGTTTTCGCATGCTGCTTAACTTTCTCTTTCTTTTTAATTGCTTTGTAGGCTCTGGAATTGCAGAGATGAGAACAATATTTAGTGGTAGTGGTTTTTGCAATAAATGATTTTCCACACCAGTCACATATTTTTTTAATTCGTAAATTACTACTCATAGTTTCGCCAATTTTTGTCTACTCACATATACCATAGTCCACCATAGTCTAAAAAATACACTATCTTGCAAAAAGTATATTTACAAGATAAAGAAAAAATGCAGACGATACAAATGAGTTGCAAAAATTAACAATTCTTGGGTGTTTGATGACAAAACAAGTTAAACCCCTTTATTTAAAGGGGTTTTAATGTCTTGAATAATAGTGCTAAATGGTGTGTTTTAATTGATTTTTTGAATCTCTATTTGCCGATACAGAAGTTCTTAAAGATATTTCCCAATACTTCATCGGTACTAATATCACCAGTTATTTCACCAAGAAAATGAAGGCATTCACGAATGTCCTGAGCTAAAAAATCGGTAGGAATTTGATCATCCAAACCTTTGTTCACTCTATCGATACTTCCCAATGCATTTTTAAGAGCTTCGAAATGACGAATATTGGTAACAATTACATCTTGCTCACTAATTTTACCCATGTTAACCGATTTGAGAAGCTCTTCAGTTAACGAATCAATATTTTCTTTTTGCTTGGCCGATATAAACATGAGCTTATCTTCTGCAGTTAAACCCGTTAGCTTTTTTACTAAATTCTGAGGATCAGGAGTTAAATCTATTTTGTTGATACAGACGATCAGGTGTTGAGAATCTCTATCTATGGCTTCATTTACATTCCGAATGGATTCGTTAATGTCTTTGATATCTCGATCGGCATCTACCAGTAAAAGAACAATCTGAGCTTGTTTCATTTTGCTGTAGGTTCGCTCAATTCCCATGCTTTCGATTCGGTCGAGAGTGGTTCGAATACCTGCAGTATCTATAAAGCGGAAAGTAATTCCACCAAGGTTAATGGTATCTTCTATTACATCGCGAGTTGTACCAGCAATATCCGAAACAATCGCTCTATCCTCATTTAAAAGGGCATTTAGAAGGGTTGATTTACCAACATTGGTATCTCCAACAATGGCAACAGGAACGCCATTTTTAATCACATTTCCCAGCTCAAAAGAGTTGACAAGCTTTTGGATTAATCCTTGAATTTCATTTACCAAATTGGTTAATTGAGTACGATCGGCAAACTCAACATCCTCTTCACTAAAATCAAGTTCTAATTCAATTAAGGAGATGAAATTGAGAAGTCTGCTTCTTAAGTTGGCAATTTCGTTGGAAAAACCACCACGCATTTGCTGTAAGGCCACTTTATGAGCAGCTGCCGAGTTCGAAGCAATTAAATCAGCAACAGCTTCGGCTTGCGATAAATCCATTTTTCCATTTAAAAAAGCTCTTTGAGTATATTCTCCAGGATTAGCACTGCGAGCACCATTTTTTAGTAAGACTTGTAGTATGCGATACTGAATGAAAGGAGCTCCATGGCAGGCGATTTCTATGCTATTTTCTCCCGTGTAGGAGTGAGGAGCTTTAAAAATACTCACCAATACTTCGTCGATTATATCTTCGCCATCCTGAATGGTCCCAAAATGAACCGTATTGGCTTTTTGCTGGCTAATTTTATTTTTGCTTGCTGCAATAAATACTTTATCACAAATAGTGAGAGCATCAGCTCCTGATAGGCGCACAATAGCAATAGCTCCATTTCCTGGGGCTGTTGAAATCGCACATATGGTAGATTGATCGATCATGATTTTACTTCTGTTTAGAATACTGTTTTGCAAAGATAAAAGAATTAGCAATGAACACTTAGAATTATACTTCGAAATAAATTAAAGAAATATAAAATTTTAAGAATACCAATATGTTGGGATTGATAAATCCGTTTTTTGAAAATAGTTTTGTATACTCATTCTAAATAAGAAGACTATGATTTATAATAGAACATCAAATGGCACTCTTTTTAAGTGCGATAGCTGCAATGCCATTCATCTGGAATTTAATAATTTGAATATTAATTTTTCGAATGCGAGTAAGTATCATGAGTATGCTACATTTTTACATCAACTTAATGCAGATGAATGGATTAGTGTCAATAAAGATACTCCTTACCAGAGAAAAATTATGATCCCTTTAGGCAAAGGGAATATTAATTTTATGCTGCATGCCGGAGAGTTGGAAGATTTAAAGAGACTTTGTATTAGGAGATTAGGTTCAAATCAGATTCGACTTCAGGAATTAAAAATTGATTATAGCCTCAATTAATCCATGCTTTGAGACGTGTAAATATCCAAATGATTACTTTTGCCCTTATTAATTAATTAGAATATGCTTACGCGATGAAGATAATAACAGGAAGATGGTCTTTTAAAGAAGATTTTGGTTTTGGAACCGATGAAGGATTTGCAGAATTCACGCAGGTAGGGGATAAAATTACAGGAGTAGTTGTGTACACAGAACGAATAGATGATGAAGTCCCTTTTCGAGTGCAGCAAAATGTAGAGGGTAGTTTCGATGGATTGAATTTAAAAGTCACTGGCACAAATGTTGAGCTTTTAGATGTAGAAAAGCCGTTTGAATACCATTTGGACACATGGGAAGGCATCTTAAATACTAATAATCAGATTGTAGGGCATAGTTACGATAATCACGATTGTTTTGGGGTGTTTGTAATGGAGCACATTGGTGAGTAAAAGCAGAATGAAAAGAGGTAAAAAAATTAAAAAAAACTTTTCAATCAGTATGTCCTTATAATCAATCGATTATTTCTGTATTGCCCATGAATAGTAACTTTCCTGTGATTTTTTTTAGGAAAATGTTTGCAAGGAAAGAAAAAATCCTACATCTTTGCAACGCAATCAAGAGAAACGCGGATGTGGCGTAATTGGTAGCCGCGCTAGACTTAGGATCTAGTGCCGAGAGGCGTGGGGGTTCGAGTCCCTTCATCCGCACAAAAGAGATCATGACGAAAGTTTTGGTCTCTTTTTTTTGTGGACCAAATTTGATTTTCATTTGATGATTTCTTTGTACCTTTTTTAGGCTAATTAATCTAATGATGAAAAAACGATCTACACTTAAAGCTCTCTTGGGAATTGAGCATTCGATACTTCTTGCTCCAATGTTTTTAATATCCAACACCAAAATGGTGATTGCTGCCTTGCAATGTGGGTGTACTGCAGCTATTCCTGCTCATAATTATAGAACCGATAAGGAGTTAAGAGCTGCAATCATGGAAATCCGGAAAGAAAGTTCGAAACCGTTCGGAGTAAATTTGATTGTCAATAAATCCAATCCTAAATACAAAAATCAGCTTAAATGTTTACTTGAATTGGGGGTTGATTTTATTATTACTTCTTTGGGAAACCCTAAATCTGTAATTGAGGCCTGTAGAAAGAGAAAAACGAAGGTTTTTTGCGATGTGATTGATTTAAAATACGCCCAGAAAGTGGAAGCCTTGGGTGCAGATGCTGTAATTGCAGTCAATTCGAATGCTGGAGGGCATTGCGGGAACATGCCTGCAAATCGCTTAATTTTACAATTGGTTCAGAAAATTAATTTGCCAATAATATCTGCAGGAGGCATTACTAATAGGCAAGAGGTGAAAGAGGTGATGGAGTGGGGAGCAGCAGGAGTGTCGGTAGGTAGTATTTTTATTGCCACGCATGAGTCCTGTGTTTCTGAAGAATACAAGCAAGCCATGATTCAGTACGGAAAGAAAGACATCGTAAAATCGACAAAGCTAACGGGTTCTGCTTTAACTGTTATAAATACTCCTTATGTTCAAAGAATTGGAACAAAGGCTAGTTTTCTGGAATACTTAATTCATCATAGCCCTCTTCTTAAAAAATACGCAAAAATGATTATGGCTTGGAAAGGAATGCAAAAGGTTAAGAAATCAGCATTTAAAGCAAGTTACACTAATGTTTGGTGTGCAGGACCAAGTATCGAATCGGTAAAAAGCATTCGCTCTGTAAAAGAGGTGATTTCAGATTTGTTATGATTTTATAACATTTGTAATCGTTCAAAACCACGCCAGCCAATCCAGTTTTGATCTGATGCTTCATCAGCTATTTGCCTTAAGCGAATTTCAAAATCAGCTTTCATTCCATTTTCATGGATATAAGAAATTGCCTCTTCGTAGGACTTTAGCATGCTTTTGTAGAAAGCCTCCTGTTTTACAAATTTATTGCGTGTGTACGTTTGTGCAATCTCAATATGAAAAAGCATTATATCAGCAATTATAGAGGGTTCTACACCTAGTTTTTTAAAATGTCGGATGTGCTTTTGTGCAACTGAACGACGCATTTTTGCTTTTCGGGAAGATAGGGGAAAGTATTCTTTTGAAATTTTAAATTTACAGTCTTCTAGAAGTTTGTTCTCTTGTGGATTAAAAGCAAAATCATAAAACTCTTTAACATCTTTAAATCTCGAGTAAAGGTCTATGATTTGTTCTTGAAGGTGTTTTTTATCCAAATCTTGAAGGTAATATTTTAGTTCTCTTTTACTCATGGGTTTACTTCTAAAATCTCAAAGACATTATTGAATTTTAAAATGATCAATAAATAGTACTGTTTTAAGAATAGCTAGGATGTTTTCTAATGCTTTTGCTGAATTAATATCTAATCTGCGAATTTATATTGTGTTATGATTTATCTCCGAGATTAACATTATTTGTTTAAGTAAATTTAAAAAAATGCCTTCCATTTTCGCTCTGTTTAGATTTAATCTAAGAATTAACCTTGTTGATTGTAAAATTAAAGGTATTCGTGTAAATATACTATATCATCTAATTATACTTCAGTAAATTTATTATTGACAATTCGAGATGAAAATAAAATGGAATTATGATTTTAACTTCTGGTCATTGAAGTTTTTATTCATGTTTATGTACTAATTCGATTTTTGTTTAAGCCACTAATATACAACTATTATAAATTATAAACATATTAGCTTTTAAATGTATTAAATTATAAAGAAAATCAAATCCAAATGAAGGAGTGTATATTTTTACGACAACCATAAATATTCACATTTTAAACTTCATTTAAGTATTCATTTTAAACCAAAAAATTTAACCATGAAAAAATTAATGTCAATTTTAATCGCTGTAGTTTTTACTACAGGTGTATCATTTTCTCAGGATAATATTTCTGAGATTTTACAGGTTGGAACAGATCAAGACGCAACAGTTGAACAAGTTGGAACCTTTAATTACAGTCTTATTGATCAATCGTATAGTTTGAATATTGCTTCTGCAATACAGAATGGAGATTATAACACATCATTTATTAATCAATTTAATAGTGACTGGGCAGAAGCTTACGTTGAACAATATGGAATGTTTAATTTATCATCCGTATATCAAAATACAGTTTGGGATATTGCAAATGTAATGCAAGATGGAGAATCCAATATGTCCTATGTGAATCAAGTTAATAATTTCTGGTCTGATGCGATCATTAATCAGACAGGGACTTATAACAGGGCTTTGGTAGACCAACAGGAAGGGTTTGTTGATTTTGCTGCTATTATTCAATATGGGGATAGTAATGATGCATCAGTTACTCAGTACTTTGGTTATGCTAATTGGGCTGCAGTTATTCAAGATGGTACAATCAATTGGGCTATTGTGAATCAACATGGAGGAAGTTTTAATTCATCATTTGTTGAGCAATATGGAGATTGGAACTGGGCATTTACAACACAAAGAGGTGGTGATAGCAATTCTATTGAAATAGAACAATATGAATATGCTAATACTGCTATTGTGAATCAATTCCGCGGAGAGGTGAATTCGGCCTATGTTGGACAAGTTGGTGATTGGAATTGGGGATATATAGTTCAGGACCAGGGGGAATATAATTTTGCAGGTATTGCTCAAATTGGGAATGGTAATTCAGCCAATATCAAACAATTAGGTGGAGACTCTAATTGGGTTGGTTTGGTACAATATGGCAATTGGAATGATGCAAAAGCTCTTCAAGCTCGAGGATTTGGAAATGAAGCATATTCAGAACAAGCTGGATTTCACAATAAGGTTACTATAAAACAAATTGATGGTGAAGGTAATTTAGCAGAAGTTTACCAGGTAGGACATAGAAATTTCACAAATATTCAACAATTGGGTGGAATGGATAATGAAGTATATGCTTATCAAGAAGGTAATAGAAACTATATTGAAACCTATCAATGGGGAGGATCTGGAAATCTTGCAGCTGTAGAACAATATGGTAAGCACAACTATTCTGGAATTTTACAATGGGGTGTGACTAATTCTGCTGCTGATGTTTATCAGGATGGAAAACATAACGAATCTCTTATTGTTCAGTTCGGTGGAGATGATAATTATGCAATTGTTACCCAAGATGGTAATCGTAATTACTCCGAAATTTTACAAGTTGGTTCTGAAAACTCAGCCGATGTATATCAAGAAGGTTGTTGGCAGGAAAGCTCTGTAATTCAATATGGTAGTGGGAATAGTGCCATAGTATCTCAGGCTAATTCTTCATTAAATCCATGATTTCTTAGAGTATTATTTCTTTTAAAATATTTTAAATACAATTTAGAATTAACTTGAATGTAATTTTACTTTTAAGAATAAATTAAAAGAAAACTGAAATTTGTGTGGTTGTAAATTTCAGATGTAGAATCATTCGATTAGTGGAAGTTTAAGGAATGCCCGTAATGGGTGTTCCTTTTTTTATAAACAACAGAACCGATAGTTATCTTTGTCGAGATTATACTATCGGCTCTAACACTTAACTGCCTATGTCTAGTGTTTTATCTTACTGTATCTTTTAACTATTTTAGATATTCATGTATGGATTTAGCTGTTTTTCTACCGTTATCTAATGCGCGAACTACTAGACTTGCGCCTGTTGTAGCATCACCGGAGCAAAATATTTTGGAATTTGAAGTTTGCCCTTTAGCATCAGTTTTTATATTACCTCTTGCATCAAGTTCAAGTCCCAATTCAGTAACTAAGCCCTCATGTATCGGATGAACAAATCCCATTGCTAACAAAATTAAATCAGCATCAATGGTTTCTTCAGTTCCTGGAATATCATTCATTTTGAATTGTCCATTCTCATCTTTAGTCCATTCAATTTGAGATATTTTCAAACTTTTAACATCACCATTTTCCCCTTCAATTTCTTTTGAAGTAAGAGACCATCTTCTTTCACAACCTTCTAGATGCGAACTTGACGTTCTTAGTGTTTGAGGCCAGTAAGGCCAAGGGTTTGATTCTATTCTTTCTTCTGGAGGTTTTGGCAGTAATTCTATTTGTAAAACAGATTTTGCTTTTTGTCTGATGGATGTTCCAACACAATCTGAACCAGTATCACCGCCACCAATAACAACTACATTTTTACCTTTAGCAGAGATTCTTACATCTTTTTCAAATTCATCACCACGAATCACTTTGTTTTGTTGCTTCAGAAAATCCATAGCAAAATGGACACCATTTAATTCTCTACCTTTAATAGGCAAATCGCGTGGTTTTGTAGCTCCTATAGCGATGCATATCGCATCGTATTCGGCTTCTAGTTCGGTAAAGGAAACATCGCCACCTACATTTTGCTGGGTTCTAAATTCGATCCCTTCTTCAATAAAAATTTCCAACCGACGATCAATAACTCCTTTGTCTAGTTTAAAATCTGGTATTCCGTAACGAAGTAGTCCTCCAATAGCATCATCTTTTTCAAATACTGTAACGCTGTGTCCTGCTTTATTTAGAAGGTCGGCAACAGATAGTCCAGCTGGTCCAGAACCTATAACAGCCACTTTTTTGCCTGTGCGAACTTTAGGGGGACGAGCTTTAATATAGCCATATTCAAATGCTTTTTCGATAACAGCAGCTTCGTTCTCGCGAATGGTCACTGGTGCATTATGTAAGGATAAAACGCATGATTTTTCGCAAGGAGCTGGGCATATTCTTCCTGTAAATTCAGGAAAACTATTGGTGGAGTGTAATATTTGACTTGCTTCTTCCCAATTTTCTCGGTAAACCGCATCCTGCCATTCGGGAATTTTACTGGAAGTAGGACAAGCCCAATGACAAAAAGGAATACCACAATCCATACATCTGGATGCTTGATCGATTCTGTCTTCAAGATTTAAAGTTTGTTCCACTTCACCAAAATCTCCAACTCTATCTCTTACCGGACGATAACCGGCTTCTTTTCTTTTTATTTCTAAAAAACCTTTCGGATTTCCCATAATCATTCTGTTTATTAATGAATAGTGTAGTAATGCCAGGAAAGGGTAATTTTTCCTTTCCCGATCATTAATTACTCATGAATTTCTGTCTGAGATTGTGCCAATTTTAATTTTCGGTGAATCTTTTTCAGTTTTTTCTCTTCCAATACTTTTTTGTATTCGTAAGGGATAACCTTTACAAAGTGAGGAAGGTATTCTTCCCAATTAGTAAGTATTTTTGAGGCTACACTACTCTGTGTTAGTAACAAGTGCTCGTGGATCATTTGTTGAAGTTCATGAACATCTTGTGAAGTCTCAACAGGATCAAGCGATACAAGGCTCTTATTACAAAAATAATCTAATTTATCATCCATATTTAGAACGTAAGCAATTCCGCCACTCATACCAGCAGCAAAGTTTCTTCCTGTTTTTCCCAGAATTACAACTCTACCTCCAGTCATGTATTCGCAGCCATGATCTCCTACGCCTTCAACTACCGCTTTACCACCAGAATTACGAACACAAAAACGTTCTCCAGCCATTCCTCTTATGTAGGTTGATCCGCTAGTTGCACCATAAAGTGCTGTGTTGCCTATGATAATTTGGTCTTCGGGTTTAAATTTGCTTTTTTCTGAAGGGTAAACTATAATTTTCCCTCCCGATAGGCCTTTACCGAAATAGTCATTAGAATCTCCAATTAAGCGGAATGTTATTCCTTTTTCGAGAAATGCACCAAAACTTTGTCCTGCCGATCCTCTAAAAATGCAATGAATGGTATTATCTGGAAGTTCCTTATTCGGTTTCATTAAGGCAACCTTACCCGAAAGCATGGCTCCAGTGGTTCTATCAGTATTATTAATTTTCTTTTCAATCCATACCTTCTCACCATCGTGAAGGGCTTTGGCTGATAATTTAATTAAATCATGATCTATTACTTCTCCGATTGTCCTTATTTTAGAATTAACTCCACAAATAGTATGTCCATCAGTTTTAGGCAAATGAATTAAGTTTTCAATGCTAACTGTATTGGCTTTCCATTTATTGATATTTTTCTGTTTTATTAGGAGATCAGAACGCCCCACTAAATCATCAAATTTTTGGAATCCAAGTTCAGCCATTAATTCACGGCATTCTTCAGCTAAGAAACGGAAGTAATTGATCACCCACTCCGAACGACCTAAGAATTTCTTTCTAAGTTCTTTGTTTTGAGTAGCAATACCTACAGGACATGTGTTTAAATGACACTTTCTCATCATAACACATCCTAATACTACCAATGCACTTGTTGCAAAGCCAAATTCCTCAGCTCCTAATAAGGCCATTGAAATAATATCTTTTCCAGTTTTTAGTTGTCCATCTGTTTGTAATTTAATTCTTCCTCTTAAGTCATTCATTACAAGGGTTTGCTGAGCTTCAGCAAGACCTAATTCTACAGGTAAGCCTGTATTTTTAATTGAACTTAATGGACTAGCTCCAGTTCCACCTTCGCAACCAGCAATTACAATAAGATCAGCATTTGCTTTAGCTACACCTGCGGCAACGGTACCAACACCATTTTCAGAAACCAGTTTTACACTTATGCAAGCTTGTGGATTTACATTTTTTAAATCGAAAATTAATTGTGCTAAATCTTCAATGGAGTAAATATCGTGATGGGGTGGAGGAGAAATTAAAGTAATCCCAGGAGTTGAATTCCTAAGTTTAGCAATAATATTGTCTACCTTAAATCCTGGTAACTGGCCACCTTCACCAGGTTTTGCTCCCTGCGCAACTTTTATCTGTAGCTCATCTGCATTAACAAGATACTCGGTGTTTACGCCAAAACGTCCAGATGCGATTTGTTTGATTGAACTTCTTGCATTGGAATAGAAACGTTTAGAACTTTCGCCACCTTCGCCTGTATTACTTCTGCCACCAATTTTATTCATCGCAATTGCAAGAGCTTCATGGGCTTCTTTTGATATGGAGCCATACGACATGGCACCAGTACAAAATCGTTTCATGATGCTTTCAACAGGTTCAACTTCACTAATATCAATTGGATTTTTCTTATAATCGAAAAACCCTCTAAGAAAATTAGGCGAAGCTGTTTCCTTATTTACAATTGCACTGTATTCTTTAAATTTTTCGTAATTATTAGTTCTAGTTGCCCATTGCAATAGACCAATAGTTTCAGGATTCCAACTATGAGGTTCTCCATTTTTTCGATAATGAATATTTCCATTGTTAATCAACAAATCTTGATTGTCGAAAGGATCAATCTCAGAGTAAGCTTTTTTGTGATGACATAAAACCTCTTCTGAAATTTCTTTTAAACCAATACCATCAATTCTCGAAATGGTTCCTGTAAAATATTTGTCAATAACCTCCTTGCTAACACCTAAAGCTTCGTAAATTTGGGCTCCCAGATAACTTCCTATTGTAGAAATTCCCATTTTCGACATCACTTTAAGTAAGCCTTTGTTTACTGCTTTAATATAGTTTTTACGGGCTGTTTTGTATTCAAGACTAATTCGTCCATCTTTTACTAATTTGTCGATAACAGCATAGCTCATGTATGGATTAATAACACTCGCTCCGTAGGCAATTAGCAAGGCAATGTGATTTACCTCTCTAGCTTCACCTGTTTCTACAACAAGTCCAATTTGCATCCTCTTTCTCTTGTTAATCAGATGATGATGAACTGCGGCAACTGCCAATAAAACAGGAATAGGAGCCATTTTACTTGAGATATTTCTATCTGTAAGTATGATGTAATTTTTTTGCTCATCAACGGCTTCTTCGGCTTGTTTGCAAATGTCATCCAAAGCTTTTTCTAAACCAGCACCATTTTCGGCAGCTTTAAATAGAATGTCAATGGATTTATGTCTAAATTCTTCGTGTTTAAGTTTTTTGATTTTACCAAGATCTGTGTTGGTTATCAGTGGACTTTTAAAACGAATTAATTTACAGTGTTGTGCTGTTTCTTCCAATAGGTTCTTTTGAACCGATCCAATGTAATTGGTTAAATCCATCACTAAATTCTCTCGAATAGAATCGATAGGAGGGTTGGTTACCTGAGCAAATAATTGACGGAAGTAATTGAAAAATAGTTGTGGCTTAGGTGATAATACAGGTATTGGTGCATCATTTCCCATTGAGCCTACAGGTTCTTGACCGCCAGTAGCCATTGGAAGAAGAATTCTTTCAAAGTCTTCTTTGCAATAGTTAAAAGTTTTCTGACAAATAGAAAATTGATCCCCAATATCTGAAGGAACCCTTTTTTCAACAGGAATAGCTTTTAAATCTAATCGGTTTTCTTTTAACCAGTTTTGATATGGATTACGGTAAGTCAATTGAGACTTTACCTCTTCATCAGGAATGATGATTCCAAGCTGTGTGTCGACAAGTAATAGTTTACCCGGGCGCAATCTTCCTTTTTCTTTGATTTCTTCTGGTTTGAAATGCTGAATACCCACTTCTGATCCCATTACAATCATTTCATCATGCGTGATTACATAACGTGAAGGACGCAATCCATTTCTATCTAGTGTTCCTCCAATGTATCTTCCATCAGAAAAAACCAGAGAAGCAGGTCCATCCCAAGGCTCCATAAAAGTAGAGTGGTATTCGTAAAATGCTTTTAAGCTTTCTGGAATTGGGTTTTTCTCATTCCAAGACTCAGGAACCATCATACTTAAGGCATGAGGTAAACTTCTACCAGTAAGGAATAAAAACTCTAGAACATTGTCAAAAGATGCTGAATCACTTTTGTTAGGTTCAACAACAGGGAATAGTTTTTTGATGTCGTCACCATACATCTCTGATTTTAATAGAGATTCGCGAGCTTGCATCCATAAACGATTTCCTTTAATGGTGTTAATTTCACCATTGTGAGCAACAATCCGAAATGGTTGAGCTAAATCCCAAGATGGAAATGTATTTGTACTGAAACGAGAGTGAACCATAGCGATTGCACTTTCCATTCGTGGATCTCGAAGATCTGTATAATATTTACCTAGTTGATCACTTGCAAACATTCCTTTATAAACAAGTACTTTGGAAGATAAACTAGGAATGTAAAACATCTCTTTCTCTTTCAATTTACTTGCCCGAATATAACTTTCAGCTTGTTTTCTAGCTAAATATAGTCTTCGTTCTAAATCATCTTGTTCGTAATTTCCACCTACGAAAATTTGTTTAATCAGAGGTTCAGATTGTTTGGCTATTTCTCCAATAGCGTTTGTGTCTGTAGGAACATCTCTCAATTGAAGAAATTCCAAACCCTCTTCCTCCAAAATTTGGATAAGAATTTCGAGGCAGAATTTTTCTTCAGGTTCATTTTTAGGTAAAAAAATTAAACCAGTACCGTACTTACCTTCTATTGGAAGTTGAATTCCAATTTTCTTGTAAAAAGTGTGAGGTAATTGCATTAAAATACCGGCACCATCACCACTTACGTTATCGGCACCACGAGCTCCTCGATGCTCCATATTACAAAGCACCTCTAGTCCTCGAGAAATGATTTCGAAAGATTTTTTTCCTTTAATATTGGCAACAAAGCCAATTCCACAATTGTCGTGTTCATTCTGAGGGTCGTACAGACCCTGCTGTTTTGGTCTAAGGTTTCGCATAGGCAATTTTTAGTGCGAAGCCAGGAAATGATTTTATCTTTTACAAAAAGGAACACCGAGAAATATAGAAATCCCCTATTCTATAAATTTCATAACGACACTAAAGAATCCGATAGTCGTTGTCCTAACTTAAGAAACACCCAAAGATCGAGGTGATATCTTTTTTTAGCTTGTCTAATCCGTTGCCACAAATATAAACGAAAAAAAAAGACAAAAGCAAACGTTATTGTTAACTTGACTAGCGAAAACGATTGAAAAGCTAAAAAAAAATCATAAATATTATAGCACTGTGTTCGGTGAATTTCAGAAGCTTACTAAAAACACAATTGATTGTTTTTTAGGTCAATCTAGGATTTTTACTTTAGTTTATGTTTATATTCTTTAATTCTGTTTTTTGCTGGAAATAGTTTGAACTTTTAAAAGTTTTAAAAGTGGCTTTTCAATCCAATTAGGAAGATATTTTCCTATTTTGGAAATAAACTGTTTGCCAAGAATATAAATTGAGGAATAGAAGAAAACCTTATTAAGAAGGTAAACCGATGCCGTAAAAAGAATGATTTTGTTCGATCCAGACATGATAAAAGGAAGAGAGAGGTAAAGAAAGAAAGTGATGATAGCTAAACCCAACAGCACAAACCCAACAATTTTTTTAAATTCCATGATGTTTACAAGTCTTTAAATTTTTAGTACACAGTTCAATTCTACGGCGAAATGTATAAATGGTTGGTGAAAAAACAGATTTATAATTGTTAAAAAATCATAAATAGGTATTATTTAGATTTCCAAATACTCAAAAGTGGGATTTTTAGTAGTAAGAATTGATATTGTAAGTTTTTTTGAGAGAAGTATAGTTATTTAGAGTTAGAGAGGAAGTGATAATAGGTGGTATTTGTTGTGCAAAGGTTATAAATGCATGTTGATTGAAAAAAATGATTGTTTTATTAGGTTTTTACTGTTTTTTGCATTTATCTTTGTAACCAACAAAACAAAATAGCAATGGAAAGTAAACAATTTATTCGACGTCGATTTAATAGATCTTTATCTTAAATGATAGGGTAGTGTTGGTATAAATTATTTCCAAGCTTTCCATATCGGAAAGCATTTTTTTTGAATTTTTATAAGCGATAAACAAATGATCATATTTGATAGCATACGACGACGAAGATACAGCTCTCCTTTTGGAAAAGCGGTTGATGTCGTATTGTCGTGTAATCAATGATTAGCAACAATATTTAAAAGGCTTACCGTTTTTATCGGTAAGCCTTTTTTTTGAATTTAATTATATAGAAATGAAACAAATAATCCATACAGAAAGTCGACGCCATTTGCGTAGTAACTGTTACCCGGGAGGGACGGATGAGCTTTTTATTTCTGTAATTGAAATATAAAATAGTATATAAGCTTACCGTTATTCCACGGTGGGCTTTTTTTGTATCAAGTAATTAAAATAAAAAAAAATGAATTTTTTCAACTCCTTAGATTTTCGACAACGATGTTTTCGAGAACAAAACAATCAGACCGCCAGAGCGGACTTTTTTGTACAATTAAATAACAAGTGGTTGTGCTTAACAGCTGTAGCACTTTTTTGGGAAATCTAGTAATAGTAGCATAAAATGATAAATACATCAATGGTGATTGAACAAGAAATTAGTGTCATTAGTGCAGGTTTAAGGCATTATGAATATGCCCAGGAAATTTGTGATATGATTGAGGCTGCTGCGAAAATTCGCGGAACAGGAATTGCAAAAAGAAATCCTTTGTACGTTGTACAAAAAATACAGGAAGGGAAAGCAATCATAGCTTTCGACAAGGATAAAGTAATAGGTTTCTGCTATATAGAAACTTGGGAACATGGAAAGTATGTAGCCAATTCAGGACTTATTGTCGATCCGGAATACCGATCTATTGGTTTGGCCAAAATGATTAAAGCCAAAGCTTTTGAACTTTCCAGAAAGCGTTATCCTGAAGCAAAAATATTCGGACTTACCACAAGTCTTCCTGTTATGAAAATCAATTCGGAATTAGGCTATAGACCCGTTACCTTTTCAGAGTTAACGACCGATGAGACATTTTGGAAAGGTTGTGCTAGTTGTATCAATTACGATATACTGCAACGTACCAATCGTAAAATGTGCTTGTGCACGGGTATGCTATACGATCCTTTTAAAAAGGATAAAAAATAGATATTCAGAATTGGAAAAGCAATTTCATTAAATCATAAACAATTTTATATACCACAAAAGAACATTATAATGACATCAACTAAGAAAAAAGTAGTATTAGCATATAGCGGAGGTTTAGATACAACATATTGTGCACTTTATTTATCTAAGGAGTTAAACATGGATGTGTACACAGTTCTAGGCAATACAGGTGGTTTTAGTGATGCAGAACTAGCAGATATTGAAGAGAGAACAAAGCAGTTGGGCGTTATTCAACATGCAGCACTTGATATCACTCAGGAATACTACGATAAATGTATTAAATACATGATTATGGGAAATGTTCTAAAGAACAATACTTACCCATTGTCAGTTAGTTCAGAAAGAGCTTTCCAAGCTATGGCGATTGCTCAATATGCACATTCCATTGGTGCTGATTATATTGCACACGGTAGTACAGGTGCTGGAAATGATCAAATTCGATTTGATTTGATCTTTAAAATTATGGCTCCTAATGCCGAAATTATTACCCCCACAAGAGATTTAGAATTAAGCAGAGAAACTGAGATTAATTATCTGAAAGAAAATGGAATTACAGCCAATTTTGAAAAGATGAAATACTCAATTAATGCAGGAATTTGGGGAACAAGTATTGGAGGAAAAGAAACTTTGTCTTCTAATTTACCTTTGCCAGAAGAGGCTTATCCTAAGCAAGTTGTTAAAACCGAATCAGAAAAAATGATTATAGGTTTTGAAAAAGGTGAATTAGTAAGTGTAAATGATGAAAAGTTAACTCCACTTGAAGCCATTAAAAAAATTGAGGCCATAGGTTCTCAGTTTGGTATTGGTCGCGATATGCACATTGGTGATACAATTATTGGAACCAAAGGTAGAGTTGCATTCGAAGCTGCAGCCCCTTTGATGATTATTAAAGCGCATGAAACATTAGAGAAACACACGCTTACAAAATGGCAAATGCACTGGAAAGAGCAAATAGCTAATTTTTATGGCATGCTGTTGCATGAAGCTCAGTATTTAGAGCCTGTAATGAGAAATATGGAGACCTTTTTAGTCGATTCTCAGTCGAAAGTAACGGGTACTGTTATTTTGAACTTAAGCCCTAAGTATTTTATGGTAGAAGGAATTACCTCTCCAAATGATTTAATGACAGATCTTTTTGGTCAATATGGCGAAACTAGTAAAGGATGGACCGCCGATGATGTCAAAGGGTTTACGAATATTTTGGCCAATTCAATGAAGATTTATTACACAGTAAATCAAGAATAGTATGGTGAAAATAGGAATTATTGGTGGAGCTGGATATACTGCAGGGGAATTGCTGCGAATTTTAATCTGGCATCCACTTGCAAATATTACTTTTGTTCAAAGTACAAGTCATAATGGACATCCAATTACGGATGTCCACAGAGATTTATTAGGCGACACAGATTTACAATTTTCTCAGCCGGATTTCTCATCAGTTGATGTTCTGTTTATTTGCTCTGGACACGGTAAAACTAAGTTGTTTTTAGAAAAAAATATTTTGCCAAAGGGATTGAAAATTATTGATTTAAGTACCGACTTTAGACCTAGATCAAATGAAAAAGGATTTGTGTATGGCTTGCCGGAAGTAAATAAAAGTACAATCGAAAAGGCTACTAAAATTGCAAATCCAGGTTGTTTTGCTACTTGTATCGAACTTGGATTGTTGCCTTTGGCTCAAGAAAATCAACTAAAAGCGGACATTCATGTAAATGCAATAACAGGATCTACTGGCGCAGGTCAAAATCCGAGTACAACTTCGCACTTTAGTTGGAAAAACAATAATGTTTCTGTTTACAAGGCATTTACTCATCAGCATTTGGCTGAGATTACAGAAACGGTTTTGCAGTTGCAAACTAATTTCGATAAAGAGATCAACTTTATTCCAGTACGAGGGAACTTTAGCCGTGGAATAATGGCAACAATATATACCGATTGTGATTGGTCAATTGAAGAAGCAATTGAAAAGTACAAGAACTACTATGAAACTCATCCTTTTGTTTCAATATCAAACGTAGTACCTGATGTAAAACAGGTTGTAAACACAAATAAATGTGTTTTGTATCTGGAAAAGCATGGTCGAAAACTAATGATTATTTCTGTGGTAGATAATTTACTAAAAGGAGCTTCGGGGCAGGCAGTACAGAATATGAACTTACTTTTCGGGATTCCTGAAACAGTAGGATTGGGCTTAAAACCAGTTGGATTTTAAAGAAAGAAAAAAATGGAATTATTTGACGTATATAATGCTTACAAAATAAATTTGGTGAACGGAAAAGGTCTTTATGTTTCTGACGATAAAGGAAACAAATACCTTGATTTTTATGGCGGTCATGGAGTGATCTCTATTGGACATTGCCATCCTCACTATATTTTTAGAATTGAACACCAACTGCATTGTATTGGATTTTATTCGAATGCAGTAAAAAATGATATTCAAGAGAAATTAGCATACAAATTGGGTCAGATTTGTGGCTATGGTAATTACAATCTATTCTTGTGCAATTCCGGCGCTGAAGCGAATGAAAATGCATTAAAAATAGCTTCTTTTCACAGTGGAAAATCAAAAGTTGTAGCGATAAAAGGCTCATTTCATGGACGAAGTGGAGGAGCTTTGGCAATAACTGATAATCCTAAATTATCATCTAATTTTAATGCAAAACACGAAGTTGCTTTTATTGCCATGGATGATTCCTTAGCTCTAGAGAAAGAGCTTGCTGCAAGTGACGTTGCAGCAATAATTATTGAGGGAATTCAAGGTGTTAACGGAGTAGTAGAACCTTCGGTTGAATTTTTGAAAGCGGCAGAACGTTTGTGTAAAAAATATAAAGCTTTGTTGATCTTAGACGAGGTTCAGTCTGGTTACGGGCGAACAGGGAAGTTTTTCGCTCATCAGTATGCAAATATTAAAGCAGATATCATAACAACAGCAAAAGGTATGGGAAATGGATTTCCTATTTCGGGTGTACTTATTTCCCCAGAAATAGATGCTTGGCCTGGAATGTTAGGAACTACTTTTGGAGGAAATCATTTAGCTTGTGCTGCTGGCTTGGCGGTGCTCGAAACCATTGATGAAGAAAAATTACTTGAAAATGCAAGTGAATTGGGAGCTTATTTAATTTCGAAATTAGCAACCAATAAAGCGGTAAAAGCAATTCGAGGAAAAGGATTGATGATTGGTGTCGACCTTGAAGATATGCCGACAATACGAAAACAACTTTTAGAGGAGCATGGCATTTTTACGGGAGCATCAGGAAGCAAAACACTTCGTTTGCTACCTCCACTTTCAATCACTAAAAAAGAAGTAGATCAATTCATCGAAGCATTTCAAGAAACCACCAAAACTGTATTAGTATGATCGATTTAACAGTAGTGAAAGTTGGAGGGAATGTAATTGACGATCCTGAAAAATTAAAAGACTTTTTAGATTCTTTTGCAAATTTGAGTGGCAAAATTGTATTGGTTCATGGCGGAGGTAAACTTGCTTCCGATTTAGCGGGTCAATTGGGTGTTAAAACCAAAATGATTGATGGAAGACGGATCACAGATGCAGAGAACCTTAAATTGGTTACCATGGTTTACGCAGGCTTAATTAATAAAAACATTGTTGCAGCATTGCAAGCTAGAGGCGTAAATGCAATGGGAATGTGCGGTGCCGATTTGGATTTAATTAGAGCTGAAAAAAGAGAGAATACAAAGATCGATTTTGGTTTTGTTGGTGATATTACTGCTGTAAATACATTATCTCTGTGCAAACAGATTGAATGTAATTCGGTTTTAGTAATTGCACCCATCACTCATGATGGAGAGGGACAATTATTTAATACCAATGCCGATACGGTTGCAACAGAAGTGGCTGTAGCGTTGAGTCGTTTTTATAAAGTGAAATTGATTTATAGCTTCGAAAAACTGGGTGTACTCCTAAATTCAGAGGACGATAGTAGTGTAATTCCCGTATTGTCTGAGGAAAAATGTTTTGCCATGGTTGAACAAGGAAAAATTAACGCAGGAATGTTGCCGAAAACAGAGAATGCATTTTATGCACTTTCTAAAGGGGTAGAAGAGGTGTTTATTGGAAATTTTGTTTCCATGGAAAATAATTTATCATCAGGTACACAGGTTGTTACTGCATAGTTTTATGATATGAATATTGAAAAGTACACGAAAATAGCGGTTGATACACTTAAAGAGCTAATTTCCATTCGGTCGTATAGTAAGGAGGAAAAAGAGGTCGCTGATTTAATGGAACAGAAACTGATTGCCTTCGATTATCAGGTGCACCGTAAGGGGAATAACGTTTGGGTGTTCAACAAAAATTTTGATGCATCAAAACCAGTTCTTCTTATGAATTCGCATCTTGATACCGTTAGAGCTTCTGAAAAATATACCAAAGATCCATTTAACCCAGAAGTGGTAGATGGAAAATTATATGGCTTGGGAAGTAACGATGCTGGAGGATGTTTGGTATCTTTGATGGCGAGCTTTCTTGCCTTGGATGAGACAATTCAGAATTACAATCGTGTTTTTGTAGCTTCGTCTGAAGAGGAAATATCAGGAACTGGAGGTTTTGAATTGATTCAGGATGAGATTGGTCGAATTGATGTGGGAATTGTTGGTGAACCAACTTTAATGGAAATGGCCGTAGCCGAAAAAGGTTTAATGGTTTTGGATTGTGAAGCAATTGGTGTTCCTGGACATGCAGCTCGTAACGAAGGTGTAAATGCTATAAGTATTGCAATGAAAGACATTGAATGGTTTCATTCCTATCAATTTCCTAAGGAATCGCAGATGTTGGGTGCTGTAAAAATGAGTGTAACGCAAATTAATGCAGGAACTCAACACAACGTAGTTCCTGCATCTTGTAAATTTGTGGTTGATGTTCGAACCAATGAGCACTACTCTAACGAAAAGGCTTTTGACATTATTAAAGATAAGTTACAAAGTCAGGTAGTTGCCAGATCATTTCGGATGAATTCATCCGGAATTCCTATGGAGCATCCTTTGATTCAAGCTGGCTTGAATTTAGGAATGAAATATTATGGATCTCCAACAACATCGGATCAATCCATTATGAAAGGATTCCCCAGCTTAAAATTGGGACCAGGAGATTCGGCAAGATCCCATAGTGCAGATGAATTTATCTATTTGGAAGAAATCGAAAAAGGAATCGAAAAATATTATAACTTATTGAATGGTTTAAAACTATAGGTTATTGAGATTTAAAATATGGAATGAAATAGAACCATAAATTAAACACCTACTTTAAAGAGAATTACTATGAAACTTTGGGATAAAGGCGTAAAGGTTAATAAAAAAATTGAACAATTCACGGTTGGTATGGATCGCGATTTGGATCTTCAGTTGGCAGCTTTCGATGTGTTAGGTTCGTTAGCACACATCGAAATGCTCGAATCGATTGGCTTATTGGAAAAAACAGAATTAAAGAAGATACAAGAGGAATTACGAAAAATTTATTCCTCCATAAAAAATAATGATTTTGTAATTGAAGATGGAACCGAAGATGTTCACTCTCAAGTAGAATATCAGTTAACTCTTGCTTTAGGCGATATAGGAAAGAAAATTCATAGTGGAAGATCAAGAAATGATCAAGTTCTCTTGGATTTAAAACTATTTACACGAAATAAATTAGAGGAAATTGTTCGCGAAGGACGTTTGCTTTTTGATGAGTTAATTGCCAAAAGTAATGAGTACAAAGATGTTTTAATACCAGGTTACACACATTTGCAAGTAGCAATGCCTTCTTCCTTTGGTTTGTGGTTTGGAGCCTATGCCGAAAGTTTAACTGATGATTTAATGGTTTTGCAATCTGCATATAAGGTAGTGAATCAAAATCCATTAGGATCGGGTGCAGGTTATGGTTCTTCTTTTCCTTTGAACCGACGTATGACAACAGAATTACTAGGCTTTAGAGATTTAAGCTATAATGTAGTTTATGCTCAAATGGGACGTGGCAAAATGGAATTTACCGTACTTTCAGCACTAGCAAATATGGCTATGACCATAGCAAAATTAGCTATGGATGCTTGTTTGTATAACAGTCAGAACTTTAATTTTTTAAGTTTTCCTGACGAGCTGACAACTGGAAGTAGCATTATGCCACACAAAAAAAATCCTGATGTTTTTGAATTAATTCGTGCTCATGCAAATGCTTTGCAGATGTTGCCCGCGCAAATTCAGGCTGTAACTTCCAATCTTCCTTCTGGATATCATAGAGATTATCAACTAACAAAGGAATTCTTTATGCCTGCTTTCGATAAAATGATTGCTTGTTTGGAAATGACTAGAATCATGTTAACTGAGGTGAAAATTAACAAGGACGTACTAAAGGATGAACGCTACAAGTACATGTTTACAGTAGAAGAAGTAAATCAGATGGTTCTTGATGGTATTCCTTTTCGTGATGCCTATAAAAAAATTGGGCAAATTGTAGAGGAAGGAAATTTCAAATACGAAGGCAGCATAAATCATGTTCATGAAGGGAGTATTGGAAATTTGTGCAATGATCAAATTATAGAGAAGATGAATGAAATTTTTGTTGGCTTTAATTTCAATAAAACCAAAGAAGCTTACATGAATTTATTGAATAGAATCTAAACAGTTAAGGAAATTTATATTTAACCATTTTATATAACTTTTATGTCAGAAGAGACAAAAGCTAAATTAATTTTACAGGATGGATCCGAGTACATCGGTACATCATTTGGTTATCAGGAATCCATTGCGGGAGAAATGGTATTTAACACAGCAATGACGGGTTACCCGGAAAGTTTAACCGACCCCTCGTACAAGGGGCAAATTCTAGTTAGTACATTTCCATTGATTGGTAACTATGGAGTTCCAGGTGATATGCAGGAAGATGAATTGTTTCGTTTTTACGAATCAGATAAAATTCAGGTTTCTGCATTTATTGTATCTGATTATACCGAGGCTTATAGTCATTGGAATGCAAGCTTGAGCCTAGGAGATTGGATGAAACAACATAAAATTCCAGGAATTTATGGTGTTGATACTCGTGCATTAACAAAAAAGCTACGAGAACAAGGTAGTATGCTGGCTAAAATTGTTTTTGAAGATCAGGTTCCAGAATGGAAAGATCCAAATTTAGAGAATTTGGTATCTCAGGTAAGTGTTTCGGAAAAAATCGTGTACGGAAAAGGAAAGCATAAAGTGTTGTTGCTCGATTGTGGTGTAAAAAACAATATCATTCGTTGTTTGTTGAAACGCGACACAACTGTTATTCGTGTACCTCACGATTATGATTTTACCAAGGAAGATTACGATGGTTTGTTCATTTCTAACGGTCCTGGAGATCCAAAACAAAATGTAAAAGCAATTGCAAATCTGAAATCTGCATTTTCAAAAGATACTCCAATAATGGGAATTTGTTTGGGAACCCAGCTAATGGCCTTGGCTGCAGGAGCAGATACTTACAAATTAAAGTACGGACATAGAAGTCATAATCAACCTGTTGTTTTGAAAAACAGTAAGCGTTGTTTTATCACTTCTCAAAATCATGGTTATGCCATAAATATGGACAGTTTGCCAGAGGAATGGCAGCCTTTATTTGTGAATGCTAATGATAATACCTGCGAAGGGATTAAACACATTAGCAAACCATTTTTTGCATCTCAGTTTCACCCTGAAGCTTCCAGTGGTCCAACAGATACAGAATTTCTGTTCGATGATTTTATTCAAATGATAGAAGATTATAAAAGTCAAAAACAATAAGTAAGTCCTTTAATTCGCAAATAAAATGAAGCAAGATATAAAGAAAGTACTGGTATTAGGTTCTGGAGCACTGAAAATTGGTGAGGCTGGGGAGTTTGACTATTCAGGTTCGCAGGCTTTAAAAGCCATGAAGGAGGAAGGAATTTATACGGTACTAATCAATCCAAACATTGCAACGGTGCAGACTTCGAAAGGAGTTGCCGACCAGATTTATTTTTTACCGGTTACTCCTTTTTTTGTAGAGCAAGTGATCCTAAAAGAAAAACCAGATGGAATCCTTTTAGCTTTTGGAGGACAAACAGCATTAAACTGTGGAATTGAACTTTTTAATTCCGGATTACTAAAGAAATACAATCTTCAAGTTTTGGGAACTCCAATCGAGACCATTATTAAAACTGAAGACCGAGAGATATTCGCCAACGAGTTACGTAAGATTGATGTAAAAACACCTCAGTCGTATGCGGTAGAATCGATTCCAGAGGCATTAAAAGCAGCTGAAAAATTGGGTTTCCCAATTATTGTACGTGCCGCATTTACCTTAGGTGGACAAGGAAGTGGTTTCTGTTCCAATATGGAAGAACTGGAAAAATTGGCAGAAAATGCATTGTCGTATTCAAGCCAAATTTTGGTGGAAGAATCTTTAAAAGGTTGGAAAGAAGTTGAATACGAGGTGGTTCGTGATGCTTACGACAATTGTATTACGGTTTGTAATATGGAGAATTTCGATCCACTGGGAATCCATACTGGTGAAAGTATTGTTATTGCGCCATCGCAAACACTAACTAATTCCGAATACCACAAACTACGATCTTTGGCTATTAAAATCATTCGTCACATGGGTGTGGTGGGTGAGTGTAATGTTCAGTATGCTCTCGATCCTAATTCAGAAGATTACCGTGTAATTGAGGTGAATGCTCGTTTGTCGAGATCTTCAGCTTTAGCTTCAAAAGCAACCGGTTACCCATTGGCTTTTGTGGCTGCAAAACTTGGTTTGGGATATGCTTTGCATGAACTAAAAAATACCGTTACACAAACAACTACTGCTTGTTTCGAACCAGCTTTGGATTATGTGGTTTGTAAGATTCCTCGTTGGGATTTGAATAAATTCGAAGGAGTGACCAAAGAGATTGGTTCCAGTATGAAGAGTGTTGGAGAGGTAATGGCAATTGGTCGTAATTTCGAGGAAGCAATTCAAAAAGGTCTTCGAATGATTGGTCAGGGAATGCACGGTTTTGTTGGAAACGTTCATTCCAAATTTGAGGATGTTGATCAGGAATTGTCTCACCCAACCGACATGCGTATTTTCTCTATCGCTCAAGCGTTCGAACAAGGATATTCTATCGATAAAATACATGATCTTACTGCTATTGATAAATGGTTTCTAAGTAAGTTAGAACACATTACAAAGTTAAAGTGGAATCTTCAGAAGTACAATTCTTTACAGGAATTACCTGATGCATTACTTAAGGCAGCAAAAGTGTATGGTTTTTCTGATTTTCAGGTAGCTCGTTTCGTATTGAAATCCGAGAAGACAGATATGGAATCGGAACTTTTAGATGTAAGAAAATATCGAAAAGAAAAAGGAATTATTCCCGTTGTTAAGCAAATAGATACGCTTGCTGCAGAATATCCTGCTCAAACCAATTATGTATATTTGACTTATAGTGGAGATGAAAATGATATCACTTATGAAAATGACAATCAGTCGGTTATTGTCTTAGGATCTGGAGCATATCGAATTGGATCTTCGGTGGAATTTGACTGGTGTAGTGTAAATGCCCTTAATGCAGTAAACAAGGAAGGTTTACGATCGGTAATGATCAATTACAATCCTGAAACAGTAAGTACCGACTACGATGTGTGTGATCGTTTGTACTTTGATGAGCTATCTTTTGAAAGAGTCTTGGATATTATTGATTTGGAATCACCTCGAGGCGTAATTGTTTCGGTAGGAGGTCAAATTCCACAAAATTTATCCATGCGCTTGCATAAAGCAGAGGTTAAAGTGTTGGGAACATCTCCAGAATCTATTGATAGAGCTGAGAATCGACAAACGTTCTCTGCCATGCTCGATGATTTAAAGATTGATCAACCAAGATGGAATGAGTTAACTAGCAAAGAAGCAATCAATGACTTTATTGACGAGGTTGGTTTTCCAGTTTTAATACGTCCTAGTTATGTACTTTCGGGTGCTGCCATGAATGTGGTATCAAATCCAGATGAGTTAGGGCATTTCCTTGATTTAGCGGCTCAGGTATCCAAGCAGTATCCTGTTGTAGTTAGTGAATTTATTCAGGAAGCTAAGGAAATTGAATTTGATGGTGTAGCTAAAAATGGCGACATTATTATTGATGCTATTTCGGAACATGTAGAATTTGCTGGAGTTCACTCTGGAGATGCTACGCTGGTGTTCCCACCACAAAAACTCTACTTCGAAACAATTCGTAGAATTCGTAAAATTGCAGGTAAAATTGCAAAATCTCTAAATATTACTGGACCTTTCAATATGCAATTATTGGCAAAGGATAATGATATTAAAGTGATTGAGTGTAATCTTCGTGCCAGTAGAAGTTTCCCATTTGTTTCTAAAGTGATGAACTTTAATTTTATTGAAACAGCTACACAGGCAATGTTGGATGTAAATATTCCTACTAATTTACCTTCCATGTTCGAGTTGGAGCACATTGGTATTAAAGCTTCTCAGTTTTCTTTTTCAAGATTGTCGAAAGCAGATCCTGTTTTGGGTGTTGATATGTCCTCAACAGGTGAAGTTGGTTGTTTGGGAGCAGATTATTACGATGCGATATTAAAAGCCATGTTATCAGTTGGGTATCGAATTCCGAAGAAGGCTGTGCTAATTAGTAGTGGTCCTATTCGCTCAAAAATTGAGCTCTTGAAAAGTGCAAAAATGCTTGAAGCAAGAGGACATAAATTGTATGGAACAAGAGGAACCGCAAAATTTCTTGAAGAGAATGGAATTACCATTGAAAGTGTTGCTTGGCCTGATGAAGATGCTGATGTTACAGCTCAAAGTTTAATCAGGGATCGTAAAGTTGATTTGGTGATTAATGTGCCTAAGAATTTAAGCAAATCAGAATTGAATAACGATTATTTGATCAGAAGAACAGCCATCGATTTGAATGTGCCTTTGGTTACCAATGCACGATTGGCTTCTGCTTTTGTTTATTCTTTTTGTAAAAAAGACGAATCCGATTTAGGAATAAACAGTTTTAGCGATTATGTAGAACCAAAACACGATTGGTAAATTATAGTTGTTTAAAATCTTATAAATAAGAGAAGACCTGATAGGTGCAGAATGCCATCAGGTCTTTTTATTTTAGTGCTTTTGCCTAACTTTATTAATAAAAAAAACGGATAATGAGCAAATATATTTATACACTGCAGCTTAAAGTGCGCGATTATGAGTGCGATATTCAAGGGGTAGTAAATAATTCGGTATATCAGAATTATTTGGAGCATGCACGACATGAGTTTTTAGGTTCCATTGGAAATAATTTTAAGGCTCTACACGAGCAAGGAATCGATGCTATGGTCTCTAGAGTTGAGGTTGACTATAAAAGTTCATTAACTAGTGGAGATGATTTTGAGGTTCGTTTGTACATAGAACGAGAGGGAATAAAATTGATTTTTCATGAGGATATTTATCGAGTTTCGGATGGTAAACTTTGTGCCAAAGGGAAGGTTTTCACCATTTGCCTAGTCAATGGTCGTCTTTCGAAAGGAGAAGTATTCTATGAATTATTTGCTAAGTACTTTTAAAAAATGAATCCTCTTTTAATTAGAGGATTTTTTTTGCATTAAACAGTAAATTGCTTGGTGAGCTTTAGGTTTGCCTTTTACCAAAATGGTTTTTAATTCAAGAATATGAAATAGAGGAGACATTAATTTTTCAATTTCTTTCTCAGATGAAAAATAGAGCAGGGTTCCAAGAGGTGTTATGCGATACTTATCCTTGCTACCAAAGCACGTATCATCCTCGCTAAAACATACCGACAAATAAATTCCATCTGTTTCTAAGAGCTCGAAAATATTCTTTACATATTGCATACGTTCCAAGGGGAAAATATGATGCAATACCTCATAATCAAATGCAAATTTGAATTTTAGTTTCGGTGATACCAGTGGTTTTGATAAATCAAGAATATGAAAATAAGCAGTTCTATTTTCAGTCTTAAATAATTGTTTGGCTTTTTCAATGGCGATCTCCGAAAAGTCATAGCCATATATTTCGAACCCTAGTTTGGAGAAACACAAACTATAGTTGCCAGTGCCACAACCTAAATCGGCCATTCTGCATGGAGTAATAATTCTCTGATTGACTAACTTAAGAAGGCATTTGGGTAAATTGCTTCTTATCCAGGGAATATCTTTTCGGGGAATGTTTTTGTAAATAAAGTTTAGTTGTGATGAATCCATTGAATGAAGGTATGAATCTTCTTTTCAATAAAAAAAGGATTAGCAACCAACTAATCCTTTTCAATTAACCCTAATCTCAATTTATAATAAAACTACTTATTATATCTCTACAATTCAAAGGTAAATCAAAGTACGGTTAACAGCTGCTAAGGAAGGTTAATTTAAATTAAAAATGTGATTTGAATTTTGTTCAGACTATTTTCTGGAGAAATATCATTCATGAGTCAGACTGCCTAAGGGGGAATAAACATATGATATTCGTTTTTCCTTTCTAAACATTAAGGAAAAATAGGCTTTCACTAATGTAAGAATGAAATATGGTTGCAGGGATTAAATCCATTGCGTCCATTAATATATTTATATTCAATATCACTTCCTTAAAAACTTGTCATTATGGATGTTTTATTTAATTTTAAAAGAAAAAAACAATCTTTAACAAATACGTAAATTGATATTGAATGAGTAAGTAGGATCACCGATAATGCTAGTTTTCTCTTTAACAATTGGTTAGCTTATAGTTTTTCACATGCTAAATTTGATAAGGTTATCAGCTATAATTCTTTGAGTTACATGTATAGGAGAATATGTAATGCATTTTAGATGCTTTCATTATTTTTAATACAAATTCGTAGAAATAATATAAACTAATAATGGAATGAAAAGACCTTCACTTTTTGTAGTGCTTTTTTTATTGTTATTCTCTTTGGTTGTGATGGCAACCTATAGCCAATTGCTTGCAAGTGATAATTACAGCAGGAATGAATCCTCATTTTTTGCTATGTTCGCTGCAGAAGAGTTGGTTGGCCCTGAAAACGACTATCCTTGTGATGCGATATCATTGACTATTTCAAGTTCCTTTTCCCAGTTTACCAGTGAATATGCATCCCTTTCCGATACAACAGGTAGTGACAATGTGCCTAAAGGTGATATAAAAGATTACAAAGGCGGAGATGTTTGGTTTTCTATTACCGTTCCCGCCTCAGGAGAACTTTTTATAGAAACCGTTTCGGATGCTGCTGACAATGCATGGATGGATAATGTTAGATTTGCAATTTATGAAGGTGATTGTAGTTCTCCAGAACTGATAGAAGATTCAGAATATGAATTAGCTAATAATGAGTCTCTTGAAATTACTAGTATTGAAGACATAGAAGCAGGTGATGATTTGCTGATTCGGGTTTGGGATCACAATAATGCAACGGGTGGCATTTTTGAAATTATTATTTACGATGAATGTGTTGGTATCACAGTAGATGCAGGAGATGATGCTGAGATTTGCGCCTCAGAAAGTACTTATACTATCTCTGGAACTAGTTCAACGAATACATCATCGGTTGGATGGTCTACAACAGGAGGTGGAGGCTTTGATAATTCATCATTAGAAAATCCAACCTATACTTTAGTAGCTACAGATTTTACTATGGATTCTATTATCCTAACCAAAACAGGCTGGAATTCATTGGGTTGTCCTGATGTTAGTGATGAGATGGTTTTGACCATTTCTGAAAGTGGAACTGCAAATGCAGGAGATGGTGGCGATGCATGTAGTAAGAATTTTACATTCAATGCGACAGGAGTTGGTGTTTGGGATACTATTTCAAGTCCCGGAGGAAGTCCTACCATTACATACGATTTAAATACAGACTCTACTGCCACTGTAACAGTTGGGGTTTACGGAACCTATGAATTTGAGTGGACAGTTGATAATGGTAATTGTGTGGATAGCGATACCATAACTGTTAATTTTTACGAGCAACCAACTGCCGATGCAGGCGATGGTGGCGATGTATGTAGTAAAATTTATATATTTAATGCCGCTGCTCTTTCAGAATCAGAGACTGGTGTTTGGTCGCAGGTATCTGGTGCAGATTCCATTTTATTTTCTAATTCCTTAGATCCTCTGTCAGAAGTTAAGGTTAATGATTATGGGACTTATGAATTTATGTGGACAGTTAGTAATGGAACATGTGTGGATAGTGCTACCATAACTGTTAACTTTTACGAACCACCTTTTTCTATTGCTGAGGACGATAAAGAGATTTGTGGTTCTTTAGCTACTAACTTAAGTGCTTATAATAGTGTGGGTGATGCTGTTTGGGAGAAGATATCAGAAGCTGGAACGGCAGTTTTTACGACTCCAGATGCATTTAGTACTGATGTTGAAGTTGACGCTTATGGCGAGTATGAATTTTTGGTTGTAGTTAGCAATGGTACTTGCTCAGATTCTGATACCATAGTAGTTAATTTTTATGATGCCCCAACGGTTGATGCCGGATCTGATGCAGAGATTTGCTCAACAGAAGATATTTACAGCATTTCAGGCAGTAGCTCTATCAATGCCGATTCTATTTTATGGAGTACATCGGGAGATGGAAGCTTCTCTGCAGCAAGCGATGAAAATCCAGATTATACAGTTGGCAGTACCGATAAAAGTTCAGGAAGTGTAGAATTAATTAAAACAGTAACCGGCAATGGATCTTGTGCAGCGGTGAGCGATACCCTAACACTTACAATCACAGCAGCCCCAGCGGCTGATGCCGGATTAGGAGGAAGTGAATGTGATTTGGATTTCACCTTTAGTGCAAATGTAAGTGTGGGAACTGGAACATGGATTCATGTATCTGGTCCTGGAAATTCTAGTTTTTCACCTAGTAGTAATGATCCTATGGCGAGTGTAGTTGTAGATTCCTATGGAAGTTACGAATTTGAATGGACCGAAGCCAATGGTACTTGCTCAGATTCAGATAACGTAGTAGTTACTTTTTACGAGCAACCAATTGCCGATGCAGGAATTGGTGGTGATGAATGTGATTTAGATTTTACTTTTAGTGCAAATGCAAGTGTAGGAATCGGAACGTGGACTCAAGTATCTGGTCTTGGAAATTCTAGTTTTTCACCCAATAGTAATGATCCTATGGCGAGTGTAGTTGTAGATTCCTATGGAAGTTACGAATTTGAATGGACCGAAAGCAATGGTTCTTGTTCAGATTCAGATAACGTAGTAGTTACTTTTTATGATGAGCCAATAGCAGATGCTGGAAGTGGAGGAAATACATGTGGTTTGAGCTTTTCATTATCAGCAGTTCCTGATTTTGGTGTTGGAAGTTGGAGTAAAATTTCAGGCAGTGGAAATGCAGATTTTTCACCTAATTCTGCGAATGGTACGGTAAAAGTAGATGAATATGGTACTTACTCTTTTCGTTGGACAGAAGAGAATGCTTCTTGTACTGCTTACGATGATGTAGAGGTTGCTTTTTATGAACAACCCGTTTCTAATGCAGGTTTAGGTGGTGACGCTTGTGGTTTAGAATATACACTCTCGGCAAACGAAAGTGCAGGAATAGGCACCTGGACAGTAAATTCAGGAGATGGAAATATTAGTTTCTCTCCAGATGCAAGCTCTGCTAATGCTACTGCAATTGCAGATGAATATGGTAGCTATCAGCTGATATGGACCGAAAATAATGATATTTGTTTCGATAATGATGCCATAGATATTACTTTTATTCAACAGCCAAAAGCCGATGCGGGTGAGGATATTAGTCTGGAATACGCAGAACAAATAGAGATAAATGCAGTTTTATCGACAGAGGGAAGTGGTGAATGGAGTTTAGATAGTGGATCGGCTTATATTTATGATGCCTATTCGCCCAATACTTTTATTGATCAACTAGGTCTTGGTGAAAATATCTTTATTTGGACGGAGACAAATCAATCTTGCACTGATTCTGATGAAATTATTGTAAGTGTTGATAAATTATTTATTCCTACGGTAATTACACCTAATGGGGATGATAAAAACGAATATTTTGTAATTAGAGGTTCGGACAATCTTGATGGAATAGAATTGTCTATTTTTAATAGAAATGGAGTTGAAATTTATACGGATTTAAATTATAATAATGATTGGAATGGACTTGATCGAGATGGAAATAAATTAACAACAGATACGTACTTCTACGTTCTTCGAACAAATGAAAATAAAGTATTTAAAGGATACATTGTTATAAAACGATAGAATGGGAAAAGCACTTATTACTATATTATATTTTCTTATTCCTTTCTATTTGTTTGGGCAAGAATCTCAAATAAATAATCAGTATATATTCAATCCGATAGCGATAAATCCTGCGCTAGCAGGAAGTGGAGATGCATTAAGTGCGAATCTTATTTATAAAGATCAGTGGGTAGGAATAGAAGGCTCTCCTAAAATATTAACATTTTCTACTCATTCTCCTTTGCGCAAACAGAATATGGGCTTGGGTTTATTTGTTATTAATAATCAAATTGGAGTGAGTAATGAAACAAATGTTATTGGCAATTACTCGTATAAAATTAGGATGAGAAAAGGCGATTTAGCAATGGGTATTGGCGGTGGATTTTTACTGGTTAATACTGCTTGGACCGAATTGCAGGCCAACGATTCTTATGATGATTTATTGCAGACTAATTCACCTACTTATTTGATTCCACAGGTTAGTTTAGGGGCCTATTTTTCAACAAAAATATATCAAATTGGATTTTCGCTTCCCTATATGCTATCCTATGCCTATAATTCTCTTAGGGATAAATATACTGTTCGAAATGAAATTTCCAATTATACTTATGTGGCTAGTGGTACTTATGCTTTTGATTTACAGAATGAATTTAAAGTGGTTCCTAGTATAATGGTAAAATATCAAAAGGAAAGTAATTTGGATTTTATACTGTCAGGTAGAGTAATTTATAGGGATAAATATTCGATAGGGACAGCTTATGATAGTGAACAAGAAGTGTTTAAAGGAATGTTGCAAGTGCAGGTTAATAAGCAATTTAGCTTTGGTTATTCAGCAGATTTTGGATCGAGTATGCTAAACCAAAACAATATTGACTCACATGAACTAATGATTCGATATGATTTTAAATATACCATTAGAGTTCAGAGTCCCAGAACTTTTTAATACATAATATAAGGATTAATGATTAGGTTTTTAATTGGAATACTATTTGTGTTTTTTTTCTTGATTTCTTCTCAGTTTGTAATTGCTCAAAATGCAAATTATGAAGTCAGTTTAGCATCCTTTTGTTCTGAACAAGATGATGAATATTCTCCTGTTTATTGTCAGGAAGGACTTGTATTCTGTTCGAACAAAAGAACTGATCTTTTTGTGACCTATTCCACAGATCAGGATAAAGAGTTATTTAATATGTTTTACATTCCTACAAAAGGGGATAGTTTGGGTAAAAGTCCAGTTATTTTTGCGGAGGAACTTGTGACAAATTTTAATGATGGTCCCGCTAGTTTCAAAAGTAGTGATTCTCTTGTTATTTTTTCTAGAAATACCAAAGTTGATAACAAAAAAAGAGATGTTAAAGATGAAAGAAATAAGTTGGGATTGTTTACTTCTAAATTACAAGGTGATTTTTGGAGTGATCCGGAGCCTTTTGCATTCAATAGTATGGAGTATAATCTTACTTCTCCAGCTTTAAGTGAGGATGGATCTTTCTTGTATTTTGCATCTGATATGCCAGGGGGCTATGGTGGTTTGGATCTATATGTGTGTATGAAGCTTGATAAAGGTTGGAGCTCTCCACACAATTTAGGAAGTAAAATCAACACAGAAAAAAATGAAAGTTTTCCCTATATATCAGTTTCTGGAGAATTGTTCTTTGCATCAAATGGTCACAATACTATGGGTGGATTAGATGTATTTTCTAGTAGTAAACAGAATGATGAATGGGGTAATATTATTCATATTAATGCACCAATTAATTCGGAGTATGATGATTTTGCTTTAATTACAGATGCTAATTTTGAAACTGGTTATTTTTCTAGCAACAGAGAGGGTAATGATAATATATATGATTTTCATACCTCAATTCCCCAGTTTGCAAATTGCGATAGTATCAAGGAAAATGAATATTGTTTTCTATTTTATGATGAATATTACATTCCTGTAGATACTTCAAAAAGCTACTACGAATGGATCTTTGGAGATGGTACTAGAGTTAGAGGGAAAGAAGCAGAGCATTGCTTTGATGGCCCGGGAACTTATAGAGTAGAGCTAAATATTATCGATAAGCAAACTGATCAGGTGTTCATGAAACAAACAAACTATGAATTTGAACTACTTGATTACGAACAAGCTTACATCAATTGCGTTGATGAAGCTGTACTTAAAAATGAAATAAGTTTTGATGCGTCTAAAACAAATTTGCCATTTTTCAATGTAGAGAAATACTATTGGGACTTTGGTGATGGAATGCTTGATGAAGGTATTAAGATAAATCATGCCTATCATAAAAAAGGAGAATATACGATTACCTTAGGCGTTGTAAGTGAAAAAGATAGCCTTGGGTATAAACAAAAGACTTGTGTTGAAAAGAAGATCAAAATAGTTAGAAATACTGATAGCTTGGAATCTATGAATTCAGGAAATGAGTCATCCCAATTTGGGAACAACACAACTGATGATGATCGTTTTATACCCAAACAAAAACTGGAAGCAGATTTTGTAGTTCCACCAATTCTAGTAATACAAAATCTTAATATAAATAATAGATTGGAGGATTTACAATTGGTTTTTTCAGAATCTTTTGAAAAAAACAAACAATTTGTTAGATCAGTAACCGATAAGGATGTACAAGTGGATGACGACTTAAATAGTAATCCTGCTAAAGCTCTGGCTTTACAAACTCAAAGCCTGATAAACAAAAAAAACAATGCGAAGATCAAGCTTATTGAAAATAAATTACAATTGTTGTCCAGTCAGTTTGAATTTCCCTTTAATGATATAGGAGATCACAGCATTTCTAAATCTGTAACTCCAATATTAAATGAACTATTAAAAATATTAGTTGTAAATCCTGTTATCGAATTAAAAATTGGTTTACATGTAATTTCCGAGAATAACATAAGCTTTGATTTGGCGTCAAAAGCTACTGAAACGGTTGCCGATTATTTAATTAATCATGGAATTGAAAAATATCGTTTACGAACGGCAGTCTATGAAATTAAAAATAAATTAGATCCAAAAAATGACAACAGGTTTGAATTTATGCTTATTAACGAATAAACTTATAAAAACAATTACGGATGCTTCAACAAAAACTATACTTTTTTTCTCTCTTACTTTGTATTGCACTTTGTAACGTAAAGATTATAAACGCTCAGTCGGTTCCTGCCGCAGAAGAAAATATTGAAAATTTAGTCACTTTTGGTGCTGATGCAGAAACTTCGTGGGGTGATGACGATTTTAGTGAAGTCTATTTTTTTCTCATTCCTGAAAATCAAACAGAGCCTGTTTATATTCGTGTATATGATCCAGAAATAGGAGGGAAGAATGATGAACAGCAGGGAGATTTTAATACTGTGGTTAATTTTTCTGTTTATGGAGGTTTTGAGTGTTGGTCGAATAAAGATGCACAAAATATTGATCCAATTGGTAATTACGATAGTGGTAATCTTTTAGCTTCAATGAATTTTGATAATGATCCCAAGTACGATGATGCTTGGTATACTTTTGGCCCTTTTAATCCTTTTGAAGGTGAGTATATAGAAAAATTTGGAGGTAGGGTTTTTAAAGTAATTATAGATGGCAAGTCGGGTGATGATGGAAACCTATATCGGCTTTTTTTGAGTACAAGTGCGAATGAGAATAAAGAAGTAGAAGGAGGAAATATTTTTACTTACGAATATACATTCCGCCTTTCTAACGACATAAACGATATTTCCCAAATATACCCTTTTGTAGATGACAAAACCATTTCGGTGGAAATCACTAATTTCGATTGGGACAATGATGGATATATTCGAATTAATTCGGTTCAAAAAAATGGTATGTTATGTGATTTATCGAGTGAGGATCAATGGATCCGGAATAAATTTCCAATTAGTGAGCGAGAAAAGAACTCATCCTTAGAAATTCAATTTATCAAAAAACGTACGGTTTTGATTAAAAATAATAATGTTGTGATTTCAATTAAAAATCAATATGGCGAAGCGCTACCTTTCTTTTCGATACCTATTGGAGGCGTTCCTGTGTATAGTCCTAAAATAAAAATGAAGGCAATTAGTAATAAAAGGACGAATTGATAATTATTACACACATGGAAAAGAAACATATGAATCGTATTTTATTAGTCTTCCTTATTTTACTAATTTCATGGCAAGGCTTTGCACAAGATAATCGTTTTATCAATTTTAAGTTAGATGATGGTCTCGCACAAAATTATGTATATACAATTTCACAAGATTCTTTGGGAAATTTATGGATCGGCACTGGAAATGGCCTTTCTAAGTATGATGGATATTCTTTTCAGAATTTTTCGGAACAAGACTCTTTAGGCGGTAATTTTATTACTTCAAGCCTTAATACCAAGAATGGTTTGTGGTTTGGACATTTAAATGGAAAGGTAAGTTTTTACGATGGAAAAAACTTTACCTACTATAGCAACACAAACAGCAGTATTGTCGATCTCGAAAAAGATGTAAACTCTAACATTTGGGTAGCCAGTCAGAATAAGGAATTTATCAAATTTAAAAATGAAAAATCAAAAGCAGAATTATATTCTAATACCTTATTACAACCTGTTTTTACTTTCAAATTTATTGATGATAATCGATTGTTGGTAGGAACATCAAACGGCCTTTGTTTGTGTGCTATTAGCTCTGATAATCGAATTAAACTAGTTTCTGAAATTTCTGAAATTCCAAAAAATAAAATTGTTGATATTCTTCAATCCAAATCAAAAGAATGTTTTTACATTCTTACCGAGAATGATGGATTATTTCGTTTGGAACAGAGCGAGTCTAAATTTACAGTTCGTAAAATACCCGAGGCAAAAGAAATATCGAAAGCTCAAAAGTTGTATGAAGATAAGAGTGGTTCTTTATGGATAACATCACTGAATAGTGGACTTTTAAAATTGATTTTTTCGAATAATAAGTCTATTAAAATTGAAAAATACGACGAGCAAAATGGCTTACATACAAATGCTATTAAAACTATTTTTGAAGATAGGGAAGGAAACATTTGGATTGGTAAGTACGGCGAAGGATTAAGTCGCTTGGTACCTTTGGCAAATTCTTTTTTGTCTTTTGATGAAGAAAAATATAGTAACTCGATTCATTCCATTTGCATTGTTAATGAATATAAATGGATAGGTACTGCTAAAGAATTGTTGAAAGTTGATCTGCATTCGAATAAAGTAGTAAAGGTTTACGATGTTAATGGTAATTTGGAGAATGAAAAAATAAATGCCCTTTCCGATTGGAAAGGAAAAGAATTATGGATTGGTACCGAAAGATCAGGTATCTTTCGTTTAAATTATCAGACGGGAAAAATAAAGGCTCAATTTTTACGACTTGGGAACCTTGAAAAATCAATTAATTCAATTATCACAGATAATGAGTTTGTTTGGATTGCTACACAAAAGGGACTGTGCAGGTTTTCACCTGAAACCAACAATAAAAAGTGGTTTACTATGCAGGAGGAAGGTTTGCCCCATAATTCAGTAAACTACCTTTTAAAAGACCAACAAAACCGAATCTGGATAGGAACTCTTAGTAATACATTATCATATATTAAAAATGATGAATTAATACATTTTAGCTTAGCAGCCAAAAGTAAGTTGTTAAATATTACTTCTATGGTAGAAGATCCGAAAGGATCCATTTGGGTCGGAACTCAAGGGAATGGAGTTTATTTAGTGAATGAAGATTCCACCTTAAATATCAATTATCAACATGGTTTACTTTCTGATTATTGTTATTCGATGAATAGCGATGGAAAGCGATTGTGGGTAACACATCGAGGAGGAATTAGCCAAATAAGACTTGCAGATTACTACATCAATACAATGCAGAAAAATGCGGGTATTCTTTCGTCTACCGAGTTTAATAAGAATTCTACTGCCAAAGGAAGTAATAATGTATTATACTTTGGTTCCAATCAGGGTGTTTACTCTTATGATATTTCGAAAGAGGCAAATAACGAAGTTGCTCCAAGTCTTGAAGTTTCTTTCTTGCAAGTGGATGGAGAAGAATATGATTACACAAATGATCTGATACTTCCAGCAGGACAATATAAAATTAAGCTTGGATTCAAGGGCATAAGCATGAATGAGCCTGAAAAAATTAAATATCAGTACTTTTTGGAAGGCTATGAGCACGACTGGTCTAAACCCGATAATGGTAGATCTGTTGAGTATAAACACCTCTCATCTGGCAATTATGTATTCCATTTACAGGCTGTAAATGGAATTGGAGTAGAGTCGCTTCAAGTTTTAGATTTTAAAATAAAGATCAAATATCCTATTTGGCAAAAAAAATGGTTTCAACTTTTATCTTTATTCTGCTTTTTGCTTGTTATTTATATTTTTATTGTTCTTAGAGAACAAAATTTAAAAAGAATTCAACGAAAGCTCATTCAAAATCTCGATGATAAAACCAGAGAAGTTATTGCCAAGGAAGAAGTGATTAAAGAGCGTAAAAGAACCGAAAAAGAGCTTATAAAAGCAAAGGATAAGGCCGAAGAATCAGATCGATTAAAAACAGCTTTTCTATCAAATATGTCACATGAAATACGAACTCCTTTAAATGCAATAGTTGGTTTTTCTACCATGCTTCAGGAACCGGAAATACCGACAAATTCAAAGGAACGCTATTTATCTATTCTCAGATCGAATACAGATGATCTATTAAGTTTAATAGATGATATTATGGATATTTCCAGTATAGAAGCTGGCTTGCTTAAAATAAAACATATAGAATGTAATCCACATACATTTTTAAGTGAACTATTCACGGTACATTCAAAAAAAATGGCTGAATTAAATAATACTACGGTTCAATTGAATTATCTTGAAAAAGATATCGATTTGGTCATCTATTCAGATCCACTTCGAGTTAAACAAATTCTATCTAATTTAATTAGTAATGCAATTAAATTTACAGAAAAAGGAAGCATAGACTTTGGCATTGAAAGTGTGAAAGATGGTTTTGTTAAATTCTATGTGAAAGATACAGGAATTGGAATTTCAGAAAGTGAAAAAAATGTAATTTTTGAGCGATTTAGAAAAGAACATAGAGAAGTAAGAACCAAATTATATAGAGGAGCTGGCCTAGGGCTTGCGATTTCTAAAAGTATGGTTAATTTACTTGGAGGTGAAATTGGTGTTGAATCTGTTGTGGGAGAAGGTGCTTGTTTTTATTTTACACTGCCTATTGAAAATTAGATTTTTGATTTTTAAAGCAGATTAGAATTTTTTAGTAAAATGTTTATATTTCGATTGAATGAGAAAATTGAATAAAAATAGATTGCAAATATTGATATTTCTAATGATTTTGAGTCAAACCCTTATGGCTCAAAATAATCATTTTATTAACTATGGAGTTGATAATGGTTTACCTCAGGCTTATATTTATTCAATTAGTCAAAACTCAGAAGGTTATCTATGGGTTGGAACAGGAGATGGCTTGTCCTGTTTTGATGGAGCAAATTTCATTAATTATAATACCATGGATTCTCTTGCAGGTAATTTTATTTCTTGCAATTTAAATACTCCAAGAGCAGATTGGTTTGGCCATATGAACGGAAGCTTAACTTTTAAGGATAAAAATGGCTTTCATATAGTAAGATCCAAGGCAGAAGATAAAAGTAGCATCACCGATCTTCATCAGAATAGTAATGGGCAAATTTGGTTGTCTAACCAGCGCAAAGGATTATTAAGAGTCATCGAAAATAAAAGAATAGAGCCGCTGATTTTTTCAGAAGGTCCATTTTCTGTTAACTCATTTCAATTTGTCAACGAAAAAGATCTCTTATTAGGATCTAATGAAGGGGTTAAGTATTGTACTGTGGTTGATAATCAGATAGTTGTTCAAAATACAATTTCTGAAATAGGCCAAAATAGGATCAATCAAATAGTGAAAGAAAGAAGTGGCAATGCTTTTTTAATACTCAGTGAAAACAAAAATATTTACCACCTCACAGTAAAGGAAAATGCTTATTCTGTTTCCCAAATTAAAGTAAGAGGTGGATTGCAAATGGAATCCATCCAAAATGTATTTGAAGACAGAAATCTTAACTTATGGGTTTCTACCTTTGGGCAAGGAGTTCATAAACTTGCAAAAGATTCACTAGGATACCATTTTATGACCACCTTTAGTACAGAAAACGGACTTGAGAGTGACAACAGTAAACTTTGCTTTGAAGATTCAGAAGGAAATATCTGGATTAGTGTTTATGGAAAAGGCTTGAGCAGATTGATCGATCCAGCCTACACTTTTTATTCTCCCGATGCATCTTATGGATCAACAATCTCAGCCATATCAAAAAATGCTGAATATGAATGGTTCGGAACCGATAAGGGTTTACTTAGAAAAAGTGTTGATAACAATAAAGAACTTCGATTTTACGATAGTTGTCAAGGTTTACCATTCGATAAAATTACCTCCTTATATCAAAAGGAGAATGATTTATGGATTGGTACAGAAAAGAATGGTTTATATCGATTGAACATCAGTACCAATAGAATTGAACGCGAACTTATAGCTGATGGAATATTAGAAAATTCTATTAATTCAATAAATGGGAAAAACGATCAACTTTGGATTGCCACAAAAAAAGGAGCTTGCAATTACAACCTAACTACAGGAAAAAAGAATTGGTATACAATTAGCAAGGGAGGCTTACCTCATAATTGTGTGAATCATATTTTTATCGATTCCAAAGATCGAATATGGATGTCGACTCTTAGTAGTTCATTGGTATTACTGGAAAATGGAAAAGTTACAAACTTGTTTTTATCAGACGATAATAATTTTATTAACATTCGTAGTATTGATGAAGATAATGAGGGACGTATTTGGGTTGGAACATTAGGAAATGGCGTTTTCCTCTATCAAAAAGATTCAATTGTTAATTTGAGCTCCAAGGATGGTCTTTTATCTGATTACTGCTACTCTTTAATCGCTGATAATCAAAATAGAATATGGGTAGCACATCGTGGTGGAATAAGTCGAATTAATGCCGATACTTTTTTCATTAAACCTCTGCAAGAGAACATTGGTATTAGTAAAAGTGATGAATTTCAAGTGAATTCGAGTTTTGTCGATTTGGATAATAACTTGTGGTTCGGAATGAATAGTGGCTTGCTTAAGTTTAATCCTTCCCTGGAAATAAAAGCAAGTATAGCTCCTGTGCCTAAAATTAAATCCATACAAATTAACGAACAAGAAATTGCACTAAGCGATAAAATTGTCTTATCGCCAGGTAGATATAAAATTAAAATCGAATTCGTTGGCATCTATTTTAAAGAACCAGAATTGGTTAAGTATAGGTACATATTAGATGGTTATGATGAAGATTGGACGCAATTTTCAACGAATAAGCAAGTTACCTATTACGGAGTAAGTGATGGTAGTTTTGATTTTCTTCTCGAAGCTTCGAATGGTGATGGTATTACCAATGAATATCCTTTGAATTTGAGGATTTATATCCAAACACCATTTTGGAAACAAACTTGGTTTTATTTACTGGTATTAGTTTTACTTATAATTCTGATTGTATTTTATATTAAAGGCAGAGAAAAAATATTAAAAAAAGAAAATCGAATCCTTGAGGAAAAGGTTCTAAAAAGAACACAAGAAGTGGTTAAACAAAAAGAGGAGATTGAAAAACAAAGGGATTTGATTGAAAGTGCGAATAAAGATATTACAGATAGCATAAAATATGCAAGTAGAATTCAGGCTGCAGTAATTCCCCCAGTTAAATATCTGGAGAAAATTCTCAATAAAAGTTTTATCATAAATAAACCCAAAGCAATAGTTAGTGGGGATTTTTATTGGGCAACTAAAATGGATAATAAAATAGTTCTCGCATTAGCTGATTGTACTGGTCATGGGGTGCCTGGAGCTTTTATGAGTATGCTGGGAGTTACCCTGCTCAATGAAATTGTTATTCATAAAAGAATAACTTCTTCTCATGAAATTTTGAATCAGCTTCGACAGGACATTATCATTTCTCTTCGTCAAAGTTATGGGGACGCCACTCCAAGTGATGGCATGGATATATCACTTATTGTAATGGATACAGATAAGCGTGAATTGCACTTCTCAGGAGCTTTTAATCCTCTTTTGGTAGTTCGAAATGGCAAAATAATTATGCTTAAAGCGGATCGAATGCCCATAGGAATTTATCATCAGAGAATGGTTGATTTTAGCAGTCGTAAAATTGATTTGAAAACAAACGATATGCTTTATTTGTATACTGATGGTTATTCAGATCAATTTGGAGGAGTGGAAGATAAAAAATTCACAAGTCGAAAATTCAGAGATCTACTTTTGGATATCCATGAAAAACCAGTAGAAGAGCAAAAATCCATATTAGAAAAAACAATGGAAATTTGGATGAATGGAACCGAGCAAATAGATGATATTACAGTTTTAGGAATAAGAATATAGACTTTGTATGAAGTAAAAAAAAAGCCCCAAATGAATTAAATACAACATTTGGGGCCTTTTATTTAGAATAATCCCTCTACCGATAGGTAACGTTCTCCGGTATCGTAGTTAAAAGTTAGAATACTTGCTTTTTCTACTTCAGCAAGTTTTTTTTCTACTGCCGCAAGAGAGGCTCCAGTAGAAATACCAGCAAGAATTCCTTCTTTACTAGCCAAATCTTTTACTTTCGCAAAGGCTTCATCTTTTCCTACAGGAATAGCTCCATCTAAAATTTTGGTGTTTAAATTAGTTGGAATAAATCCTGCTCCAATACCCTGCAATGGGTGAGGGCCAGGTGCTCCACCGGCAATTACGGGAGACGATTCTGGTTCTACAGCAAATACTTGTAGTTTAGGAAATTTAGCTTTTAATATTTCTGCTACACCGCTGATGTGCCCTCCAGTTCCAACACCAGTAATCAAAAAATCGAGACCATTTGGAAAATCAGCGATAATTTCTTTTGCTGTTGTAGTTCTATGTATCTCAATGTTAGCCTCATTTTCGAATTGAGAAGGCATCCAAGAATCTTTATTACAGGCAATAAGTTCTTCTGCTTTCTGAATTGCTCCTTTCATTCCCAATTCACGTGGGGTTAGAACAAATTCGGCACCATAAGCCGCCATTAAACTTCTTCTTTCCACTGACATTGATTCTGGCATTACCAAAATAATTTTGTAGCCTTTTACTGCAGCAACCATTGCCAATCCAACTCCAGTATTACCCGATGTTGGTTCAATGATAACTGATCCTTTTTTTAGAGATCCGTCTTTTTCGGCAGTTTCAACCATCGAAAGAGCAATTCTATCTTTAATACTACCTCCTGGATTGGTTCTTTCAAGTTTCATCCATACATTAGAGTTTGCACCAAATATCTTGTTTAATTTTACAGTAGGAGTATTGCCAATTCCTTCTAGAATGTTGTTTAATTTCATACGTGAATGATTTTTATATTTGAAAATTTATGATTTTGCTTTCATCAAGGTTCGTTCTAACCCTGGTTTCATGTTTGTGATATACAATACTATCGGATTCTACACTAGAAGTTAACCACACGTTACCACCAATAATGCTGTTCCTTCCAATAATAGTATCTCCTCCTAAAATAGTCGCACTTGAGTAAATAATTACATTGTCTTCAACGGTAGGATGTCGCTTTTTCTTCGCAAGACTCTTTTTAACTTGCAAAGCTCCCAGGGTTACTCCTTGATAGATTTTTACGTTGTTTTTAATGATTGCCGATTCTCCAATTACAACACCAGTTCCGTGATCTATAAAAAAAGATTTTCCGATAGTGGCTCCGGCATGAATATCAATACCTGTTTTTGTATGTGCATACTCACTCATTAACCTCGGAATAATGGGCACATCAAGATGATAAAGCACATTACTCAAGCGATAAACCAAAATGGCAAAGAAACCTGGATAAGCAATAATTACTTCACCGATACTGCGTGCTGCAGGATCAAAATTTTGTATTGCATTTGCATCCAACAAAAGATCTCTGTAGATTTTTGGGAGAGTTTTCATAAAGTCGTGAGTGATTTTCTCAAGTGGTGCATTCAACTCATCTTTTACTGGAAGAAGTAGTAATTTAAGCAAGGATTCCAATTGATATAGTAAAGCTTCCTGTTCACAACTACTGTTAGATCTACGAGCTCTGATGGGAAAAAGGGTGTTCATGGCTTCTTCTACAAATCGCTGAGCAAGATCCCTACTTGGCATATCGTATTCTGAATTTTTCCTGGAAGCTTGCAATTCTTCCATAACTTTTGACAAATAAGACATTGATTTTTTGATTTAAAAATGATGAATACGCATAAGATAACTTATTAGCTATAAGTGAACTTTTGTGTAATGTTTTGATTACTGTGCTAGGTTTTTTTACCTAGCAACAACAACTACACAAACAACAACAACAAATTTGATTGTTATTATGCTTAATCGTAATAGCATCTGGATAATAAATGGGAGTTCGAGATATATGGGAGTGCATAACCAATGCATCCGAATAAATTCGGATTTTATTGTTGTTTGTGTTATGTAATGATTCTCTATCCATTTTTGAAGTTTGTTTCACAAAGCTATAAAAAAAAAACTAATTAGGAGTTTGGTGTCTTAATATTTCTGTTAATAAATTGTTATTTACGATATAAAAAATTGTGCAATCGATGGATTTTGATTTTTCTACTTTATCGAGTATCTTAAGTGAATAAGAATGTTTTAAACTAAAAACTATAAAAGTAAGCGGAACAATATTTTTTGGAACTTAGCTTGTGTTTTTACACAGATGTGATCATCAGTAATTACTTGTTGAATAGTCACTTAAGAGGTTTGTCTGTTTGCTTGTAAACTAAGAAATTAATTAGAATTAGTGAAAAAGAAAATACTTTTTGTTTGTTTGGGAAATATCTGCCGCTCGCCAAGTGCCGAGGCTGTTATGAAAGAATATATTAGCATAAATCAATTAGAAAGTGCTATGGTGTGCGATTCAGCTGGAACTTCTGGCTGGCATATTGGAGATTTGGCTGATAATCGTATGAGAAAGCATGCAGCGAAGCGAAATTATAAGTTAGAAAGCATTGCTAGGCAGTTCGATCCCGAAAAGGATTTTGATGCTTTTGACCTGATTATTGGAATGGATGCTCAAAATTTAATTGATCTCAGAGCATTGGCCAGAAATAAGACAGATTTGCAAAAACTAAAACTGATGACCAACTATTGTACTAGGCATTCAAATTATGATTCAGTACCTGATCCATATTATGGAGGAGATGAAGGATTTGAATTAGTACTTGATATTCTGGAAGACGCATGTGAAGGTTTACTTAAAGAACTACAATGAGGCAAGAGGCAGTTTTTACTAGAATAGAGGATGTAATTGGACAAAAAATTACAGGTTTTAAATCTATTGTTGGCGGTAGTATAGCTACAACCAATCAAATCCGTTTTGAAAGTGGCCAATACGCCTTTTTAAAAACAGAAGCCTATACTGAAGATATGTTTGCTAAAGAGGTGAATGGATTAAATGAAATTCGAAAAACTGGTTGCATACGTGTTCCCGATGTTTTATATGTTGATTCAGAAATATTATTGCTCGAATTTATTGAGGAAGGAAGATTAGATAAGGATTTTTTTCGTCGTTTTGGAGTTCAAATGGCAAACCTTCACAAAAACACAGCTATCAAATTTGGATTTAAAGAAGATAACTACATTGGAGCCACTCCACAAATAAACAAATCTAGTAAAATGCAAGCTGAAAATTGGTGCGATTTTTACTACAATAAGCGTCTTCTTTATCAGTACAAACTAGCAGAAAAAAATGGTTTAGTTGGAAACGAATTAAAGAATGGTTTTTTGATTTTAGAAGGAAGAATAGAAGAAATATTAGAAGGAAGCGAAGAAAAACCTTCTCTATTACATGGCGATTTATGGCGAGGTAACTTTCTTTGCGATAAAGACTCAAATCCTTGCTTAATTGATCCCGCTGTTTACTATGGTCACAGAGAATCAGATCTGGCTATGACCAAACTTTTTGGTGGATTTAATGAAGACTTTTATCGAGCTTATCAGAAAGAAAAACCACTACCACAAGGATATGATAACCGCGAAAACATTTACCTGCTGTATCATATCCTTAATCATCTAAACTTGTTTGGGAACAGTTATTACGGTCAAGCTGTCAGACTTGTTTGGTCGTACCTTCACTAGTGTTTTCAAGTAAAATATTCAAAATGTTTTTTTCGCCCCAATAAAAATGGATGTAAGAAGCAATGGTATTGCCTTTTCGAAAGAGTAGTGTATCCTGTTTTTTATCACGTGCGGAATAGATCTCACCAATCGAAAATTCTGTTTCTGGATGGAGGAGTTTCGAATAATGAAATTCATGCCCAAAACAGATTTTATTATCGATACAAATTTTACGATACCCCAATTTTAATTTCATGTTTTCCATGCTGGCTTTTTGATTCAAATAGCCTACCATTGGAAATTCATTTGAATCGGAATCAATAATACTAGTGCTCAAGTACATCATTCCCCCGCATTCAGCCAAAACACGCCCCCCATTTGAACAATACTTATCAATAGCTTCGCGCATGTTCTTATTTGCACTTAATTCTTGAAGGTAAAGTTCGGGATAACCTCCTGCAAGGTATAAAAGATCGGTAGCAGGTAGCTGTTGATCTTTCAGTGGGGAAAAAAAAGTAATTTCACCCAGCTTTTCAAGAGCTGTTAAGTTTTCATGATAGGTGAAGTTGAATGCTTCATCCTTGGCAACAGAAATTTTCAGTTTTCCTCGTTCTTTACCTTCGTAGGTTTTGTTTTTTTTAACTGGACATTTTGTTAGGTGCAGTAGTTCATCAATGTCGACAGTTTTTGAAATGTGTTTTGCAATTTTTTCAATTACTTCATCGTATTCCGAAGAATCGGAAATCTGCAAACCCAAATGTCTGGAAGGTAAGTGAATGTTTTCATTTTTAGGAACGTATCCTAAAGGTGTAATGCCTACATCTTCGCAAGCATCCTTTAAGAACTGATAATGTGATTCGCTGCCTACAAAATTGAAAATAACTCCAGCAAGATTAATTCCGGAGTAAAAATTTTTAAATCCATAAAGCAAAGGAGCTACAGAGTAGGCTGTTGCTTTTGCATTTACAACCAGAATAACAGGAATATCAATTAATTCAGCAATTTGAGCTGAACTTCCCTCCATTTTTTTAGCGCCGTCGAATAGGCCCATAACACCTTCAACTAAGGATACGTCAGCCGAGCTGGAGTACTTAGAATAGATCTCCTTGACATGTTCTTTGCTACTCATAAATGTGTCTAAATTAATCGATACATTTCCAGCAGCCCAAGTATGATGTTTGGTGTCCAGATAATCAGGTCCACATTTAAAAGGTTGAACGTTAAGTCCTTTGTTTTTAAGGTAGCGGAGTAATCCTTGAGTGATAGTAGTTTTTCCTGATCCGCTCGAAGGAGCTGCAATCAAAAATTGAGATTTTTTATTCATATTTATACTTCTTCTTTTAAATCAAAATAAATCTTTAACCAGCAAAGAACAGCTGCTTCAAAATTTTCTAATTCAGAAATTGCTTTCATGATTAGTAAGAAAAGTCAAAAATAATTGAATAAAAGCAGGAATGAAATAAGTTTTGAAATTCATTTCTGATTCAAGAAAAATGTAGGGATTGAAAGTATTATCTGCAGATATTCGAGTATTTATGGCAAGAAAAAATCTTCGGCTATGGATTCAAGAACTTTATAAGAGATTAATTTTCTCTTGCTGTTATATTCTTCCATTCGAACCAAGCCCACATTAACAGCATACCATTCGTAAATTTTGGTTTTGCTTTTTGAAATTCCTCCATAAGTTAATTTTTCTGCTGATATTTTAAAGCAAGTAAAGTTTCCTGCAGGAGTTTTTAATTTTTCAATTCCATCCACTTTTCTATTCATTAAAACAACATTCATCGACATTAGAACGGAACCTGTACCTCGCAAGATACTAGCCTCACAGGTCGCTTCAGGTAACATTTGTCCTGCTTTGGGGTGAATAGGAACAGCAACACTATCCGATGAAATTTTGATGACCATTTTCTGGTAAGAATCTAACTTGATAGGATCAAGATATCGTTCTGAACCAACAAAAAATATGGAATCGTTACTCACTAGCCGAAAATACTGATAGAAAGTATTGTGTTTTCGCGTTGTAATTTCTGATTCGATATTATACTGTATACCTTCCCCTGTTCTTGATTTACCAACTAACTGCCATACTTCGGAATACTCTTTCCGATTTTTGGAGTCATAGGTAACGTATTTCATCTTAAAATTTCTTTTGGATGGGAGATAAGTATTATCTCTTTGACCAAAGAAAGAAAAGGAAATTGAGATGAATAGAAGTAAAAGGTAGAATATTCTCATAGACAATAAATATAATGCAAATAAGCATTTAGATAACCTAAAATTACATATAATCCTTTAAGTTGAAAATAATATTATGCTTTTCTCAGAAAATAGACAATCATTCTAAATAAGTTATTTAGAGACAAATTACGAGGAAAAATACATATCTTTTTCATTCAAGCAAACTTACGCTTATGTCTCGATAGTTATTCGTAAACAATTTGATATGAAAAAGTGGTTTTTAAGAACTTATCTAATCCTAGTACCTGGGTTAATGATTTCTTGTTTTAGTAATGAAATTGACTTTGAGGATGTTACTCAAGAAAATAATATTGATGTTCAAACTTTATTGGAGCTTGTAAATGATGCCAGAACAACAGGAACGACTTGTGGGAGTACTTATTATCCTCCGGTAAATGAACTTGTCGCGAATGAAAAACTAGAGGCTGCTGCTTTGGCTCATAGTCAAGATATGATGGAGAATGATTTTTTTAGTCATACATCTTCCAATGGTGATGCATTGACAAATCGATTGGCTGATGTTGATTACTCTTATCTAGCTGCCGCCGAGAATATTGCTTGGGGATATACTTCCGAAGAAAGTGTTATGGCTGGCTGGTTAACTAGCGAGGGACATTGTGCTAATATTATGAATTCAGCATTTACCGAAATGGGAGTCGCAAGAGTGGGAAATTATTGGACTCAGGTTTTTGGAAAACCTCAGGAATAAAAAAACCACTCCAAGCGTTAATCGGAGTGGTTTTAATCTGTTTGTTTGAAAAGCTTTAAGTTTGTCTGTTATAAACTTAAATTAATTTATTATCGAAGCGATTATTCAGAAACAACGTTAAATTCGATATCAACTTTAACTTCTTTATGAAGTTTAATAGTTGCGGTGTATTTACCGATCTCTTTAACAGCGTCTTTAATTGCAATCACTTTTCTGTCAATTTCGAATCCCTGAGCAGTTAATGCTTCAGCAATTTGAATGTTGTTAACAGAACCGAAAATTTTACCGGTAGTACTAGTTTTAGCACCTACACTCAAAATAACACCTTCAAGTTTTTTAGCAACTTCTAAAGCTTCGTTCTTAATTTTTTCTTCTTTATGAGCTCTTTGTCTCATATTTTCGGCATTCATTTTCTTAGCTGATTCTGTTGCCAAAACAGCTATCCCTTTAGGAATCAAATAATTTCTGCCGTACCCGTTTTTCACAACTACGATGTCATTCTTATATCCTAAACTATGAATATCTTGTTGTAAGATTACTTCCATTTCGTTTCCTCCAATTTAAAGATTATTTCATCATGTCAGTTACGTATGGTAACAATGCAATGTGACGAGCACGTTTAACAGCAGTAGCTACCTTTCTTTGATATTTCAAAGATGTACCAGTGATACGACGAGGTAAAATTTTTCCTTGCTCATTCAAAAATTTCTTCAAAAACTCAGGATCTTTGTAATCGATGAATTTAATCTTGTTCTTTTTGAAACGACAATACTTTTTCTTTTTAATCTCAACTGACGGAGGTGTCAAATATCTGATTTCTGATTGATTTTGTGCCATAGCTTACTTCTCCTCTTTAGATTTAAGTTTTCCTTTTCGTTTAATTGAATACTCAAAAGCGTGCTTATCGAGTTTGAAAGTTAAAAAACGAATGACTTTTTCATCACGTCGGTAATTTAATTCCAATTTTTCGATTAGATCGCCTGGAGCATCAAATTGAAGCAATTGGTAAAAACCAGTGCTTTTTTTCTGAATTGGATAAGCCAGCTTGCGCAGTCCCCAGTTCTCCTCATTAACCATCTCACCACCATTATCGGTGATAAGGGCCTTAAATTTTTCTACCGCTTCCTTTACCTGAGCCTCAGATAAAACGGGAGTTACAATGAAAACGGTTTCATAATGATTCAACATAACTTTAATTGTTTAATTAATTACTTAGTAAGTAACTGATTTTTATTGAGCCGCAAAATTAACTATTCTTTTTTGATATTTCAAGAATACTTGCGATTTATTGAAGCTTAAGCGATAATTTAATATTACAGATAAACACTTATCGAAGTGAATAGGTGTATAGTACCTCCTTGATAACTATTCCTTTTTTTTGTATCTTATCTCTACCTACTATTAAAACTTATAGCCATGAAGGATAAATTAATCACATTAGCAACTTATAGCTATTCCCGAGCACAATTACTTAAGTCTCGTTTAGAATCTGAAGGAATAGAATGTTTTCTTAAAAATCTCAATTTAATTCAATCTGTAGTTGGAGGAGGTGTAAAAGTAAGAATTAATGCGCAGGATTTATCACAAGCCATGCAAATTATTGAGGAATTGGAGTTAAGTTATGCTCAGGAAGATTTTGAAAAGGCATTTCCATTGCAAAAAATTGAAGTGAATCGGATATTGGTTCCTGTCGATTTTTCGGATTTTTCACCTCGCCTTTGTGAATATGCAATGAGTATAGCAAAAAAATTTAATGCCGATATCTTACTATTCCATACCTATTTTGCGTCTGCAATAGAAACAGTGCCATTTTCAGATAGCTACACCTATAATGCTACTGTTGTTGAGGTGCTCTCAGAAGTAGAAAAGAATGCAAAAGCAAAACTGAAAGAATTGTATTACGATTTGCGCAATAAATTGGAAGTAGAGAAAGTTGAAGGAATTGAAGTTGACTATGTCTTACGTGGTGGGACTGTCTCTTCCGAGATTTTAAATATTTGCAATTCCTATCAGCCTGATTTAATAATTATGGGTAGCAGAGGGGAAACTGCGGGTACAAAGAATCTTTTGGGAAGTGTTGTTTCCAACGTAATTGAGGAGTCGGAAGTTCCTGTTCTTATACTCTCAGATCAGGGAGAACATGTGGATCTTGAAAAGATCGAAAACATAATGTATGCGACGAATTTCGATAAGGCAGATTTTAAAGCTATTGCTAATCTGAAATACATAACAAAACCTTATGATATGAATATTCATTGTGTACATTTCGATGATCTGGGGGAAGACAACGAAATGGATGAATATCAAATGGAAATATTGAGAAAATACCTTAAAAAAACACTTGGAGAATCAAATGTTAGCTGTGCGATTATACCAATGGAAGAAAAAATGAAAGGCATAGAAAAATATGTGGAAGAAAAAGAGATAGGCATGATAGCCATTCTGGCCAGAAAGCATAACTTATTAGAGCGATTGTTTTTTGGTAGGATGTCGCGAAAATTATTTATTGGAACACATATGCCGATTTTAGTGTTTCATTAATCGGTAAACAGAAGTATGATTTAGGTAATTGGGATAAGAAATAGTAATTAGTTATTGATTGAATTGAGTTTGATATATTTATCAAACTCAATTTTTTTTGATTCATTAAATTGTATTGCAAAGATATTAGTGTGAGAAATCAATGTCTAGAATTAGTGATCTTCAAATTTATTATTGATGTTTTAAGAGGCTTTGTGTTTTCAAAAAAACAGCATACTTCTTTTTAAGAAATATGCTGTTAGTTAGTAGTACCATAAAGAGTCCTTACTGGATCATGAAAATGCTTCTGGAATCTCTTTACATTGTTTTATTTCCATCCACCACCAAGAGAAAGATAGAGTTCAACAATAGAATTTAATTGTTGATACTTTGTATTAATGGTACTGATTTCTGAAGAAAGTGCATTGGTACGCGCCGTTAACACCTCAATATAGGTTGTATTCTGATAGCCATTATTCAATAATTCCTCAGAATATTCAACTGCTTTGCTTAATGCATCGAGTTCTTTCTGGCGAATTTTGTATCGCTCTTGCTGTGTTTTATAACTATACAAAGCGTCGGAAACTTCCTTGCTAGCTGATAGCAAAGCCTTTTTTAAGTTGTATTTTGCTTCTTCCTGATTCGCTTTAGCAACTTCGTACTGTGTACGTATGCTTCTTTTATTGAAGATAGGCTGCGTTAAATTAGCAATGGCATTACTAATTAGCGCATTACTATTGAACCAATTGTCGAAATCTAAAGTCTGAAATCCACCTGAAGCACTCATGCTTAAAGTAGGGTAGAAGCTGCTTTTTGCTACGTTTGTAAGCTCGAAAGCATTCCTGAAGTTGTATTCTGCAAGAATTACATCCGGACGATTTCTGAGCAACTGCGAAGGAAAACCAGTTGACAATTCTACATTTAATGCTTGATCATCAAGACTAGATCTCTTAATAGTTCCCGAATTTCTCCCTAAAAGCAAAGAAATGGTATTTTCCAACAGGTTAATATTCTCTTTAATATCAATAAGAAGAATTTCTGTTGTATACAGTTGAGCTTCTGTTTGTTTAACTGCAGCTTGGGTTACTCGACCTGCATTTTTTAAACTAATCATCGTCTCCAGACCTTCTTTTCGGTTGGTTACAGTTTGACTAGTAACTTTAGCTTGAGCATCCAGAGCAACAAGCTGAAAATAGGCAGATGCCATAGTGGCCACAAGAGTACTCTGAACCGCACGTCGCGAGGCCTCACTTTTAAGATAGGTAGCCTGAGAAGCTCTTTTATTGCTTCTTATTTTTCCCCAAATATCAGCCTCCCAGGTAACACTAGCTGACAAGTCATATTGGTGATAGATTCCTCCATCGTAGCTATTAGAAACACCGCTTAGTGTATTGTCTCCATATTCTACACGCTGTCCGCTTCCCGCGATGGCTAAAGTTGGCAAGTAACCAGCTTTTCCTTGTTTGTAATATGCTTCAGCAGCATTCACACGTTCAACAGCCATTAAAAGATCAAGATTGTTATCCAGAGCTTCGTTAATAAGGCTTGTTAGGTTCGTATCTGTAAACAATTCCTCCCACGGCATTGCGGCTAATGTAGAAGAATCGTTTGTATTCACATCTCGATATTGATCTTGAATCTCTATTTCGGGGCGTTGATATTTTTTAGCCACGAAACAAGATGGAAGACTCGTAGCTGCAAAAGCAAGAGAGACAATTCCGTATATTATTTTTCTATTTTTCATTTTTATCGTGTTTTATTCAGCAATATCCGATTCATTATCAATTAGTTTCGGAGCTCCTGTAATTTTCTCCTGGATTGATTGGAAAATCACAAAGAAGGCAGGAATTATAAAGATTCCAAATAACGTTCCTATTAACATTCCTCCAACAGCACCTGTTCCAATAGAGCGGTTACCTACAGCACCAGCACCATTTGCTAACATCAAGGGAACTATTCCAAGAATAAAGGCGAATGAAGTCATTAAGATAGGACGTAAACGTGCTTTTGCTCCTTCAGCAGCTGCTTGCATCAATTCCATACCATGACGTCGACGTTGCAAGGCAAATTCGACAATCAGAATTGCATTTTTTGCCAGTAAACCAATAAGCATGATCAGGGCAACCTGAAAATAAATATTGTTCTCTAAGCCAATTAATTTCACAAAGAAAATGGCTCCAAATATCCCGATAGGAAGAGATAGAATAATGGAGAAAGGCAGAACATACGATTCGTACTGTGCAGCTAACAAGAAGTAAACGAATATCAGACTCAAGGCAAAAACCAATATTGCCTGGTTTCCTGCTTTTTGTTCCTCCCGTGTCATTCCTGAAAACTCATATCCATAATTCGAAGGTAATGTTTGTGCAGCAACTTCTTGAATAGCTTTAATTGCATCACCAGTGCTGTAACCAGGATTTACATTGCCATTAATTGTTGCCGAATTAAATAGGTTAAATCGGTTTACAACATCAGGACCATTTACCTTTTTCATGTTCACAAACTGACTGACTGACACCAATTCGTTTTGAGCATTTTTAATAAACACATTGTTCATCGATTCGATGGTTTCACGATCTTCTGGTGCTGCTTGTATCATCACACGATATTGCTTTCCGAATCGGTTAAAATCGGCAGCATACCAACTACCGTAATATCCCTGTAAAGTTGAAAACAGACTGCTTACTGATATGCCTGCTTCTTTTACTTTTTCCACATTTACTTCCATTTCGTACTGAGGAAATCCGGTATTGAAAGAGGTAATTGCATATTTAATTTCAGGACGCTGGTTCAAGGCTCCAAGAAACTGACCACTTTTCGCCATTAAATCGCTAAACTCACCATTTGATTTGTCTTGCAAACGCATTTCAAATCCATCGGAGTTACCAAAACCACGAACAGTAGGAGGAGCGAAGAAAAGAATTCGTGCTTCACTAATTCCTGCAGTTCTGCCAAATAGCTGACCAATAATTGCTTTCACCTTTTGGTGATCTTCTTTTCGTTCTTTCCAATCTTTTAATTTGATAACTGCAAAAGCTTTCGAACCGCCATTTGTGCCACTCAACATACTGAAACCGACAACAAACATTTTCTCTTTTACAACATCAATCTGGTTTATTACGTCTTCTACCTTTTGAGCAACTTTTGCGGTTCTATCTAATGTGCTTCCAGGAGGTAGGGTGATATCACAGAATATAATCCCCTGATCTTCATTCGGAATAAATCCGGTAGGAGTTGTTTTAAAGAACCATCCTGCCAAAGCAATAAATACGACCAGAATAAGACCTGACAACCATTTTTTGCGAATCAAGAAACGTACAGAATTAGTGTAACGTTCGGTTATTGCATCGAATCCTGTATTAAAGGAGGTATAGAAACGGTTTGCCAGACCTTTTTTGTGTTCTTCGCTAGGATTGTGAGGTTTTAATAGCAAGGCACACAAAGCCGGACTTAAGGTTAAGGCGTTAATTGCTGATATAACAATAGCTACTGCCAATGTAATTGCAAATTGCTGATAAAATGCTCCTGTGGGTCCTTTCAAAAAGGAAACCGGAATAAACACCGCCGACATTACCAGGGTAATTGAGATAATTGCACCGGTAATTTCGCTCATGGCGGATATGGTAGCTTTTTTAGCACTCTTCGCACCATTATCGAGCTTGGCATGAACTGCTTCCACAACTACAATCGCATCATCAACCACAATACCAATGGCCAGAACCAGAGCAAATAAGGTTAACATGTTAATGGAGAAGCCAAACAGATTCAAGAAGAAGAAAGTACCAACAATTGCTACAGGCACTGCAATAGCAGGAATAAGCGTTGATCGAAAATCTTGCAAGAACAGAAAAACAACTAAAAACACCAATAAAAATGCTTCAATTAGAGTTGTAAGTACTTTACTAATAGATGCATCGAGAAAATCATTTGTATTAAACGGTATTACATAGTCGATACCCTTAGGAAAATCCTTTTTCGCCGATTCTAGTGATTCTTGAATTTCACGAATAATATCCTGAGCATTTGAACCTGAAGTTTGATAGATTGCAACTGCAGCAGATGGATGACCGTTTGTGATATTTTGTGTTGAATAATTAAAGGCACCTAATTCAATTTTGGCAACATCTTTTAAGCGCAAAAACGAACTGTTTCCTTCTGATCGCAAAATGATGTTATCGTACTCTGTTTTGGTAGATAGTTTTCCTTTGTAACGAATTACATATTCGAACGATTGATCAGAATTTGCTCCAAATTTACCAGGTGAAGCTTCCAGATTTTGCTCATTCAAAGCATTAACAACATCCTGCGGTGTTATGCCGTAGGCTGCCATTTTATCAGGTTTCAGCCAGATACGCATGGAATAATCTTTAGAACCAAAAACACTAGCATCGCCAACTCCGTTAATCCTTTTGATCATTGGAATTAGATTTATTCTTGCGTAGTTTTCAACAAATATGGCATCGTAATCTTCATTCTCAGTAAAAAGAGAGAAAAACATCAAAACACTATTTTGAACTTTTTTAGTGGTAACCCCCGATTGAGTTACCTGTTGTGGCAACTTGCTGTTTACCGTTGCAACTCTATTCTGAACGTTTACTGCAGCAATATCTGCATTAGTTCCCAGTTCAAAATAAACACTAATTGTGGCTGTTCCATCATTACTCGCAGTTGACGACATGTAAGTCATGTTCTCAACACCATTAACGGCTTCTTCAATAGGAACAACAACACTTTTTAGGATGGTTTCAGCATTTGCTCCCGGGTAGTTCGCTGTAATTTGAACTGTAGGAGGTGCAATTTCAGGAAACTGCTCTCTGGGTAAAGATGTGAGTCCAAGAACTCCCAAAATTACAATGAGAATGGATATTACAGTCGATAATACCGGCCGTTCAATAAATCTTCTTAACATGTATATTCTTGTTAATTAATCAATTAGTAAATTGTGATTATTTTTTAGAAAAGGCTGCGTTTCCTTCTGGACTGTGCTTTTGATTCATAGGTTGAATAAGCATTCCTTCACGTAGTTTTATTAATCCATCGGTAACAAAGGTTTCTCCTTCGTTTAAGCCATTTTGAACAATGAATTTTTCATCGATAGAAGTGCTAATTGAGACTTCTTTAGCCTGAACCTTATTTTCTTTGTTAACCAGATATACAAATTTCTTTCCTTGCATTTCATAGGTAGCTTTTTGAGGAACCATGATGATATTATTTTCGATAGAAGGCATTTTTACTTTACCACTACTACCACTTCTTAATAGGTTGGCAGGATTAGGAAAGATAGCGCGATAGCTAATACTTCCGGTTCTTGGATTCACCATTCCGTTAATCGTTTCAATTTTTCCTTTATGATCGTAGGTAGATCCATCGGCAAGAATTAATTCAACTTCGGGTAATTCCTTAATTTTGCTGGCAATACTATTCCCGTTTAATTGTCGATTGAATTGAAGCAATTGCTTCTCGTTTAAAGTAAAGTAGGCATATACATTACTGATATTGGAAACAGTTGTTAAAGGCTGAGCTTCCGAACGACCCACTAAACTTCCTATTCTGTATGGAATGCTTCCAATAATACCATCTACCGGACTTTTTATAAAAGTATAGTCTAAATTTTCTTTTGCATTCATATAATTAGCTTGCGATGCAATTAACTGAGCTTTAGCCGCATTCAAGCTACTTTCTGCAGTTTGTAATTGAACAGCACTAATAATATTTTTCTGAACGAGTGGTGTAATTTTGTCAACTTCTACCTGAGCAGATACAAGCTGAGCTTTTGCAACTTCGATATTTGCTTTTGCAGCGTTAACCTGCTGATTTAGAGTTTGAGAACTTAGTTTAAATAACATTTGTCCTTTCTTAACTTCAGCACCTTCGTCAATGTAAATCTTATCTACAAAACCATCAACTTTGGCGCGAATCTCGATGTTTTGTTCCCCTTCTATATTAGCAGCATATTCGTTGTATACTGTAACATTCGACTTCGTTGCAGATTCTACAGGGAAAGGCATTGGACCTTGCGCTGCTTGCTGATGTTGTGAATTATTGCAAGAAGATAATGCGAGTATGCTAAGTATCATACTTGCTAAAATGAAATTTCTTTTCATGATCAAAATAAATGTATTTATTATTGTGTATAGTTTTTTTAGTTTATAACAAACAAATATTTGTGTGTTTGAATATTCTGCTTTGCTGCAAGAATTAGTATAGCTTGCTTTTTTTAAGGAACAAGTGAACATTTCCCTTTTATCTCATCGCGAAGCTGTTCTAAAATTGAGACTGTATTTGATAAATAATCTAAATAGGGATTCTCCTGATTACCTTCATATTGTTCTTCCTTTTCATTCGTAAGTTCATGGGTTAACTTCTGATGATCCAATATTTGCGTAACCAAGGTATGCTCTGTTTTGTAATCTGTAATTTTCTCTTCTATTCGAGCCAAAAATCCACTCGGAGATAAGGTATAGTACTTCTTACGATCGCCAGGTTTGGTGTGATATACAATCATATTCGATTTAGTGAGATTTTGCAGATTGGTCGAGATTGTACTTTTACTCGCGCTTAAAAAATGAACTAAATCGTCAAATGTCACTCCTTTTTCTTTATTCATGAAAAGAGTCGCGAATATTCTACCACCAATAGGAGAAAGATTTTCCTGCTTCTCCATAAATAGGCCAAATCGTTCTACCAATATTTTTTTTTGTTCTTCTAATTGAGTCAGATTCATCATTTCCATAAATTTTTCCGCAACAAACATACGATTAGTTCGGTTTAAACCGAACTAAAAAATGTTAAAAATTGCAAACTTTTTTGTGCAAACGATAGAGGAGGGAAGTTTCTAAACTAAATGGACTAAAGTCTTATTTTTTAAGAAATTTATTGATAAGATCCATGAATGATTGTCGATACATTTGACCGATAGGAATTTTTTGATTGTCAATTTCAACCTGATTGCCTTCGATAGAATCAATTCGTTTTAAAGAAATAATGAAAGATCGATGAACTCGGATGAATTGATCTTGAGGTAGTAATTCTTCCATTTTTTTAACGGTTAGCTTACTTACTAAGGTTTTAGTTTCAGTATGCATTTTAATGTAGTCGCCCAAGCCTTCTATGTATTTAATATCCTCAAAGTTGAGCTTAATTGTTTTTTTATCAGATTTAATAAAAATAAAGTTTTCGGTAGTTTTATTTTCTTCTCCAGGAAGGGCAGCAGGCGTTTTATCAGTTATTTGTAATTTTTCTTCAATTTTTGAAATTGCTTTAATAAAACGAGGGAAAGGAATGGGTTTGTGAAGGTAATCAATTACATCAAGATCGTAAGCATCAACTGCATATTCACGATAAGCTGTTGTAATAACCACTATGGGTGGATTTTTTAGGTTTTCCAAAAAATTTAATCCACTAAGCTTAGGCATGTTAATATCCAGAAACATCGCATCAATAGAATGGCTTCCGAGCACTTCCATGGCTTCCAGAGCATTTTTGCACGATTTCACTAAATTAATATGAGGCAAATCCTGAATGTATTTCTCAAGAACTTTTCTAGCGTGAATTTCATCGTCTACAATTATGCAATTTATTTTCATACGGACAGACTTAGTTGTGTTGTGTACTGATTTTCGGTTTGAGTGATTCTAAAGGTATGCTGTTTTGGAAACAACAGTTGCAAACGCTTTTTCACATTTTCAATACCCAAACCATTGTGTTTACTATTCATGTATTTTTCCGATACAGGATCCAAAGGATTATTAATTTCCATTTCTATTGAATGTTCCGCTATTTTCATGCTAATTCGGATTTCTGATGTTTCTTGTTTTTCAGAAATTCCATGTTTAAATGCATTCTCTATTAAGGGAATAAATAGAAGAGGCGGAATTTTATGTCCTGGATCTTCTCCTTTTATCTGCAAATTAATTTTCGCTACATCTTCTACTCGAACGGCTTCTAATTCAATATAATTTTTAATAAAATGAATTTCTTTTTCAAGTCTGACCCTTTCATCTTTACATTCGTAAAGCATATAGCTGAGCAGTTGTGAAAGTTTTAATATCATTTCCGGTGTTTTTACGGAATCGTACAAACTCATTGAATAAATATTATTCAATGTATTGAATAGAAAATGAGGGTTGACCTGAGCTTTTAATACACTCAATTCGGCAGCCAACTGTTCTTGTGCATTTGCCGTATATTTAAGGTTTTCATCTTTTAAAGCAATCCATTCCTTAACAAAATGGAAAAGTGAACTCGATAAAACAAAAATATTTGTTTTAAAAGTATTCATCATCATTATTTTCCAAAGACCCAAGTCGGTGAATCGTTTGAATCCAGCTTCTGGATATTTATAAAGAATAAAGCTCAAAGTACTAATAGTAGCTACTTCAACAAAAATAATGCTTAGAATATATTTGCTATAATTTCCAGTATTCCAATATTTGGGTATTAAAACACGAAGGTTAAGATAAACTAAAAAAATAATAAAAAAGAGGCTTATTCCTTCCAATAAGAGCTCTTTAGGAATAAGTTTTGCATCTAAATTTGCAAAACGCCCGGATTCTAAAAGAAGGAAAACAGTCCAAAAGGAGAAATGTTGTATCCATCTAACAGAAAAGATTTGATGTAGTCTCTCTTGTAAATTCATGTAATTATTGTTTATGATGCAAACAAACAAAAAATACTTATTTGGAATACAATATTTTCGATAAATAGGTGAGCATTATCTGTAAACACTTGTCTTTTTTTGTGTAAACAAAGATAACTACAATTTCTCTTATCATATCGACAAAGAAAGCTTGTTCATCGATAAAATTTATTTTTTATTTTCTGAGAGCTTACTATTGCAAGGATTTTAAAAATTGAAAGCTCATGTTGAAAAGAAAAAGTATCCTTTTAGGAATTCTTGTAATTATTGCAACAACAGTACTTGCATTTGTATTTGCAGGAATGAAAAAGGCACCCCAGGAAAGGGAGTTAGTAGCCAAGGAAATAATTGTTCCTGTTCAAACTATAAAAAACGGTAAGATAGATTTAGAGCTTTCAGTAGTAGGAAATTTGGAAGCCCGCGATAAAGTTGATGTATATACCGAGGTGACTGGAATTTTAATGCCTTCCCCAAAACAATTTTTGGAGGGAGTACGATTTTCAGGAGGTGAAACTCTTCTGTCTCTTAATGATGAAGAATTCAGGTCTGAAGTATTATCGTTACGTAGTAGTTTTATGAATGAAATCGCAACAATTTTGCCTGATTTGAAGTTTGATTATCCTGAAAGTTATGCAACATGGGAAAACTATTTAAAAGAATTTGATGTTGAAAAGGAACTAGCTCCCATACCGGCAGCACAAAATGAAAAGGAAAAGTATTATTTGGCCGGGAAAGATATCTATACCGATTATTACACCATAAAAAGTCAAGAGAAAGAACTTTCTAAATATCAAATTGTTGCTCCATTTTCAGGTGAAGTAATTGAATCGGATATTAAAGCAGGAACATTGGTAATTGCTGGTCAAAAATTAGGAGAGTTTGCCAATACGAATGCTTACGATTTAGTTGTAGGTGTCGACTTAAATAACCTTTCGGGAATTAAAAAGGGAAATAAAGTAACTCTTTACTCAGAATCTACTAATGGAAAATGGTCGGGAGTTGTTCGCAGAATTAGTAATAAGGTTGATGATGAAACACAAATGGTAGATGTGTACATCGCCGTTACAGGCAACGATTTAAAGGAGGGTATGTTTCTAAGTGCTGACATACAGCTTTTAAAAGAAGTTGTTGGGGTAGAAATTCCTCGAAAGTTACTTGTGAATTCTGAATATGTTTATACTGTAACTGATGGAATTGTTAACCAACAAAAAGTTGTTATAGTTCAAAAGAAAACAGATTCGGTAATTCTAGAGGGTTTAGAAGATAACGCATTACTTGTTTTGAAAACTACAGGAATGCATAAAGGTATTTCGGTAACAACCCGCGAACAGTAAATTGAACGATTCTATTCGAATAGTTAGATTCGTTTGGTAACCATTAGAAATAAAAGGAAATGAGATCATTAATAAATTATTTTGTAAAATACCCTTTTGCGGGGAATCTTCTGGCAGGAGTATTTGTTTTACTGGGAATTTTTGGATTGTATTCGCTAAATTCTTCGGTAATGCCACAAATTGATCCAGGAATGCTTACCATTACAGCTTCTTATCCTGGAGCTTCACCCGAGGAGGTGGAAAAAGGTGTTGCGCTAAAAATAGAAGACAACCTAAAAGGAATTAGCGGAGTAGAGAAGGTTACTTCATCATCTACTGAGAGTGCATGTTCTATTATGGTAGATTTAGAATCAGGATACGATCCCAATGTTGCCCTACAGGATGTGAAAAATGCGGTGGATGGAATTAGTTCATTTCCAGCTGATGTAGAGAATATTAGTGTGGCTAAAAGTGAATTTACGATTCTAGCCACTTCTATGGCCTTAAGTGGTGATATTGATTTAAAGGATTTGAAAACCTATGCACGCGCAATCGAAAATGATTTACGTGCAATTAATGGTATTTCACAAGTCGATTTGTATGGTTTCCCCGATGAAGAAATAGAAGTGAGCGTTAACGAGGATGCACTAAAAGCATACAATATCAGCATCGATGAGATTTACTCAGCTGTGGCTGCTGCAAATATCGAGCAAACAGGAGGAACGATTCGCGGAGAGAACGAAGAGTTAAAAATCCGTGTTCGTGAGAAGCAATATTATGCCGAAGGTTTTAAAGATATTGTAGTTCGATCACAGGAAAATGGAGGGACTGTTTATCTAAGCGATTTGGCTGTTGTAAACGACAAGTGGGACGAAGAGCCGAATCGGATTTATATCAATGGAAATCCTGCCGTTAAAATATCCATTACACAAACTTCTCGTGAGGATATTCTTTTTATATCCGAAACCATAAATGATTACGCTTCAAAATACAACAAGGAACACGATGTGGTGAAGTTAGATGTGCTTCAGGATAATTCTTCCTCAATAAAAGTAATGCAAAATATTTTAGCCAATAATGGAATCGTAGGTTTCTTGCTGGTTTTACTGTTTTTGTCTCTTTTCCTAAATCATCGTCTCTCTTTTTGGGTTGCTATTGGTATTCCCATTTCGTTTATGGGAATGTTCATGATCGCAGGAATGTACGGACTTACACTAAACAGAATTTCTTTGTTTGGGATGATTATCGTTATTGGTATTTTGGTGGATGATGGAATTGTTATCTGTGAAAATATATTTCAGCACTACGAAAAAGGGAAATCGGCTCTGCAAGCAGGTATTGATGGAACCTTAGAAGTAATGCCTGCCGTATTTTCGGCTGTACTTACAACTATTGTGGCTTTTACTGCTTTTTTCTTTATTGATGGTGTTATTGGTGAGTTTTTTGTAGAACTGGCTTTCGTGGTGATTTTTGCCTTGGTTTTTTCTTTGGTTGAAGCATTCCTAATTTTACCGGCTCACGTAGTACATTCGAAAGCGCTTCGGGCGGATAAAAAAGAATCTAAAATTGAGAAAATATCATTAAAGGCTGTTACCTATTTAAGAAGATGGACCTACGAACCTTTAATTCGATTTTGCTTGAATAACAAATTGGTAACCGTTGGTTTTACAATTGGGTTATTTGCTATGACCATAGGTGCACTAAGAGGAGGAATTATTCGAACGGGAGATAGTTCGGTTGACAATAATGATTACATAGATGTGGAACTCGAAATGCCCGCTGGTACACCTGAATCTGAAACCTTACTTTATATGCAGCGAATTGAAGATGCAGCGATTGAAGCAGGAAAAGATTTTCAGAATAAAAGTCTGACAGGTGAACCTGTGCTTATAAGTACCGAACTAAATATTACTGCCTCGAATGTAGGAACCTTAACGGTGTACCTGTTGGGAACACAGAAAAGAGATTTTTTATCTACAGAATACAGTAATCTGATAAGAGATAAGGTGGGTGAAATTCCACAAGCACAACTACTTAGCTATACGCAGGAGAGTCATTTTGGAAAAGCTGTTTCTGTATCTTTGCAGAGTAGTAACCTGGAGGATCTGTATCTGGCAAAAAATGAATTCAAACAAAGACTCTCTAAAATGGAAGGCTTGATGAATGTCCAGGATAACGATGAACTTGGAATGCGCGAAGTGAAATTGAAGCTAAAGAAGAGTGCTTATAAGTTGGGTTTAACCATGAGTAGTCTTTCAAGCCAGGTTAGAGCAGGTTTTTATGGGAAAGAAGTACAGCGTTTGCAAAGAGGAATTGATGTGGTGAAAGTGTGGGTTCGCTACCCGAAAAATGAACGTTCGTCAATTGGTAATCTTGAAAATATGAGAATCAGAACCGATGATGGAGGAGAGTTTTACCTAAAAGATGTTGCTGATCTAATTTATCAAAGAAATTTGGTTCAAATCAACCATTTAGACGGGCAGAGAGAAATTACTGTAGAAGCAGATGCCGCCAACGAAACAGTGAATATGTCAGTAATTAACAGCGAAATTTCAGACCATATTTTACCCGAGTTAAAAGCTAAATATGCAGGTTTACGATTCCGTTACGGAGGTCATGAAGAGAATCTGCAAAAAGCAAAAGACTCTGGAATTCTAATTGCTCCAGTTATTCTGGTACTTCTATTTGCTATTGTGATTTTTACTTTTCGATCCTTTTCGCAGACTTTACTTATTTTCACTCTGGTCCCTCTTGGATTTATTGGTGTAGGTTGGGGACATTGGATTCATAATACTGCTTTAGATATGCCATCGTATTTGGGAATGGTTGCTCTGATGGGGGTCATGGTGAACGATTCAATTGTTCTCATTAGTACATTTAATGATCAATTGAGGACGGGTAAAGATTTTATGATTGCCATTTACGATGCTTGTGTTTCCCGATTCAGACCCATCGTTTTAACTTCGCTAACAACAATTGTAGGTATTGCGCCATTAATTGTTTCCAATCAACCCGAAGCCAAAATGGTAATTCCTATGGCTATTTCAATGGCTTATGGATTAGCTCTGGCTACTTTCTTGAATTTGTTACTATTGCCTATTTTATTGGTAAGCGTAAATTCTTTAAAATGCAAATTTAAATGGTTGATTTCGGGAGTTATGCCATCAAGAGAGAGTGTAGAAACAGCCGTTAAAGAACTCGATAAATAGTGATATATTTTAGATAAAAAGAGATACCGATAATGAAGAATCGAATAATCATATTAACTGCCATTTTTTTCACATTTATTGCCGAAGTAGTGGCTCAGGATGCTCTAACGCTAGAGTCTTCCATTGAAATTGCATTGCAGAATAATTTAGATATAAAAGTTGCAAAAAACGATGCGCAAACAAGTGTGAACAGTGCAACCAAAGGGAATGCTGGACTATTGCCAAGCCTTAGTGGAACAGCTAATACAGCATATAGTGAACACAGTTCAGATGAATTTTCCTCTTATGGAACCATGGATTTCTCCTATACTTTATTTGATGGATTTGGTGGTACCTATAGCTATAAAATTTTAAATCTACAGAAAGAACGGGGTTTATTAACAGCTCGATACAATATCGAGAATACCATTGCTAATGTAATTAACGGATTCTATCAGCTAAGCGAAGACTTTGAAAATGAAGAAGTGGCTAAGGAGAACTTTTTGATTTCAAAAGAACGCTTACAACGAATCGAAGCTAAGTTTGAGTTTGGTGGTGCTAATTCATTAGACGTGTTAAACTCTAAGGTAGATTTTAACGAGGATAGTACAAGTTACTTGCAAGCAAAACAAAATTATGAAGAATCGGTTCGTGAAATGAATGTTTTATTGGGACGAAGTGCCGAAACAGAAATCCAACTGATTCTTGATGCTTCTGATTTTGAGGTTTTCGAATTAGATGAACTCAAGAAAAAAGCATTGGTTGAAAATGCTGATTACTTAATTCAGGCAAATCAATTGCGTGAAGATGAATTATCAGTAAAGAAAGCAAAGAAAAGCCAGTTACCGTCTGTCGATTTATCTTCATCCTATTACTATTACGATAAGGATATTTCAGGGACCAATTCGAAAGGAATGCTAACCGGACAACTAGGAATTAGCTATACGATTTTTGATGGAAAAACGAAAAAGCTTGAAATTGCAAATGCGAAAATTGAAAAACTTAATTCAGAGTTGGAATATCAGAATAAAATGTTGGAACTCGAAAGAGATATTGTAAATGCCTATGCAAACTATACTTATAATTTAAAGATGTTGTCTTTGCAGGAAGATGCTCTGGAGGCTGCAACTCTCAATTTTAAACAATCTAAAGAGTACTATCAACTTGGGCAGCTCACTTCTACAGAATTTCGTGAAGCTCAGCAGAATTTGTTGGAAGCTCAATATAACAAATCCGCAGCTCGTTACGATGCCAAAGAATCGGAAGTGAGTATTAAACAAATTAGTGGCATGCTACTACAATAATTATTTTAGCTATATAAAGATCTTGTTTGGTAGATCGAAGTTTTGTAGTGGGAACTTTGATCACACCGCCCTCCTTTGTGGAAGGCGGTTTTTTTATTATTAAAAGGTTTTTTGTTCTATTTTCTGTGCAAATGTTTACTTTTACTAGACTGTTAACTAAGAATAGATAAAAATGCCACTAGATAAAATTGAAACTCCAGAGTACTTTATATGGGAGACTCATGGAATCCACACAGGAACAGGTAACGATCATGTAAAACATGGAGTTGATGAACTCGATAAAATAACCGAATTGGCCATTGCAAAAGGGCATCCTAATATTGCATTTATAATACATACACCAAGGCTAACCAGATATCGATATGCAGCCGAAAAACGTTTGGGTGTAAAATTCATACGAGGAGATAATGCCTACTTTAACTATCCTAAGCAAATTGAAAAGCTCAAATCTAAATACAGCGATAAAATTAGCATTAGATTTGGAATTGAATTAGAATGGTTAGGCCCTGATTTGGGCATGCAATGGAACCGTTCCAAAGTGTTTCAAGCTCAAGATGCAGATTATGTAGTTGGTTCCTTGCATTTCTCACGCGAGGGAATTCCTTACGATGGATCCATAGAAGAAACCGAAGAGCTAATAAAAATAAGAGGTGGATTGGAAAATTATTGGCTTGGCTATATCGAGGAAATGATCGAAATGGTTGATTCTACCTGGGATATGATTCAGGTAGTTGGTCATATTGATTTGCCTAAACTTTTTGCACCAATTCCAAAACCATTGTTAGAATTAGATCATTCCGATCATCTTTTGGCTCGTAGAATGCGTTTTCTCTTGGAGATGATTAGTGAATACAATCTTGCATTGGATGTAAATTTGGCTGGAATCAACAAAGGTTGTGGTATTTATCCTGATATATCTATTTTAAAAAGAGCCAAACAACTCGATATTTCAATTGCGCTTGGAACCGATACGCACACTATTCAAAATCTTGGAAATCATCACAAAACAGGCATTCAATATGCTCATGATGCAGGCTACAAGCACTACTTGAGTTTCTCAAAATGCATTCCCGAAAAACGTCCTTTACGCAATCAATCCTACAAAGAAGAGGAGTATAAAGTAATGAATTTAGGAATTGAAATGTTAAATCTTCGTTTTGAGGATAGCAAACAACGTCGCATTCCCAAATTTTCATTTGGAGGAACATTTAGAACATTTCTCGAGCATCACAAAAATTCCACTTCATTAGGAGAATTTGAAGCTATTCGTATTCGTAAAGGAAATAAATCCATAACCATTAGCAATTCAATTCCACAGCATCCAAAAGAAAAAGTAAAAGGTTTGTTTTCTCATCATAAAGATGAACCTGGAGTATTGTCGATGATTTTTAATTCACTCGCCTCAGAGGAAATTAACGTTGAAACAGCCTACTTAAATTCAAATAACGATGGTACTGCAACTGCGTTTTTAACCCTTTCGGGTGATGATGATTCCATTCATGAAGCTGTTGAGTTTGTGAAGGGAACAGGAGGCGATAGTTTTATCGAAATTCGAATTGGTGATAATCTGGAAATGCCACTTTTGCGAAAAGGGAAAAATTACGTGCTCGAAGTTGATGGTGTGAATTTGCCTGTCGCAATAAGCAAACAAATGATTCTATCTATTCATAACAATACTTCGGGAATTTTACTGATTTTACTTTCTGCTTTAGCTTCTCAAAATATTAATGTTATAGACCTAAAATTAGGACACAGAGGACAGAAAGGATATGCAATTTTAAGTATCGAAGGCAATTCTCAAAATGCAAGTAATGTTTTAAGTAAACTGGGACCACAATTTTTTGAAACAACATATTTATCCTTAAAAGGAGTTGAAGAGTAATTTAAATTTATTGCAAGTTGAGGCCTAAAATAACAGAGAAGTATGAAAAATATTTGGAGATCATTGAATTTTACAGAATTCAACCAAAGGTGGATGCTCTCCAAATAGAAAAAATAGAAGAATACCTTACCTTAATGAGTGCGCATTATCAGAATTTTTGTGCCGATATAGAGGATTGTATTGGATTGCCAGAGCCAGTTGAATTGGAAATTATTATGGATGTTTTAAATTCATATCTAAACGTAGTTGGAGAAGAAATTGTGAAAATTTTCCCTGAAGAAGTAAAAAGATTTTCACCTATAAATTTGCAATTTTCCAGCTGTTTAAACGAAGTACAGGCTATTGAACTGTATCGTAATTTTAATGGTTTACAAAGCGATTTTTATGGAATAAAAGATGATTTGGATGAAATTGAAAAAAATGTGTTTGAATCAAGTTTTATTAATGAATTTGCTGTTCTTACTAAAAAATTAATAAGCAGTATAAATTCTGATTTAATTGTACGAGTTGAAGATTTAATCTGAGAAGAATAACTAAACAGCTTTTTGAGGTAGAAATTCAATAGAAATAGGTTCTTCTTCTTCCAACTCTTTAATCATTTCAAATGATTGGGATTCTAGAAATTCAAGTGCGCTTTCTTCACTTTTCCATCTCGAAAGAATAATGTGTTCGTCTCGATTACTAATGGGTTGGTAGATTTCACAAGAAAGTTCACCTCCAATTCGCCGGTATTCCAAGAACTGATCATAGGAATTCTTCCAGACAACGTAGTCTTTTATGGTTTGTTTAATTAATAGATAGATCATTTCAGATGCCACATTTTGTTGATTCTAAAGTGTTAAAAATCAACGAACCAGCTATCAGCTAATTGATTACAAGGTTTAAATTTAGGATGATTATCTTAATTTATGAGATAAAATATTTTAATCTCTTTAAAAAATTTAAGGAAAATTAATAAAAAAAGATAAATTGAAAAAATACATTCCACTGATGGTGAAAAAAAATTGACAAACAGAAAGTTGTACTAAAGTATTCATTTTGAGTTTAAGAATTCAATGCTTCAATCGGATTGGTGAATTTGAATTTATAATTTGTGGCCTCTAATTTGGCTGAACTAATTATTTTAAACGAACTTTTGCCATTAACAAACTTAGGTGCTTCGAAACCTCCAATTTTCGCGGCTTCCAAATAAAATTTTTCTCTACTTGGATGTTCAGGACAACAAGCATTATAAACGTTTCCCCACAAGTCATTACTTATCAGATGCATAATAATAGCAATGCAATCATCTTGATGAATTAAATTTACTGGCGTACTGCCGTCTATTGCATTTTTTATTTGAGAGAAAAATCTGCCAGGTTTACGATCGTAGCCAATTAATCCACCAAAGCGAATTATACTAGTCTGGAAATTTGTTTGTTTTAAAAGCATATTCTCTACTTTTCTCAGTGCCTTTCCGCTGTTTTTATCAGGTGTTTGATTGTCTTTCTCATCAACAATTCTGTTTAAATTAGCATAAACCGAAGTTGAACTTATAAAAAGTACTTTTTTTAAGGAAGAATTTTTCAATTGCTTTAGTAATGATTTAAATTGTTCAGAATGAAATTCTTCAATATCGTCCCTTCGTTGTGGTGGAAAGTTGATCACGATAATTTCCGAATCAAAAAAGAGAGGATCAAAATCATTATTAATTTCGGGGTTCAGAAAAATTTTAAAGGGAGAAATTCCTGCATTACTTAAAATCTTTAGTTTGTCAGCAGAAGGAGTAGAGCCTTTCACATAATAACCATTTTTTGTAAGAGTGTTTGCTAATGGAAAGCCCAGCCATCCACAACCCAGAATGCTTATGGTCTTATCTCGATTATATAACGTTTTATTCATACAATTCTATCTAAATATATCGGTGAGTAAATTAATATTTAATTTAAACAATTAAATATTTTTAGTAATGATGTATAGCGTAAGTAGTTTAATCATTATGGCATTAAAGATATTAAAATCTTTATAGTGATTATTACTTATCTGCAGATACACAAAAGGAAAGGTAAAACATTCGCAAAGTATGGGAAACACAAGGAATTCTGAATAATTACATTTATCTTTGGCAATGAATATACAAACACTTTAAGAAGAAGTCTAAGTGAGCTTCAAAATAAATTTCGTTTTATGTCATCACAAATACGAGAAAATTTACAAAAATTATTTGTTTTAGGAATAAGTTACAAAAAGTCAGCTCTTGATGTTCGAGGGAAATTTTCATTAACCGCCGAACAACAGGAAAGTCTCTTGAATGAAGCAAAAGAAAATCAAATCGATGGTTTGGTTGTTTTATCAACTTGTAATCGAACAGAAATATACGCCCATACAAGTGAATCTGACTTTGTTGTTGACTTGTTTTTAAAATATTGCGAAGGGAATCGTGACGATTTTAACAGTAACGGTTATACTTTGTTTGGAAATGAATGTATTAATCACTTATATAAAGTTACCTCAGGCCTCGATTCGCAAATTATTGGTGATTTTCAGATTGTTGGTCAGGTTAAAAATGCGGTACATTTATCCTCCGAAATGGGATTGGAGAATCCATTCTTAAATCGTCTTTTCTCATTTGCATTTCAGGCTAGTAAAAAAATTAAAAATAGTACAGATATTAGTAAGGGTGCTGCTTCAGTTTCTCATGCGGCGGTTCAGTACATTAAGGATAAAGTTTCAACATTAGAATCATGTAATTTTTTATTGTATGGAACTGGAGATATAGGAAAAGATACTTGTGGAAATTTAGTTAAGCATATGAGTAATCGTTCTTTAACTTTAATCAATAGAACGGTTGAAAAAGCTGAAACCCTGGCTAAAAAATTCAATATAAAATATCAAACGCTTGATAAATTAAGTGAAGAAGTAGCTAAGTCGGAAGTTATTATTGTTGCTACAGGAGCTTCTAAACCAACACTTTTGTTGGAAAATTTAGAAGGAAACAAAAGTTGTAAACTAATTTTGGATCTTTCGGTGCCACGTAATGTTGATTCTCAAATTGATAAATTAGACAATGTTTTAGTGATAACTGTTGATGAATTATCTAAACACATTTCTGGGGCAATAGAGCAACGAAAAGAATGCATTCCAATGGCTGAAGAGATTATTAAAGCTTCAATTGGTGAGTTTTATAGCTGGTTGGAAGTAAAATATTTATCTCCTGTTATTGTCGCTTTGAAAGAAAATTTGCACAAAGTACAAAAGAAAGAATTGGAGTATCATAAAAATAAATTGTCGGAAGATGAGTTGAAAAAGGTAGAACATATCACCAATAATATTGTGAATAAAATTGCTCGTGCCTGCATCAATCACCTAAAAGATCATCACAAACAACAATCCACTCCGATGGAAACATTGGAAATGATATTTAAAGATATGGATTCGTAAAGCTTTGTAAGCTTTCGATAAAAGCTATATAAACCTTGTTTTATATGGCTTTTTTAGTTTAACTTTCAGAAGTTACACCCTTAGAAAAGAACCAATCATGCCTTCTAAAAAGAAAATAGTAGTCGCAACTCGACCTAGCTTGTTAGCCTATACACAAACCATTCAAACCGTTGAATTACTTCAGAAAGCAAATCCTGATGTGGAATTTGAAGTCAAGAAATTTAGCACAAAAGGGGATCGTGTATTGAATCGTTCTTTAACCGAATTTGGAGGAACTGGTTTGTTTGTAAAGGAATTGGAACATGCTTTATTGGCAAATGAAGCCGATATTGCAGTGCACAGTTTAAAAGATGTGCCAAGCGCTCAACCTAGTGGGTTACGTTTAGGTGCATTCCCCGAAAGAGAAGATAGTCGCGATGTTTTTTTAACTCGTGAAGGCCTTGGTATCGATGAAATGCCTAAAGGTTTTATTTTAGGTACAGGAAGCCCACGAAGAAGAGTACAAATGGCTAATATTCGTGAAGATATAGAGTTTAAAGAAATTAGAGGGAACATTGATAGTCGCATTCAAAAGTTGCACGATGGTGAATACGATGCCATTATATTAGCAGCTGCAGGGATGAACCGTTTGAATAAGGAATTTGATGAGAATTTACTTTTGGATGTGGATTTATGCATTCCAGCGATAGGACAAGGAGCAATAGCAATTGAATGTCGTAGTGCTGATGCTGAAACCCTCGAAATAATCAAACGAGTAAACCATCCTGAAACAGAGCAAGCTATTCTGGCCGAACGCGAATTTATGGCCGAAATAGAAGGCGGTTGCAAGTTTCCTCTGGCTGCACATGCCGTTGTCAGTAATCATGTACTTACGATGATTGCCATTGTGGGTGATTTAAAAACCAATCAATTTATTGTTGAAGAAATCGAAACTTCTGTTGATGAATCGCTTGAGAAATCTAAAGAACTTGCAATTCAAATGAAAAATCAATGCAAAGACAAAGGAATTAATTTCTATATTTAAATTTATCTATGTAAATAGAAGACTAGTGATTCGAGTTTGTTTTGTGTTTTTAGTATTCAAAAAAATATATTTCTACTAACATAGAAGTGTTGCGATCGATACTATTTTTTGTTGATTCCATTTAGGCAGAAAATAGACATTAATCATTTCACATCTGATATAAAAAATAAGCATTATGAATTTAAGACCTCTTTTTCCAGAGACACGATTGAGAAGATTACGTTACAGCAAAGTAGTTCGGGATATGGTTGCCGAAACATCACTTTCTGTAGATAATTTAATTATGCCTCTTTTTGTATGTCCAGGAGAAAATGTTAAAAATGCAATAAAAAGCATGCCTGGAAATGATCAGTTATCAATTGATTTATTGGTGAAAAAATGTGGTGAATTATTGGAATCGGGTGTGAAATCGATCATGCTTTTTGGTATTCCAGAATCGAAAGATGAAGACGGAACCGTAGCCACACACGATCATGGTATTGTTCAGGATGCAACTAGAGCCATAAAGGCTACACATCCCGAAATGTTCGTTATTGCTGATGTTTGTAATTGCGAATATACAACACATGGCCACTGTGGAACTATTGTTGATGGTGATGTTGATAATGATCAGACTTTGGTTACACTAGCTGCACAAGCGGTATCATTAGCCCATGCGGGAGTTGATATGGTTGCACCTAGCGATATGATGGATGGTCGTATTGGATACATGAGAAAAGCCCTTGACGAGAATTGTTTCGAGAAAATGCCTATTATGGCTTACTCTGCAAAATATGCATCGGGTTTTTATGGTCCGTTTAGAGATGCTGCAGAAAGTGCGCCTAAATTCGGAAATCGTTCTACTTATCAAATGGATCCTAGAAATAGTGACGAAGCCCTTCGCGAAGTAGAAATGGATATAGCTGAAGGTGCCGATCTTGTGATGGTTAAGCCAGCATTAAGTTACCTTGATGTGATTTATAGGGTGAAAAATGAATTTAATGTTCCAGTAGTTGCTTATAATGTAAGTGGTGAGTTTTCTATGGTGAAAGCTGCTGAAGCCAACGATTGGATTGATGGAAATCGCGTAATGATGGAGATCATGACCTCCATTAGGAGAGCAGGAGCAGACATTATTATTACTTATCATGCAAAAGAAGTTGCCGATATTTTAAATGGTAAATTGTAAGAGAATTTATTTTTATTTAAAAGAATGAGCTTAGTAAAGTGATATTCAATTTTAAACGACAATTCATTGATAGTTAACATATGAGTCAATCCATTTTTTTAGATACGATTAACGGAATTACACGGGAGAGACCTCCTGTGTGGTTCATGAGACAAGCAGGTCGAATACTTCCTTCCTACATGAAATTGAGAGAGGAATATGGTTTCAAACAAATGATGGAAACTCCAGATTTGGCAGCAAAGGTTACTTTATTGCCCATTCACGATCTGGGTGTTGATGCCGCTATTCTCTTTTCAGATATATTAGTGATTCCTGAAGCTTTGGGAATGGAATTGAGCTTTGAAGGAAAAGGTCCAAGTTTTGCTACTGCCTTAAAGGATGTTTCGGATCCATTGTCTTTTTTAATTGAGAAACCTGAGAAACTAGATCATATTTACAAAGCTATTGATTGTATTTTGGATACCAAACCAGTTAATATTCCATTGATTGGATTTTGTGGTGGTCCATTAACAACACTTTGTTATATGTATCAGGGATTTAGTCGGAATCAGAATTTTCCCGACTTTGTTCCTGCTATTTACCGAGACAAAGCTTTGATGAAAAAAGTGGTTGCCAAGATTACTGAGATGAGTATTCATTATGCTCTTAAGCAAGTAGAACATGGAGTCAAAGCATTTCAACTGTTCGAAACTCACGCTGGTTTAATTCCTGTTGAATTGTACAAAGAAGTATTTTTACCGTCGGTAAAGGCTATCTTAACTGCTGTTCGTAAAACAGGGGTGAAAACCATTTATTTGCCTAAAGGTTTGGGGACAGGAATTAATATGGTGAATTACGATTTATGTGATTGTGTTAGTGTTGATTGGCAAATGCCATTGCATGAAGTTAGAGCCATTGTAGGACAAGAAATGATTATTCAAGGTAATTTTGATCCTCGTATTTTAGAAGCAACTCCACAGGCTATCGATCAGGAATTTGAGTACTTTTTGAATTATGGCCGTAAAGATCCCAAATGGATTTTTAATTTAGGACATGGTTTACTGCCAACCATTCCAGTTGAAAATGTAAAATATCTTGTGGATAAAGTGAAAAAATCTGACTGGGGAAGATAGACTATAATGAATAAAAAATAAGAGTAGAGGTATCTGAAAAGGTACCTTTCCTTTTTTGTCTCGAAACGATTAATTTTTTAAGTAGAACCATCTCTTAAGTAAATAATTATCGATATACATATCTCAGATTTGTATATTCAGACAAAATACATCATATTCGATATATTAATATTCATTTCTTTTAGAGAGAAAAATGCTTTTTAAGTAGCATATTTTTTGCTTGTAATGTTAATAAAGAGTAGAAATAAAATCGCAATTAATCCCCTGAAAATAGCATTTTATCCACTAAAATTGATAATTTAAGATTTTAGAAAATTATTACCGAACTCTATTAAACTATGAATAAAGATTTGCTTTATGCCTTGATCCAAAATCCTTATTTAATTCCAGGAATTTATAATTACTGTGATGGCTGGTGCGAAAGATGTGATTTTACTAATAATTGTTTGAACTATAAAATGATGGAAGAAGGAGTTCCTGATTTGGAATCTGCTAATTCTGAAGCCGAAGAGGCTATGGATAATCTCGACGAGATGTTCCAGATAAGTATGGAGTTATTAAAGCAAGCAGCTAAAGATTTGGGAATGGAAATGCCTGAAAAATCAGAGGATTTTGATTCTAAGGCAGAAGAGGCAAAGGATGATTTGATTTTTAAAAGCTCACTGATGACTCAAGCAGATTCTTATTCTGACATGGTAGATAAGTGGTTTGTTGAGTTTGAAGGGCTTCTGTATGTCGGAAGTGGTAGTTTAAAAGAATTACTAGATTATACAGACGAAGAGGAGATGAGTAAGGAGGAACAAGATATTTTTAACATCTACGAAATAATTCGCTGGTACCAGTTTATTATTCCCAGTAAATTATTTCGATCTTTAAGAAGTAAAGCACAAAGTGAAGAAACGGGTAATGAGTTTTATCAACATGATAGTATTGCTTCGGGTAAAGTGGCATTATTGTCTATCGATAAGTCAATTGAGGCCTGGACCGTATTCATGCATGAATTCCCCGAGGCTGAAGATAGTATGTTACCTTTATTGTTATTACTCTCAGGATTACGTTCACTTGTTGAAAAAAAATTTCCTGATTCAAGAGAATTTATAAGGCCAGGATTTGATATCTGATCCAAAATAGATTGCAAACTCTATTTTTCATTATAGCTGGAAAGTATATAACAAAAAAAGTCGGTAACCAACCGACTTTTCTATTCACTTTAAACCTTAATCTATATATGAAAAAACTACTTCTTCCTTTTGTACATTACAAATGTAGGCAGCATTCACGTTAATTGGTCTAAACAAGTGTTAAATAAATTTAAATATTAATTTTAGATGAAATTGTAACTATAATTAGCTTATGGAATTAAGAATTTGGCCTTTAGATTCCTGAATTTAAATCAATCATTATAACTTTGTTAAAAATCTAAAAATTATAAATTTGAACATCAACTTGGTTACCGAATACTCATTATGGTGGGCGATTCTTTTCGCATTTATTTCCTTTCTCTTTGCTTTTGGAATCTATTTTTTCAAAAAACCATACCATAAGGATCTTGCTTTGCCTAAAATTTATTTGTTGGCAGTTTTGCGTGCTTCATCCATATTTCTTCTTCTTTTTTTACTGCTTAGTCCAAAATTCAAATTCACATCAACTAAAATTGAAAGACCAATTTTGGTTTTTGCTCAAGATAACTCTAAGTCATTGTTATATGGTAAAGATTCATTGTTTTTAAAGAACGAGTATCCCTTTATTATAGAAAAATTACTCGATGAATTAAAAGCTAGTTTTGACGTTCGAAACATAAGCTTTGGTAGTGAAGTAAAGGAATTGTCTTTTTTCAATTATTCAGAATCAAATACCAATTTTTCGGAACTTTTCGATTTTCTAAAGAATAATTATGCTTATTCAAATAATGTGCAAGTTTTGCTGGCTAGTGATGGTTTGTTTAACAAAGGAATGCAGCCAAGATATGCAGTACAAAATTTAAATGTTCCCATACACACCTTACAATTAGGAGATACTACAGAACTTCAAGATGTGTTGATTTCTTCGCTTAAATCCAATGAAATAGCATTTCTTGGGAGTAAATTACCAATTCGAATTGGAGTGAAAGCTACCAATTTAGCCAACGAGTTAGTACAATTAAAAATTTACAATGATTCTAAGCTACTTATCAGTGATGAAATTCAATTGAAAACGAATTCGTTTTTTATCGAAAAGGATTATTTTATCGCGAGTGAAAAGCCCGGTTTGCAAAAGTTTAAAGTTGTTCTTTCATGTGATAAAACAGAACACTCCAAATTCAATAATCAAGATGAATTTGTAGTTGATATATTAGATACACAACGAAAAATAGCTATTTGTTTTGATCAGTATCATCCTGATATTGCGGCCATTCAATCAGCCATCAACAAAAATATTAATTTCACTCTAGATCTGGTTAATCTTAAAAATAAAGAGCCTGACTTGGAAAAATACGATTTGCTTATTTTTTCACAAATTCCTTCCTCGCAGAATTCATATTCAGCTTTGTTTCAAAAAATTAGGCGTAAAAAAATACCAATATTAATGCTGATTGGAGGAGATTCGGATCTTTCTACACTTTCAAATTTAAAACTAGGAATAGAAACAATAGAAAATGATGGTTTGTTTTCAGAATCATCAATTATTTGGGCCAATACATTTGATTTATTTGAGATTTCACAATCGCAGCAGGAGCTTTTAAATACCTTGCCACCTTTTCTTTCACCCTTAGCTAAGTTCCAATTCAATTCAGAATACCATATTCTTGGCTATAAAGAAATAAAATCGACCCCCACAAAACAGGCTCAAATCGCTTTTTCTTATTATGACAATCAAAAGATAGCATGGATTTTTGGGGAGGGAATATGGCGATGGAAATTGCATTTATCAAAAATAGATGATTCTCCTAAAGTGTTTAATGATCTAATTAATAAAACGCTTCAATATCTATCACTAAAAATTGAAAAAGATCAATTGTTGGTAACATACAAAAAAAATATTCTAGAAGGAGATAGAATAGCAATTGATGCAGAATTGTATAATCAGACCTATGAATTGGTAAATAATACTGATCTTTCACTTGTTCTGACAAATCAGGATGGGAAATCGTTTCATTATTCCTTTAACAAACAACAAGGTAAATATCAACTAATAATCAGTAACTTACCAAAGGGTAGATATTCTTTTGTTGCCGAAACAGAAAATTTGGAGAAGAATATCAAAAAAACAGGAGAATTTATTGTTAACTTTAACAATGTAGAAGCAAGAAACTTGCAGGCTGATTCAAAAGTGCTTTCTCAAATTTCTAATTTAACTGGTGGTGAAGTTTTTAAAAGTGTAAACATTTCTAAAATAGCACAAGCAATTAGACAAAATGAATATGCTAATCAACTCTTGATTGAGGAAGAAAAATATGGGAGTTTTATTGATGTTCTATTCATTATGATTTCTATAATGATGATGGCAATTTTGGAATGGTTCTTGAGAAAATATTGGCTGAGCATTTAATAGAGAATAACGAAAAATAAATAGCTATGAAAATATATTTACGCTTGATAATTCCGATTTTTGGAATTTTATTTTCATCTTGCCAAACGCTTTTATTGTACGAATTTCAAGGACTTAATGCGCCTAATGTAATTGTCCCTTCAGATGTTAAAACCATGGCTTTTGTCGATCGAAATCTCAGCTTCAAAAGCGATACTATGAGTCAATATTATTTAGTAAATGATGTTGTAGTGAAAGATACAATGAACTATTCTGCAATTACCTCTTACAATTGTTACAAAGGTTTTTCGGAGAATTTATCGGAGTATTTTGCCATGGATTCTCTTACATACATTCAGCTTAGTGAAAATGAAATGGCGGGCAACAGAAAATACACTCCTATGCCGTGGGAGCAGGTTGATAGTATTTGTAGCAGCACTGGATCTGACGTAGTTGTTTGTCTAGAAGATATATTATTATACTCTAAGTATACTGTTTTTGAAGACATTCTGCATTATGGAATTACTGATGTTAATTATTTGGCCGTTTGGAGAATATACGATCCGTTAACAAAAACTTATTTGGATGAAAAACTTTTGATTGATAGTGTTTATTCAGAAGTTTCATCCACGAGTTATAAAGAATTGGTGGATAATACATTGCCAAAAAGGAAGGATGTTTTTACAGATGTTTCTTATGAAATCGGGAATCAATACGCAATTTCTTTAGCTCCCGAATGGATAGACTTATCTCGATTTTTATTTTCTTCAGGAGATGATCGTTTGTCCATTTCCCAATATTATTTAGATCAAAATAATTGGGAAACTCCTATTAATTTATGGACAGAGATGACAAGTGAGAAGAATTTAAAATTAGCAGCAAGGGCATGTTACAATTTGGCTGTAGCCTATGAAATTAAAGATGATTTTGTGCAGGCAAATAAATGGCTGCAAGAATCAATTAAAAACTATTATAGCTTAACAAAATTACCGGCGGAATATGAGAAAATTGAGAAATATTCACTGGAACTCCAGGTTAGAACTAAAAATAAGGAGAAATTAGACCTCTTTTTTGGAGAATAATAATTTCCATGTAAAATATATCACCCTGAAGAGTTTATTCTATCAGGGTTTTTTAATTTTGTATTTACAAAAATATAATTCATTTTAAATGACCGCAACAGTAGTATTAACTGTCATATTAGTTATCATCAGTTTCGATTTTGTTTTAGAACGATTTTTAGAATCTTTAAACCGTAAAAAATGGTCGCCAATTTTACCTGAAAGCGTAAAAAATATATACGATCAAGAAAAATATCAGCAGTCGCAAAACTATCAGAAGGATAAGTTTATGCCATCTTTACTTTCTTCCTCAATCGCCTTTACTCTTAGCTTTTTTATGATTTATTTTGGAGGTTTTGGATGGGTTGATGATTTTGTTCGTGATTATTTCGAACATCCAATAACAATTGCCTTGGCTTTTTTTGGCCTTATTCTGTTTTTCTCAAATTTGCTTTCCTTACCATTTTCATACTATTCTACATTTGTGATTGAAGAAAAATATGGATTCAACAAAACGAGTGTAAAAACATTTATTTTAGATCAAGTAAAAGGAGCTTTATTGGGAATAGTAATTGGTGGTGGAATAGTAGCGGTACTCATTTGGATTTACCTGCAGACAACCACTAACTTTTGGTGGATGGCATGGTTGGTTATGGCCATATTCATGATTTTTATGACGATGTTTTATTCTTCATTTTTAGTGCCATTATTCAATAAGCAAATTCCTTTGGAAGAGGGAGATTTAAAAGCGGATATTCAGAAATTTGCAGACAAGGTAAATTTTAAGCTCGATAATGTTTATGTAATGGATGGATCGAAAAGATCGACAAAAGGCAATGCTTATTTTAGCGGTCTTGGATCAAAAAAAAGAATCGTTTTATTTGATACATTGATTGCCGATTTAAGTAATGAACAAATTGTTGCTGTTTTAGCACATGAAATTGGCCACTACCAAAAAAAACATACTCGAAGTGGCTTGCTTCTTTCCTTATTGCAAAGTGGATTAATGTTTTATGTGTTTTCTTTATTAGTTGACAATCCGATACTTTCCGAAGCCTTAGGTGCACGTGTTCAATCTTTTCATATCGGACTCGTTGCATTTGGAATGCTATATAGCCCTATATCAACTTTTTTGTCCTTGGGTATGAATGCCCTATCGCGGAAGAATGAGTATGAGGCAGATGCATATGCAGCAAATAATTATAATGCACAGGCCTTGGGCGAAGCTTTAAAAAAATTGTCGGTTACTTCCCTTAGCAACCTTACTCCACATCCATTTTATGTGTTTTTTTACTATTCACATCCCAGTCTAATACAAAGGTTAAAAGCCTTACAATTAATAAAATAATACAATGCAAGCAGAAATAATTACTATTGGCGATGAAATTCTAATTGGTCAAATTGTAGATACCAATTCGGCATGGATGGCCAAAGAATTAAACAATATTGGTATTCATGTTGGAAAAATTACCAGTATTTCCGATCAAAAAGAAGATATTGTAAGTTCGTTGCAACAAGCAATGAATAGAGTTTCATTGGTGCTTATTACCGGTGGATTAGGTCCTACAAATGACGACATTACAAAAAAAACGTTAAGCGATCTCTTTGAAATGTCTCTTGTTCAGGATGATTTAATCTATGCCAAAGTTGAAAAGCGATTGGCACAACGGGGAATTCCAATGAATCGTTTTAATTGCGATCAAGCACTGGTACCCAATGGAGCAAAAATAATTCCCAATAACTATGGTACAGCTCCTTGCATGTGGTTTGAAAAAGACGGAAAAATAGTTATTTCTATGCCTGGAGTTCCCTTCGAAATGAAAGGAATTATGCGAGACGAGATTTTAAATGAATTACCGAACTATTTTTCTACTCCTATCATTTTGCACAAAACGATCATGACAGATGGGATAGGGGAATCTGTATTGGCCGAAATGTTATCAGAATGGGAGACTAATTTGCCCTCTTGCGTAAAATTAGCTTATTTACCTTCTCCTGGTCTTGTTCGTTTGAGGATGAGTACAACGGGTAGTGATAAAAAGGAATTGGAAAGTATTATTGAGGAACAGTTAATTAAACTAAGAAATATACTTCCAGAAAATATATTTGGTTACGATGATGAACCTATTGAATTAACTGTTGCCAAACTTTTATGCGCTCAATCTAAAACAGTAGGGACTGCAGAAAGTTGCACTGGTGGTAACATTGCTCATTTAATTACGTCTCATTCTGGGAGTTCAGCTTATTTTAAAGGGGCTGTAGTTGCTTATTCCAATGAAGTAAAAGAGAATCTTTTAAAGGTAAAACATCAGGATTTGGAAGAGTACGGAGCCGTTAGTCAGAAAGTTGTAGAACAAATGGCTTTAGGAGCCAAAAAGGTTTTAGCTACGGATTATGCCATTGCTACATCTGGAATTGCTGGACCTGATGGAGGAACGCAAGAAAAACCAGTGGGTACAGTTTGGATTGCAGTAGCAGGTCCAAATGAAGTTGTTTCTAAGTTGTTTAATTTGTATCCAAATAGAGAACGTAATATTCATGTTGCTTCGGTAAATGCATTAAATATGTTACGTAAATTAATTACAAAGTAAAAAGACTTACAAGTCCTAATTTAAAAAGGCTTTCCAGATCAGGAAAGCCTTTTTTATTGAATCCTTTTATTCCTGGGCAAGGATCATATTATTTTAAATACCTCTTGTTTTTAACAGCCTAATTCTCTAAATTTCAATGACTATAAATAAAATCAAAGTTAATAGATACAAATAATGACTACCATATACATATAGATATTTGGATATATAAATATTCTTGCTTAGATTTGAACCGAAATTAAAGAATTAGGAAATATGCGAAACCTTAAAATTTATCTCATTTTTTTATTGTTGTTAGCCAATTTGGTGAATGGGCAAGCACAAACTGAAGAAATGAAATTAAGTTTGAAAGAAGCTTTACTGAAAGCATCAGAGAACAATTGGGAGATTAACAAAGCGAAAGCGCAAGCCCGCGCCGCAAAAGCAGACTATAGACAAACAAATTCTGTTTTTTTACCAAATGTGAGTCTTTCTCATACGGGAGTGGCGACAACAGATCCCTTAAGTAGCTTTGGATTTAAACTAAAACAGGAAATTACAACTGAGGCAGATTTTAATCCTTCAGTACTAAACGATCCTGATCAAACACGAAATTTTAACACCAAAATAGAGGTGCAGCAACCTTTATTTAATTTGGATGGAATATATGGAAGGAAAGCGGCTAATGCTTCAATGAAAGCAGTCGATTTCAAAACGGAAAGGACCATAAAGTATACAAAATTTGAGGTGAAAAAGGCATACTATCAACTTGAATTAGCAAAAGAAGCAATCTCAGTTCTTCATTCCTCAAAAGAAGCTGCGCTTTCAGCTTTGGAAGTGAGCGAAAATAATTTGAAACAAGGTTTTATTAAGGATGCTGATTTATTATCTGCAAAAGTTCGTGTATTGGAAATCGATAATCAGTTAGCAGATGCAAGTAATCAGCAAAAAAGTGCCGGAGAATATTTAGCTTACTTGCTAGGTTTAGAAATTAATGTTGCTATTGTTCCTACTGATAATTTAGAGAATAAACCCAGCTTACTTAACGGAATAGATCAGGAATTTAAAATTGAAAATCGTTCTGATATAAATGCCTATAAAAAAGGTGTGGAAGCAAGAGAAAATATGTTAAAATCTCAGAAGATGCAGTTTCTCCCTCGCTTAAATGCCTTTGGTGCTTACGAATGGAATGATGATCAACTATTGGGAACCTCAGCAAATAACTATCTAATAGGAGCTAGTTTATCATGGAATTTGTTTAGTGGTTATAAGAACATTGCTAAGGTACAGAAAGCAAAAGCTGAATTGAAAATTTCTGAATTGGACTTTGGTGAATATCTTTCTCGAAACAATATGGAAATTCAATCGGCAAAACGAAATTTAAAAGTAGCATACGATAAAATTGAATTGAGTAAACTAGCTAAAGAGCAAGCCGAAGAAGTACATAGAATTAGAAGCAATAGATACAAACAAGGATTGGAAAAAACTACAGACTTGCTTTATTCAGAAGCGGTTTCCATGTCAAAGAATCTCGATTACATCAATAGTTTGTTCAATTATCATGTTGCCGTTTTTCAATTGGAATTACTGCTCGAAAAAGAATTACAATAAACAATCATACTAAAGAATCTACGAAATGAAATTAAGGATTTTATCAATCATAGCAATTACTGCATTGGGAATAATAGGATTAGAATCCTGTGGAGATGCAAATAAGGCAAAAGAGACAAAAAAGGCAGATATCATAGTTAGTGTAGGAGTCGCTAAAATGACAAACAAAGCTGAATTATTAAGTTTCTCAGGTAAACTGGAATCGGAAACTCATTCTAACTTGAGCACACGATTAATGGGACAAATTGCCAAAATTAATGTAGAAACAGGCCAAAAAGTAAAAGAAGGTCAAATTTTGGTTGAAATTCATGCTAAAGACATTCTTGCAAAAAAAGCACAAGTAAAAGCGAATCAAATAGAAGCTGAAGTAGCCTACAAGAATAGTAAGAAAGATTACGATCGATATGTAGTTTTATTCGATCAAAAGAGTGCTTCTCAAAAAGAGATGGACGATATAACAACACAATATAATATGGCAAAAGCCAGATTAGAAGCAGTGCAGGCAATGGAAGTTGAAGTTGATGAAATGCTTCGCTACACAAGCATTAAAGCCCCTTATAATGGTGTAATTACTCGTAAATATATGAATGAAGGAGATTTAGCATCTCCAGGCATGCCATTGCTCGCCATCGAAAAGAAAGGTGAATTTAAGGTGATGGCTCGAATTCCTGAGAACGAAATCGGAAAGATCAAAAAGAATGATCCTGTTTTTGTTCAGATTAGTGCTATGGGAGATGTGAAAATAAAAGGTCTGGTATCGGAAGTCAACCCATCTTCGCAATACACTGGAAATCAATTCGAGGCTAAAATTGTTTTGCAGCCAAGTAAGGAGCAACAAAGTAATCTATTTAGTGGAATGTATGCCAATGTTTTGATTGAAAAAGGGGCAATGCCATCGATTATGATACCTGAAAAAGTTTTAGTTCATAAAGGTCAATTAACCGGGATCTATACTGTAAGCGAGAGTGGAACAGCAATGTTGCGTTGGCTTCGATTGGGAAAAACCATTGGCAATCAGGTGGAAGTTTTATCAGGCTTAAGTGATGGTGAAAAATACATCATTTCCTATCAGGGGAAAATTTGGGATGGAGCTAAATTAACAATTCAATAATTACAGCGGGTCGTTACATTCAAAAAATAGACACATGAAAACAGGATTTGCAGGCCACATAGCCAAACTATTTATAAATTCTAAATTAACTCCGCTCTTGATGGTTGCCTTTATGGTAATAGGTATGTATAGTGCTTATTTAACACCAAGAGAAGAGGAGCCACAGATTGATGTTCCAATTGCAGATATATTTTTAAGATATCCAGGAGCGAGCCCTTCTGAAATAGAATCCAGAGTAATGCAACCACTCGAAAAGGTGGTGGCGAACATTCCCGGTGTAGAGTATGTGTACTCCACATCTATGCCAGGTCAAGCAATGCTTATTGTACAATTTTATGTTGGCGAAGATATAGAAAGATCTTTGGTGAAAATGTACAACGAAATTATGAAGCATATGGATCAAATGCCGAAAGGTACTTCTATGCCGCTAATTAAAACTCGTGCTATTGATGATGTTCCCGTTTTAGGCCTGACTTTTTGGAGTAAAAACTATGATGATTTTCAGCTAGAAAGGTTAGCTCAGGAAGTAAATAACGAAATTGAAAAAGTTACTGATGTTTCAGAAACAAAAGTAATTGGTGGTCGATCACGTCAGCTACGAGTAGTCTTGAATCGTGAAAAAATGGCCAGCTACAATATAGATGCTTTAAGCATATCTCAACAAATTAAAATTGCGAATCAACAAGTTGGTTCAGGTTCGTTTAATAATCACGATACCGAATATTTAGTAGAAACGGGGCGTTTTCTTGAAAATTCAGAAGATGTTGAAAATTTAGTTGTAGGTGTTTACAAAGGCAGTCCTATTTATTTAAAACAATTAGCACAAGTAATAGATGGACCAGAAATACCTTCACAATATGTAAGCTTTGGCTATGGTCAAATTAATGATGCCAAAGAGAGCTCAAAAGGTGAGTACCCTGCGGTTACTCTTTCCATAGCAAAACGCCGGGGAGCGGATGCCATGAAAGTTGCCGAACAAATTTTAACCAAAGTGAGTGTTTTAAAAAAGGATCTTATTCCTTCAGATGTTCAGGTAGAGGTGACTCGGAATTATGGTGAAACTGCTTCAGATAAAGTATCTGAATTGCTAATGCATCTGTTGGGTGCAATAATAGCCGTAACCTTTGTGGTAATGTTGGCCATGGGATGGCGAGGTGGTTTGGTAGTGTTTCTATCCGTACCAATTACCTTCGCTTTGACCATGTTTAGCTACTATTTCCTCGACTATACATTGAATCGTATCACCTTGTTTGCTTTGGTTTTTGTAACTGGAATTGTAGTCGATGATTCCATAATTATTGCAGAAAATATGCATAGGCACTTTAAAATGAAGCAATTGCCATTTATGCAAGCGGCATTACGGTCTATCGACGAGGTGGGAAATCCAACCATTTTGGCAACATTTACTGTAATCGCAGCAGTTTTGCCAATGGTTTTCGTTTCCGGATTAATGGGACCTTATATGAGTCCTATGCCAATTGGTGCCTCCATTGCCATGATATTTTCTCTTTTAGTAGCTCTAACTATTACTCCTTATTTGGCTTATCGATTGCTGCGCTTCAAGGAAAAAGATGACTCAACCGAGAAAGCCTTTCGATTAGAAGATTCCATGGTTTACAAATTGTACAAAGCTACAATTCTACCAATGCTCGAATCAAGGTGGAAAAGATGGGGATTTATTGGAATTATCAGTTTTCTTTTACTTGCATCTACAACTTTGATTTACTTCAAGCAAGTAGCTGTTAAAATGCTTCCATTCGATAATAAGAATGAATTTCAGGTTATTATTGATATGCCAGAAGGAACTACACTTGAGCGCACTGCCGTGGTTACAAAAGAATTGGCTGCATATATTTCAGAACAAGAAAATGTGGTTAACTATCAATCCTATGTAGGTACTGCAGCTCCGATGAACTTTAATGGCTTGGTTCGTCATTATGATTTGCGAAGGGGTTCAAATGTAGCTGATATACAGGTGAATTTAACCCATAAAAACGATCGCGACGAACAAAGTCATGATATTGCTAAAGAGATGAGACCAGGACTGCAGAAAATAGGTGAAAAATTTAATGCTAATGTTAAAGTTGTTGAAGTTCCACCAGGACCACCTGTAATGTCGACCCTAGTTGCTGAAATTTATGGACCAGATCAAAAAGAGCAGCAAAAAATTGCCTCTCAGGTAAAATCTATATTTAATAAAACAGATGATGTAGTCGATGTAGATTGGTTGGTAGAAGACGATCAAACCGAATTCCAGTTTACTGTGAATAAGGAAAAAGCGATGTTGGCAGGAGTCTCAACTCAACAAGTGGTATATACGTTAAATATGGCTTTGCAAGGAAACGAAGTTAGCCAACTATATCAGGAGTCGGAACACAACCAGGTAGGTATTGATTTGAGATTGCAGGAGCAAGACAGAAGTAGCTTATCCGACTTGAAAAGAATTAATATTTTGAGCCAAAGTGGAGAGTTAATTCCATTAGGGGATATTGTTTCTATACATGAAAAAATAAAGGATAAAAGCATCTATCGCAAAAATCAGAAACGTGTAGTTTATGTTACTGCTGATGTTGCAGGTCAATTAGAAAGTCCTGTTTATGCGATCATGAACATAGCTGATAACCTTAGTGATGTTGAAGTTCCCGAAGGGTATCAGTTAACTGAAGAATACACCCAGCAACCTTTTTTTGAAAACGATTATAGCTTAAAATGGGATGGAGAATGGCAAATAACCTATGAAGTTTTCCGCGATTTAGGAACCGCTTTTGCAGTTGTTTTACTGGTAATTTATATGCTGATTATTGGTTGGTTTCAGAATTTCAAAGTACCTTTTGTAATGATGATATCCATTCCTTTATCATTGGTTGGAATTTTGATTGGTCATTGGCTATTGGGAGCTTTCTTTACTGCAACATCAATGATCGGACTAATTGCCCTTGCTGGAATAATGGTCCGGAATGCCATTCTCTTAATTGATTTTATCAATCTTCGTTTGGATGAAGGGGTAGCGTTAAAAGAAGCGGTTATTGAAGCAGGCGCTGTTCGAACAACACCTATTTTGCTTACAGCAGGAACCGTAGTAATTGGAGCTGTGGTGATTTTATTCGATCCAATTTTTCAGGGATTAGCCATATCTCTAATGGGAGGATCTATAGCTTCTACATTTCTAACCTTGGTTATTGTTCCTTTAATTTACTACATGACTGAGAAAAAGAAATATGCAACAAAAGAACAGGAAACAATAGTTAGTGAGGACAAAGAATAATTGTATTAAACGAATTTAAAGCCCTTAATTTATGAAAGTTGTAATCATTTTTTGCGTGAGTTCCTTTTATGATAATTTAAAAAAAATCTATCAGATTGCTAATATTAGTGCTTATAGTGAATTTGATGTGAAAGGATATACTAAAAAGGCAGATAAAAATGGAGGCAATTCGAACTGGTTTGCTTCCAATAAAGAATACTACGATTCAACAGCAACTTTTTCTTTTCTATCGGAAGATAAAGCATTGATACTAATGAATCAAATCTCTGAATTCAATAATACGATTGATTGTTGTAGTCCGATCCATGCCTATATGCTGGATGTTGATAAATTTATTTAAACTATAAATCATTTTTAAAATGAGAGAAAGAATTTTTAGAGCAATTGTAGGCACAATGGTGTTAGTAAGTATTTTATTAGCTTTTTATGTAAATATAAATTGGCTGTTATTAACCGCTTTTGTAGGTCTTAATTTACTACAATCATCCATTACAAAATGGTGTTTGCTTGATGATATATTAAAGAAAGTTTTTAAAGTGGAAAATTAATCCATTTTAGTTTTAGTTTTGGATTTTAGCCCTGAATGCAAATTCAGGGCTTTTTTTATGTGTATATCTGTTGTAAAGAAGCCTATTTCTATTCCATAAGAATGAATATTCTATATCTTTGCCAAAATAATACAGAACTTATGATACAATCTAAAGAACAAGCATATAAAATCCTGGATACACAGGTAAAAGGAATTCCCTATGAAGCTATTGATTTTTTAAGGAATCAGGAGGAGAGTGAAGAACTAACTAAAAAATTGGCATTCGCGTTGAAAAATGCTTACAATGGTAAAATTTACTATTCCGAAGAGTACCGTGTAATGCTGCCAGCTCCTTTATGGTATGCTGTAGTAGCGGAGAAACACTTGTCTGAAGATCTTTTTGAACCTTTACTGGAACTGTTCACGACAGAGGAAGATTGGGATTTGATGAATGAACAAGCGGTGTATTTGGTTGGACTACTTGCAAAAAAATACCCCAATGCCTTTATTGATAAAGTATTGTATTTCATAGAGGAGAATATAAAAAAAGAGAATAAAACGCCTTATCTTTTTTGTTTCGAAGCTTTGTATTATGCAAAAGAGGAAAAATTTGAACACATTCATTCCATTTTAGAAAAAGAAAATTTTCATTGGCTAGATCACTACATTCGAATATTGGGCGATTTAATGAGAAAAGATACACTTGCAAAATTCAAAGAGTTATTGCCAAATTTTAAAGGAAAACATACTGCCATTGAACTTCAGTATTATATTGATGCAATGGAAGGAAAGGAGATTGACTTTCAAAAAGGAAGCGCATTTTGTGAAATGCGGGATTCGGAGTGGAAAAATCATTATGAGAATTTAGAGCACATTTTTGCTTCAACAAATTCCCCTATTTCTCAAGATGGAAAGATCAATAGAAATGATCCATGTCCATGCGGATCGGGTAAAAAATACAAACAGTGCTGCTTGAAAAATCAGGCGTAAAAATATTTTTCAGAATAGTATAAAACGGTTTTATTGATCCAAAAAGGAGAATAAAACCGTTTTTTGTTAGAAAGTCAATTAACTAAAAATTTATGTTGGAGCATAAAAAATGTTATTAGAGATTAAGAGTCTAATTTCACAAACTAAAGAGCTAATATTTGCTTTTGTTATTTGAATTGATTTTTATGGAATACTTATTTTACTTGTGAAGATCAATATAAAATAAGAATCTAATCACTATTTTTAGCCATTCAGCAATAATAATATACATGAGTGAACATATACAGCTAAAAAAGGAACTCTATCAATTAGCTTGTGAGAGTATTGCATTTAAAATTGAAGAGAATAAAAAAGCATTGGCAGATTTAAAAGAATCGGTAGGTAGTGAAAGTAAAAGTACCGCAGGAGATAAACATGAAACCGGACGTGCAATGATACACCTCGAACAGGAGAAAGTAGGCAGACAAATGCAAAACAATCTAAAATTAAAGAAAGCCATTGATAGCTTGCGTCCTGAAAATAAGTCTCATAAAGTAGGTCTGGGGGCTCTGGTAATTTGCGATAAAATTCGTTTTTATGTTATGGCTTCCCTTGGCCAACACACCCTGTACGGTAATAAATATTATTTTGTGTCGATGAAATCAGAAATTGTACAAGCCTTTTTAGGGAAAGAACAAGGAGCTCATATAGAATTTAAGGGCCAAATTTATACTTTAAAAGATATTGTTTAAAGATAGATTATTGCATTTCTGCTGGTTGTTTATAGTTGGCACCTCAAAATTCTCTATCTGCTCAGCATTTTCTAAGCCATAAATATATCACTTACTAATCAGAATTATTTTTCTGTTTTAGTAGTTCATTTCGTGACATTTACAATGTTGTGTGCGCTCGTAATGTTATTCACTTACCATACAAGTTTGGTGTGCCATTTTACTGATTTCCTGAATGGCACCAAATAAATCATTCAGCTCATCATCGCTGGGTTCACTACGGTGGTACTTTTCTAAAGAACAGATCGATTGGATATTCTCGTACTTTAAAATACGCTCTTTTAGATTTTTATCAACAGGCATAATTCCTTCCAAGCCATAAATAAGATCGCTATATGTATGGTTTTCAGGTAAGTTTTGATGAAAATCAAGCATCGCCATAATGTACCCTTCTAAAGACATCGATAACATATTGTATCGAATTGTATTACCGAGTAAACTTTTCTTGCCTTTGGGAGTTGCTCCCTTTAAAAATTGATCTCCATCTTGCATCCACCGATTCCAATTTAGTTTTCTTGCGCTCATATTTTCACTTTTTATAGTATTAGTAATTTAGTTTTGAATTTGTTAACATCCCGAATTGCAAGACGAACATGCACTCTTGCAGTTTTCAATTTCAGACTCAGAATTTTTTCCATCTTGAGTGGATAGAGTAGGTAGTTTATTCTTGTTTAATAATTCAATATTTAAGTACAGATATTTTCCTTCTGCCGGATACAAGCTAATTCCCATTTCGGTGAATAGATGGACAGCCATTATCGGCATCTTTCTTATAATAACAGATAAAATACCTTTACGTTTTAAGGCAAAACTAATATTGCCAATTTTATTTGCGAAGGAGTTAACAGGTTCCCATTCATAGGTTTTGTTCAAACTATCATAAGTACAATAGTATTTTGCATCATCAAAATTTTCACAAATTATGTTTTTATTATCCTCACAATCAACTACAGGTATCAATACTTTCATAATTCATTTATTAGTTTGTAACTCAAAATAAGATAGTTTGCAACAAACAAATTGAATGCCTAAAGTGTTTAATTCTGATTATGAGTATGTTATGGTGTGTGTGGTGATGAATAAATTGCATTATTGTAGAAATAGTATATATATTCTACAATAATGTAAGATCGAATGATGTTCTACCTGTCTAAATAAAAATAACTTACAATGTAAATATATTCTCACAGATTTGGTGTAAGACATAATTCTATGTGAAAAATATTTACCAATAGGAGTTATGGAAGGTTTATTCTAAGTGCCAATAGATAGTTAAGGAATATTTTTGAGTTGAATGCAGTATTTTTACTTTAGCCTGGAAGTTCCTGATTGTGGAGTAGCCGAATTATATTGGAGCGATGCATAAGCAAAATTAAAAGGCTACACATGAGTAAGTAGTATAAAATAAAACTACTGCTATGAAGTAAAAATTCACTGATGGGTAAGCTTACGGCAAGAAAAATAGACCCAAGCGATACATATTGGAAGAGCCACTTAACGATAAAATAAATACCTACTGAGATGAACACAGGTAAGGGTGCTATTAATACAGATGCACCTAAGGTGGTATTCACACCTTTTCCACCTCTAAATTTTAAAAAAACACTAAAATTATGCCCAATTATACAAGAGATAGCAAGCATGTATACATAAATATCTTCATCTGTTTGGCTAACATCACTCAAATAAAAGTAAAGTGAGACAGGTATTGCACCTTTCATCATATCTAATATTTGAGTAATTATAGATAATTTTTTGCCCGCAATTCGTTTTACATTTGTAGATCCTACATTTCCGCTACCAAAGTTAAGAATATTTTTTCCGGTGTAATATTTAGTTAGCAGAAAACCAACAGGAATTGAGCCTAGTAAGTAGCCTAGTATCAATAATATTATTTGTAAGATAATATTCATGGTAATTCCGTTAGAATTCGTAACGCTTCCTTCACATGCTTCCCGGCCTGAATTTGCGAATTAAACATAAAAATCACTTTGGCGTTTTTATTAACAACGTAAGTAACCCGACCAGGTAGTAAGCCAAATAAACTAGTAGGAACTCCAAATAGCTTACGAACATTATTATTGGTATCGCTTAGTAAAGTGTAGTTAAGGTGATGTTTTTCTGCAAATTTCCGATGACTCTCTACAGATTGTCCACTTATTCCTATTATTTCAGCATCCGAATCGGAAAATACTGCCAATTGATCCCGAAAGGAACAAGCCTCTTTGGTGCAGCCAGGACTATCATCTTTGGGATAAAAATAAATAACTAGATTTTTTTTCCCTAGTATTGAATCAATTGAAAACAAATTACCTTTCTGATCCTTGAGTTCAAAGGATGGGATTGTATCTCCAAGCTCTAGTTTCTTCATGCTATTTGATTTTGAATTCATACTTAAGTATGCTATAAGCAAGAATGAATAGATTAATAAATAAACTAAATAGAAGTTTCTATATTTTTTATACTTGGGATTATTGGGGTATAAATTGCCAAAAAGCCCTTTCAATTCTTTTCGAAAAACGGGTTTAAAATTAATCAGCCAATTATCTGTTTGATAGACTATTTTTCGAAAATTACTTCTATAGTAACCCAATGGTAAACCCCAATTAACAAAGAGTAGTAACCAAATATTATTGGTAATATATTCCATTGCATCATTTTTTAGGAAACCACGGAATAAACGAACTGGTTTTGTTAATATATTCTTGATAAGATGGCTTCTTATTTTGTAAGCTTTTTTCAAGCAAGTCTACACCAGAAACTTTAACAATTAGTATTGTCATCAATAATGAACCAATTATTTGCCAATAGCTGCCAGCAGCTATACTAAATAAAGCATAAGCCCACCAAACTGCAGCATCACCAAAATAATTAGGATGACGAGTATATCTCAAAAATCCTGTAGTTAGGACTTTACCCTTGTTTCTGGGATCTTTTTTAAATACTGCCAGCTGGTAATCTCCACCTGCTTCAAAAGCAAAACCGACGAGCCATATTAAAATTCCAAGGTAATCGATCAAGCCTATATTGGCTGATTTAGAGTTTTCCGTAACTCCTAATAAAGGTAGAGATACCAGCATAATTAATGCTCCTTGCAGCAGAAAAACCTGAAAATAACTGAACCACCAATAACGTTTGGGTCCATAGTTTCGTCTGAATTCCTGATACCTAAAATCTTCTCCTTTTCCGATATTTCGCCATGCAAGATAGATTGAAAGTCGTAATCCCCAGACACTTACTAAAACCCATACAAGTATTATTCGTCCGTTTAATTCTTCGCACATTAGAGAGTAAAAACTAGCAACTATTACAAATCCTAATCCCCAAAATAGATCTATAATACTTACATTTTTTATGGAAATACTATAGATCCAAAGTAAGGTGACAAGAATGAATATGATGAGCGAAGCCTGTAAAAATAGTACCGACATATCGAATAGAATTAAGAGTTATACATTAATGCTATTGCCAGTGAACCATTACCAGCATGCATCCCGATTACTGGAGATATATCGACCACCGAAATGGCTTTTATCCCAGTTGTTTTGAACATTTCGGTTTCTACATTTACGGCGCCATCAGGATTGTGGGCATGCAGAATAATGTAGTTCCAAATTTTTTTCCCTTTACTTATTTTTTTAATGTGTTTGTAGATTTTATTCAAACTAGCTTTTTGACTAAATGTCTTACCAAACAAAAGGGATTTACCATATTTGTCCATCGAAATTACAGGATTTAAACCAAACATATTTGCAATAAAACCCTTTGGTTTGGAAACCCGGCCACCTTTAATCATGTATTTTAAATCCTTAACGCTTACAAATATTTTAGTGTTTTCTATATCTTTTGTAATGGATTTTATAATTGATTCAAAGCTTTTAGCAGATTCGACATATTGAGCTGCTTTAAGCACTATTAAGCCAAGAGCTCCCGATAAGTTTTTTGTGTCGATTACATGTATAGGTTTATTAAATTCGTAAGAAACACGTGCTGCAGCTTTTTTGCTATTGGAAAAGGTACCACTAAACTGACTAGTGAGATGAAGCGCAATAACGGCATCGTAATGAGTAGCGAGATGTGAATACACATTAGTAAAAATTTGTTCGTTAATTTGTGAGGTTTTAGGAAACTCACTTTCACTTTCCAGCATATCATAAAACTGATTGGGTTGAATCGTTACCTTATCCAAAAAGTGGTTTTGACCAAAGTTTAAATTAATAGGAACCATATGAATTTGATAATGATCCAGTAAATCTTTTGACAAATCACAAGTAGAATCGGTAAGGATTGCAATGTTCCATTTTCGATGAATAATCGCTTGCTGCTGACGAAGCATATCGTCAACTTTTTGGTAACTAATTGTTCCAATGTCTTTTAATTCATGAAAAAGTTTAGCGGGATAATTTGTGTGTAAATGCATACGACAAATGCTTTGTGAACCTGCTATTACCACCGAATCACCACTTTTACACAGTATCTTCTGAAGTTCCAATTTGCTTATAGTAAGCTGTTTTATTATTGCTTCGGTACAAAAACGATGAAGAATTGGTTCGTTGTTCATATCGTCGGAATGAATAAGAGTGAGGTTTTGTTGCGATTCTACCGCCAGATGGCGAATATTTGTGTCTTTTACAAAATCAATAATTCCTTTAATAAACAGAACAAATCCTTTAGCTCCAGCATCTACGAAACCTGATTTATTAACCACCTTTAGTGTGAAAACGGTTTCAGCCAAAGATTTCTCAAGCACTGCTAATGAATCTATTATTACCTTTTTAAAATCGTGAACGGAATCTTTTTTACTGGTCAGAAATTGAGACCATTCCTTAATTACGGTGAGCATTGTCCCTTCAACTGGATTGGCAATAGCTTCGTAAATATATGGGATCGATCTTTTTACACTACCAGCAAATTCAAATAAAGTAATAACAGAATGATTTTGGGTCTCACGGCTCAATCCATGTAGAAATTGAGCAAAAATTACTCCTGAATTTCCTCTCGCACCGAGTAAAGCTGCATCAGCAATATTATTTACTGTTTTTTTATAAGATTTATGAGGAGTGGTATTGTCAATTACCGAACGAATGGTTGATGCTAAATTTGTTCCAGTATCCTTATCATTAACAGGAAAAAAATTAATTTTGTTTATGGCAGCCTGATTTTTAAGTATTTGGTTTCCTCCAGCAATAAATGCGTAGTAAAGAAATTTTCCGTTAATAAAAGGGATGGTAATTTTATTCATTATAACTTAATTTAAGTTTTAAAAATATGTTAATACAAAATTCACTCTTTTCAATAGAATAAATTTTGATTAATGAACCATAATACCTCAATAAACAGGTCATCAAATATTCATTTACACTCTTAAATAATTTTATAGCTATTCGTACTGTTCTATTCTTATGAGTTTTGAAATATCATAGTTTCGTTTCTGCAGTCGAGAGAGCAAATTCTGGTATAGTTCTTCTTCCATGTGTGCCTTTCTGCTTAAAATCCAGAGATATTTATCTGAACTACTACCAACTACAGCCCATTGGTAATCTTTATCCAATTCCATAACATAGTAATCACCATAAAAAAACAAAAAGAAAGAAACTTTTAATTTCCCAGGTTCGTTCTCAGGATCAGGAATTTTGGCTTTTCCTATTGCTTGTGAGTATTCACCATTCAAACTATCTTTATATGCAGTATTTATCACACTTATTTTACCATCATCACGCAACAAATAATTTGCTTTAACACCAACAAGTCCACGTTCAAAGCGATTATCGTAACGAGCAATTTCAAACCAATTGCCTAAATATTTGTTAATATCAAGTTCACGTACACTTGAATTATCAATTTTTAAGTTTTGCGTCTCACATCCTGTAAAGCCTTTATTTATTATTGATGCAATTAACAATAGCATGAAAACATTAACAATTTTAGTCATTGTACATTTCGATTTTCATTGGAATATGTTTATAAAAAAATAAAATATCAATGGTAAAGTCATAGAAGCTTTTTATTTTTAATAAAATAATGCATTTCTAATAGAATGCAAAAGGCTAATTATAAAAAGATTATACTCTGCAGACTAAATTCAACTCTCAAATAGGAGAGAAGTTAGTATTGCAAACCTGCGTACAGTATGATTGTAGTTAAAACCATTTTCGCTTGCGGAAATAAAAGAGCATCCCTATCGCTACTAAAATCATAACAATCCACATAATAAAATAACTATATTCATAGTGGAGTTCAGGAACAACGTCAAAATTAGTTCCATATATACCAGCAATAAAAGTAAGAGGAATAAAAATAACAGAGAAAATAGTTAAAAATTTCATGATATCATTCAGCTTACTACTAATTGTGGTATGATATATATTTAGCTGGTCGGAGAGAATTTCTCGATAACTGTCCGAGGATTCACTTGCCTGATTAATATTATCCAATAATTCCCTAAAATGTACATCTGTTGAGTCACTGATCAGATCAGATTCCATTTTTGAGAGATTCAGAATCATTTCTTTTGCAGGTTTCACATTTTTCCGAAGAAAATTTAATTCTCTTTTATAAGTGTTAATTTCTTCAATAATAGATTGTTTAGGATCTGCCAATAAATTTTCTTCCAGATTTTCGATTTTTTCACCCAATACGCTAATAATATAGATGTAATTATCGATGACAATATCAAGCAGAGCAAAAGCTAAATAATCGGTTCCTGATGTACGAATTCGTTTTTTGTGTTTCCTGATTCTTTCGCGAACAGGTTCAAAAACATCTCCTCTTTTTTCCTGAAATGTAATTAGAACAGTACTAGTAAGAATTAAGCTTAAATTCTCAACCTGAATTAGATCTGTTGCATCATCGTGCTGCAACATTTTAATGGAGATGTAAATACAATTATCATAATCTTGAACCATTGGTCTTGATTGAGTATTCATTACACTTGCCATCACTAAAGGATCAAACTGAAAACCTTTGGTAATTTCAGACATAATTTCAGTATTGTGAATTCCATCGATATTAAACCAGGTAACAGTTTCTTTTTCTTGATATTTTAATACTTCGTTAACCGTTTCAATAGCATTCTCTTCCATATTTCTCGAATCAAAATCGATAACGCGTAACAAAACCTTATCAATTTTTTGCTCTCCTCGAAATAATAGATCATCAGGTGAGATACCTATTTCGTGTTTAGATTTTTTAATAAATCGAGCCATATTTTCGTTTTAATCGTTTATACTTCCAATTCCTTTTAACAAGCGACCTAATATATCCGCTCCTGTAATGATGCGTTTATTTTCTTTCTGCCAGAATAGTACAATATCCTTGTCCAATGGATCATCTGAGGTAATATCCATTTTTGTTTTTAGCTTCATTATTACTTTTCCAAGATTTGATAAGTAATTAGTAAGTACGATAGGTACATGGCAGTAATTTTTGATATCTGCATTAGCTGAAGAGAAAAGTACAGCTCGAATAAAGCCATCGGCATCTAAAACCAATTTTGGCAAATCATTTTCATCGGTAAAAATAATCCATTTTTCACCTGATTTATTGATTAATTTCAGAAAAGGATCTTCAGTCGTAGTGCTAAATTTAGGGAAAACAATACGATTTAGCTGAGTTTTTAATTTTATAATACTTAATGGATTAACAGCTTCACCTTCTTGAGTAATAACAACATCATCCATAGAAAAAAAATTAATAGCACCAGTTCCTTCTACATGATCAATCTCACTACCCGAACCTTCCATGTGTTTTTTAATAAATAACTTGATGTTGCTCTCGGCAAAGTATTGCACCGATTCTTTGCCCAACCAACTATCCAACATAAGAGCACTGGGTTTGGCAACAGGATAAAGAAGAAATTGATAAAATTTTAAAGCAGAGGATAGGATGGATGCCATTCTAAGAGCGTTTCGAGAGAAGTAAGCTTGCGGAATAATTTCTCCAAATAAAGTAATTATCCCTGTTGAAAAAGCAAAGGAAACCAGACCTGCCATTACCGAATCGGATAGCAAAGTGAGTAAAACATTTATGGCCACATTTCCCCATAAAATGGTAGTCAGTAGAAAGTTAGAGTCTTTTCTCATGGCCAATACTTGTTTGGCTCCCTTAGCACTCGATGATTCAGCTTCAATTTCGAGCCGAAGACGAGTTAGACTAAAAAATGCCAAATTAAGTCCTGAGAACATTGCCGACTGCGACAAACAAAATGCAATGCCAAACCAAATAAATAATTCATTCATAAGTAAAGTTCGATGCTAGTGCTTCGTAAAGTATTGTTTAAATACAATTAAAAATAAGATATTTTATGGATTTTATTCCCGTTATTGATTTTTTTTGTGACAGTTGATATTATGATCGTTAATCATATATAACAAAATAGAAATGAATTGTATTGCGAGAAAAATAACTAGTCTTCTAACTATAGGTAACATATTAGTTCTGAACAAACAGACTTTTGGCTGGCTAAAAAATTAACATAAAAAAAAGCCACCTAAATAGGTGACTTTATAAATTGTTTCTTAAAGCACAATGCGCAAAAACAGCAAAGGATGATGAAGAAAAAGAAAGTTGTATTTTTTGGAGGAAAACTGCTGTAGATAAGGAAATATTCCAGACGAAAATTTTTATTCGGAAATTAAAATACCTTTTAATGCAGGATCGGGGTCATCCTGTACTCCCGTTATTTTAACTTTATAAAATTGGTTTCTTTTGATATTTTCACCTAAAAACTCTACAGGAATATAGTGTTCACCATAACCATAATTAATATTTTCTTTAGATTTTTCAACTAAAACTGACTGATGTTTCCCAATAAAGCTTTTTCGATATTCAATTTTCATTTCTTCGGATAAATTGCGAAGAATTTCGCTTCTTTTGTTTTTAGTTTGCTCATTTACCTGATTAATCATTCTTTCTCCTCTTGTTCCTTTTCGAATAGAATATTTAAAGGCATGAATATGGCCAAACTTAATTTTTTTACTTAGTTCACAAGTTGCTAAAAAGTCTTCATTCTGCTCATTAGGAAAACCTATGATAACATCTGTAGTAATATTAAAATCAGGATTTTGACTTCTAATTTTATCAACCGTAGCCTTGAATTTTTTAGCAGTATACATCCTTCTCATTTGAAGTAAAACTGACTCTGATCCACTTTGTAAACAAAGATGTAAATGTGGAGTCATTTTAGGATGTTTTAGTAAACTAATAAATTTGTCGCCAAAGCCATCAGGCTCTATAGAGGAGATACGCAATCGAAAATTACCTTCTAAATCAAGAATTTGTTCAACAAGATCATCAAATTTGTAGTTTTCAAATTCATACCTGCCAATATTAACCCCAGTAATAACAATTTCCTTAGCTCCCTGAGCAATTACCTCACGAATATTTGTGAGAATATCATTTATGGGGCGACTTTTAGCTCTACCTCTCACGGATGGAATGATACAGAATGTACAAAAATTATCACAACCATCCTGTATTTTAATCATGCTTCGGGTATGAAACCCCTTATCAGTAGCTCCATAAGAAAACAGATCAACATTCAATTTTGAAGGATGTATAATTTCACCATCAAAATGAGCTTCCACCAATGAAAAAACAGAAGTTTTCTGATCATTCTCAACAACATAGTTGATTTCATCCTGATTTTCTAATTCTTCTTTGGCATTATTTGCCATGCATCCAGTTACAACAAGAACCGAATCTTTGTTCCTACGATTTGCCTGATTGATGAAATTTCTTGACTTATGATCACTTTGGTGTGTTACAGTGCAAGAGTTTATGACATAAACATCTGCTGATTCGCTGAAAGGAACAAGCTGATATCCTTTGTTTTGGAATTGTGAGGCCAGAGCATCTGTTTCATATTGATTAAGTCTACAACCTAGAGTTTTAAAAGCTACTTTTTTCACGAAATATATTCTTTACAAGTTATCAGATCACCTTCAACTGAAAAATCAGATGCAGATGTTATTTTCACATCAACAAATTCACCAATTAGACTTTCGTTCGTCGATAAGAACCTTACATTTATTCTTCCTTCGGTTAGTCCGGTAAGATATCCATCGTGTCTGGCTTGGCTTTTCACCAAAACCCGAAAGGATTTATCGACCATACTCAAATTGTAATTTTTGGAATGAACTTTTAGATCCTCAGTCAAAATATGATGTCTTTCTTTTTTTACATCCCGAGGAATATCATCAAACCATCGGTGACTTAAAGCTCCAGGTCGGGGAGAATACATGGCAATATATGCCATATTATACTTGAATTCATTCATTGCTTTCCGAGTATTCTCAAACTGCTCTTCATTTTCACCAGTAAAACCGACAATTATATCGGTAAATAATGTTGCTTCAGGAATTAGACGTTTTATTGTTTGAACAATTTGTCTGTACTTTTCTAAGCCATGTTTACGATTCATATGGATAAGTACCTTTTCATCACCCGATTGCAAAGGAAGATGAATTTGCTTAGCAAGACATTTATATTGAGCAATTACCTCTATTACTTCATCAGTCATATCTCGTGGATGCGGAGATGTAAAATACAACCAGAATTCACTTTTCATCTCTAATCCTAATTGACCAATTTTCCGTAATAATTCTGGAAAGTCGATCTCATCTCCTTTTTTATCAAGTCCGTATGAATTCACATTTTGACCTAATAAAGTTATGGATTTAAAACCACGATTTACTAAACTTTTGACCTCCTGAATAATATCAGCGGAGGGACGAGATACTTCTCTTCCTCGCGTATAAGGAACTGCACAAAAGGAACAGAACTTATCACAGCCATTTTGAATGGGAACAAAAGCCTCAAATTTAGTGCTGTAATCTGGTTTTACATTCCAAAATTCAGAGATATTCTCGTTATGAGCATCAAACCCCTGCTGTAAACCAACAGCCGTAGTAATTCCATATTGTTGAATCATTTCTGGCAGATTGGGTAAATCTTTCATTTGAAAGATAATATCAAATAATTTGAGAAATTTATCCAAATCGGATGGAAGAATGCAACCAGAAACAAAAGTAATTAGGTTGCGTTTATTTTTCCAAAGATTCCATTTATGAATTTTACAGTAGACTTTATCGATGGCATTTTGACGAACCGAGCATGCCAAAATACCAATGAGATTTGCTTCGTCCTCATTATCTGTCCATTGATAGCCCATGTTTTCGATCACTGAGCGAACTCTTTCACCGTCAGAGGCATTCATTTGGCAACCTAGTGATACAAGATGATATTTCATTTTTTTTCCTTAAAAGTATACTTCAGTGTGAATTGGACCTAGTGAAATACCCTGTTTTTCAAGAATATCGTAAGCTTCATAAATCATATGGCAATTACCACACAAATAACAAACAGTATCTGAAGGGATAGGATTTTTAAGAAGATATTCGGTAACGCGTCCCTTAAAATCGCCAGTTTTTTCCCGAGAAGTACATAAAATATATTTGCCAGTTGGATAGCTTTCTTTTTCATAAGCCTCTTCTTGCAAACGTACTCCATGAAGAACTTTATAATCCATTTCAGGATGACTATTTACAAAACTATGAATGGGAGAGATACCTGTACCAGTAGCAATAAATAGAAATTTTTTCTTTGCAATTTCTGAGTCTTCCAAAGAAAAGTGGCCAAATGGTCCATCTACATCCAGAAAATCTCCATTTTTACATCTTTTTAGTTTTTTTGATACCAAGCCATTTTCTACTTCTTTAATTAGAACCTCTAGGTATTCATCCTGTTCCGAACTGTATATAGAGTATTCTCTTCGATCAATACTTCCAGAAAATCCTAAGGTAATGTATTGTCCTGTTTTAAAAGTAAAATTGTTTTTTTCCATTCTGATCACATAAGTGGAATCAGTAAGGTTTCTTATTTCAATAACTTTGTGTGATTTCATTTTAATTCTATGTATTCTATTTTATTGTTCCATCAAAACGAAAAATATTTATAAAACCATTTTACGCAATGTGGAATCATTACAAATAAACGAATACAAAAAAAGAGAAAAAACTCCGAATTAACAAGTATAAGAGGATCTTTAAGTCTGTATTTACAAAAATCTATGCATAATCTTTAAAAAGGGGAAAGCTACTAAACAATTATTCTAGATAATTATTTTTGGAAGAAAGGATCATATTGTTACAATTAACTGATTTTGTGTATGTTTGATGTTTGTTTTTAATGTTTTAAGTGTCTGAGAATTGAATATTTTATGTAGTCCTTGCTCATTGCCAAGCTTACTTTATTCTGATCGACTTAAATCTCATTAGGTTTTAGAAAAAGTGGAAACAAACACAATGCATAAAAAAATCATTAAAATAGAAAATTTACCAATTCGCCAATTTTTAAGTTTGAATCTAAATTAAAAGATCATTTAAAACTTATTTCTGTAAATAGCACAAAAAATTAGTGAAGAAATTATTCAGAATAAATTCACTATTGTCAGGATTAATTCTAGTTTATTCCCTAAATGATAATTTGGCTTTTTATGAGTATTTAAAACTAAGCAGCGAAAATTTGGCACTTCAAATTTTGAGAAACTAAAAAATGGTGAAAGGTAATTATCGTAACATATAAAATGGAGCATAGTCACTTCACTCGCAATGCATCAACAATACGTTTCTTATTTAGTTTTCATCACAATAATTTCTTATGAGTATCGGTAGATCTTTAATATCTTCCCAATCCATATGTGCACAAATAGAGAGTCGCAATCTAGCTGAGTCTTTAGGTACTGCTGGAGGTCTTATGGGAAATACTAAGAAACCTTTTTTTTGTAAAAACTCAGCCAAATTAACGCATTTTTGACTATCTCCAACAATTACAGGAATGATATTAGAATCCCCTATTATATTGATATTGTGCTTTTTAAATTCACTTCGTAATTGGTTGGATATAGAATGCAAATGCTCTCGTTCCAGTCTCATTTTAACAATTGTACGCAACATAATATGGTTCCAGCTAACAACAATAGGAGGCAATGCTGTTGTGAAAATTAAGGATCGCATTTTATTAATTAAAAACTCCTTAATAATTGAATTGCAAATTACATAGGCTCCAATCGAATTCATCGATTTACCAAAGGTTCCAACTAGTAAATCAATATCCGCAAGGCATTTTTTTTCTTCCGACAATCCAAGGCCTTTTAAACCTCTTACACCCAAAGCATGGGCTTCGTCGATGTATAAAAAACAATCGAATCGCTTTTTAATTTCGATGAGTTTTCCCAGGTCAGCTTGGTCACCATCCATGCTGAAAATTGATTCACTAACAATGAAAATCTGATCGTAATCATTTCTCTTTTCTTCTAGAATATCAATTAGATGGTCGTAATCGACATGCTTAAAACTTATGTAGTCGGCATTTGTTAAGCGGATTCCATCAATAATGCTGGCATGATTCAGTTTATCCGAAAGGATTAAGTCATTTTTTCCCGTTAAAGCGGGTAAAATTCCAATATTTGCATGGTAACCTGAATTAAAAAATAGGGCAGAAGAACCATATAAATTTTCCAACTCTACTTCTAGTTGTTCGTATTCCTTAAAATTTCCAGTAAGTAAACGAGATGACCCAGAACCAAAATTAATTCCTTTTGGACGTGGAATGTTTTTTTTACTAACTCCTAAATAATCATTTGAAGAAAGATTAACTTTATAGTCACCAGCCGAAATATTTTTTAAAGACCGTAAATTGCCAGATTCTTTTAAAAATTGTAATTCCAGTTTGTATTTATTCAATTTTTGATCCATTATTTTATTGTGTTGATACAAATAAAATCAAAACTTACTCTGAAAGTATAATATAATCTTTAAGCAGTAGAAGAGATAATATTCTCTACTTACTTTCTGAATGCAAATGGAACTTCACCCCAATTTAATAGAGAATAGAGGTGTTAATTATATTTGCATATACTATTCGCAGTTGGGGATAATTACACTATCTTAAAAGATAAAAAACTACATATCCTTGTTGCACAGCATAATAACTAACGCATGTATTCTGTCTTGATCCTATTATATTTTTTTCTAATCGAATCAAACATTTCAGCATCCCATTAGCCATAAAATTACAGTTGCCTATAGTATTACGAAATAAACAATGGGCAAAAAACATTTTAAATTTCAAATATACTATATGGTAGTCAAAAATAGCACCCCGTAGAAATCACAATTGAATATACAAAAATCAAAAATAATGATTCTATTACAAAAGCCTTAAAACTATAATTTATCTTTTAAAACAGTGATTTTATCATGATACTTTAAAACATATATGGCAAGTTGTAATTTAAAATGTTATTTGTTCGTTAACATGGCATTTCTGTTCTTTATTTTCTTTTTTTTAAATTAAATTGCCCATCATTTAAAACAAAATCATGAAACAAAAAACAATTATTATTTTATTTGGTTTACTATTTTCATTAAGTTTAACCTTATCAGCACAAAAAATTTACGATCCTTCACTTAATGCAAAAGATCAGATTACAAATGCAGTAAGTAAAGCAAAAAAAGAGAGGAAACAGGTACTTATTCAAGTTGGAGGGAACTGGTGTCCGTGGTGTATCAAAATGCATAAGTATTTGCATGCCGAAGCTGAATTAACAAAACTTTTAGAAGATAATTTTGTTTTTATTGAAGTGAATTATAGCAAGGAAAATAAGAATTTGGATGTTTTGGCAGAACTTGGTTATCCTCAACGTTTTGGTTTTCCTGTAATGCTTGTATTGAATGATAATGGAGAAAGGATACACACTCAGTCAACTGGTTACCTGGAGAATGGCAGTACCTATGATTTTGAAAAAGTTAAATCCTTTTTATATAACTGGCGTACAGATGCTTTAAATCCAATGAACTACAAATAACTAAAAGGGTATTATAGATTATCAACTCCTTTTTTTATTTGAATAAATAAATAAATGTACTTTCTTTGTACAAAAATTCTAATATTAGGATTAATTTTAAGCAAATAATTATTAAAAATAGAGGATATTATGACAATTTCAAAAGATAAAGTTGTTTCGGTTACTTATGAATTAAAAACTGATCTTTCGGGAGAAATTATTGAAAAAGCAGTTGCTGAAACTCCACTTACTTATTTATGTGGTGCTGGACAAATGCTAGAAAAGTTTGAAGAAAAATTGATGGGTCTTAAAGTTGGAGATTCTTTCGATTTCAAATTAGAGACTGAAGAGGCATATGGTCAGGCATCAGAAGAAGCTGTAATTGATCTTCCAAAAAATATTTTTGAAGTAAATGGTGAATTCGATTCTGAAGTTATTGCTGTTGGAAATGTTGTACCTATGCAAGATAATTCTGGTCGTAGAATGAACGGAATTGTTCTTGAAGTGTCCGAAGAAATCATTAAAATGGATTTTAATCATCCACTTGCCGGTGATACTCTTTATTTCAATGGAGAGGTTACCGAAGTTAGAGATGCTACTGATGAAGAAAAACAAGCTGCTTATGCTCCTCAGGGAAGTTGCGGTAGTGGATCTTGTGGCGACTCAGAAGGTTCTTGTGGCGACGGAGGATGTGGTAGCTGTGGTTGCTAATTTCTTAAAAACATTATTTGAGCCCAAAAGCCCTTGCTTTTGGGCTTTGTTTTTTTAGTCTTATCCATTATATTTGCATCTTACCCCAAAAAAAGCTTTGTTATGTGGAAAAAAACACCTCTCTATGTGAAAATACTATTAGGAATGGGCCTTGGAATTTTAGCAGGATTGTTTGCTGTTTATTTTAACCTCTCTGAGATCAGTAACGATTGGATCAAACCTTGGGGTGTTATTTTCTTGAATCTTCTAAAATTAATTGCAGTTCCTTTAATTTTCACCTCATTAGTAAAAGGAATTTCTAGTTTATCCAATATTTCAAAACTTTCACGAATTGGTATCAAAACCATTTCTCTTTATGTAATTTCTACAGTTATTGCTGTTAGCTTCGGTTTATTTCTAGTCAATTTTATTGAGCCTGGCAATACATTTCCCGATCATAAAAAACTTGAATTGCAAGAAAAATTCAATTCAACCGTTGATTTAAATAAGAATCTTGCCTCTGAACTTAAGAATGAATCTCCTCTTAAATTTCTTGTTGATGTAGTTCCCTCAAATTTCTTTGAAGCAGCTACCGATAATTCCAAAATGCTACAGATTATTTTCTTTGCTATTTTATTTGGTATCGCAATGGTTATTCTGGAAGAGAAAAAAATTAAAGTCGTTAGAGAATTTTTTAATGGGATAGATGCAATAATCTTAAAGATAATTGATCTTATTATGCTATTTGCACCTTACGGTGTATTTGCCTTAATTACTGGATTAATTGTTGATTTTTCGGGTGATATGGATTTGTTTTCAGCTCTAGGGCTATATGCCTTGACCGTAATTTCAGGTCTTTTGATCATGATATTTGTGATTTATCCACTCTTTTTAAAATTCTTCACACCAATAAAATATTCCAATTTTTATAAAGCGATCTCTCCAGCCCAATTATTAGCATTTTCTACTAGTTCAAGTGCTGCAACGCTCCCTGTTACAATGGAGAGTGTTGAAAATAAAATAGGAGTATCAAACGAGGTGGCTAGTTTCGTTCTTCCCGTAGGTGTAACCATAAATATGGACGGAACAAGCTGTTATCAGGCAATTGCTGCAGTTTTTATTGCACAGGTTTTTGGCGTCGATTTAGATATTTACGATCAGTTAATTATTGTAGTAACTGCTACTATTGCTTCAATTGGATCTCCAGGTGTACCAGGAGGAAGTATTGTAATGTTAATTATTGTTTTGACATCTGTTGGAATTCCTGTAGAAGGTTTGGCACTAATATTAGGTATTGATAGGCCTTTAGATATGCTGAGAACCGTAGTAAATGTTACAGGTGATGCAACTGTTGCTTCCATTGTTGCTGTGAGTGAAGGTAAATTAGATCCAGTACCTGAAGTTTTAGTTGAAAAAACCCATATTTAGAGCAATATTCCTTTGGTTTCCTATTTGTGTTTATTTTTTTGTAAAAATAGATGAACAAAAATGATTGTCATTTGTTTCTTCATTGAACCATTAAAACAAATGTTATGAAATCCAGGAATTATAAATTACATTTAGGAGTATTTTTCATGCTCTTTCTTTTCGTATTTACAGTCGCCTGTAAAGAAGATGATGACGATGACGATGTGCAAATTGAAACTATGGAAGAAACCATAGTAGATATAGTAGTAGATACTGACGATTTTTCCATTTTAGAGGAAGCTCTTAGCAAAGCTGATTTAGTAACTACCCTTAATGGAACCGGTCCATTTACAGTTTTTGCTCCTACAAATGACGCATTTGAAGCCCTATTTACGACACTAAATATTACGGGTATTGAAGATCTTAGTGCTGATGATTTAACACCCATACTTTTGTATCATGTACTTGGATTTGAGGCAATTTCTGCAGATTTATCCAACTCATATGTTGAAAGTTTGAGTACCTACGATCCAGGAGATTATTCTATTCAAATTCTAGTAAATGTAGATTCAGGGGTTGAATTGAATGGTGCAACTAATGTTAGTTCTGCTGATGCTTTGGCTTCCAATGGTGTGATTCACACAATCGATCAGGTTCTGCTTCCACCTACAGTTGTTGATATAGCAATTGCAAATTCTTTGTTTGAAAATTTAGTAGCTGCAGTAGTAAAAGCAGATTTGGTAGATGCCCTCATAGCTGACGGCCCTTTTACTGTATTTGCACCTACTGATGAAGCTTTTGAAACTCTTTTTACTGAATTGGGAGTTAGTGGGATTGATGATTTGAGTGCAGAAATCCTGTCACCAATACTTCTTGCGCATGTTGTGTCGGGAAATGTTAGAGCTGCCGATGTTAGCACAGGTACGGTAGCTACTTTAAACCAAGATTTTGATTTAGATATCGACACCGAAGGATCAGGTGTAGTTTTAAACGGGAGTTCCAATGTTATAGCTACTGATGTACAAGGTAAAAATGGAGTTGTTCATGTTATTGATAAAGTGATTGTACCTTCAGATGAAGAGGAACCTCAATCAATTTATGACATCGTTTCGGCTAACAGTGATTTTACTATTCTAATGGAATTCCTCATTTCAATGGATTTGGATGAAACACTCGATTCAGATGGAACATTTACTGTTTTTGCACCTACGAATGATGCATTTGAAATCCTGTTTTCCAATCTTGGAATAAACCATTTTTCTGATCTTTCGGAAGGAGAAGGAACCCAAATATTACTATATCATGTTTTGGGAAGCATAGAAATGTCTACGGATCTAAATTCTGGTTATGTTGAAACGCTAAGTTTATTTCCCCAAACTGATTTTGGAATTCAATTATTAATTGATACAGAATCCGGTGTCCTACTTAATGGATCTAGCAATGTCACAACCCCAGATGTTGAGGCTTCAAACGGAGTTATTCATATTATTGATGAAGGATTAGTTCCTCCAACTGTGGTTGATTTAGGAATTGCAAATCCATCATTTACTCATGTAACAGCAGCAATAGTAAGAGCGGGTTTAGAAGATGATCTTAGGGCAGATGGACCATTTACTGTTTTGGCTCCAACCGATACCGCTTTTGAAGAATTATTTACCGATTTAGGCGTTTCTGGTATTGATGACATTGATGCTGACGACTTAAAGAATATATTACTATACCATGTTGTTTCGGGTAATATAAGATCAACAGATGTTACTGCGGGTACAGTAGAAACCCTTAATGCTGACGCAGATCTTGTTGTTACTATAGATGGATCAGATGTAATAATTAATGATGACACAAATATTATTGCAGCTGATGTTCAAGGAGTGAATGGAGTTGTTCATGTAATTAATAAAGTCCTTATACCAGACTAAAAAAGCAATAAAACCTGCAGTCTTTCTGCAGGTTTTATATAATTTATTTAGATTTACTTTTGCATTATGCACTATTCTCTTTCATCTAACTGATAAACAAATGAGTAGATATTCTATTAAAGATCTTGAACAAATTACAGGAATAAAAGCACATACAATTCGAATATGGGAGAGAAGGTATGCAATTATTGAACCCCAACGTACCGAAACGAATATTCGCTATTATTCCGATCAAGACCTTAGAAGGCTACTAAACATATCAATGCTAAATGCTTCTGGAATAAAAATTTCCACATTAGCAGAAATGAAAAGTATCGATATAGAAACTAAAGTTTTGGAGGTTTCTAAGATGATGGATATAAAAAACACAAGTATTGATAAGTTGATATTGGCAAGCATTAATTTTGATGAGAATCTTTTTGAGTCCGTTTTGAACAAATGCATACTAGAGAAAGGAATGGAAAATACTACAATTCAAATTCTTTTTCCTTTTTTTCAACGCATAGGAATTCTGTGGCAAGTGGGAACCATAAGTCCTGCACAGGAACATTTCATTTCCAATTTAATCCGACAAAAACTATTTACCGCCATTGACTCAGTATCCGGCCCAAGGCACAATTCTTCAAAAAAAATTGTCTTTTTCTTAAAACAGGGAGAATTACATGAAGTTAGTATTTTATTTTATAATTACATAGCGAAAAAAAATGGAGCTAAAACATTATACCTTGGCCAAGATCTTCCTCTTACTGATTTAAAAAACGTGGTAGAAGAATACAAGCCAGATTACTTATTTACCTCTTTTATCTCTCCAATTAGCTTAAGCGATTTAAGCGGTTATTTAAGATCTTTAGCTACTGAATTTAATGAAATTAAATTATTCGTTACGGGATCGCAGCTGAAACAAGAAAACCTTTCTATTCCTAATAATTTCAAACTAGTATCAAATATTTCTGATTTTAGGAGTATATTAAAATAAATACCTGAAAATCTTATTTTATTTCTATCTATTGAAAATACATTAAAGTCTTTGTAGCAATGCTTTAATGAGTTTTTGTTATTTAGAATACAAGCTTATTCAATGTATTGAAAAATTTTACGACTTGACATTTGTTTAGTCTTTTGGTAAATTTGTTAAACAATCACAAAACAAGATACCATGACAGCAATTGAATTCAAAACAAATATAGTAAGCTTAAATCCTCAATTGAAGCTTTATGCTCTTCGATTAACAGCCAATCAGGAGGATGCCATGGATTTATGCCAGGATACACTATTAAAAGCGATTACATATAGTGCTAATTTTACCCATTCCAATCTTAAAGCCTGGACTTTTACCATCATGAAAAATATATTTATTAATGCTTACAGACGAAAGTTGAAGCAGAGGGAATGGATCTTACACGAAACAAAAAATCAAAATGCCATAGCCAACAGCAGAGGAGACAATCCTATATCATTACATACTTACAATGAAATAGTTGAGGAATTTAATAAACTGCATACCTCAATGAGGGAGCCTTTTAAGATGTATTTAGATGGATTTAAATATCGTGAGATTGCTGAACATTTAGATTTGCCTATTGGTACAATTAAAAGTCGTATTTTTCAAGCTCGAAAATTTTTAATGAGTAACCTTAGAGAATTTGCACAACATTGATATCGGATAAAGTCCTAATTATTATTGATCAAATATTCCTATTTATTAATAAGTCTTTCTTATATTTGCTAACCAATAACAGATTCTTTCTGTATTGCAACTTATTTATAAAAACATCTAAATATGGCAAGTAGAAGACGCTTAAAAAAAGATATCGATTACCTTTGTTTTGAGGTAATTTCAGATTGTTACAATTACAATTATTTACATCCTGAAAACAAAGATGAAGTAATGGAAATTGTAAAAAATACAATTGTTTCACGCAACGAATTAATTGCTCGAGTAAATCATCCTGACGGTAAAGACAATGCTAAAATTGTTAAAGCTTACTATAAGGCTGTTTATACTGATTTAATCAAAAATGTTGATGAATCGTTTCAGAAATTGAGTAATTTAATTAAGAAAAAATAATTTCTTTCAAAAGATTTTTCTGATAGCTTTGCATAGTTTGCAAAGCTTTTTTTATGCCCGAAGAAAAAATAATTGTCATAAAGGAAATTGGAGAAATTCTTTTTAAAAAGAGTAAAAGATTTAAGCGCTTATCTGTTAGAATAGCCCCAAATAAAGGCGTATGGGTGAATGTTCCTTTCACAATTAGCTATAAGGAAGCTATTCACTTTTCATTGCAAAATAAGGAATGGATAAAAAAGAATCAGATAAGAGCGAAAGCGAAGGAAAGTAATCAATCGATTTTTAGCCCAGAGATCGAATTTAAAACCCGATTTCATAAGCTCCAACTTTGTCCTGCTGATGTAAATAATTATTCCGCAAAACTCTCTGATGGTAATCTGCAGGTAACATATCCACTAGGGTGCACCATCGAAAATAAGGAATTACAATCTTTCATACAAAATTCTATTATTGAAACTTTACGCAGAGAGGCTAATTATTATCTTCCCAAGAGAATTAAGCAATTAGCAGAAACATGTGGGTTTAACTACCAATCGCTTACCATTAAAAATACCAAAAGTCGATGGGGATCATGTTCTCACGATAATAAAATAAACCTCAATCTTCATTTAATGAGATTACCTCACGAACTCTGCGATATGGTAATTCTTCACGAGCTTTGCCATACCATAGTTAAAAATCACTCTAAAGATTTTTATCATCTTTTAGAACAGCATTGTTCAGAACTAAAACGAAAAAGAAAAGCAATTAAGAATTACTCTACAACAATATATTAGTATGAACCAGCATATTTATATTTTAATTGGTATCTGCATATTAACCTTTTTAGTGGGTAATAAATTAAGGCAGTTACTAAGTGGGAGAAGTGCTCATAAGAATACAAAAGCACGTAAAAAGGCTAAAAAAACAACATCAGTTCAATCGCCTACATCAATAAAAAAGGAGAAATTAAAATTGGCCTTTCTTTATATCCAGTTAATTATAGTTTTTGCTCTGTTAATTTTCATGATTCCAGCATTATCAAGAGATATTCTTTCTACTGCTCAAATAGACAATCAAAATTTACTACTCCGGATTCTAATTGTCGTATTTGCCATTTACATTTTAGTTATGGGTTTTTTAAAAATAAGAAAGACTCCCAAAAGTAAAAAATAGAACTATTGCAAATAGTAAATATCTAATCTATTGATAAATTTGTGTTTACATTTCTCCACGAGGTTTGTATTCCATCAATTTTTCTGTAATACAAACTCCTGCAAATCCCCTAAATACCATACATTACACTGAATTAGAGATGATTAAATGCTAAAATGCGTTTTTTAAGCTCATTACAATCCAATATTTGTAAACCAATGGGGAATGTGGTTACAAATATCATCTAAACATTCACATATTAACTTGAATTTTTTCCAGCGAGAGAAGTTTCTAATTTACAAATTACAATTACTCACAGTTTAGTATTGTAACTTTATAAATTCACAATATTAATTTACGATTGTTATCTATTTGCATAGAAAAGATCATACGGTTCACTTATGTAATTTACAATTTAAAACATATATTGGAATCCTGATAAGTTCAGAAACTATAAATCTTCTAGAAAAGGAGTATTTGTTAATATTGTAATACGCCTTTAGTTATAGGATGTTTTATTCTGATAGCTAGTCATTTAACTAATTCTAGTAAATAGATACTTTAAGGGTTTTGTGACAAATGTATTCAAATGTGTAAATTTGGTATTTATAAGTGAATTTCAAAAATCTTAGTTGCCTATTATTCAGTATGTTAATTAATCTATTTAAAGTGATTATATTATCGTTTTCATAACAATTTCCACCAGAAGTATTAAAAAATGTAAATTTCCACTATTTATTTTTGTAAAAATTTCATTTTACGAACATAAGCACAGAATATCAGTAACTTAAAACGATTAGGTCAGTTAATAGGATATAAGTAAGCTTTCTAATCACAAGAAGATATTAATCCTATTAACAAAACGGCATTTAGATGTAATTCACTAAAGTATTGTAGGTGTGGTCTTCTGTGGGATTTACAAAAGTAACAAGTGTATTAATTTACAAAATTGTATTTATCTGAATTGAAGTTTACCTTAGTAAATTACAATTGTATAATTATTCGCCTTTAAAATTTTGACTTTTGTAATATTTATTTTAAGTTTGTCTTGTTATTACAATTAACATCTGTAAAATTCACAATTATACAATTACTATGAAAAATCGAATTGTCCAGCTAATTAATAGTGAGGGCTTAACCTCTTCAAAATTTGCAGATACCATTGGTGTTCAAAGATCCAGTATTTCGCACATTCTATCTGGTCGTAATAACCCCAGCTTAGACTTTGTACAAAAAATATTGAGCTCATTCTCTAATATTGACCCTAATTGGCTTATTTCAGGAATTGGTAACATGTATAAATCAGAAGAAGGCACAACATCCTTATTTAAGGAAACAAGAACAGAGCAAATAGCAGTTGAAAATCAGACTAATCACCCTCCTAAATTAAATAAGGAGCCAAGTCCTACTTTGTCTTCAAATACTGAACCTATGCTGGATATGAATGCATTTACATCAGGAAAACAGATCGAAAAAGTAGTGGTGTTTTACACTGATAAAACTTTTAAAGAATACAATCCTTCTTAAACATTTTTTAGCTTACCTTTGCCTGCGTTTATACCTATACAGTTTATTATAACCAGGCAGCATGAAAAAATTAGTACAGGATTTTAAGGTACTGCACAAAAAAGAGCTTAACGAAAACACTTTTATCATTGATGTAGAGGCATCTACACCTTTACCTGACATTAAGCCAGGACAATTTGTTAATGCTCTTGTAGAAAATGCAACAAATACCTTCCTAAGAAGACCTTTATCCATCCATTTTGTTGATTACGAGAAAAATATCATCAAATTATACATTAAAAAAATTGGAGAAGGCACAGCTAAACTCAGCGAGTTAAACATTGGCGAAAAGCTTAATCTAATTTTCCCATTAGGAAATCAATATTCCATCCCTAAAAACGCTAAAACCCTTTTGATTGGTGGAGGCTGTGGTGTAGCACCCTTGCTATACCTAGCTAAACAGCTTGCTGATGCAGGAAACGAAGTAACAACCCTATTGGGTGTTCGTTCTGCATTCGATGCGGTTGAATTAGATCCGTACAAAGAATATGGTCGCATTTTCGTTACTACAGAGGATGGTTCAATTGGTGAAAAAGGCTATCCCACACAACATTCAGTGCTAAACGAGAAGTTTGATTACACTTTTACTTGTGGTCCAGAACCCATGATGAAAGCAGTAGCTGCGTATTCTAAAAGTAATAACATTCCGTGCGAAGTTTCTCTCGAAAACACAATGGCTTGCGGTATTGGAGCCTGCTTATGCTGTGTAACCGATACAAAAAGAGGTAATATATGTACATGCACCGAAGGTCCGGTGTTCAATATAAATGAGTTAAAATGGTAAATTTGGAAGTAAAACTTAAGGATCTGATTCTTAAAAATCCGGTAATGACTGCTTCCGGAACATTTGGATATGGTGAAGAATTCGAAGATTTTATCGATATTAATCAATTAGGAGGCATTCTTGTAAAAGGAACTACCAGACATCATCGGGAAGGAAATGCATATCCTAGAATGGCTGAAACACCATCTGGAATGCTTAATGCTGTTGGTTTGCAAAACAAAGGGGTTGAATATTTCTGCGATCAGATTTATCCTAGAATTAATCATTACGATACCAATATTTTAGTGAATGTTTCGGGCTCAACCATAAGTGACTACGTTGAAACAGCTGCAATGATCAATGAACTGGATAAAATCCCTGCCATAGAATTGAATATATCTTGTCCTAATGTAAAGGAGGGCGGCATGGCTTTTGGTACTAGTAGTTTATCAGCTGCTTCAGTTGTTAGTGAGGTTCGTAAAGTTTACAAAAAGCATTTAATGGTAAAGTTATCGCCTAATGTTACCGATATAAGCGAAATAGCTAAAGCTGTTGAAGCTGAAGGAGCTGATTCCGTATCACTTATTAATACATTGCTAGGCATGGCAATCGATTCAGAAAGTAGAAAACCTCTTTTATCAACAATTACAGGAGGTTTATCTGGCCCCTGCTTAAAACCAGTAGCTTTACGAATGGTTTGGCAGGTTTTTAATGCTGTTAATATCCCCATTGTTGGTTTAGGAGGTATAATGAATGCAAAAGATGCTATCGAATTTATTCTTGCAGGAGCTTCTGCCTTTCAAGTAGGAACTGCGAACTTTATCGATCCTCAAGTAACAGTTAAGATTGTTGAAGGAATTCGGGACTATATGGTAAGACATCAGGTGGAAAATATAACTGATTTAATTGGAGCTCTTAAGTTGCAGTAATAGAGCTTGTTAAATTAAAGAAATAATTCTTTAATTGCTGATTCTGGAGTTTACATGTGTAATTGCAAATGTAAACTCTTTGCTTTATTCCAATAAATAAAACCGCAAAACACCAGCATAAACAGCTTACAATTAAGAATATTAACATTTATAAAACACTATATTAGAAGATGTTACACGGACATGGTGATGATGGTTATCAATACGAACATAGCATAGTTGCGAATTTTAGCACAAATGTTTGGTTTGGTGGTAAATCTGAAGATCTAAAGCACTATTTATTTGAAAATTGGGATAAAATTCAATCCTATCCAGAAGCATCAGCTGAAAGTTTGGTAAATGCACTGTCCAAAGACTTAGGAGTAAATCCAGATCAAATAATAGCAACAAATGGTGCAACTGAAGCTTTTTACCTTATTGCACAGTGTTTTTATAAATCAAAATCCAGCATCGTAACTCCTACCTTCTCAGAATATGAAGATGCTTGTAAGGTTAATAACCATGAGCTTTTCTTTATTAATTGGTCAGAATTAAATGGCAAGACTATTTTTGAAGAAGGCTTGGTTTGGATCTGCAATCCAAATAATCCAACTGGCAGTATCCTTTCATTGGAAGAATTGGATGAAATGATAAAATTGAATTCAAAATCCACTTTTATTGTAGATGAAGCCTACATCGATTTTACCGATAAAATTGACTCCTGCATCAATTTACTCAAAGAGCATCAAAATTTGATTTTAGTAAAATCACTAACCAAGAATTTCTCAATTCCCGGCCTGAGATTGGGATATTTAATTACAAACCGGGCAATGGTACAGAATATTAAATTCTACAAGGCTCCCTGGACGGTTAATTCACTAGCAATTGAGGCTGGAAAATACCTTTTAGCTCATAAAAACAATTTTCTTCCTCCCATAAGTTTCTATAAATCAGCAACCAAAAAACTTACTGAAAAAATAAACGAAATTTCAGGATTCAAAATTCATCCTTCAAAAACATCCTTTTTTTTGGTTGAACTAGAAAAATCGACTGCTTTTGAATTAAAAAAGCATCTAATTTATAATTTTGGAATCCTAATTCGAGATGCAGCCAACTTTCGAGGCTTAAATTCTTCTTTTTTTAGAGTAGCCACTCAAAGCGAAGAAAAAAATCAATTATTAATCGAAGCACTTTCTCAATGGAGCAAATTAAATTCATAATACTCCCTTTACTGATTGGATATATTTTGGATCTTATTTTTGGTGATCCCAGAAAATTACCACATCCAATTGTATTATTTGGAAACACAATTTCTTTTTTTACCAAATACTTGAATAAGGGAAAATATCAATTGTTCAAAGGTGCAATAATGGCTTTAGGACTAGCTGCAAGTACATATTTTGTTTTATTCTTCATTTCTAATCTTCTCTCGAATTGGAATGCAACGGTTTATATTTTATTCAGTTCGATTATGGTTTTTTATGGACTCGCGAATAAGAGTTTATTGCAAGAAGGATTTGAAGTCTGTAAGTATCTGAATGAAAAAGGGATAGAAGCAGGAAGAAAAAGATTATCCTGGATTGTAGGACGAGATACCTCCAAACTATCCGAACAAGAAATACGTTTAGCTGTACTTGAAACCTTATCGGAAAATTTATCGGATGGTGTAGTTGCACCTTTGTTTTTCTACGCTATTGGAGGAATTCCAGGAATGATGTGCTACAAAATGATTAATACTATGGATTCCATGATTGGCTATAAAAATGAAAAATATTTTTTGTTTGGGCGAGTGGCAGCACGACTTGATGATGTGGCAAATTTTATTCCTGCACGAATCACTGCATTGTTAATGGTTTTACTTAGTGGTAGTTCCAGGGGATTTATTTACCTGTTTAAATTTGGTCGTGCCCATACAAGTCCAAATGCAGGTTATCCAGAATCAGCTTTGGCAGGAATTCTCAATTGTCAATTTGGAGGTGCACATGATTATTATGGAAAAAGAGTAGAAAAACCACTGATTGGTAAAAATCCACGTCCCATTGAACAGAAAGATATGAATAAACTCCGGTACGTTAATCATTCTGTATGTTTTGTGGCTATTCTTATTATCGTAGCGGTGCATTTTCCCTACGAAATACTGCTGTAAAAAAGAAAGATTAAATTTCTGCTAGCTTCATAAATTTGTAACTTCACATTTTTAAAATTACAAGTCGAAAACACATCGATTTAAATAAATTGGAGCATGATTCATTTAATAACTGGAGGTCAGCGTTCAGGAAAAAGTTTATTTGCCGAAGAACAGGCATTGTCACAAAGCGATCATCCTCTTTACCTGGCAACATCCCGAATCTGGGACGAAAATCATCGAGAACGAATTGAAATTCACAAAAAAAGACGTGGAAATCAGTGGACTACCATTGAGGAAGAGAAGTACTTAAGCCAGCATGATTTTTCAGGTAAACTTGTCCTTCTTGATTGCATTACTTTATGGTTAAATAATTTATTTTTTGATAATGGAGAGGACGATAAAAAGTCAATGTTCGAAGCAAGTCAAGAATTGGAAAAACTATTTAGCCAAGAGTGCGATTGGATAATTGTAACCAATGAATTAGGATTAGGCGGACATCCCGAAAATAAAATGGCAATGAGATTCAACGATCTACAAGGAAGTATTAATCAATATATTGCAAATAAAGCAGATCGTGTAACCTTAATTATTTCAGGAATTCCCCTTGATATTAAAAATACAAAATAGCACAAGTTAATTCAATTAGAAATTAACTAAATAAAGAATAAAAATCTATTCATTTTTATCTTTTTAGATAAAAATAGTATGGTTATAAATAATATATAAGCATGATGGAATATAAAATACCTTCTTTGTCAACAAAATTGGATGGAGAGTTGTGGAAAAAAATCAATGGCAAAACCAAACCTCTTGGTTCATTGGGAATGTTAGAGGAAATTGCCTTTAAAATTGGAAAAATTCAAGAAAGTTTAGTGCCTAAAATAAAGAATCCTAATGTAATAGTATTTGCAGGAGATCATGGAATTGCAGATGAAGGAGTAAGTTTTTATCCAAAATCGGTGAGCTATGAAATGCTTTACAATTACATGCAAGGTGGTGCTGCCATTAACGTATTTGCCAGACAACATAAAATTGATTTTAAAGTTGTTGATGCTGGTGTTGATCATGATTTTGATCCTTCGCTATCAATTATCAATAAAAAAATTGACTACGGAACTAAAAATTATCGCTTTGGACCTGCTATGACTAAAGATCAATGTCTGGAAGGACTCAAAAGAGGTTCTGAAATCATTGAAAATATCAATAAAGAGGGCTGTAATTTTATAGCTTTTGGAGAAAAAGGCATTGGAAATACATCTTCAGCAGCACTCTTGCTAAGTGTTTTAGCCGACATTCCATTGATTGAGTGTGTAGGCCGAGGTACTGGGCTTGATAAGAAAGGTGTGAAATCAAAATTTGAACTATTGAATGAAGCATTGCTACAATACAAAGGTGGAAATGATGCAATTGATGTGTTGACACAATTTGGTGGATTTGAAATAGTGATGATTGCAGGTGCAATGTTGAAAGCTGCAGAGCTAAAAATGACCTTGTTAATTGATGGTTTTATCATCACATCAGCATTACTTGCAGCTTCAAAAATAAACCCTAATGTATTGGAATATTGCTTGTTTGCTCACAAATCGAACGAGCAGGCACACATTAAAATGCTAAATTATTTGCAGGCTAAACCTATATTGGATATTGGAATGCGTTTGGGAGAAGGAACAGGTACAATGGTATGTTTTCCAATTGTAAAAAGTGCAGTAGAATTTATTAATAAAATGGCTTCTTTTCAAACCGCAGGAGTAAGCGAATCGAAAGAATCTGAACTAATAGGTTAAAAATTTAACTCGATACTAATATGAATTTCAACATAAGTAAACCAAATCAAGAATTAGAAAAACCGCTTCAACATAAAATTGATCTGAAAACAAAACCCCTCGGATCCTTAGGAGTATTAGAACAATTAGCCGTAAAAATTGGCTGCATTCAAAATACACTTAGTCCGGAATTAAAACAACCAACAATTATTGTTTTTGCTGCCGACCATGGAATTGCTCTAGATGGTGTAAGTCCTTATCCTCAAGAAGTAACATGGCAAATGGTCGCTAACTTTATTGGCGGGGGTGCTGCTATTAATGTATTTAGCGAGCAGAATGGAATCGATATTAAAATAGTCGATGCAGGGGTAAATTATGATTTTGAGAAAAATTCAGGCGTAATTGATGCGAAGGTTGATTATGGAACCAAAAGTTATTTGAGAGGTTCTGCAATGACCAATGAACAATTTAAAATAGCAATGAAACGAGGTGCTGATCTTTGCGAAAAAATACATTGCGAAGGATCTAACATTATTGGCTTTGGCGAAATGGGAATCGCAAACACTTCTTCGGGGGCTATTTTATTGAATCTTTTGGCAGATATTGATTTAAAAGAATGCGTAGGACGAGGAACTGGCTGGGATGACAAAGGCCTAAAAAAGAAATATGAAATTCTGAAAAAAGCTGTTGATAATTACAAAGGAGATCATACGACAGAAAATATTTTAACTTATTTTGGAGGTTTCGAAATTGTTATGATTGTTGGTGCCATGCTGAAAGCTGCCGAACTTAAAATGCTTATTATGGTTGATGGTTTCATAATTAGTGCAGCACTTTTGGCAGCATCAAAACTAAATGCGAACATTCTGGATTATTGCATTTTCACACATAAATCAAATGAAAATGGACATAAATACCTTTTGAAGCATTTAGAGGCTGAGCCAATTCTAGATTTGGGAATGAGATTGGGCGAAGGAACAGGAGCTGCTGTAGCCTATCCAATTATAGAATCGGCGGTGAATTTTCTAAATCAAATGGCTAGCTTTGAGGATGCTGGAGTTACCAATAGTGACCAAATTATAAACTAGTAAATGAAAAGAGAATTAGACATATTTTTTACAGGACTTTCTTTTTTCACCAGAGTGCCTTTTCCCAAGTGGGCACAATTCAAAAAAGAATATCAGCACGAAGCCATAAAATATTTTCCTGTATCGGGGATAATTATTGGTAGTGTGGCTGGCTTAGTATTTTATTTAACCAACCTGGTTTTTCCATTTAATTTATCAGTGATGTTGAGCATGGGAGCTACTGTTTTGTTCACTGGAGCATTGCACGAGGATGGCTTTATGGACGTTTGTGATGGTTTTGGTGGTGGTTGGACACGAGAACGAATTTTGGAAATTATGAAAGATTCCTTAATTGGTGCATTTGGTGTTACTGGCATAGTTTTTCTAGTAATGACCAAGTTCTTTTGTCAATATTCTATTTCTGCCAACGAATTGCCAATTATTTTAATTGCAGCTCACTCAGTATCTAGAATGTTTGCCGCTAGCTTGGTAAATACACATCAATATGCAAGAACCGAAAATTCAAAAGCAAAAGATTACTCTCAAAAATTATCGAAAAAGAATTTAATTTTCATGTTACTTACTGGCGTATTGCCTATTGCACTGCTGGGGAATGCTAAATTCTTTCTAGTTCTCCTTCCTGTTTTTCTAGCTAAATTTTTGCTAGGTAAATATTTTAAAAAATGGATAGGTGGTTTTACTGGCGACTGCATTGGAGCCACTCAACAAGTTTGCGAAATCGTATTTTACCTATCCTATATGATAATTTATAATCAAGCACTATAAAAAATGGAAATATATTTAATCAGACATACAAAAGTAAATGTGGAGCCAGGCGTTTGCTATGGACAAAAAGATGTTGAATTGGCTGATAGCTATCCTAAAGAGTTGGAATTAATAAAAGAAAAACTAAAAAATATTGATTTTGATCTAGTTATTACAAGTCCCTTAAACAGAGCAAAACAGTTGGCTACTGATATTTTTGGCGAAAAAGTAGAAGAAGATTTAAGGTTAATGGAACTTAACTTTGGCGATTGGGAAGGTAAAGTATGGGACGAAATAAAAGATCCCCTGCTTCAGGTTTGGATGAACGATTTTGTAAATAAAAAGTGTTCCAACGGAGAGTCCTTTGTAATGCTGCGTGATCGGGTTTTGGAATTTTGGAATGAAATTAAAAGTAAGGATTGCAATAAAGTTGCCGTTTTTACTCATGGCGGTGTCATTCGTACCATAATGGCTATAGAAAAAAATATCAAATTAGAAGACTCATTTAATGAACCAGCTGCCGATTTTGGTGAGCTTATTCTTGTCCCTATTTCGAACTAATTAAGCTTTTTATTCGTACAATCAAGAATTTCTTATTCCTGATTTTTTTTGTCACATACTATGTTAAGTCCGTATTTTGACAAGTGAAGTTAATTCAGTAAAAGAAATAATTACTTTAAGAAGCTTAAAATAACTAGTGATGCGTACCATAATATATTTCTTTATTTGTCTGGGAATTTTTCTTGTGAGCTGTAAAAAAGTAAGTACTTTTCGGCAAATATCCATAAAACCTCAATATGCTTTAATAGAAACCAAAGATGATATTCATACCATTACAGATTCTACGGTAGTTCCTTATATATACACTAAAGTAATTTCTTTACGAAACTTAGAGGTAGATGAGAAGAAGCAGAAGTTTGTAGAAATGCTATTGCCTTCTATACTTGTTGCTCAACATTCTTTATCTCAAAAAATAAGCAGAATAGAGCACATCGAAAACTGGTTACAGAAGAACCCTTCTATGCTGAAAACAGATAGCCTTTTTATTTGTCAACTGTTTGACACATATAATTGTAAGGAAATACAAGAATTAAAAATACGATTAAAACCGCATCCCGTTAGTATTGTACTCGGACAAGCAGCATTAGAATCTGGTTGGGGATCATCTCGATTTCTAAAGGATGGGAATAATATTTTTGGAATATGGTCATACAATTCAGACGAAAACCGAATAAAGGCCCTTGTAGGAAGAGATTCTACAAGCATTTATGTGAAAAGTTATGCTTCAATTGAAGATTCGGTAAAAGATTACTTCGAAACAATTGCTCGAGTTGATGCATATCAAAAGTTCAGACAAGAACGATTTGAATCTGATAACCCATTCATTTTAATTCCTTTATTGAATCGTTATTCTGAGCTAGGTGATACATATACCAGAAAATTGAAAGAAATAGTAGAAAGTAATAACCTTACAAAATATGATTTTTATGTAATCGGGAGTGAATATTTTGTAGAAAAGGAAATTAAACTTTCTGAAATGTTTTTAAAAGAATGAAAAAAAGTAAGCTTATTTCTTCGTTATTTTTATTCGAAATCGCTATTTTTAGGCTTGTTTTAAAAGAAAATTAATTAATTGATTAATCATAAAAGTTACATTAGTATGAAAAAAATTATTCTGATTATTGCGGTTTGTTTAAGTGCAGTTGGTGTTTTTGCTCAATCAGCAGCTCAATTTAAAAATGATGGAAACACCGCACTGAAATCGAAAGATTATAAATCAGCTCTTGCAAATTACGAAAAATTCTTAGGTGCTGAGGATACCGTTGATGATCCTGCTTTAGTTTTCAATTCAGGTTATTGTGCCATCAAAATAAAAGACTATGCTAAGGCAGAACTTTATTTTGGCCAATCGATTGAAAATAATTACAAAAAATCAACTGCGTATTATTATAAATCAATCGCTCAAAAAAATCAAAAGAAATCTGAAGAAATGGTAAGTACCTTAGAAGAAGGTATTGAAGCATGCCCAACTAAAAAATCCAAATTAGTTAAAGCTCTTGCGAAACATTATTTAATAGAAGGACAAAAAGCCCAAAAAGCTAATGAATTTGAAGCGGCACAAACTTTATATCAGAAAGCTGCAACCGACAAATCGAAATATCAAGCTGACGCATTGTTTAGCTTAGGTACATTATACTACAATCAAGGTGCTAAAATTATGCAAGCGGCTACACCGGTAGCAAATACTGAACCTGAAAAGTATAAAGAAGAATCAGTTAAAGCCAATTCATTTTATCAAAAAGCGATTGTTGAATTAAATAAAGCAAAAACAATAGCTCCAAGTCGTGAAGATATTGCTTCTACTATTTCAACAGTAAAAGGATTATTGAAATAATTGTATAGATAAAATATAAATTGATTAGGGATACCTCTTTTAGGTATCCCTTTTTGTTTGCTCAGCTAATAATTATTCTAATTTTAGCCAAACATTTACAATGAACATATTGAACCGCTTTTCCTTTACTGATAGTTTTTCCAAGCTAGCTTTACTTTTATTATTTCTCTTGTTTCATCTGTTTAGCTACGGAGATAAACTAAATGTGAGAAATAGTTCCAAGTTTAGTCTGGAATCCATTAGTTTAGTCCAAAATTCTATCAATGTAAATCGTTCCTCCGAAACCTTGTTTTTCTCGTTAAAAGCCTATTCTCAATACGGATTAAATCGGGTAACTATTTATTTTATCTCTCCATCAGGCAATGTGATCCTCAACACATCATGTATAAATAGGAAAAAATCACAGACTGCTTTCCTACTCGGACGAATGCTATTCAAGAAAAAATCGGAAAATGGAGAATGGAAGATAGAAAAAATCATAATTCAAGATTCAGAAGGCAATCAACAGAGCTTCGATAATACATTTCTGATTCAAAATAACTTTGCTCATTCTTTCTTCATCACTGGAAATTAGGATAAATAAAAAAATAGATTTGTATGAGAATTCCAACGCGATAAATCTAGAATTTTTCCTTTATTCTTATTTATTCCTAATTAACAGATATTCAAAACGATGCCGACTTCTGTTTGTTTTTAAGGTAATTAGCCAATAGTTTAATAACAATAATTCCCATATTTGTTTATTCAATCGCTTGATTGAAAAATATTTATTCATCATATCCAAAATACTTAAATAATGTCTAAAAGCCGCATATCAGATGCCCTAAGGTATCACTCAGAAGGCCGTCCAGGTAAAGTAGAAGTTATACCCACAAAACCATACAGAACTCAACGCGATTTAGGTCTAGCTTACAGTCCTGGAGTTGCAGAACCCTGCTTAGAAATTGAAAAGGATGCTGAAAATGCATATAAATACACGGGAAAAGGGAATCTGGTTGCAGTAATTTCAAATGGAACAGCAGTTTTAGGTTTGGGTAATATAGGTGCACTTGCAGGTAAACCTGTAATGGAAGGTAAAGGTTTGTTATTTAAAATTTTTGCTGATATCGACGTATTCGACATTGAAGTTGATACAAGTAATGTAGATAAATTTATAGAAACAGTAAAAATGATTGCTCCAACCTTTGGAGGAATTAACCTAGAAGACATTAAAGCTCCTGAATGTTTCGAAATTGAGAAAAGACTAAAAGCAGAATTGGATATCCCGGTTATGCACGATGATCAGCATGGAACTGCTATTATTTCTTCAGCAGGGTTACTCAATGCTCTTGAAATTAACCATAAAAAAATCGAAGATGTTTCCGTGGTTGTTAACGGAGCTGGAGCTGCTGCCGTATCATGCACCAAACTTTATATTGCATTGGGGGTTAAACCCGAAAATGTAGTAATGTGTGACAGTCGTGGTGTAATAAATAGCAAAAGAACTAATCTAACAGAACAAAAAAAACAATTTGTCACTAAGCGTGATATCACCACACTAAAAGAAGCTTTGGTTGATGCCGATGTATTCTTGGGACTATCGGTAGGTGGAATCGTAGATCAGGAAATGGTGAGAAGTATGGCCGAACATCCTGTTGTTTTCGCATTGGCAAATCCAAATCCTGAGATTGATTACCATGAAGCTATTGAGGCAAAAGAAGGTGTAATCGTTGCTACTGGGCGGTCAGATTATCCTAATCAAATTAACAATGTCTTAGGATTTCCTTACATTTTTAGAGGAGCCTTAGATGTTAGATCAACCGCTATTAACGAGGAAATGAAAATAGCTTCGGTGCATGCTATCGCAAAACTTGCAAAAGAAGCTGTTCCCGAATCGGTTCATGCAGCTTATAACGAAGCCAATATTGTATTTGGACGTAATTATATTATTCCCAAAGCAATGGATCCAAGATTGGTATCAACCGTTGCTGTAGCCGTTGCAAAAGCTGCTGTAGACTCGGGAGTAGCCAGAAAAGTAATCAGCGATTGGGATGCCTATGCTGAAGAATTAAGACACCGTTTAGGGACAGAAAATGAATTAATCAGAACAATTTTTGATAAAGCAAAATGCAATCCAAAACGTGTTGTTTTTACCGAAGGAAATAACTTTAATATCCTAAAAGCTGCACAAATCGTTCTTCATGATGGCATTGCAAAACCTATTATATTAGGAAATCCAGAGAATATAAAAAGAATTATCAAAGAAAACGATTTAGATCTCGAAGGTGCTGAGATTATAGATATTAGATCTGATTCGGAAGCGGGACGACGAAATCACTTTGCCAATGTATTGTGCGAAAAACGTGGACGAAAAGGTTTAACAGATAAAGAAGCTATCGAAAAAATGTTTGACCGAAATTATTTTGGTGCTATGATGGTGGAAAATGGCGATGCAGATGCATTTATTTCTGGATATGCGACCCGTTATTTTGAAGCCCTAAAAGTTGCTCGGAAAGTAATTGGTATCGAGGAAGGAATGAAAACTTTAGTAGGAATGAATATTATCATGACCAAAAAAGGCCCTCTTTTCTTTGCAGATACTACAGTAAATGCCGAACCAACAGCCGAGTCTTTGGTTGATACAACGCTTAGTACTGCGCGAGCTTTAAAAAGCTTTAACATCGATCCGGTAATTGCAATGGTTTCTTATTCTAATTTCGGATCTGTAAGAAAAGGAAGTCCGGTAAGAGTAAACAAAGCGATCACAAAATTGCACGAAAATCATTCTGATTTACTTGTAGATGGTGAGATGCAACTTAATTTTGCATTGGACAAAAATTTACGCGATTCTACTTTTAACTTTACAAAAATTAAAGGGAAAGATGTGAATACCATTATTTTCCCCAACTTAAGTTCAGGAAATATTGCTTATAAATTAATGAAAGATCTGGGTGGATCGGAAAATATTGGCCCTATTTTATTAGGGACAGCCAAATCATTTCATATTATTCCAATGGGATGTTCAGTACGCGAAATCATTAATATGACAGCCATTGCTGTTGTTGATGCGCAAGGGTAAATAACCTTAAAACAAATAGATAAGAAAAAGGGTGAAATTAAATTTCACCCTTTTCTTTGGAATTCAATTATTTTATAGATTTTTGTGTGAATTTTTAAAATAAGCTATGACCGTTTTGTATGGGTTGGATTTAGTAGGAACTCTTGTGTTTACAATAAGTGGAACCTTATCGGCAGCCAACAAAAAACTTGATCTTTTTGGTGCCTATTTCACAGGTTTCATTACCGCTATTGGTGGAGGAACTCTGCGTGATGTAATATTAGGTAATTTTCCCGTGGGGTGGATTAGTGATATCAACTATTTAACGGTTATATCCATTGGAGTTGTACTTACTTTTTTGTTTAAAGCATATATTATGCAATTAAAAAAAACCCTGTTTTTATTTGATACAATTGGAATAGGAGTATTTACAATTATTGGAATTGAAAAGTCTTTAAGTTTGGGAATTCATCCCTTTTTATCCATAATAATGGGCCTATTTTCGGCTGTAATGGGAGGAGTTATTCGAGATACACTTTGCAATGACATTCCTTTAATTTTTCGGAAAGAAATTTATGCGACAGCCTGTTTATTTGGAGGAATTTTATTTATTTTCCTTAATTCTGCAGGTATTAATTCTTCTTTAAATCAATTCATAACCATTAGTTTTATCATCATGATTCGAATCATTTGCATACGATTTAAACTTTCGCTTCCTGTATTAAGTCATTAGCAATAAAATCATACTTTATGCCTTTTTATTTCAGGTAACTAAACGAGGAATCTATTAGATGGTTAAATCCAAATATTTACCAGCATCTTCACCAAAAGATGAAACTTTACAACCCCGAATTTGATAAGTGCACCTTTCTCCATATATGCCTGAAAAAAGAATTTCATATTCCTGATCTTCTTCGTCTTGCATTAATATTTTATAAATATTATCATATACGCTATCATGTTTTATGCTTTTGGAACAGGAGGGGCAATAGATTTTAATAATCTCGTCATCTTCAATGTCAAAATTAGCATGCTTTTTAATTTTATAATCTCCCAGTTGAATACTTAGTAGCAAAATTCCTTTATCGCCGTTTGCATTTTTCACAACAACAACAATATTTTTCCCCACATTTAGATAGCTTCTGCAATTCGGACACAAAAAATTTGCCTTCATAATCATTCATTTACTTAAATAATTTCCATACTAGAATATAAGACATTACACAACGAATGTCAACTTAAACAGCCTAATAATCAAATTGATAATGCAATTGGAATAAAATCACAAAAACTTTTTTTGATTTTATTCCAATTCGGTAATTTTCAATTGAATATTAATTCATTTATATTTGATAGAGACCTATTTATAGATCTGATAACCTTTAAAAATATAAGTTGAATTGAAACTAATCATAACCATACTTCGCTGGATAGCACGTTTTTTAGGAATTTTTTTATTCCTATTTTTTATTTGGTTTGCAATTGAAATTGGATCGCCTAACATACATTCGATGACAATACAAGAAATTAAGTTATTTGTAGCCAATATCATCATGCTTTTGGGTTTAATTGTTGTTTGGAGATTTGAATTTATTGGAAGTTTTTTTTTAATAATTGGATATATATTCTTTGCCATATCAAATTATTCATTTTGGAATGGCCCCGTATTTCCTACTTTCTTATTTTTAGGAATTCTGCATCTATTATGCTGGTCTTTAAGTGTTTTTGCTCAAAATACAGCTCGTAAGTTTTCATTTCTCATGTTTCTAAAATAATTCCATCAGAACATTTCTTCAAAAACACATCATAAAATGTATTTTTTATTAAATTTGACTTTACAACAATCATAACAAATATAAATTTCTATACATGCTGAATATTGCACTTTTTGGCCCTCCTGGAGCCGGTAAAGGAACACAATCAAAAATGCTTGTGGAAAAATACAATCTTGCTTATATATCAACAGGAGATATATTAAGAAGTGAAATTGCAGAAGGAACAGATTTAGGTCTACAAGCAAAAGATATCATTAAAAAAGGAGGACTAGTTCCTGATGAAATTATTGTCCAAATTATTGAAGAGCGCATTCAAACCAATAAAGAGGTGAATGGTTTCCTTTTTGATGGATTCCCTCGAACAACTGTGCAAGCATATATTCTAGAAGGTTTACTACTGAAAATGAATACAAAACTTGACTGTATGTTAAGTTTAAATGTGCCTTCCGATCAGTTACGAAGTCGTTTACTAGATCGTGCAAAAAAAGAGAATAGAGCTGATGACACCGAAGAAGTTATTACTGTTCGATTGCAAGAATACGATACTAAAACAGCTCCTGTTGCTAATTTCTATAAGGAAAAAGATATTTATCATGGTATTGATGGTTTGGGGGGAATTGATCAAATTTTTGATCGATTAACATCTATTATCGATCACACACTTCAAAAATCTTGGATTAATCTTGTATTATTAGGACCTCCAGGTTCAGGAAAAGGTACACAGGGGCGTAAATTAGCTGAACAATTCAATTTAGAATACATTTCAACAGGACATTTGATGCGTCAGGAAATCAAAAAAGACACTGAAATGGGTAAAAATGCTAAAACCTATATTGAAAAAGGTGATATTGTACCCGATGAAATTGCCATTCGTTTGATTGAGAGACAGATTCGAAAACATCCAGATGCAAATGGATTTATCTTTAAAGGATTTCCCCGAACCATAGTTCAAGCATACATTTTAGATGGGCTTTTGAGAAAATTAGGTTCAACAGTTACTTCATCAATCAATCTCGATGTATCTACTCTTGAATCTATAAAACGTTTATCAAACAGAGGAAAAACTCGTGGTAAACGACTCTATGACAATACTGAAATAATTATACACCGCCTAGAACAATTTGAAAAAAGGAGTATTAATGTAACTAATTATTATTCCAAACAAAATAAATTCGAAATTGTTAACGGTGCCGGGAGCAAAGAAGAAGTATTGCAGAGATTAAGCGAAGTGGTCAATAAATCATTCAAAAAAATTAGATAATTGGATCGAAAACAGTTTTAAAGTTCTATTTAAGGCTGTTTTTCCCTTTTCCAGCTCTTATATTTAAATATAATACTTCTTGATATATGTAGATAAATTTATTTTATTGAAAAACATCAGGTAAATCATTACAATTTTACTAAGATTGTAGACTGCTAAAGAGAGAAGAGACGATGTATTTGGAGAATCCTGAGATAAAAGATATTTTAAATTCCATAGAAAACCAGAAGTTTTCTATGGAGTTTTTTGCGTTGATACTTATCGGTGAAGATGCACAAATATCTCTTAAAGAACTTATTACCTTGCTAAATCGAAAAAATATAAATTTTGCAGGTGGTGTTTTTCCTAAAATTATCAGTAGAAATAAAACATCCATGAATGGAGTTATTATTAAGATAATTCCGAAGCACACCATATCGATTTATTTTGATTCGCCAGGAACTTTCACCAGACAAATTTTCGACTTTAGAGATACAAAATTTTCTACAGCTTATATTTTAACATCTGGCATATCGTCGAATAACTCCGATGACATTCGTTTACTCTATACTTATTTAGGGAACGATGTTAAATTTTTAGGTGGTGGAGCAGGAAGAAATTCGGGCAATAAAGAGGAAATTTTGTTTAGTAATGATGGTGTCTTTCAATCGGGAACTATGATTATTCTTACAAAAACTAAAATTACCAGTGAATCGGTACATAGCTGGAAAAAACTGTTTGGTCCTTTTATAGCCACAAAAACAGACAAAAATCTTATTTATGAAATTAATTGGGAAAATGCTTTTATAGTCTATCAACGTTTCATGAAAGAAATTTTAGATCTTGATATAGATCCTCAAAATTTTGATCAGTACTCCTTGTATTATCCATTTGGTATTTATAAAGAAAGTAAGAATCACATCATACGAGATCTAATTAGAGTCTCTAAAGAAGGCTATTTACAATGTGCAGCCAATGTTGACCAAAATTCCTTAATTGATCTTATGACCATGGAGAGGCAGGATTTAAAATCTATTCCTAGAAAATTAATAAGTGAAAGTATTGAAAAAAATGTAAAAGTATCTGATGCATTAATTTTTAACTGTATCTCAAGAGAAAGGCATCTGGATACAGATTTTTGTATTGAATTAGGTCAAATATCTGATGAATTCAAAAATCATAACATCCAGCTCGATTTAGAAGGAGTCCTTTCAATTGGGGAAATTCATTCCAACGGGGAAGGTTATCCAGAAATATTAAATAAATCTGTCGTACTAGGTTTTTCATACTTCGATTAAAATGTATACTCAAAACTTACTAAAAGACATCTCGTTTTTATACGAATTATCCTTATCCATCGGACAATCATTGGATAAGAAAGAAAACTGCAAGGAGTTTCTGCATTCTTTAATGTCATTTAAAAATATTGAGTTTGGTGCAGTTTGGGTTCAAAATAGAGCTATTCCTTCGAATAAAAATCAGGAGGGATTAGGCTTAATTTATTCTCATCCAATTGTTAAACTCCAAAAAACTACTATAAGTAACCCTAATTTTATAGAAGAATACTTTGGAGGAAAAAACACATCATTTTCATGCATATTAACTGAAAAAATTAGTGAAGAAATCGGCTTAAAAGCAGAGAAGGGGGGAGTGATCACTTTTTTTCTACTAGAAGATATCGGGTTACTTGCACTTTACTCATCGTTTAAAAAACAAATTTGGACCAATATTGATCAAACAAAATTGAAAAATGTGATGTCTAAATTTTCAGTTTCATTGAAAGCATGCATTTCTCATGAAACATCAGTAGAAGACTTAATTACCATTAAGGAAACAAAAAATCAACTCGAAAAAGCGAAGAAAGTAGCTGGTGAATCAGAACTTTTAAAATCAGCTTTTCTTTCGAATATAAGTCACGAAATAAGAACACCAATAAATGCAATTGTTGGATTTTCTAACTTACTATCAGATAGTGACATATCTATTACAGAAAGAAAAAACTTCATTAATAATATATCCAATAATAGCCAAAAACTTTTAAAACTTATCAATAACTTAATTGATCTTTCTAAAATGGAAACAAATCAATTGAGTATTCAGAAAGACACTTTTGTTATAAACCCAATTATCACAGATATATTTAAAATTCACAAAGCTAATGCTAATAAAGCAGATCTTGATTTTAGGTTAACATTACCAGATAATAGTGATACTTTCAAAATTTATTCCGATAAAAACAAAATCATACAAATACTTAACAATCTGATTGATAACGCTATAAAGTTTACATCAAAAGGAACAATTGAAATTGGGTATTTTATCGAAAATCAAACAACTGCAATATTTTACATAAAGGATACTGGTGTTGGAATTTCACCAGAAAAAGAAGATAGTGTATTTGATCTTTTTATACAAGGAGAAAGTAGTTCAACAAGGAAATTTGAAGGTTCAGGTATTGGCTTAACACTGTGCAAAAAAATCGTGGAACTTTTAGACGGCGAAATCTGGTTTGATACCAAAGAAAATATTGGTTCAAATTTCTATTTTAAAGTACATAACACAGGACAATCAAATCTAAAATTACTAAGAGATACGAGTAATAGAAATGAATATAAAATTCGAATTGATGGTTCTGGAATTGAATCCATTGATTATTGCGGCCGTACTATTTTAATTGCTGAAGATGTTAAGTCTAATTTCAATTACCTTAATGCGATTATTGAATTAACTCATGCAAATGTAATTTGGGCTAGAAATGGCAAAGATGCTATAGATATTTGTAAAAAAAATGACCCAAAAATCGACTTAGTTCTGATGGATATGAAAATGCCTGTAGTTGGTGGTTTAGATGCTATTATACAGATTAAATCTTACAACAAGACACTTCCAGTTATTGTACAGACTGCTTTTACTTTGAACAATGAAAAAGAGGAATGCTTTAATGTTGGGGCTGATGAATTCATAACAAAACCTATTGATCCTCATAAATTAATTGAAATCTTACAAAAGTTCTTATAGTTGATTGGATCTTTACCAGATAAAGAATGTTTTCTTCGATTACAATTTGTCCTATAATCAACATTACGTTAAATAGGATATGTTAAAATAAAAGGAAGCCTTAACTTCCTTTTATTTTATTTGTTATTCCATTCCGTCTAACTTCGCTTTTAACGATTCGTATTTTTGAAGATAAACCTCATTCTCATTTCTAAGTTTGAAATATAATTCTTTCAATGTGATCATTGAATTTTTCTCCTCTGGTTGAATTTCAAGAACTTTCTCGAAATATGGAATTACTTTTTCGTACATAGCATACACATCCTTAATTGCTTCATTGTACTTCTTAGCATCCATTATTTCATTAGCTACTTTATGCTTTTGAATAGCTTGGTTAAGTTTAAGCAGTCCTAAACTATATTGAGATGCATAATCTTTAGAATCAATGCTTAAAGCTTTATTATACATTTCTTCAGCTTTTGCATATTCTTCAGTTTTCTCATACAAAGTTCCTTTCGCACGGTAAAAGGAACCATTTTCAGGATCTATCTCAATTGCTTTATCTAGATAATCAGCAGCTTTTTGAGGTTCTCCACCTAACATGTAGTAATTAATTAATTCTACCAACATCCAAGAGTCATTTGGATATAGCTCAAATCCTTTGTGTAGATATTTTACTGCTTCTTCTTTATTTCCAGCATCACTTAATACTTTCGATAAATTTGCATAAGTTTTTGCTCCTCCATAATTATATTGAATGGCTTGGGTATAATATTTAGCAGCTTTTTCCAAATCATCAGATTTTTGAGCTGTCATACCTGCGTTAAAGATAACTGCAGTATCAATTGTAGCAGTTTCTTTAAACATATCCATTGCTTCAATTTCTAAAACTTTCTCAAAAGCGGCTAAAGCAGCAGTATAATCACCATTGTTATAGTATGTTACCGCTTGGTTTGTGTAATCAGGAATCATGTTAGTCATCTGAGCTTTTACAGGCTTAAGCATTTTTCCTTTTTCATCTAATTCAAGAGCTTTCATATAAGCTTCGTAAGCCACATCAAGTGGTTTTTCAGCTAATTTTTGATAAGCAGGAAGTGGACTTTCAAAAATCCCTTGATATACTTTTCCTTTTACAAGATATGCCTTAGCATATGACACACATTTTTCGTCTTGAATTCCTTCATCAATAGCTTCTTTCGCTTTATCTAACTTACCAGAAGTTAAATAATTTTGTGCTCCAGTAACTTTGCTTTTTTGAGCGCTTACACTTGCAACACACATAAGCATAACTAGAATGAATGATAATTTTCTCATAATCAATGTTTAGTTTTTATTACAATCTTGAACAAAAATAGATCTTTATTTTTTAACTAATCTCAAGATTGATTTCTTTATAATTAGTCTAAATATCTATTCTTTTACTTCACCTTCTTCAGTTTCCTCTGAATCTTCTGAATTTATTTCATCATCATCATTTGATGAATTTACTTTGGCTACAGCGGCAATGGAATCATTTTTCTTACTCAAATTAATTAGGCGAACCCCCTGAGTTGCACGACCCATTACTCGTAAATCAGAGACAGCCATTCTAATGGTAATTCCCGATTCGTTGATAATCATTAAATCATCATTATCGGTTACACCTTTAATTGCTATTAAATCACCAGTTTTTTCTGTTACACTAATGGTTTTAACACCTTTTCCACCCCTATTTGTAATCCTATAATCATCTATATTGGAACGTTTTCCAAAACCGTTTTCGGAAACTACAAGAACATCTTCTTCCCCATTCTCAACACAAATCATGCCAACTACTTCATCTTTCTCGTCTTTTAGAGTAATTCCACGAACACCTGATGCTGTTCTTCCCATTGGTCGAACCTGACTTTCTGCGAAGCGAATTGCTTTACCAGAACGTACAGCTATTAAAATTTCATTATTGCCATTCGTAAGTTTAGCTTCTAATAACTGATCATCTTCACGAATAGTAATGGCATTTACACCATTAATTCTTGGTCGTGAATAAGCTTCTAAAGAAGTCTTTTTAACAACACCTTTTTTTGTACAAAGCACAATGTTGTGATTATTAATATATTCTTCTTCTTTTAAATTAAGAACATTGATGTAGGCTTTTACCTTATCATCTGGTTCAATATTTAATAGGTTCTGAATTGCTCTACCCTTAGATTGTTTAGTTCCTTCAGGGATCTCATATACTTTTAACCAGAAACATTTTCCTTTTTCGGTGAAGAATAGCATTGTATTATGCATTGTTGCCATAATCATATGCTCTAGGAAATCTTCCTCTCGGGTAATACTTCCTTTAGAACCTACTCCTCCTCTATTCTGAGTTTTGAATTCTACTAGTGGAGTTCGTTTTATGTATCCCATTCTCGAAATAGTAATCACCATTTCTTCATCGGCATAAAAATCTTCTGGATTAAATTCTTCAGAAGCATAAACAATATCGGTTCTTCTTTCATCACCATATTTAGCTTTTACCTCAAGAAGTTCTTCCTCAATGATTCCCATACGAATGGCTTTATCATTAAGAACGGAGTTCAAGTAATCAATTAACTTCATTAATTCCTCGTACTCAGCATGCAACTTATCTCTTTCAAGACCAGTAAGTTTCTGCAATCGCATATCCAAAATTGCTTTCGCTTGAAGTTCATCCAACTCAAAATTAGACATTAAACCTTGTTTTGCTTCATCGGGCGTTTTAGATCCTCGAATCAAAGCAATAACCTGATCGATATTATCAAGTGCAATAATCAAGCCTTGTAGAATATGGGCTTTGGCTTCTGCCTGCTTAAGTTCAAACTGAGTTCTACGGACAACCACATCATGTCTATGCTCAACAAAATGCAAAATTAAATCTTTTAAATTCAGCATTTTAGGGCGTCCATTTACCAGGGCAATATTATTAACACTGAAAGAAGTTTGCATCTGTGTATATTTAAACAACTTGTTTAAAACAACATTGGCAATTGCATCTCTTTTCAGATCAAAAACGATACGCATACCGTTACGATCCGATTCATCATTTACGTTGGAAATTCCTTCAATTTTTTTATCGTTAATTAAGTCTGCTGTTTTAATAATCAGCTCCGCCTTATTAACCATATAAGGAATTTCGGTTACGATAATTTTTTCACGACCATTATCCGTTGTTTCAATATTTGTTTTAGAGCGAACAACAACTCGACCTCTTCCTGTTTCGAATGCATCTTTAACACCCTGATATCCATATATAATACCTCCAGTTGGAAAATCCGGAGCTTTTACAATACGAATCAAATCATCCATTGATATGTCGTTATCATCGATGTATGCAATAATAGCATCAATAACGTCAGTCAAGTTATGTGGAGCCATATTGGTAGCCATTCCCACAGCAATTCCTGATGCCCCATTTACTAGAAGATTCGGAATACGTGTAGGAAGAACCGTTGGTTCCTTCAAGGATTCATCAAAATTGGGTGTCATATCTACGGTATCCTTTTCGAGATCGGATAAGGTTTCTTCCGCAATTTTGTTCATTCTAGCTTCGGTATAACGCATAGCAGCAGGACTATCACCATCAACTGAACCAAAATTTCCCTGACCATCGATAAGAGGGTAACGTAATGACCAATGTTGAGCCATACGAACCATTGTCATGTATACCGAGCTATCACCATGAGGGTGATACTTACCTAGTACTTCACCAACAATTCTAGCAGACTTTTTATATGGTTTATTCGAAGTTGTACCCAACTCGCCCATTCCAAATAGCACTCTTCTATGAACAGGTTTTAAACCATCTCTAACATCTGGCAAAGCTCTAGAAACAATAACCGACATTGAATAATCAATGTAAGCCGATTTCATTTCCTCTTCTATATTAATACGAATAATTCTCTCTCCCGTAGTCATTATATTTATTTTAAAATTCTATACATTTCTCGGAAATACAAAAGTAACAAAATATGTAGATTTTGTGTAAGAATGAATATGATATTTATGAACGAATTAAGATAAATATTTAGACCATCTTTGTTTATTGCTTGATTATTAGTTTAATTCCTATTTTTGATGCAATTTATCGATAAAAATCATTGTTATTTTAGGCTTGTATCTAATAATTTTTCGTTATTTTAATGCTACAATTAAAAAATAGCGTAAGTAAGAAAAATCGCTATTTATCATATTTTGTAAAATTACTAAAGAACTACTATATGGATTCAAAATTTTCACCTCGTATAAAAGATGTTCTCTCCTATAGCAAAGAAGAAGCCGAAAGGCTTGGAAATAACGCAATTGGAACTGAACATTTGTTTTTAGGAATTCTTCGTGAGGGTGAAGGTATTGCAGTTGACATTCTAATTTCATTAGGAGTTGACCTTTACGATATTCGAAAAAACATAGAAAAAAATCTAAAATCGGAGACTATTTCTGAATTAGATCAAAATAACATCCCTTTGCAACGATCTGCAGAACGTGTGCTTAAATTAATTTATCTTGAAGCTAAAGCACTAAAGAATAAAACTATAGATACAAGCCACCTTCTTTTGGCAATATTAAAAGATGAAAAAAGCTTGGTTACTCAGGTTCTTGAAAATAATTCTATCGATTACAATAAGGTAAAGGAAAACCTCAAAACACTTTTCCCCAAGGCTCAAGCGGATTACACTCCTGAGGATCGTGAGGGGAAAGGTGGATTGGGTGGAGATTCAAAAAGACCAAGCCAAAGAGGAAAATCGGAAACACCCGTGCTAGATAATTTTGGTGTTGACATTACAAAATCAGCGGAAGAAGGTACTCTGGATCCTATCGTTGGCCGGGAAAATGAAATTGAACGTCTTGCTCAAATTTTAAGTCGTCGAAAAAAGAACAATCCAATATTAATTGGAGAGCCTGGTGTAGGTAAATCAGCCATAGCCGAAGGCCTTGCATTAAGAATTGTACAAAAAAAGGTTTCTCGTGTTCTTTTTGGAAAACGAGTTGTTTCTCTCGATTTGGCTTCCATTGTAGCAGGAACTAAATATCGTGGTCAGTTTGAAGAAAGAATGAAAGCTATATTGAATGAGCTCTCAAAAACCAATGACATCATTTTATTTATCGATGAAATTCACACTATTGTTGGTGCTGGTGGTGCAACCGGTTCGCTTGATGCTGCAAATATGCTTAAACCTGCTTTAGCTCGAGGTGAAATCCAATGTATTGGGGCAACGACTTTAGATGAGTATCGCCAGAACATTGAAAAAGATGGTGCTTTAGAAAGACGTTTTCAAAAGGTAATGGTGGAACCAACTTCTTCTGAAGAAACAGTTGAAATTCTAAACAACATAAAAGATCGCTACGAAGATCACCACAATGTATACTACACAAAAGAAGCCATCGAGGCGTGCGTTAAATTAACATCCAGATACATTAGTGACCGACACCTTCCAGACAAAGCAATTGATGCTTTGGATGAAGCAGGATCCCGTGTTCACATTTCAAATATTAATGTTCCTGTTATCATTGAGGAACTTGAGAAAAAAATCGAAGAAACCCGTCAAAGTAAAATAAAAGCGGTGAAGGCTCAAAAATTTGAGTTGGCAGCTAGTTTTAGAGACAAAGAAAAGAATCTTTCGGAGGAATTGGAACGCGAAAAAGACAAGTGGGAACAAGAGCTAAGTCTTAAAAAGGAAAAAGTATCAGAAGATGATATTGCTGAAGTTGTTGCCATGATGACAGGAGTTCCTGTAAAAAGAATTGCTCAAGCCGAAGGATCCAGACTTATACAAATGGGTAAAGAACTACAGGGCAAAGTAATTGGACAGGATGATGCCATTGGTAAAATAGTAAAAGCTATTCAAAGGAACCGAGCGGGCTTAAAAGATCCGAACAAACCAATTGGAACATTTATATTTTTAGGACCTACTGGTGTCGGTAAAACACAATTAGCAAAGGTATTATCCAACTACTTATTTGATAGTAACGATGCTTTGATTAGAATCGACATGAGCGAATACATGGAAAAATTTGCTGTCTCAAGGCTTGTTGGAGCTCCTCCGGGCTATGTTGGGTATGAAGAAGGTGGACAGCTAACTGAAAAAGTTAGACGTAAACCATACTCCGTTGTGCTTCTCGATGAAATTGAAAAAGCACATCCTGACGTTTTTAACATATTACTTCAGGTTCTTGATGATGGTCAATTAACCGATAGTTTAGGGCGAAAAGTTGATTTTAAGAACAGTATCATTATTATGACTTCGAATATTGGAAGTCGGGAATTAAAAGATTTTGGCAAAGGAATTGGTTTTCAAACTGGAGGAACAGAATCGAATGACTACACCAACAGTATCATCCAAAAAGCTCTTAAAAAAGCATTTGCCCCTGAATTTTTGAATAGAATTGATGATCTTGTCATGTTTAATTCATTGACTCAAAAAGACATTCATAAAATTATTGATATTGAACTAGATGGTTTATATAAGAGAGTAAGTGACCTTGGATATGGTATTAAAATATCAGCTGCAGCCAAAGACTTTATTTCGGAAAAAGGATATGATGTTCAGTTTGGCGCTCGACCATTAAAACGTGCCATTCAAAAATATTTGGAAGATGAAATGGCTGAAGTAATTATTAAAGCTACTATTTCTGAGGGAGATACAATATCTGTTGGCTTTGATAAAGCAAAGCAAAAAATTACCACTAAAATTCTAAAACAACACAAAGAAGTTGAATAAATAAAAGCCGGAGTTATCCGGCTTTTGAATTCTTGAATGTTTTTATCTAGATTAATTCAAAACAATTATTATCTTTGATAGAAACAACAATAAAAAATATTTTATGAATAAAAATAATAAGAAAGTCGCCTTTGCTGGCAATCCTATGACACTTTTAGGAACAGAAGTTAAAGTAGGAAGTACTGCTACTAATTTCACCGCCTTAAATCAAGGATTAGAACCAGTAAAATTATCTGATTTTGATGGAAAAGTAAAAATTTTATCTATTTTCCCATCTATTGATACTAGTGTATGTTCGGCACAAACTCATCGATTTAATAAGGAAGCATCATCTTTGGATTCTAACATTCAAATCATTACTCTTTCAAATGATCTTCCTTTTGCTTTGGGTCGTTTTTGCGGAGCTGAGGGCATTACAAATCTAATTACTCTATCCGATCATAAAGAGTTAGACTTCGGTTTAAAATATGGCTTTGCTGTTGAGGAATTGCGACTGCTAGCTCGTGGTATTGTTGTTATTGATAAAGAGAACAAAGTACAGTATGTGGAATATGTAGCTGAAATGACTGAAGAACCTAATTATGAGGCTGCTTTAAAAGTTGCTAAAGGTTTGGTTTAAATATTTGAGAATAAACGTAAAAAGCTCCTTCGTGGAGCTTTTTTTTTAACCCGTAGAATATGTATTTATTTTTCGATACCGAAACCACAGGATTACCTAAACGATGGAGTGCTCCTCTTACGGATTTAGATAACTGGCCACGGCTGGTACAATTAGCATGGATTTTATATGACAGTCGTGATCATGAAATAAAAAGAGCCAACCGAATCGTTATTCCGGAAGGCTTTATCATCCCTACTGAAGCCTCCAATGTTCATGGTATATCAACACAAAAAGCTATAAACGAAGGTATTAATTTATCGGAAGCTTTAAGTGAGTTTTCAAAAGTACTAAATAAAGCCGATTTTCTTATTGCTCACAACATCAGCTTTGACGAAGCAATTATTGGAGCAGAATTCCTTCGCAAAGAAATAAATACCAAGCTTGTAGAAATCCCTAAGATTTGCACCATGAAAACCACTACGAACGTGTGCAAAATTCCTGGCAGAAGTGGTTACAAATGGCCCAACTTAACCGAATTACACCATTTTTTATTTAATAAAGACTTCGATGGTGCTCATGATGCATTGGCCGATGTAAAAGCTTGTGCTGATTGCTTTTTCGAATTAAAAAAATCGGGTTTGTATCAGATTCAAGGAAGTTTATTCTAAAAATAGGAAAGGCAGATCTTTCGATCTGCCTTTCTTGCTATATCAATTCTGCGAATAAATCGTAATCCTCACAATCATTAATCTTCACCTGATAAAATTGACCAATTTTTAGAGCTGTACCGTTATTTGGAATCAGCACTTCAGGATCCACTTCATAAGAATCAAATTCTGTTCTTCCGTAATAAAAGTCTTCATCTTTTCTATCAATGATTACTTTCAGCTCTTCCCCTACTTTTTTTTCATTCACTTGTCGTGAAATTTCTTGCTGCAGAGCCATAATTGCATCCTTTCTATCTTCCTTAACTTCTTGAGGGATATTATCCTCATAATTGTTCGCAGCAAAGGTATCTTCCTCGTTAGAATATGGAAAGACGCCTAAACGTTCAAATTTCATTTCCGAAACAAATGCTTTTAAATCCTCTATATCCTCTTCTGTTTCTCCAGGATGACCAACTAACATTGTAGTTCTTAAAGTAATACCAGGCACCTCTTCCCTGATTCTGTTGATTAATTCTACAGTTTTATGGCGATCGATTCCTCGTCTCATTAGAGATAAAATATTATCGCTAGAATGCTGAAGAGCAATATCTAAATAACGACACACTTTCGGATTCTCACGCATCACTTTCAATATTCCATAGGGGAATTGTGTTGGATAGGCATAGTGTAATTTAATCCACACTAAACCTTCAATTTCTGAAAGCTTCTCGACCAATTCTGCTAATTTTAGTTCCTGATACAAATCATAGCCGTAGTATGATAAATCTTGAGCAATTACCAACAATTCTTTCACTCCACCTTTAACCAAACCTCTTGCTTCCTCTAAAATATCTTCCATGGGCCTGGAAACATGCTTTCCAGTAATAATAGGAATAGCACAATAGGAACAGGAACGATTACAACCTTCCGAAATTTTAAGATAGGCAAAATGCTTAGGTGTAGTTACCATTCTAAAATTCTTAAAATCAGGCTTATAATCCTTATTCAATTCTTTAACAATTGCTGGCCATTCAAATTTTCCAAAAAAATGATCCACTTCAGGAATCTCTTTCACCAAATCATCACGATAACGCTCTGACAGACATCCCATAACGAAAAGTTTATCGATATCACCAGCTTTTTTAGCATCAGCATATTGAAGAATCATATCAATAGATTCCTCCTTAGCGTCACCAATAAAACCACAGGTATTAATAATAATTGTTCTCGCATCACTATCCTCTTCGTCACAGCTAACCTGAAACTGATTGGCATCGAGTTGTTTCATTAGTAATTCAGTATCAACCAAATTTTTAGAACAACCTAAGCTAATAATATTTATTTTCGTCTGATTCATATTTGTAGATTTCCTTTTATCGCTATTACAGCCACAAAATTAAGAGAAAAAACTCTTTTTCCCATTTGGATTCAAAATAATAAGTTCTATAATGAAAAAAGACCGCCTTTTATAGGCAGTCATTCTAATATCACTGAATGATTCTTTTTAATTGAATAAAGAATCAACAAATTCGTTTCGGCTAAAAACTTGCAAATCTTCCATTCCCTCGCCAATACCAATGTATTTTACAGGCACTTTAAATTGATCTGAAACCCCTATAACCACGCCTCCTTTTGCAGTTCCATCAAGTTTGGTAATTGCAAGTGCGTTTACTTCCGTTGCTAAGGTGAATTGTTTTGCTTGCTCGAAGGCATTCTGCCCAGTTGAGCCATCTAGCACCAACAATATTTCATGAGGCGCACCTGGAATAACACGATCCATAACACGCTTAATCTTACTCAATTCATTCATCAAGTTGATTTTATTATGCAAGCGACCCGCAGTATCAATAATTACCACATCAGAACCATTAGCTTTTGCTTGAGTAAGCGTTTCGAAGGCTACTGAAGCAGGATCGGCTCCCATGCCTTGATTCACAACAGGAACTCCAACTCTTTCGGACCAAATTATTAATTGATCAACTGCTGCAGCTCGAAATGTATCGGCGGCTCCTAAAGTCACTTTTTTTCCGGCTTTTTTGAATTGATAAGCTAATTTTCCAATAGTTGTTGTTTTACCAACACCATTAACTCCTACAACCATAATTACATAAGGATGTTCAGATTTTGGCAGATCAAAGCCAATATGTTCACCTTTACTATTTTCTTTCAGGAGACCAGCAATCTCTTCTTTCAAAATGCGATTCAATTCCGATGTGCCTAGAAACTTATCTTGCGCCACACGTTTTTCGATTCGCTCAATAATTTTTAAAGTTGTATCTACTCCAACATCAGAAGAAATAAGGACTTCTTCTAATTCGTCAAGTACATCATCGTCAACGGTAGTTTTACCAACAACAACTCTCGTCAACTTCTTAAAAACACTGTCCTTTGTTTTCGCAAGTCCTTTGTTAAGATTTTCTTTTTTTGACCTTGAAAAACTATCAAATAATCCCATTTTCTATAATAATTTTAGACTGCTAAAGTACAAAAAAATGAACTCACAAGCAATTAACAATAAATGAATTATAGCTAAAGAATAAAAGTAATACCATAGTACTACAAAAAAAAGCCTCCTAATAAAAATCAGGAGGCTTTAAATATACTAATATATGAAGATCTTTACTTTTGAGCAAAGAAATCCTTTACGTTCTCGTTTGGTACAATTTCCTCTTTAAAAGAATACGCACCTGTCTTAGGCGATTTCACCATTTTGATCACTTTAGCGTAACCACGGCCTTCACCTTTTTGTAGGGATGCTACTACTTTCTTAGCCATATCTCAATTATTTAATTTCTCTGTGAACAGTTACTTTTTTCAAAATAGAATTGTACTTTTTCAACTCCATACGATCTGGAGTATTTTTCTTATTCTTAGTAGTGATGTATCTTGAAGTTCCAGGCATACCACTTTCCTTATGCTCGGTGCACTCAAGAATTACTTGCACTCTATTACCTTTTTTAGCCATTTTATATGCCTTTTTTAGTATTTTTTAATAAATCCTTTTTCTTGAGCTTTTGTAAGTGCACCTTTTACTCCTAACTTGTTAATTAGGCGTACTCCTGCAGCAGAAATTCTTAGCTCAATCCAGCGATCCTCTTCAGGAAGATAGAACTTTTTATCGAAAAGATTTGGATAAAATCTTCTCTTAGTTCTTCTTTTTGAGTGAGAAACATTGTTCCCAACCATTACGCTCTTTCCAGTAATTTGACAAACTCTTGACATAGTCCAGATTATTTTTTTCCTTAAACGCTTTTCAAACAGGTCGCAAAATACGTAATAATTTTCTTGAAAATCAAATTATATTGCAACTTTTTACAGATATATTTTAGTGCCCTTGCAATTCCTTGATGTGTAACAAACACTATGAGTGCCTACTTAGCAGCATATAGCATCTTACAAACAATAAATTTTTTTTATCAATTAAGATTTATAAAGATTGGACACTTCCACAAAAATAAAAAAATCCCTTCATATTCCAGAAAGGATTTGGAATAAATATTTTAAATTATTCTTCGTTAAGAGATTTAAATCCTTCGCCCAAAATTTCGTTTGCTTCTGTCACATTTACGAATGCCGAAGGGTCTACCTCGCGAATGTATAATTTTAGTATTTCTAATTCCCTCCTACTCATAACCGAGTATATCATTTTTTTCTCAGTTCCCGAATAAGCACCTTGTCCTGTAAAGATAGTAGCTCCTCTCACTAAATCATTTTTAATTTTAGACGAAATGGCCTCGTATTGTTCTGAGACAATCATCACTGTTTTGTGATAATTCGCTCCACTTACTACCATATCAATAATTTTCCCTTCAATATATATGATTATTAAAGAGTAGATAGCGAACTCCCATCCGATTGCTCCCGTTTCGCTGGGTTGAGCGAGTGTAAATAAAACGATAATACCATCAACGATCATCACTAATTTTCCAAGTGACATTTTAGTATATTTAGCCAAAATCATGGCAATGATATCTGAGCCTCCAGAAGTTGCTCTCGATTTAAAAACAAAACCAATTGAAATTCCATAAAAGACTCCTGCAACAATCGTATTCAACATAGGATCAGCAATTACTTTTGCATAATCAGGTGAAATAAAGGTTTCCATAAACCAAACGGTAGCAAGAATAATAGAAATGCTTACAATGGTTTTAGCACCAAATCGTGGACCTAAAATTAAGGTGCCGATTATGACAAGGGGTATTTCCATTGCAAAAGTACAGTAACTAATTTTCCAGTCAAATAATGTGTTTAAAACTGTTGCAATTCCATACACTCCACCTGGAGCTAACTTGTATGGTACTACAAATAAAATATCAGAAACAGCAAAAATAATACTCCCTAGTATTAAATAAGCGTATGCGCTAATCCACTCGGTGGACAAAAATTTTTCGTTAGTTATGAAAGCCATTTTTTACTTGTAGTTTTTAGTTGTTTAAAATTCGCCGACAAAATTAAATTCCCCACCTATAAATCCAAGTAAAATCTTTGATTTTATTTCAACCGCAAAACCCAGTTTATCAACACAAAAGACACATATATATACTATTTTTAAACATACTCATCAAAAAAGCATCAAAAAAACGTCAATTTTTCACTTATGAAAATGGAATAAATGTAATTAAGCCTGATTTACATGGTTCTAATTTAAATTTAAAGCACACACTAATATTACACTTATGTTAAAAATAAATATTTTCCAAAAAAAAGAGCTGCTCAATTATTGAGCAGCTCGAATACTGTATTTTTATTTACTTACTTTAGTCCACTTCTTTTTAATAGTGGTTCTATAGATGGCTCTTTTCCTCTAAATTTCAAATAAAGAGCCATGGGATGCTCGCTTCCTCCTTTTTCGAGAATGTTTTTTCTGAAAGAATTTGCTGTTTCTTTGTTGAACACACCAGTACTTTTGAAAGCATCAAAGGCATCTGCATCTAATACTTCGGCCCATTTGTAACCATAGTATCCTGCGCCATATCCTCCAGCAAAAATATGGGAAAAAGAAGTGCTCATGCAACTAGTTTCAACCGGGTCAAATAGTTCTGTAGGGGCCATGGCAGTATTCTCGAACTGCGCAACTTCGTCAGCGACAGGTTCTGTAATGCTATGCCATGCCATATCGTTCATACCAAAACTAATTTGGCGAACAAATGAATACCCGCTTAAGAAATTTTCACTATCAATAATTTTTTGGACTAATTCGGCTGGAATCTTCTCTCCTGTTTCAAAGTGTTCAGCTACTTCGTCCAACCATTCTTTTTGAGTCGCAAAATTTTCCATAAATTGGGAAGGTAACTCAACAAAATCGCGATAAACATTTGTTCCAGACAAACTACTGTATGCACATTTTGATAACATTCCGTGCAAAGCATGACCAAATTCGTGTAAAAATGTGGTTACTTCGTTAAAAGTAAGTAAAGAAGGTTTTGTTTTGCTAGGTTTGGTAAAATTACAGACAATAGATATGTGAGGACGATGGTCTTTTCCATCTTTCTGGTACTGATCAACAAAAGAAGTCATCCAAGCTCCACCTTGTTTTGAACTTCGTGGATGAAAATCGGTATATAATAATGATAAGAATTCTCCTTTTTCGTCAAAAACCTCATATACATCAACATCTTCGTGATATTTTGAGATAGAGGAATTGATTTTAAATTTGATTCCATACAAAAGAGTTGCCAAGGAGAAAATGCCTTTTTTTACTTTACCTAACTCAAAGTAAGGACGAGTAATTTCATCATTAATATCAAATTTCTCTGTTTTCAATTTCTCTGCATAGTAAGCCCAATCCCATCTTTCCAATTTAAAATTGGCTCCCAAACTTTTGGCATAGTCTTGTAATTCTTTGAACTCTTGTTTGGCTTTGGGTAACGAAGAATCAAGCAATTGAGAAAGAAAATCAAAAACTTGATTGGATGTTTGTGCCATTCGTTCTTCTAGTACAAAATCAGCATAAGAAGTGTAGCCAAACAATTGAACCTTTTTTAAACGTAATTCGACAATTCGCTTCACGTTTTTTTGATTGTCAAATTTATCATTGAAACATCTGGAAGTATAGGCTTTAAACATTATCTCACGTAATTCACGCTTATCGGAATACTGCATAAAAGGAACATAACTTGGAAATTGCAAGTTGAAAAGCCATCCTTTCTTCTCTTTTTCTTTTGCGGCATTTAAGGCTGCTTCTATAATTCCTTCTGGAAGACCCGATAAATCTTTTTTATCGCTAATGAGAAGCTCAAAATTATTGGTTGCAGCCAATACATTTTCACCAAACTGCAAAGTTAATTTCGATAGTTCTTTCGATATTTCACGAATTTGATCCTTTTTCTCTTTTTCAAGATTAGCTCCCGAGCGGACAAATGCTTTGTATCGATTGGTTAGTAATTTCTCCTGCTCAATACTTAATGTCAACTCATCTTTTTGCTGATAAACTTCTTTAACGCGAGCAAAAAGTTTTTCATTCATGATAATATCATTGGAAAACTCGGTTAGCATAGGAGATACTTCGCGAGCAAGAGCTTGCATCTCATCATTAGTATTGGCATGATTCAGATTAAAGAAAATTGAAGCCACACGATCTAATTTATGCCCTGAATATTCCAATGCTTCAATTGTATTTTCGAAATTAGGACTTTTGTCTGAATTCGCAATTGTATCAATTTCTTCTCTGGCAATTTTAATACTTTCGGTAAATGCAGGAAGAAAATGATTTAACTTGATAATTTCAAAAGGAGCGGATTCGTATGCTGTGGTAAATTCACTTAGTAATGGATTTGTTTCTATACTCATAATTCTTTTTTTATAATAAAAAACAAAGATATGAAATTGACAAGGCATTTAATCCACAAAAAATATAATTATTTAGAAAATATCTTAATAAAGCTTTTCTCTCCTAAATAAAATTAGCCTTAACTATTGATTGATTGAAAAATACAAGCCATTTAACATTATTTAAAGACATACAGATAAACGTTGTGCAAACCTTTTAACAATAGACTCAACAAGCAATCTATCAACACGTAAAAAGCACTTGTATGAAAAATTACTTATATTTGGGTTTATTATAAAGGGGGGATTTGTAATTACAAGCGTTACCGAAATGAGAGGCATGAATTTTCTTATCCAAAAAACTTACCAAACAAAGAGTTTCTTCTTTGTATTTAATTTGCTATGTCTTACAGCAAGTCATCCCTATAGCTTCCATCCCTTTGGGTACTCTCCAAATTGTAACTAGATCCATCTATTTTCTTATTTTCTGCCCTTATCCTATTAAAGGCATTTAATTGTAATAGCTTTCAATTCTAAGCACCGAATTCTGTTTGCGTACTTTAAATTGTCATATCCATACATATAATATGAAACGAATTTGCATCAAAATTGGCTCCAATGTTCTCACAAAAACAAATGGTGAGCTAAATACATCCAGAATAAAAAACATAGTTTATCAAATTTCTGCCCTCAGAAAATTAGGATTTCAATGCATTCTAGTATCGTCGGGAGCTGTTGCTGCCGGGAAAAGCAAAGTGAAAATCCCTGAAAAAATTGATACCGTATCTGCAAGACAAATATGGTCATCTGTGGGGCAGGTTGAATTGCTGAATATCTATTCATCCTATCTTAAAGAATTCAAAATAGACTGTGCCCAAGTATTGGTTACAAAACAAAGCTTTAGAACCAGAGAACATTATTTAAACATGAAAAACTGTTTAAACTCACTACTTAATCATGATATTTTACCTATCATCAATGAAAATGATGCCGTTTCGGTCACAGCCTTGATGTTTACTGATAATGATGAGTTATCGGGATTAATTGCTTCTATGATGAATGTTGAAGATCTCTATCTGCTTAGTAATATTGATGGTATTTACACCGGAAATCCTAACGATCCTGCATCTAAACTTGTAAAAACGGTAAGTGGCGACATTAACCGGCTAAAACAGTACATCACAACAGAAAAATCGAATTTTGGCCGTGGTGGCATGATTACCAAATGCAGTATTGCTGGAAGAGTCGCAAAATCGGGCATCCCTGTTCATATTGCCAATGGTGGAATAGATAATATATTACTGCAATTGGTAAAATCGCCAGAAACAGTAAAACACACCCGATTTATAGCTAGTAAAAAATCTTCGACAGTAAAACAATGGTTGGCTGGATCGGATGGATTCGAAAAGGCAAAATTAATTATCAACCAAGGTGCAGAAGAAGCATTGTGCTCGAAAGATGCAAGCAGTTTACTTCCTGTAGGAATTGTAAGTATAATTGGCGATTTTGAAAAAGGCGATATTGTAAAGATCGTTGGCAATTCAGGAAAAATTTTAGGCTTAGGAAAAACACAATACAATAAAAGCAAAGCCGAAAGTTTTATCGGGAAAACTGGAGAAAAACCGGTAGTTCATTATGATTACCTTTTTCTTTACTAAGAATGCCAAAACAAATCCTAATTAATACAATAAATAAAATCAATACATTAGCTCAAAATAACTGTTAGATATGAACTGTACAGAACAACTACATAAAGTAAAAGAAGCCTCGAGAGCACTTTGCTCGCTAAATTCAGAAGGCATTAACAAAGTTTTGCAGGCTCTAGCCTCCTCATTAAAAATTAACATTGCAAAGATTCTTGAAGCCAACCAAAAAGATTTAGCTAAAATGTCTACTGACGATCCAAAATACGATCGTCTGCTTTTAAACGAGGAAAGAATTTATGCCATAACAACTGATATTGAAAATACCATTCAACTACCTACGCCTTTGGGCCGAATACTTTCAGAAAAAACACTTGACAATGGATTACTCATTAAAAAAGTAAGTGTTGCGCTGGGAACTGTCGGAGTAATTTACGAAGCTCGTCCGAATGTTACTCTTGATGTATTTACACTTTGCTTTAAATCTGGGAATGCCTGCATTCTGAAAGGTGGCAGCGATGCTGAAAACTCAAACAAAGCATTGGTTGCCATTATAAAGGAAACGCTTAAGCAGGAACAGCAAAATCCAGATATTATTCAACTTCTGCCTTCGGCCAGAGAAGCAGCCACAGAATTGATGAACGCAGTTGGTTTTGTTGATGTTTTAATTCCCCGAGGTTCTCAAAATTTAATCAATTCGGTTCGACAAAACTCTAAAGTTCCGGTTATTGAAACAGGTGCCGGTATTGTACATACCTATTTTGATAAGGATGGAGATATTGAAAAAGGCAAAGAGATAGTATGTAATGCAAAAACTCGAAGAGTAAGTGTTTGTAATGCATTGGATTGCTTACTAATTCATAAAAGTAGACTTTCTGATTTACCAACTATTGTAAGCAAACTATCCAAGCAAAAAGTTGAAATCTATGCCGACGAAGAAGCCTACAGTTCAATTAAAGGACATTATCCGATCCATCTTCTGAAAAAAGCTGATTCTTCTTCCTTTGGAACCGAGTTTCTAAGTCTTAGAATGTCCATAAAAACAGTAAACGACTTTCAAGCTGCACTTGATCACATATACAAGTATAGTTCGAAGCATAGCGAAGCTATTATTAGCGAGAATAACCAAACCATAACTAGCTTTTACTCAGCCGTAGATGCTGCTGCAGTCTATTCTAATACTTCAACTGCATTTACCGATGGAGCACAATTTGGTTTAGGAGCAGAAATTGGAATTAGTACGCAAAAATTGCATGCGCGCGGTCCCATGGCTTTGGAAGAATTAACCTCCTACAAATGGTTGATTGCAGGCAATGGACAAATTAGAGCATAAACAACTCTCATTTCCAATCTTTCGTCAAAACAAATCATACTTTTAGTTTGTTTTTAAAGAAATCAAAACTTCCTGCATGAAAAATGAATTCACAGCCTTCTGGTTTCGAAGAGATTTACGCTTAAATGACAATCATGGACTTTATCAGGCTATCCAATCGAAAAAGCCAGTTCTTTGTTTCTTTATTTTTGATACTGAGATTCTAAGCCAATTAGAATACAAGAATGATGCACGTATCAATTTCATACACGAACAACTAATTGAAATAAATGAAAGATTAAAAAATATTGGTAGTAGTTTACTTATAAAACATGGAAATTGTAGAAATGTCATTGAGGAATTGCTAACAGAGTACAATATTGCGAATATTTACACTAACGAAGATTATGAACCATTCGCAATAAAAAGAGACAAGGAAATTCAAAAATTATTAAAGTTGAAAAACACTGATCTTAAAAGTTTTAAAGATCATGTACTTTTCGAAAAAAAAGAAGTTGTTAAAAAGGATGGTTTGCCTTATACCGTTTACACGCCCTACATGAAAAAATGGCGTGAACTTCATGCTGACAACCCCTTTTTAGAGTACCCAATCGACTTTTGCTCCAAAAATTTCGCTCAAATTCCAAGTTCTGAAGTTCCCACCTTAGAAAGCTTAAGATTCGAAAAAAGTAATATTTCTGTGCCCGTTTATGATTTATCAGCAGAAACTTTACTGAATTATGACAATCGAAGGAATTATCCTGCATTGCAAGCAACATCGTTGCTTGGGCCACATCTCCGATTTGGTACCCTTAGCATTCGGCAAGCTGCTAAAAAAGCTCTAATGGGTCATCCTCAATTTTTGAATGAATTGATTTGGAGAGATTTTTTCAGCCAGATTCTTTGGAATTTTCCACATGTAGAACATCAAAGTTTTCGCATAAAATACGATGAAATTAAATGGCGAAATGATGAAAATGAATTTAAACTTTGGTGTGAAGGAAAAACTGGTTACCCAATGGTTGATGCAGGAATGCGGGAATTAAAACAAACTGGGAATATGCACAACCGGGTTCGAATGGTTGTTGCTAGCTTTTTATGCAAACACCTTCTAATTGATTGGCGTTGGGGTGAAGTTTGGTTTGCGAACCACTTATTAGATTACGACATGGCTTCGAACAATGGCAATTGGCAATGGGCTGCCGGATGTGGATGCGATGCTGCGCCTTATTTCCGAATCTTTAACCCCCATGAACAACAAAAAAAGTTTGATCCGAAAATGGAATACATTCGTAAATGGGTTCCCGAAATAGACACGAAAGACTATTCTACCCCCATAGTTGATCATAAATTTGCTCGTGAAAGAGCCTTAGCGACCTACAAATCGGCCTTACGATAATACAATGTTTTCTCATGATTGATAAAAAGCTATCTTTTTACTTACCTTAGCTTTTTCAATTACATTCAAAGAGAAAATGAAACAAAAATTATCCTTTTACGCCGATCGAATTCACGGCTTTCAAAAACGTATTACTCAACTAAAAAAAGCTAATAAAACCCTATCTGTATTACGATTAAGCAGTGCTCTTGGCGCGTTTATACTATTTTATCTTCTTCTATCCACCTCTATTTATTTTGCTTGTTTGGTGGGAAGTATTCTGATTATCGCTCTAGTTTATTTTGTGCGTAGGTATAGTAAAAATGATCAGGAAATAAAAAAACTGAAGCTTCTTATTCAGATTAATGAAAATGAAATAAATTGTTTACAAACCAGGCACAGTGCCTTATACAATAAGGGAAAAGAATACCTAGAAGCAAATCATCCTTATGCCTCAGATCTTGATATATTTGGTTCACATTCTATTTTTCAATTGATTAATAGAGCTGTTAGCAAAAGTGGTAATCATATTCTTGCCAACTGGCTATCGAAACCATCGGAAAATCAAGAAATTAAAAAACGACAGGAAGCAATTCAAGAATTATCAGCAAAAATAGACTGGAGGCAAGATATTATTCAATATGGCCTTTTGAACAATTTAAAAAATGATAAGCCAGATTTTGTAACTGAATGGGGAAAAAAAACTTCTCCTTTTTATGGGAAAAAACTGCTAAAGATTGTGATTACAATCATGCCCCTGTTATCCTTAGGAGCTTTGATTTACTCATTTATAGACTCACCAGTTCCCCTAATAATTATGGCTCTGGCTAGTATTGGAATTCATAATTTAAATTCGAAGAAAGTTAAGTTGGCGCATGAACAAATATCCAAAAAAGGAGAAATGCTCAAAACCTACTCCTACATTATTGAACGATTTGAACATGAAAACTGGACTTCTGAAAAATTAATAGAACTCAAAAAAGAATTGGCTAGTTCTGATGTACCCACTTCTAAAAAAATCCAACAATTAACTAAGCTTATCGAACTTCTTGATCAGAGTTTAAATTTGGTAGTTCAATTCCTAATCAATCTGCTATTTTTCTACGATTTGCATATTTTATTCAGAATGGATGTATGGAAACAGAAAAACGGATTGAAAATTGAAAAATGGTTTGCCGCCATTGGTGAAATTGAAGCACTATCAAGTTTATCTAATTTAAGTTTCAACCACGAAAATTGGTCATTTCCCAATGTAACAGAACAACATTTTGCATTAGAAATGAAGGAAGCTGGTCACCCTATGATCGATCAAAAATCGAGAGTGAATAACGACTATAAATTAACAGGTCCAGGAACTGTGCACATTATTACAGGTTCGAATATGGCTGGGAAAAGTACTTTTCTAAGAACTGTTGGAGTGAATGTGGTGATGGCTTTAGCTGGAGCTCCGGTTTGTGCGAAAGAAATGACCGTTTCAAATGTGGAAATCAATACTTCCATGCGAATTAAAGATTCCATAGAAGAAAATGAGTCCTCATTTTATGCAGAACTAAAAAGAATTCAGCAGGTACTCGAAAAAGTGAATCGGAAGGAAAAAAGCTTACTTCTTTTAGATGAAATTTTAAGAGGAACCAATTCGAAAGACAAGCATACTGGCTCGAGAGCTTTGATTAAACAGTTGGTGAAGCATGATGCAGTTGCCATGCTTGCAACCCACGATTTAGAATTATCAGTATTAGAAAAGGAACTTCCTGGAAAAGTTGAGAACCGTTTTTTTGATATTAAAATTGATGGAGAAAAACTTTACTTCGATTATAAAGTGCAAAAAGGATTTTGTAAGACCTTTAACGCTCCTATTTTAATGCAAAAAATGGGTATTGATATGGAAATATTAAACGAAAACTAAAATTTCACCAATCTTACTATTTAACTCACCTGTTCATTAAAGATGTTAATTCATTAAGATTTCAATAAAAAAAGAGCCGAATCAGTATCGATTCGGCTCTTCAATTTATAGTAAGTAGCTATTTCCGTAGACTAATTAGATTGAATATGCAGCCTAAACTATACAGATATAGAATTGCGATTATTTTTTCTCCTCTGCATTTTAGATCCAAGCATAGGATCCGACAAACATCAAACAAAGCCATAACCGGTTGATATAGGATTTTACTGCGTAGTTACTCTCTAATTTTTTTTCATTAACGTATAAAATAATTATCGCGAGAAGAATGGAAGCTGCTGTAGTTATTGCAAACACTTCTTTCAATGGATAGTCTCTTATTCCAAATACAATTGCAATATAGGTTTGTGCTATTAGATAAGAAACTATGAAAGGCAATATTTTTTGGCTATTCTTTACCTCCATAGATAATAAATACCAACCAGCAAACAGATA
>NZ_JBFHJW010000003.1:0-128155 GCF_041595635.1 Labilibaculum sp.
AAAAACAACTCACGTACTAGAAAAGGTAAGAGAAAAACAGTTGCTAACAAGAAAAAAGCGACTAAATAATTGTTAAGTTATGGCAAAAAAGTCAGTATCAGTTAAAAAGAGGGTAGTAAAAATTGAACCTGTAGGACAGGCGCATATCCATTCATCTTTTAACAATATTATCATTTCATTGACCAATAGCACAGGGCAAGTTATTTCTTGGTCTTCAGCTGGTAAAATGGGTTTCAGAGGTTCTAAAAAGAATACTCCATATGCTGCCCAACAAGCTGCATCAGATTGTGGAAAAGTTGCTCACGATCTAGGGTTAAGAAAAGTAAAGGTATATGTTAAAGGTCCTGGAAATGGTCGTGAATCGGCTATTCGTGCGATCAATTCATGTGGAATTGACATTGCGGAAATCGTAGATGTTACCCCACTACCACACAACGGATGTCGTCCTCCTAAGAGACGTAGAGTTTAATAAAAAATGCAAAGTAAGATTTTGAATTAGTTTTATTGATATCCTCTCTAAAAACGCGGCACTTTTATAATTCAAAACTGAAAGCAAAGTTTCTATTATTAGAAAAATTTAAATTTAAGAAGTAATGGCTAGATATATTGGACCAAAGAGTAGAATTGCTCGTAAATTTGGTGAAGCAATTTTTGGACCGGATAAGGCATTTGAAAATAAAAACTACCCTCCAGGGCAGCACGGTAACAGCCGTAGAAGAAAAAAAATGTCTGAATATGGTGTTCAGTTAAAAGAAAAGCAAAAAGCAAAATACACATATGGTGTATTGGAGAAACAATTCTCAAACTTATTTGAAAAGGCCGCGAGAAGTAAAGGTATTACTGGTGAGGTTTTATTACAACTTTTGGAATGTCGTTTAGATAACGTTGTTTTCAGATTAGGTGTAGCTCCAACAAGATCAGCTGCTCGTCAGTTGGTTAGCCATAAGCACGTAACTGTAAACGGACAAGTTTGTAATATTCCTTCATATGCAGTAAAAGCTGGGGATATCATTGGAATTCGTGAAAAATCGAAATCTCTAGAAGTTATTAGCGATTCTTTATCTACTGCTAGATATAACCAATCATCATGGTTGGAATGGGATCAAACCTCTCTTAGTGGTAAGTTCCTTAATATACCAGAAAGAACTGAAATTCCTGAAAACATCAAGGAACAGTTAATCGTTGAATTGTATTCTAAGTAATAAATAGTTAATCAGTAATTTATGGCAATTTTAGCTTTCCAGAAACCGGACAAAGTTATCATGCTCGACGCAGACAGTAAATTCGGTCAATTCGAATTTCGTCCATTAGAGCCTGGATATGGTATAACAATTGGTAATGCCTTAAGAAGAATCTTACTTTCTTCTCTAGAAGGATTTGCCATTACGACTATCAAGATTCAGGGTGTTGATCATGAATTTTCAACAATACCAGGAGTAATCGAAGATGTTACTGAGATGATCTTGAACCTGAAGCAAGTTCGGTTTAAACAAAAAGTTGAAGAGGTAGACAATGAGTTGGTAACAGTAAGTATATCAGATCAGGATACTTTTACAGCTGGCGATATTAACAAGTTTCTAACCGGTTTCGAAGTGTTGAATCCAGAGCTTGTAATTTGCAAAATGGACAGCTCAGCCAAGTTGCAAATGGATTTAGCTATTAACAAAGGTCGTGGTTATGTACCTTCTGTTGAGAACAAACCTGTGGATGTAGAGTTTGGAGTGATTCCGATCGATTCAATTTTTACACCAATCAAGAATGTTAAATATGCTGTCGAAAACTATCGTGTTGAGCAAAAAACTGACTACGAAAAATTAGTTTTTGACATTACAACTGATGGTTCTATTCACCCAAAAGATGCTTTAAAAGAAGCAGCAAAAATTCTTATTTATCACTTCATGCTATTTTCAGATGAAAAAATCACTTTGGATTCTGATGAGAAATTCGCAAATGAAGAGTTTGATGAAGAAGTATTGCACATGCGTCAACTTTTGAAAACCAAACTGGTAGATATGGATCTTTCAGTTCGAGCTTTGAATTGTTTGAAAGCTGCAGATGTTGACACTTTAGGTGATTTAGTACAGTTCAACAGAAATGACCTTCTGAAATTTAGAAACTTTGGTAAGAAATCTTTAACCGAACTGGATGATCTATTGGTCTCCTTAAATCTTACTTTCGGTATGGATATTTCTAAGTATAAATTAGATAAGGAATAAGGGAAAATGAGACATAGAAAGAAATTTAATCATTTAGGAAGAAAAACAGCTCATAGAAAAGCAATGCTTTCAAATATGGCTTCTTCTTTGATTTTGCATAAACGAATCTCAACTACCACTGCTAAAGCTAAAGCTTTAAAAATGTATGTTGAGCCTTTAATTTCAAAAAGTAAAGTTGATTCTACTCACTCAAGACGTATTGTTTTTGGATATTTAAAACAAAAAGAAGCCGTTACAGAGTTGTTTAGAGAAGTATCACCAAAAATTACTAACCGTAACGGTGGCTATACCAGAATTTTAAAAACTGGTAATCGTTTAGGGGATAACGCAGAAATGTGTATCGTAGAATTGGTTGATTTCAACGAAACTTATACTAGTGAAAAGAAATCTGCAGTTAAAAAATCAACACGTAGAAAACGTGGTGGTGCTAAAAAAGCAGATGTAGCAACAGAGGTAAAAGCTGAAGAGGCAACTGATGCTACCGAGGAGGTAACAAAAAAGGAAGATAAATAATTTTCCTTTTAATATATAAAAGGGATAAAGTTTGGCTTTATCCCTTTTTTAATGCTCTATATATTTTTGCAACGATTGCGTATTTATTAAATGAAAAATATTGCTTAAATTGCTAATCTTTAGAGTTGAAGTTTAAAATATTATCTTTTATAAATAACAATAATACATTTAGTTATGTCAGAAATTGTAAAGATTCATGGTCGTGAGATTCTTGATTCACGTGGAAATCCTACTGTTGAAGTTGAAGTTACACTTGTAAGTGGTTATATGGGACGTGCTGGTGTTCCTTCTGGAGCTTCTACAGGTGAAAACGAAGCTTTAGAACTTCGCGATGGTGATAAATCACGTTATTTAGGAAAAGGAGTATTAAAAGCAGTTGAAAACGTGAATAACGTTATCGCTCCTGCTTTAATCGGCATGGATGCTACTAACCAAGTGGCTATTGACAAGGCTATGATTGCTCTTGACGGTACTAAAACAAAATCGAAATTAGGTGCTAATGCAATGTTAGGTGTATCTTTAGCTGTTGCTAAAGCTGCTGCTGAATATTCAGAATTGTCATTGTACCGTTATATCGGTGGTGCTAATGCTAATGTACTTCCTGTACCAATGATGAACATCATTAACGGTGGTTCTCATTCTGATGCTCCTATTGCGTTCCAAGAATTCATGATTCGTCCTGTTGGAGCTCCAACTTTCCGCGAAGCATTAAGAATGGGTGCTGAAATTTTCCACAGCCTTAAAAAAGTTCTTCACGACAGAAATTTATCTACAGCAGTAGGTGATGAAGGAGGATTTGCTCCAGCTCTTGATGGTACTGAAGATGCTCTTGAGTCTATTATCAAAGCAATCGAATTAGCTGGTTACAAACCAGGTCGTAAGTCTGAAGGTGGACAAGTGGCTATTGGACTTGATTGTGCTGCTTCTGAATTTTATGCTGATGGTATTTACGATTATACTAAGTTTGAAGGTGCAACAGGTGCTAAACGTAATGCTGATGAACAAGCTGCTTACCTTGCTGAATTGATCTCTAAATACCCTATCGATTCTATCGAAGATGGTATGGACGAAGGAGACTGGGACGGATGGGTTGCTTTGAACGCCTTAATTGGAGATAAATGTCAGTTAGTTGGTGATGATTTGTTCGTTACAAACACTGATTACCTTGCAAAAGGTATCGAGTTAAAAGCAGCTAACTCAATTTTGATTAAAGTAAATCAAATTGGTACATTAACTGAGACTTTGAATGCTATTGAAATGGCACATCGCGCTGGTTATACTTCAGTAACTTCTCACCGTTCTGGTGAAACTGAAGATGCTACCATTGCTGATATCGCTGTAGCTACTAATGCTGGTCAGATCAAAACTGGTTCTTTGAGTCGTTCTGATCGTATGGCTAAATACAATCAGTTGCTTCGTATTGAAGAGGAATTAGGTGATAATGCAATTTTTGGTTGCTAAGAAGCCTACTTAATTATATGAAAGCCCGTCTCGTAAGAGACGGGCTTTTTTTATGGAATACAACGAGCATTCATATGATCTGATTTCTTTCTGTGGATTCGAACTATTTCTTCTTATTTTTTAGAACTGAGAAATCGATTGCATTATTTAAATCGATTATGTAAAGAGTACAGGAGTCAATAAAGTAGGATGATACGATATCCATTAAATCATACCATTGTGCAATCTATGTGTGAGGTAGAATAAAAATAGACAATCGATTGCACAAGTGGAAAGCATTTGCTTTCTTTGTGTGCATAGCTATTGAAAATTTACCCGATGAGAAGTGCGTAAATGAAATCTTAAATTGAATACAAATTCTTTAAGAAATCAGAAAGAAAGTTTGAACATACTATGGATAGTCACTGCATAAATGAGAAGAATATTGTTTCAATTCTAAAGCTATGAAAAAAGAGCACCAAATAATAAATAGCATTAACTAACTAAAATCGTAAAGGTATTATCTTTTAAAATGACTGAAATGAATGCAATTAGTACTAAAAAACCAATGGGGAATTATCGATATCGAATTTTAGCAATGTTATTTTTTGCCACTACTATCAATTACATGGATCGTAGTGTAATGGGTGTGTTGGGCCCTACTTTGATGGACAAATTTCATTGGACCAATACTGATTTTGGATACATAAACATGTCATTTAAGGCTGCGTATGCTATTGGTATGTTAACAATGGGTGGAATTATTGATCGTTTTGGAACTCGCATCGGTTATACTACTGCCATTGCTATTTGGAGTTTCTTTGGGGTACTACACGCTGCAGTTCGTCCTGCATTTGCTCTAGTTGGTTTTATTGGAGCTCGATTTGGTCTGGGCCTGGGTGAAGCTGGAAATTTTCCTGCAGCAGTTAAAACCGTAGCTGAATGGTTTCCTAAACAAGATAGAGCTTTTGCAACCGGTATTTTTAATGCTGGATCGAATGTGGGTGCTGTTTTAGCTCCTGCACTCATTCCTCTGGTTGTTGCATCAAATGGAGATAATTGGCAATTTGCATTTCTTGTAACAGGTTTTTTTAGTGCGGTATGGGTGGCTTTGTGGTTAAAAATATACAAGCGACCAGAGGAACATCCTAAGGTAACAAAGGAAGAATTAGACTATATTCTTTTGGATAGTAAAGCTGATAAAACAAAGAAAAGTGAAAAATTACCTTGGTCGAGTGTATTTCCTTTGCGACAAACCTGGGCTTTTGCAATTGGTAAAATCACCGATGCTGTTTGGTTCTTTTTTATGTTTTGGAGTGGTATTTTTTTTAAACAACAATTTGGACTCACTAATATTAAAGAGTTAGGAGGTGCTTTGGTTGTTATCTATTTAGTAGCCGATTTCGGAAGTATCGGAGGAGGTTATTTATCTAAAATTTTTATTCGAAAAGGTTGGAGTTTAAATGCCGCACGAAAAATATCTTTGCTTATTTGCGCGTTGTGTATTGCACCAGTTGCTTTTGCGGCTTTAACTGATAATGTATGGATTGCTGTATGTTTAATTGCTTTGGCTTCTGGCGGACATCAAGCATGGTCGGCCAACCTTTTTACTCTTGTTTCGGATGTGATGCCTAAAAAGGCTGTTGCTTCCGTTGTTGGAATTGGCGGAATGGTTGGAGCTGTAGCAGGAATGATAGTGGATTTCGCCATGGGAACAGGATTGGATGCTAATGGGAATTCCTTCTATTTTTGGATGTTCTTAGTTGCAGGAATGCTTTATTTGGTGATTCTTGGGATTATTCATTTAATGCTTCCTAAACTGGAGCCTTTAGATGATAATTTAAAGTTAATTCATTAGAAAGATCACTAAAATAGTTTGTTTATAAGAGGCTACTTCTTACGGACTAATCGGATTGTTTATTGGATAAACGCAGATAAATGTATTACGAACAGATTAAAATTCTATTGTTAAGATCTAGCCAAAAAGGCTGTATTCTTTGAAAAAGAATCGGAAATAATGTTGGGTGAGGTTTATTCTTGGAATTGGTGATTGTAAAAAACAAATCACAGCATGAAAGCTGTGATTTATTTTAATTTTGTATTTTTTGATTGGCTTTGGAGTTAGATGCTTTCTATATGTACTCCTGTATGAGTTTGTAAAGAGTTTTGCATTCGAAAGGTTTTGAAAGATAAGCGTCCATGCCAACTTCAATTGATATTTCTTTATCGTCGGAATAAAAATTAGCTGTAAATGCAATAATTGGAACGGAGAAATCTCGATCTTCTTCAATTTTACGAATGCGCAATGAGGCTTCTATTCCTCCCATAATTGGCATTTGTAAATCCATTAATACAATATCGTACTGTTTTTTCTGGAAAAGTTCAACGGCTTGCTTACCATTTTCCGCTATGTCAACTGTTGCAATTTTTTGTTTTAAGTAAACTTCAATTGTTTTTCGATTACTTGGTTGATCCTCAACTAAAAGAATTTTAGCTTCGTTAACGGGAATATTTCTTTTGTTTGGGTGGGTTTTTACCACCACTGAAGAATCAATGGTTTCTTCCCAATATATTTTTTTCTTTGTTTCTATGCCAATTTCCTCAAGTAATCCTGAAAGTTTGTTATTTACTGTTTTCTCCATAATTTCGCCGATATTTACTGCTAAAAATAGCGATTTTACTCAAATTAAAAAACACAAAAGTTTAATTTCATACTATTATGTGAAAATAGGTGAAATAGTATTGTGAAAATTAATTCGTGTACGAAAATGAAATTTAGAAGTTATCAAATCTAATTGTTTATTTTTACACTTAATATTTGTAGATATTACATAAACACAAAATATGGCAGACGATAAGAAAATTATTTTTTCGATGGATCGGGTGAGTAAGACCTTTTCATCACAAAAAAAAGTATTGAATAATATCAACCTTTCTTTTTTTTATGGAGCGAAAATTGGAATTATTGGACTGAATGGTTCGGGTAAATCCACTCTTTTGAAAATTATTGCGGGCTTGGAAAGTTCGTATGATGGGCATGTTGTTTGGTCGAAAGAGCATAATATCGGCTATTTGGCTCAGGAACCTATCTTGGATGATAGTAAAACTGTAAAACAAATTGTGGAAGAAGGAGTTCAGGAAATTGTTGATTTGCTGACTGCGTACGAGGCGGTAAATCTTAAATTTGCAGATCCTGAAGTTCTCGAGGATGCAGATAAGATGCAGGCTATTATGGATGAACAAGCTGAACTTCAGGAAAAAATTGATCATTTTGATGCTTGGAATCTTGACACGAAGCTGGAGCGTGCTATGGATGCATTGCGTTGCCCTGAGGGAGATGCATTAATCAAAAATTGTTCGGGAGGAGAAAGAAGACGTGTGGCTCTTTGTCGTTTACTACTGCAGGAACCTGATATTTTACTTTTGGATGAGCCTACCAACCACCTTGATGCAGAATCAGTGGAGTGGTTAGAGCAGCATTTATCACAATATAAAGGAACGGTAATAAGCATTACTCACGATAGATATTTTCTGGATAATGTGGCTGGTTGGATTCTCGAGTTGGATAGAGGAGAAGGAATTCCATGGAAAGGTAATTACAGCGCTTGGTTAGATCAGAAAACCAAACGTATGCAGATGGAGGAAAAAACGGCTAGTAAGAGACGCAAAACATTGGAACGAGAATTGGAATGGGTGCGAATGGCACCAAAAGCTCGTCAGGCAAAAAGTAAGGCTCGTTTGAGTGCTTACGATAGTATGATGAATGAGGAATTAAAAGAAAAGGAAGAAAAATTAGAAATTTTCATTCCTAATGGACCTCGTTTGGGAAATAAGGTAATTCAAGCACAGGCGGTAACAAAAGCATTCGGAACAAAATTGCTGTTCGATGATTTGGAGTTTGAATTACCACCTGCAGGAATTGTTGGAGTAATTGGTCCAAATGGGGCTGGTAAAACCACGCTTTTTCGTATGATTATGGGCTTGGAAAAACCCGATAAGGGAAGCTTTGAAGTAGGAGAAACTGTAAAAGTCGGATACGTAGATCAGCAACACGCAGGAATTGATCCTGAAAAGTCAGTTTATGAAGTTATTTCTGGTGGAGGTGATCTAATAAATGTAGGTGGAAGAACCATAAATGCCAGAGCATACGTAGGACGTTTTAATTTCAACGGAGCCGATCAGGAAAAAAAATGTGGTGTGTTGTCGGGAGGAGAAAGGAACCGCTTGCACCTTGCTCTTACTTTAAAAGAGGAAGCCAATGTTTTGTTGCTTGATGAACCTACCAATGATATTGACGTGAATACACTTCGAGCTTTAGAAGAAGGATTGGAGAATTTCGCTGGTTGTGCTGTTGTGATTTCTCATGATAGATGGTTTCTTGATCGTATTGCGACTCATATTTTGGCTTTTGAAGGCGATTCTCACGTACAATTTTTTGAAGGTGGATATTCTGATTACGAAATCAACCGTAAAAAGAGAATGGGAGATGAAGGACCAAAACGAATTAGGTATAAAAAATTAAAGGCCGATTAAATGGCATAAGGGAAGAAGCTCATTCGGATTTCTTCCCTTGTTTTTTGTTGTTAGCTTGATTCAAATTACTGTAATAACTATAAGTAAGATAATTAGTAGCTTTCGAGTATTAAATTTTAAGTGTTAAAAATGAAATCTTTTTCTATTTATAAGACAATCTATTATATCGGGCTTGTCTTTACTGTTGTTGGAGGGATAAGATTGTTGGCGCATTTATCTTATGGTAACGTGCTTTTTGCTGTTGGGATTCTATTGTACTCCTTTGTCCAAATAAAATTTCTGTTCTACAAAAGTTTAAAGGATTGGAGGATTTTTGATTATTTAAAATTATCTGTAAATGTTTTATTTCTTATTTCGATATTTCTTCTGCTAGTTCTAGAATTAAAGCTGTGGTACTACCTGTTTATTATTGGAATGCTTCTCGATTTTTTCGCCAATATCATTCGAAGAAGTAAAAGAACATAGTTAAATCGTAGTTTTTAAGCTCATAAGCTGCCAGAATGCTGCGGTATCTATCAAATAAATTGATAATTTTGTAGCTCGAAATTAAAATAACCAAAATATATACATCAAATGGCTCAAAAACCGTCTATTCCTAAAGGAACAAGAGATTTCTCTCCTGTTGAAATGGTAAAGAGAAACTATATTTTTGATACCATAAAAGAAGTGTTTCAATTGTATGGTTTCATGCCAATCGAAACACCATCAATGGAAAATCTTTCTACTCTTATGGGAAAATATGGAGAAGAAGGTGATAAACTATTGTTCAAAGTACTGAATTCAGGGGATTTTCTATCAAAGATTAATGAAGATCAGATTCGTGAAAAGAATTCTGTAAAGTTAACCACAAAAATATCCGAAAAAGGGTTAAGGTATGATTTGACTGTACCTTTTGCTCGCTACGTTGTACAGCACCGTAACGAAATAGATTTTCCGTTTAAGAGATATCAAATTCAACCTGTTTGGAGAGCAGATAGACCTCAAAAAGGGCGATATCGCGAATTTTTTCAATGCGATGTTGATGTAATTGGGAGCAATTCTCTTTTAAACGAGGTAGAATTAATTCAGATTGTCGATCAGGTATACCAACGCTTGCAACTAAATGTGGTGGTGAAATTAAACAATCGGAAAATTTTAGCTGGAATTGCTGAAATTATTGGTGAGGCTGAAAAGATTATTGACATTACCGTAGCCATTGATAAATTGGATAAAATTGGATTGGAGAATGTAAACATAGAATTGGTGGAAAAGGGAATTCCTCAAGAAGCTATTGATATATTACAACCAATCATTTTGTTGTCAGGAACCAATGCCGAAAAATTAGCTAAGTTAAAAGATCTGCTTGCTACTTCGGAAATCGGGATGAAAGGAATTGAAGAATTAGAAATAGTTTTCAATTACTTGTCGAAACTGGATGTAAAAACCGATGTTGAGCTTGATTTGACCTTAGCAAGAGGATTGAATTACTATACTGGAGCCATTTTTGAAGTAAAATCGAAGGATATGGAGTTTGGTAGCATCACTGGTGGTGGACGTTATGATGATTTAACAGGAATTTTTGGATTAAAAGATGTTTCGGGTGTTGGAATTTCTTTTGGAGCCGATCGTATTTACGATGTATTAGAGCAAATGAACAAATTTCCTTCTAATACTGGCATTACAACTAAAGTATTATTTATCAACTTTGGTGAGAAAGAGGAAGCTTTTTGTTTGCCCGTATTGGCTAAGTTAAGAGCCAAAGGGATTAATGCAGAAATATATCCAGGTTCTGCCAAAATGAAGAAACAGATGACCTATGCCAACAATAAAAATATTCCATACGTAATTTTGGTGGGAGAATCGGAAATTGAGGAAGGTGTTCTTAGTCTTAAGAATATGGAAAGTGGAGAACAGGAAAAACTGACTCCAGAACAGCTGATTGAAAAATTAGCTTAGATGCTTTTCTTTAAATACATTAAAAATGGCTGTCGATTCCTTATTGACAGCCATTTTTGTTTAGTTTTCTTTTCCGTGTTGATGTCCTCCTCTTTCTTTAATTTGTCGTAAAAGAATTCCTTGGAATTGTTTTTCGGCATGATAAAGTGTGAGTATTTTATGGGCGGGAAGTATCTTTTTATATTTAAAATGATATTCTTTCTGGAGATTCGCTTCTTGCACTTTAAGTTCAATCAGTTGATCACTTATTGTTCCCATTTCGGTGTCAGATAATTGTTCTCCATTATTGCGTAGTTTTTTAAAAAGAACTTTGGACTGATAGCGATTTTCTTTCTTCTTTTTTTCCAATTCATTATATACTGGCCAAAATAATTGAGCTTCTTCAGGGCTCAAATCTAACTGTTGAGTTATAAAAGAAATTTTTTGCGCTTCGATGCGTTCTCTCATTTCGCTATTTTCTCCGTGTCCTTTACCTTGAGCAATACTTGCTGTACTGCATGCATAAACAAGAGATAATATGATTAATATTCGATTCATATGCTGCGTTATAGGTTTGCTAATAATGATTCTGAATCCAAGTCAAAATCAGAAAGATATTCTATTAATTCATCAGAGGTTGCATCAGGTGTTTCATCTGAGAACCAATTCAACTCATCTAGACTGGTGTTAATGATTCCTGTATCAGCACTAACGCTTTCTGTTTGTGAAATTTGTTGAAGTTTATATTCCGAAGGAACAGAGTTTATTAGTACAATTTTGGCAACAAAAACAATTGCAACTACACTTGCAGCCATCCATAGGTATGGTTTTAGTACTTGCAAAATTCTTTGATTCGGATTTTCCTCAATTTTAATTTTCTCCTGCACCCGATCACTTAGGTTTTCAAAGTAATCTTCAGGTACTTTAAATGGCAGATCGTTTTTCATATTTTGCAGATTATTCATGTTTATTGTAGTGTTTAGACTCTAATAATTGGAATAGGTTTAATTTACACTTCATCTAGTTTCAGAATTGTTTCAATTTTTTTTACAGCAAGATGGTAAGAAGCTTTTAGTGCACCTACCGAGGTTTCTAGAATTTCAGATATTTCACTGTATTTTAAATCGTCGAAATATTTCATTGTAAATACCAACCGTTGTTTTTCAGGTAGCTGAAGAATTGCTTTTTGAAGTTCCATTTGTGCTTTATCGCCGTCAAAATAGGGATCGGCTTCTAAATTTGCTAAAAGCAGATCTTCAAGCTCGCCATTAGAATAGCCTAAATGTTTTTTTTTCTTCTCTTTTAGAAAGGTTAGCGATTCGTTGGTAGCGATTCGGAACATCCAGGTAAAAAGTTGGGAATCGGATCTAAAATTATGCAGTCCTTTCCATATTTTTACAAAAGTATTCTGCAAAATATCATCAGAGTCATCGTGTAAAAGAACAATTTTTCTGATCTGCCAATACAGTCTCTCCTGATATTTTTTAACCAGTAAAGAAAAAGCCTCACTTTGCGTTTTCTTATTGTGAAAAAGTTCTAATATTTCTTCGTCAGATTTGTTGTTCATTAATTTGCATTCAAGTGATGATTTAAAAATAGTTATTTCACATTTGTCATGCGATAAGTAAGACTGCTTTATTTGCAAAAGGTTTAATTGTCGGCACAAAAAAATCCGGAATCGTAAAAGATTCCGGATTTTTTTATTGTTGTACTTTCTATTTTTGCAGCAATGCTTCAACTTCTTTAACCACATTTTCTGGAGTATAACCAAATTTCTGATCTAAAACATTAGCAGGAGCTGAGTAACCAAAATGATCCAAACCTACAGATTTGCCTAAAGGACCAACTAAGCCCAAAAGGGTTACTGGTAAGCCAGCAGTTAATCCAAGAACGGGAACTCCAGCAGGAATTACTTCGTTTTGGTATTCTGCCGATTGGGTTCTGAATAATCCCTCAGAAGGAACAGATACAACCTGTACATTCATGTTCTTTTCGGTACGTAAAATTTTAGCACCTTCTACTAGAGTAGCTACTTCCGAGCCACTTGCTAAAAGAACAATGTCAGGAGTCGATTCAGGTTTCTCAACAATGTAAGCACCTTTTTCAGCCTGAAGAGCTTCCTGGTAACGATTTTCTTTTGAAGGAAGTTCTGTAATGTTCTGACGGGATAGGATTAAAGCTGTTGGAGTACTTGTGTTCTCCATAGCCATTTTCCATGCTACAGTTGCTTCGTCAGCATCAGCAGGGCGAAGAGCTAATAAACTCATCTGACCCGAGTGATTTTTCAATTGCTCCAGCAAACGAATTTGAGCTTCTTGCTCAATAGGCTGGTGAGTGGGTCCATCTTCTCCCACGCGGAATGCATCGTGAGTCCAGATATATTTTACAGGAACCTGCATTAAAGCTGATAAACGAACCGCTGGTTTCATGTAATCAGAGAATACAAAGAAAGTTCCACAAGCAGCAGTAACACCACCATGAAGAGCGATACCGTTACAAATTGAAGCCATTGTTAATTCAGCAACACCAGCCTGAAGAAAAGCTCCTGAGAAATCACCTTTAGCCAGAGCTTTAGTGTTTTTCAAGAAACCATCTGTTTTGTCAGAATTACTTAAATCGGCAGAAGAAACAATCATGTTTTCCACTTTAAGTGCCAATTCTGAAAGAACAGCAGCAGAAGCAGCTCTTGTAGCAACACCTGATTTTTGAACGATTGCTTCGTAATCAATTTCAGGAGCTTTGCCGCTAAAGAATTTTTCCAGTTTCGCAGCAAGTTCAGGATTTGCTTTTGTCCATTCGGCTTGTTCGGCTTTTTTAGCAGCAGCAAATTCTTGTTTTTTCTTTAATACTTCAGCGTAATATTCTTTTACCTCCGGGAAAATTTGGAAAGGTTCTTCTGGATTTCCACCTAGGTTTTCAATTGTTTTAGCCAATGATGCGCCAGCAGCTCCTAATGGTTGTCCGTGAGTAGAAACCATGTTTTCGAAGCTTTCGCCTTCTGCAGTCATCGCACCTTTACCCATTAGAGTTTCACCAATAATAAGTGTTGGGCGTTCTGTTTCTTTGTTGGCAGCAGTTAAAGCTTTGCGAATTGCATTGGCGTCGTTTCCGTTAATCGTAATAACATTCCAGTTCCATGCTTCGTACTTTTTAGCCGTATTTTCCACAGTAACTTCTTCAACTTTCGTTGATAGTTGGATATTATTAGAATCGTAGAACATGATTAAATTGCTAAGTCCTAAAGTACCTGCAATTCGACCTGCTCCCTGAGCAATTTCTTCCTGAATTCCACCATCAGAAATGAAAGTGTAAATTTTGTGTGTCATCCAATCGCCAAAACGAGCCGCTAAAAAACGCTCAGCGATTGCAGCACCTACCGCCATTGTATGACCTTGTCCTAAAGGACCAGAAGTATTTTCAACACCTCTTGTAACATCAACTTCGGGGTGACCAGGAGTTGGACTTCCCCATTGTCTGAAATTGGAAAGCTCTTCCATTGTATATTTTCCTGTTAAGGAAAGAATAGAATACAACATTGGAGACATGTGACCTGGGTCAAGGAAGAATCGATCGCGATTAATCCAGTTCATGTCGCTAGGGTCAAAATTTAAAAATTCTGAATAAAGAACGTTAATAAAATCGGCTCCACCCATGGCACCACCTGGGTGTCCTGATTTTGCCTTTTCTACCATAGCAGCCGAAAGAATTCGAACATTATTCGATGCCTTGTCGGTTACGTTTAGATCCACTTGGTTGTTCATTTTTTTTAGATCCATTTTGAAAAATGAGATTTTAGATGATAAAAACTTGGTAAGGTTTTATTAATGCATGCAAAGATATACAAAAATGCATTCTAGCATTATTTAAACACTTCTAATTAGCCTTAAAAAGTAAAAAAATAATTTATTTAGAATATTGTAAATCAACATGATCACAATCGAACAGGGATTGATTTTCCGGATGTAATAATAAAACTTGCTTTTCTAGAGCTTTGAGATAGGTAAGCATTTTTGTTTCTATACAGTAAATGATAGGTTCCAGGCTGAAGAGTTAAGGTTTCTCGTAAGGTTCTTTCTGGAATGTTATAGATCCATTCTAATTTATTTCCTTTTTGTATGAATAAGCTACACGGTCCATTTGTAGGTTTAAAAATGGTTGCTAATCCGGGTTGTGGAATTGTGATGATTGTGGTTTTACTTTGATCAATTTTTACCTCGGGAATTAGAATGCGAGGAAGACTTAAAACTTCTAAATCGTATTTTCCAGTTAGAAATTTTGTTGGTTGATTAAGAGCTTGGACGGTAATTGTTTTATTGTTTTTCTTCACAAGCACTTTTAAATCTTTGTAAAGGGTGGTTCTTGGAGATTCAATTTCTAAAACTCCTTGAGCGGCATCAAATCCTATTAAGTTGTGCTTGCCACCTATGATTTTTATGCTGTCGCGATGTATTTCAGGAAGAGTATGTATGGTGATATCGTAGCTAAGTAAGGGATCAATAAATAGAGTGTCGGGATTTCCTTTTGCATTTAACGTATGCATAAATTGATACCTTACCATGCCTGAAACTGAATTGTAGAAAGTCATTGGTACATCTGTTTCTGAGGGAAAACCATTGGTGTCAATTAAATTAACCTGAGCTGATGTTTTGTTTAGAACCTGAGAAATTACATATTCTAAAGTTCCTCCAAAGCGTTCTTCCTTTTCCACTTCTATATAATTTCCAATACAATCGAAGCTGCTCTTAAAATTAACATCTAAACCAATTCCAATGATAAATGGTTTCAAGAAAATTCCTTTTTTCTGCAATTGTGAGGATACGGCACACGGATCGCCATCGCAAGCTTCAACGCCATCGGTAATTAGAATAATTACATTTCGGGTTTCGCTGTTTACTTCCGGAAAATCGTTGCCAGCTAATTCTAAAGAATGAGCAATGGGAGTGGTGCCCTTCGGACTAAGATAGCGTAAAGTTTGTCGTATTTCACCTGCATTTCCTTGTTTAAATGGAACTTCCAATTTTGTATCGTTACAATCTTGCGGTGGAACAACACTTTGGTGACCATAGACTCTGAGTGCCATTTCGACATTTTGTTCACATTCTAAGCTGTCAATCATACGAATCAGAAACTTTCTGGCAATGTCGATTTTTTTTGATTCTTCCCAGTAACCATTCATACTTTGCGAGGCATCGAAAATAAAGAGGATTCGGGTTTTCTCATTTTTTGCTTGTGTTTCTTGAGCAATACTTAATTTAGAGCTCAAGAGTAAGGCAAATAAAATGCAGAGGTAGTTTATGTATGATTTCAAGATATGGGAGTTGTTTAATTTGATAGTAAATATAAGTATTGTGTTAAAGATTTAAAATCGATACTTCTTATAATTTTCGTTTAATTAACACTTATTTGTATTTTTGAATCATAACGCAGAATTTTTGGACATTATTTTATGAGAAAATCGCTTCAACATCTACTTTATGCAATTGTTTTTGTGCTGATCATATTTCTAGTTTTGCCGGCTTCCGATGGATTAGTTGTTGAAATCCGTATTTCAAAAAATGAGAATCAGTCGAGAAATGTTTTTTACTTTCAGAAGGATAAATTAAAAATTGTTACGGAAGACATATCACTGATTTTTCTTGAAGATCAGCTGTGTATTTTGGATAATGAGCAAAAAATATTTTGGAAGGGAAAGAGCAAAGAGTTCGATAAAGCTTTAATTTTGCATCGTTTGGGAGCAAATTCGATTTATTCGGCAAAAAGCAGTATTTTTCAACAAGATCTTCCAGAAAAATATAAATATCATCCTAAAAATAAGTCAGCAACAATAGTTGGAAAAGAGGATGAAATTATAGAGGCGAAGATTTATAAAACTCCTGATTTTATTTCTATCGCTGGTTACGCTTCCAGAAGATTTGAAATAAAAGAGGATGATGAATTGGTTGAAGAGGTTTGGATTTCGGATAATTTAAAACATTACGTGAATTACGAATTAAATCTAGAGCTTTATCAGGATTTTATGCGTAGTTATTTTCTTCATTCAGAGTCTAAACTATATTATCATTTAGGCTCTTTTATGGAAATTGTAAAAAATGGTTTCCCTATGAAAATAAATATGTATCGGAATGGAGTTATTACCGAAACAAGAGTAGAAAATCTCATTAAAAAAAGAAATAAGGATTCAGTGTTTATGATTCCTGAAGATTTTAAAGAATGCAATTTAAAAGATGTCTTGAACTAAATTAGTGGTTTTGTATCGGCTCTTTATTGCTTTTGTTTATTTGCTTGTTAACTTGATGCAAATCATCCTGAATCCTTAAAAGCATAATTTTTGAAGAAATATCAGTGGCATTTTCTAGTAAGCTAATTGCTAATTTTATTTTTTCCTGAGCTTTTAGCAAATTACTATTCTGCAAGGAATCGTTTTTTCCATCAGAGTTTTTTATTGTTCTGGCGTATCGGTAATATTCAATGGCAAGATTAAACTTGTTATTTGGGTTGGTTTTGTGAATTTCCCGAGCTGTTTTTAAGTATTGTTCTGCCCTAGATAGTTGATTGAATTGCAGCAAACTATCCAGATAAACATAGGTTTTAGGAGCATTGTTCAAATGTTTTTTAATTTCTTCATCGCCAGCATTAAATTGAGCTAGTGAGATTGGGTTTTCCAAAAATTGCCACATTGGGATAATTGGGAAATGACTCATAATAAATTCTTCAGGACTAAGCATGAAATATTCGTTAGCTTTACTTCTAATTCCAGAATGATGAAGAATAGCATAGGCCCAACTTAAATCGAAAAAATACCAATTATTATTTATTTTCACGAGATTCCATGAGTGAGTTGCACGGTTTTGTAGTATTCTATCTTTAGAGATATACCCACTAATTGCGTAAGAATCGAAACCAGCATAAGAGCAGAAAAATTGAAATAAATTTGAAAAACCTTCACAAACGGCTTTTCTCTTTTTCAAAACACAAACAGGCGATGAACAGTTATTTGATCCCATATAGAATAGTAGGTTAGGGTCGTATCGCAATTCCATCTGATCTTTGTATTCAATGTTATGGATGATCCACATATAAAAGGCGCGAATTTTTTCTTCATCATTTTTGGCTGTAGAAAGTAAATAATCGGAAAGTGAAATAATGTGGTTTGCTATGCTGTCAGGTGTTCTCTTTACGTATTTGTCGATGTTCCGAAAAGTAGAGAATGTTGATTTCTGAGCCTGCCCTAATTTTAGAAACAGGAGGAATACAATAAGAATAAGTATTGTGAATTTTGTATTCATAGCAAAAATTCCCTTTTCTTTAAGATAGTGAAATTATTAGTAGAGCTTTACTAATCAGTATTCATTAACATTTATTTAGGAGATAAAATCTTAAAATTGGCACATCGAAAATTTAAATGTACTTTTGCACAGATTTTTAAAAATTGAATAGTCGCAAATCATATAATACATAAATAAGCATGGCTTTACAGTGTGGAATTGTTGGATTACCAAATGTTGGGAAATCTACCTTATTTAATTGTCTGTCGAATGCAAAAGCACAATCGGCAAATTTTCCTTTTTGTACCATCGAACCAAATGTAGGAGTAATTACTATACCTGATGAACGTTTAATTCGCTTAAGCGAATTGGTAAATCCGCAAAGAGTTCAACCTTCAGTAATGGAAATTGTTGACATTGCCGGATTGGTGAAAGGTGCAAGTAAAGGAGAAGGCTTAGGAAATAAGTTTCTTTCAAATATACGTGAAACCAATGCCATAATTCATGTTTTACGTTGTTTTGAGAACGATAATATAGTTCATGTTGATGGTTCTGTAGATCCAATTAGAGATAAGGAAACAATCGATATTGAATTGCAATTGAAAGATTTGGAAACTGTTGAAGCTAGATTGCAAAAAGCTGCAAAATTGGCTAAAATTGGTAAAAATCCTGAAGCTAAGCGATTAGTTGAAGTGTTAGAAAGATATAAAGAAGCTTTAGAGCAAGGAAAATCAGCTCGTGTAATAGAATTAAGTGAAGCGGATGAAAAGGTGACAACTGATCTGCATTTGTTAACAACTAAGCCAATTCTTTACGTTTGTAATGTCGATGAAGCATCAGTAAAAGAAGGAAACAAATATGTTGATGCTGTACGTGAGGCTGTGAAAGATGAAAATGCTGAAGTTATTATTGTAGGAGCGGGCATTGAGGCTGATATTGCTGAGTTGGAGAGTTATGAAGAAAAGCAAATGTTCTTGGAAGACTTAGGTCTTTCGGAACCAGGTGTAAACAAATTAATAAAAGCAGCATTTCGTTTGCTTGAACTAGAGACTTATTTCACAGCAGGTGTAAAAGAAGTTCGCTCCTGGACTTATCCTAAAGGAGCAAGAGCACCTCAGGCTGCAGGAGTAATTCATACCGATTTTGAAAAAGGATTTATTCGAGCTGAAGTAATTAAGTTTGAAGACTTTTCGAATTTAGGTTCCGAAGCAGCTTGCAAAGAAGCAGGTAAAATGAATGTAGAAGGAAAAGAATATGTTGTTCAGGATGGAGACATCATGCATTTCAGGTTTAATGTATAAGGAAATCAGTTTCCGAAAAAAATGGCTATCCAATTTGGGTAGCCATTTTTTTTATGTGCTGTTTTTATTGAACAAGATTAGTATCTTTATTCTCATTGTATATTATCGATTATTCTTCATTCTTAAATACTAATACATGCTTCGTACAATTTTATTGGTAGGAATAGGTGGGTTTTTGGGCAGTGTTTCTCGACTTATACTTGGGCAAGGACTACATCGCATTTTCGATACTCTTTTTCCAATTGGCACCATGATGGTAAATATTCTCGGCTGCTTTTTAATTGGACTTATTTACTCATTAGCCGAGCGTAATAATTTAATGGGTTCAGATATGAGAATGTTTATGGCGGTAGGGTTTTGTGGTGGTTTTACTACTTTTTCATCTTTTGCCTTCGACCAAATCAATCTTTTAAAAGATAGTGGATTTTTGTATCTTTCATTCTATGTAGGAGGAAGTGTTTTTCTTGGATTTCTCGCAGTATACTTGGGCATGCAATGTCATAAATTATTTTAAATACTAAAAAGTATGAAACTCACAGGCAAAGCCAAATTACTTCGTGTATTTGTTGGAGAGGCTGATCGGGTTTACCAAAGGCCACTATATGAAGCCATTGTTTATGGAGCAAAAAAATACGGTTTGGCCGGAGTAACAGTTCATCGTGGCATTATGTCCTACGGAGCAAGTTCACGAATACATTCTTCAAAAATATTTACTTTATCAAATGACTTGCCTATTATTGTTGAAATAGTTGATACAGAAAAAAAGCTAAGTGGTTTTTTGCACATTCTTGAATTGTTGATTGAAAAATCGGGTGGAGGAAGTATCATTACAATGGAACAGGTGGATGTAATTAGATATCAAGCTCGGCCAAAATAATTTCTTCAATTCTGTAACCAGAAAAGATCCTACAATATCAAAACCAATTTCTTTTTAATCTATCCGAATACATTATATTTGTGGCGAATAATTTCTAACCACAATTAAAAAGATAATGAGTAAAAAATTCGGAAGCCTAATACTAATAGTTCTCCTCTTTACTGTCCAATTTGTAAGCGCACAAGGCACAAGAAAAATTCCATCCGAAAAACCGAAACTCGTAGTTGGTATTGTGGTTGATCATTTGCGAGCTGATTATTTTTTCCGCTATTCAAATTTATTGGGCGAAGGTGGATTTAAAAAATTGATGAATCAGGGAACTTACTGTAAAAATTCAAAATTTAGTTATTTATTTTCTCAAACAGGGCCCGATCATGCTTCAATATTCACGGGTACCCCACCTGCTTTTCATGGAATTATTTCCAACGGATGGCACAATCGGTTGTCGGGAGAACTTGAGATGGCAAAAGATGATTCACAACAAAATTTGATTGGAATTCAGACCAAAGAAAAAGGCGTGTCGCCACACAAACTTCTTGCATCAACATTGGGCGATGAAATGAAATTATTCAATTCTCATTCTCGTGTTGTTGGTATTGCTCTAAATTGCGAATCTGCATTGTTTTCTGCCGGACATGCTGCCGATGGAGCTTATTGGATGGACGATTTGACTGGAAACTTTATTAGTTCGTCCTATTATCAGGATACCTTGTACAATTGGGTGAATAAATTTAATGATAAGAAATTTGCTGATTTTTATCTAAATCGGGTATGGACCCCTTTTAATAAAGGTAATCAGCCATCAATGTCTGATAAATTATTAGGAAAAGTTGGTTTGAATAATGACTTTTTTTATGATCTAAACAAAGAAAAAAAGAATCATGCCTATAAAGCTTTAAAAACTTCTCCTTTTGGAAATATGTTGGTGAAAGATTTTGCCATAGCTACTATCATCAACGAAAATATGGGTAAGGATGATGATGCTGATTTTTTGGCGCTTACTTTTTCTTGTTTGGATGAGAAAAATAGAGAGCTATCGCCTTTTGCTCCCGAAATGATCGATAATTTTATTCGACTGGATCAGGAATTGGAACATTTTCTTTCCTTTTTAGACGAGCAAATTGGAATGGAGAATGTACTGTTGTTCGTTACAGCAGATCAATCGGCGAACTATACACCTGAAAATCTGTCGGAGCAAAATATTCCTAATGGTTATTTTAGTACTTATAACGCCATTGCTTTGTTGAAATCTTATTTCAATATTTTATATGGAAATGGCCAATGGATTTTAGGATACGATTCGCAACAAGTTTACTTAAATCATCAACTGATTGAAGATTCTAAACTTTCGGTTGCTGATTTTCAATTAAAAGCAGCTAGTTTTCTGATTCAATTCACAGGTGTTGCCACCACTACTGCGGCGGAGAGTTTGGTAACCAACAATTATTCACATGGTGTGTTGCAAAAGGTTCAGCGTTCTTTCAATCAAAAACGTTCTGGTGATGTGGTGCTTACCTTAGAACCAGGCTGGATGCATAGCGTAAAAGATGAACGTGATGAAATTGCCCAATATTCATACACCAATCAAGTTCCATTATTTTGGTATGGATGGAAAATAAAGCGATCTACTATTTCAAGATCGATTTCGATAGAAGATATTGTTCCGACAATTTCCAGTTTTCTAAACATCTCTATTCCTTCGGGTTGCGATGGGAATCCAATTGAAGAGTTGGTGAATTAATTGTCTTGTAAGGAAAAATATAAAGAAGCCAATATGGATAAAAGCTATCTCTATTGGCTTTTTTTGCAAGCATAAACGAGCAAATGGTTATCGAACAGTAAATATTTAAATGCATAAGTTTCGGAAAAATCGCTTCTGCATACCTCACCTGTAAAAGAAGAGTCGCTCGATGAAAATGTGTTGATTTTTAACTCTTTAGTCAAGTGAACATCTTTTTTGCCATACATTTTTATTAAGCATTCTTTAGCACACCAATGTTGGTAAAGGTGGATGGTTTTGTTCTTGTCATCGATGCATTGTATCTCCTTTTTTGAAAGAAAACGATTGGCAATTCGATGTACTCTATCCGATAAGTATTCGATATCTAGAGCAATGTTGTACTCTTTACCCAAGAGAATTCCTACGTAGGATTTTGTATGTGAAATGCTGATGTTTAGATCTGAATTAATCAAGTATGGTTTTCCGTGTTCGTTGTTTTGTATTTGAACATGCTCGCCCAAACAGAATTGTACCAAACAGCGAGTGCTTGCAAATTCAATTTTTCGAGACTGACTACCAAAAGAGTTCAATTTGGCTAATTCATTTGACGTTAAATGTACTTTCTCAAGAAGTTCATCCAGCGATTCTGTAGTATTCCAAATAAGTAGTTGGCAAGAATCGTTAATTTGTATCTCTTTGCAAATAGGCATTAATCAATGTATTAACTTATTTCCATTTTAAACTTTCAATCAGACGAACAATGTCTTTATCGATGAATTTAATAACTGGAGCAAGCGAATCGCGATTTGGACGTTCCTTAAAATATAAGGCTCCACGTAAGAAGTGTTTTGTGCTATCTGTAGCAGTAAACTGAATCGATGAGGCAGCATTTCCTGTTATTCGGTAGATTGTTCCATACACATTCTCTTTGGGATTAATGTATAGTTGTTCTGCAATTGCATCGGCGACAATAGAATGTTTATAGGCTAACTTTCTTGAGTCTTCAAGGTATTCTTCCAAATTTTGATCGATTGTTTTGTAGCTGAGATGAATAGTTGCTCTATACTCAGGATATTGAATGTTAATCCAATATTTCTCAGCATCCCTGCTTTGGTCTTTTGCAATTTTAGTCATCGATAACCGATCGAAACTGAATGGAAAGTCAAGGTTCCAATTTTTGTATTCTTTTTGGGGAAAATCAATTCGAAAATAAGCTTTGGGTTTTGGAGTATATTTCTTTTTGCAAGACATAGGCACCCAAGCTATAAGAATAAAAATAAGTAGTACTGAAAAAACGCGAAACAATTTCATAAGTAGTGAATGTGGCTGCTATTGATACTAAGTAAGCAAAGCAAGTTCGAATAAGCGAAATTAATTGTTCTTAGGTAGCTTTGGCAATATAAAACGAATTTTTTTGATGCGTCGCTTATCAACCGCTTCTACAATAAAGTGATGGTGTTTATAGGTGAATTTCTCTTTTTTATCTGGTATTTCTCCTTTTATTTCCAGAAGTAAACCAGCTAGTGTTTCTGCATCACCTTTTATTGAATCAAAAATACTCGAGTCAATTTGTACAATTTTAAAGAAATCGTTTAACGAAGTTTTTCCTTCAAATAAGTAGGAGCCATCTTCCTCTTTGGTGTGGGTAGCTTTTTCGTCATCCGATTCATCAGTAATATTACCAACAATTTCTTCCAGAATATCTTCCATGGTAATAATTCCCGAAGTACCTCCATATTCGTCCACCACAATGGCCATATGGTTTTTTTGCAATTGGAATTCTTCCAGTAAATCGTTTATTTTTTTTGTTTCGGGAACATAGTAGGGAGGACGAATAACAGATTGCCATCGAAAGGTATTTCCTTTGTGGTGATGAGGAAGCAAATCTTTCACGTACAAGATTCCTTTAATATTGTCAAAACTATCGTCAAAAACGGGAATTCTGGACAGTCCTGATTCAATAATAATAGATTTTAATTTACTAAAACTTGTTTGAACATCAGCAGTAATAACATCAACACGGGGAATCATGATTTCTTCCACATTAATATTTCCAAAATTGACAATTCCTTCTAAAATTTCCATCTCCTCAGTGATTTCATCTGCTGTTAACTCCAGAGCTTGAGAAAGATCAACCATCGAAATGTTCTGTTTTTTAGAAACTCGATTGTTAACCAAGGAAGTGGATTTTATTAAAATTGCCGAAAGTGGACGGCAAACCTTCTCTAAATAGTAGATTGGGTAAGTTACGAATTTCGAAAACTTCATGGAGGTTTGTGTTGCATATACCTTAGGAATAAGCTCTCCGAAGAGAAGCAAAAGAAAAGTGATAAATACAACCTGAACTATAAAGCCAAGGGTAGCTGCATCTGAAAAATCAATTAGCGAATTTGTGATATAGCTTGATAGGATAACTATGCCTATGTTGATAAAATTATTACCAATTAATATGGTTGCCAGTAATTTTTCAGGTTTACTGAGTAGATTAATAAGCTTTTTGTTTTTTAGAGTATCTTCTGTTTCAAGATGATTAATATTTTGAGGCGAAAGCGAAAATAAAGCAACTTCGGCCCCTGAAATTACTGCTGAGCAAAACAAAAGAAGTACCATTACAAGCAAACTTATAATGGTACCTATATTTATAGCATGAAAAGTAATATGCGTATTACTTAAAAAAAGTTTCGTTAATTCTTCAGTTTCCAATTTAGTATCAATTAGTTTTTAATAGAATATCTAGAATGGAAGATCATCCGTTTCATCTGCCTTCGGCGATTCTGCACTGGCTGATTGAGGCTCCGCATTCGTTGTTTGTGCTTCTGATCCATTCTCGTTTTTACGACCTAACATTTGTATTGTTGATCCAAGAATTTCTGTTGTGTATCTTTTTACACCATCTTTGTCTTCCCAGCTACGAGTTCTGATTTGACCTTCGACGTAAATTTGCATTCCTTTTTTAATGTAGGTTTCTGTAATCTCGGCTAGTTTTCTCCATACTACAATATTGTGCCATTCGGTTTGCGTTACTTTTTCACCATTTTTGTTGTTGTAGGTTTCGCTGGTTGCTAAGGAGAAATTAGCAACAGCAACACCATTGTCTAGGTATTTTACTTCAGGGTCTTTACCTACATTCCCAACAAGAATTACTTTGTTTACAGACATATCTTATTTTTTTAGATTTAACAATACTTATAAATATACAAACTTATTTTGTCCACCTTATAGTATTATGTGTTATTTAGAATAATATTATTTAAGTGATCTTCAATTAGTTTGGGAAAGGGGTAGTCTGATATTTCTGAGAAATCAATAATTTGATATTTATTTTTTAAGCTATCGATATTCATTTCGATATGAATAAATACGGTGTGCAAATTTTGATGACTTAACTTATGAATTACCTCTCCTGATACCCGGCGAATAATCAAATTTTGATTTCCAAATAACTTTTTCCATTCTATTGTTTGTATTAATTTATCGGTTGAAATAGCTTTATCATACTCAATTAATGGGTATTGATACAAGTTCTTCCATATGTCTTTAATTTCTCTTTTTTCGACTAAAAAACGACTTTTACAAGATAGGAACAAATAGTAAAAATATCGATTTTTAGTTTTAATTTGTTTTGATTTAACTGGTAATTGCTCCACGAGTTTGTTACTATAAGCATAACAGGTAGATAAAAGAGGACAAATCTCACATTTTGGATTTCGGGGAATGCATTGCAAGGCACCAAATTCAATAATTGCCTGGTTGTAAATTTCCGGACGAGCATTATTCATCGTTTCGTTGGCAAGTTTCTGAAAATATTTTTTCCCTTCCGCACTGTCTATCGCTTTTTCTATTCCATATAATCTGGATAAAACCCGATACACATTTCCATCAACAGCTGCATAAGGTAAATTGAAAGCAAAAGATGCAATTGCAGCAGCGGTGTAGGTGCCTATTCCTTTTAATGCTAGAATATCTTTGTGGGATTTTGGAAAAATTCCCTTATATTTGGTGTGGATTGTTTTTGCAGTTTCATGTAAATTTCGTGCTCGGGAATAGTATCCAAGTCCTTGCCACAATTTCAATACTTCTTGTTCTTTGGCTTTAGCAAGATCCGAGATAGTTGGAAATTGATGCATAAAACGGTTAAAGTAATCGATGGCTGTAGCTACTCTGGTTTGCTGAAGCATGATCTCTGAGATCCATATTTTGTAAGGATCTTTAGTTTCTCGCCAAGGCAAGTCCCGTTTATTTTGCAAGTACCAGCTTATGATTTGGTTAGTAAGCATCTTTTAAAAAATTAGTGTCGATTTATTTTTTTTCAAATTTGGGTAAAAATATTTGTTTTCGATTTCATTAATAGCTAGAAATCATATATATTTGCATTCTGATTTGAGAAAATGATGATGTAAATAATTGATAATTAAAGATTTTTTAAGAGATGACTAAAGCAGATATTGTTAACGAGATTTCTAAAAACACAGGAATTGAGAAAATTACAGTACAAAAAACTGTTGAAGCTTTCATGGATACTATCAAAGGTTCTTTGGTAAAAGGAAAGAATGTGTATTTGAGAGGTTTCGGGAGTTTTATCGTTAAGAAAAGAGCAGAGAAAACTGCAAGAAACATTTCTAAAAACACCACGATTATTATTGCTGAGCACTTTATACCAGCTTTTAAACCAGCGAAAACATTCGTTAGTAAAGTAAAAACTAACGTAAAGTAGACTTAGATTGTAATTAATTAAAAATATTAAAGATATGCCAAGCGGAAAAAAAAGAAAGAGACATAAGATGGCTACGCACAAGCGTAAAAAAAGATTAAGAAAAAATCGTCATAAGAAAAAGAAGTAATTCTTTTTAATTGAATGTTTCTAGAAACAAAAAAAATAGATGAACCTAAAGTGCTTTTTTGTACTTTAGGTTTATCTATTTGTAAGAACTGATTATCTTTACTGAAATTAAGAGAAAATAGTAGTGAGTAACGAGCTTGTAATTGATGTAACCCCTAATGAAATTGTAATTGCTTTACTAAGCAATAAGCAGCTAATTGAGTTAACCCGAGAGAAAAATAATCTTAAGTTTGCTGTTGGAGACATTTATCTGGGAAAAGTAAAAAAAATAATGCCAGGTTTAAATGCAGCATTTATTGATGTTGGCTATGAAAAAGATGCTTTTTTGCATTATTTAGATTTGGGCCATCAGTTTCGATCTCTTAATAAGTTCTTACAACAAGCTTTAGCACGAAATGGTCGTCACCTATCCATCTCTAAAATGAGATTGGAACAGGATATCGATAAGAATGGGAAAATGTCCGAAACTGTAAAATCAGGTCAGTACATACTCGTTCAAGTAGCTAAAGAACCTATTTCTACCAAAGGACCTAGATTGTGTTCCGAAATCTCCATTGCCGGAAGGAATTTAGTTTTAATGCCTTTTTCTGATAAAGTTTCCATTTCTCAAAAAATTAGTTCTGCTGAAGAAAAAATGCGTTTGAAGCAACTTCTTCAAAGTATTAAGCCTAAGAATTACGGTGTAATCGTTCGTACGGTTGCCGAGGGGAAAATGGTTGCTGCTCTCGATCAGGAATTAAGATCTCTTGTTGAAAAATGGGAGTCTAGTTTTGAACACATTAGAGATTTTACCCCTCCAAAGTTAGTTTTGGGTGAAATGGATCGAACTACGGCCATTTTGCGTGATATTCTTAATTCTTCTTTTGAGAACATTTACATCAATGATGCTAATGCCGCAAAAGACATTAAAAATTACATTGCAAGCATAGCACCCGAAAAATCAAAAATTGTAAAACATATTTCGGGCGATGTACCTATTTTTGATCAGCTGGGTTTAGACAAACAAATAAAATCATCATTTGGAAAAACAGTATCCTTTAAAAATGGTGCCTATTTAATTATTGAACATACTGAAGCATTTCATGTTGTAGATGTAAATAGTGGGAATCGTTCTAAAGCTGGAAATGATCAGGAATCAAATGCTGTAGAGGTGAACTTAGCTGCTGCTGAGGAAATTGCTCGTCAACTTCGCCTGCGCGACATGGGGGGAATTATTGTGGTCGATTTTATTGATATGCATTCTGCTGAAAATCGCCATAAGGTTTTAGAAAAGATGAAAGAGGCCATGGGACTCGATCGTACAAAGCACAACATCTTGCCATTGAGTAAGTTTGGCTTGATGCAAATTACTCGTCAGCGTGTTCGTCCTGAAATGAAAGTTGACATCCAAGAAGCCTGTCCAACCTGTTTGGGTACAGGAAAAATTACTCCATCCATATTGTTAACCGATCAAATTGAGCAAGCTCTAAAAAGAGTAGTTGATCAGCAGGATGAAAAAAATATTACTTTAAAAGTACATCCTTTTATTGCCGCCTACATCAACAAGGGAATATGGAAAACATTGCGTAGAACGTGGCAGTCGGAATATGGAATTAAACTTTCTGTTCGAGAAATTCCTTCCTATGATATGGTAATGTATAAATTCTTCGATAAAAATAATCAGGAAATAGAATTGAGTTAGTTGTGTTTCAACCCACTTAATTAGTGGCTTTTTGAAACTTTGTTATCATTTTGTTAAAGGCTTTGTTAAGGTGCATTATAATACTAATTTTAGGTGTTAAAGCAAATAAATTAAAGCACATGAAACAAAAATTTCTTTTTTTACTCCTACTAGTTTTCTTTAGTAGCCTATTTACTTTACAGGCACAAATACGAGAGACAGTATCTTGGGATTTCTCAACAGAACAACTTGATAATAATGAAATAAATTTGGTATTTACTGCCCAAATTGATAAAGAATGGCATCTTTATTCCCAGCACTTTCCTGATGGGGGACCCATCCGTTTTAGTGCAACTTTTACCCCATCGGATCAGTACCAATTGATTGGTGATTTGCAAGAAATTACCAAAGCTAGCACAGAATATGATGACATTTTTGAGATGAACATTCAGTATTTTGTGCGAGAGGCAATTCTAAAACAAAAAGTAAAGTTACTTTCCGAAACTGCATTTTCTATTCAAGGTGAGATGGAATATCAAACTTGTCGTGAAGGTGAGTGTGTGATGTTTACCCCAGATTTTGAGTTTAAAGTAAATGCTTCTAATGCGGAATCAAGCCTTGATTCTAGTAGTGAAGTGAAGGAAAAATTTAGCCCAATGAAGAATCCTCGTAAGGAATATTCATCTCTGTGGTCTTTATTCTTTATTTCATTCACATTTGGATTGATTGCTTTGCTTACTCCATGCGTGTTTCCTATGATTCCTATGACGGTTTCTTTTTTTATGCACAGTTCTGAAAACAAACGGAAAGCCATTTTTAATGCAGTGGTTTATGGGCTATCCATAATTGGTATCTATACTATTATTGGTACAATTGTGGCGGTAACCTTAGGACCAAGTTTTGCCAATTGGCTGAGTACACATTGGATTCCTAACATTCTTTTCTTTATTATCTTCCTGATTTTTGCTTTTTCTTTTTTCGGTATGTTTGAAATAACTATGCCTGGATGGATTGTGAATAAATCAGTCTCTAAGGAAGATAAGGGAGGAATTGCAGGTTCGTTTTTTATGGCTTTTACCTTGGTTCTAGTTTCCTTCTCATGCACAGGGCCTATTGTTGGGTCAATTCTAGTGAAATCTGCTGGAGGTGAGGTTTTGGAACCTATTGTTGGTATGTTCGGATTCTCCCTGGCTTTTGCCTTACCATTTACTTTGTTTGCTATTTTTCCTTCATGGTTAAATAACTTACCTAAATCGGGTGGTTGGTTAAATTCTGTAAAAGTAGTTTTAGGATTTTTAGAATTGGCTTTAGGGCTTAAATTCTTGAGTATTGCCGATCAAACTTATGGTTGGGGACTTTTGGATCGTGAGATCTATCTGGGAATTTGGATTGTGATTTTCACTTTATTGGGATTTTATTTGTTAGGAAAATTGAAGTTTAGTCATGATAGTGAAATTAAATTTATCTCGGTGCCCCGATTAATGCTTGCTATTGTTTCGTTTTCATTTGTTGTTTATATGATTCCTGGTATGTTTGGAGCCCCATTAAAAGGGATTTCTGGTTACATGCCTCCTCAAACAACGCAAGATTTTGATATTGCAGCTATTGTAAGAGATCAGTCGGGAACATCAAGTAATATACGTGAAGCTGAATTATGTGAAACACCAAAGTATGCTGAAAAGCTCCACTTACCACATGGGTTAAGAGGATATTTCGATTTTGAGCAGGGACTTGCTTGTGCAAAAGAGCAGAACAAACCTATTTTTATCGATTTTACTGGTCATGGTTGCGTGAATTGTCGTGAGATGGAAGCGAATGTGTGGTCGGATCCGCGTGTACAGAAAATTTTACGAGAGGATTACGTAATTATTGCTTTGTATGTGGATGATAAACAGACTTTGCCAGAATCAGATTGGGTTACCTCTACTTACGATGGAAAAGTGAAAAAAACCTTAGGTAAGAAGTATGCTGATTTCCAGATTACTCGTTTTGGTGTGAATGCCCAACCTTACTACGTTTTAATGGATAATGAAGAGGAAAGTTTGGTAGAACCTAGAGCTTACGATTTAAATGCTGATAAATTTGTAGAGTTTCTCGAAAATGGGAAAAGGGAATTTCAAAACAGATAGTATATACTTTAGTTAAGAAAATGGGTCGGAATGAAATATCGTTCCGACTTTTTTTATGCCCGATTTTTTAGGTGTAGGTCTTCTTGTATTTATAATCATTAAAGAGAGTTTTATGTGATTTGAATTGAAATAATTCCTATTTTGAAGGTTTGTCTTTTGAAAAAAGAGAAGCCGCATTAATCTGTAAAATTTAAATTAAACGTATGAAGAAATACGATGTGATTATTGTTGGAGCCGGTCCTGCTGGTATCTTTTGTGCCTACGAATTGGTCAAAAATCGTGAGGATTTAACAATTTTAATCCTTGAAAAAGGGAGAGGAATGGACAAACGAAATTGTCCTAAACACACCAATGGTGGAAAATGTGTGCATTGTAAACCTTGCAGTATTACTACTGGATGGGCTGGTGCAGGCGCTTTTTCAGATGGAAAACTTTCTCTCTCCCCTGAGGTAGGAGGTACTTTGCCCGATTATTTGGGAATGGAGGAGACCATCAGTTTAATAAAATATACCGATGAGGTTTATTTAGATTTTGGTGCGGCTTCCGATATTCATGGAGAGTCGCTTAGTATGGAAATGCAGGCTATTCGAAAAAAAGCAATCGAAGCGAATTTAAAATTAGTGCATTGTCCGGTCCGCCATTTAGGTACCGAAAAAGCTCAGGAATTGTATCGAAAACTATATGATTTTGTAACGGATAAAGGGGTAGAGGTGCATTTTAATTGTGCTGTTGAAAATCTCATTTTAGAGGGTGATCAGATAAAGGGAGTAAAAAACGGAAAAGGGGATTATTTTGCTGATAAAGTAATGGTCTCAGTGGGACGCGATGGTGCCGATTGGTTGATGAAAGAGTGCAGTAAAGAGAGTATTTTGACCGAAGTTGGAGTGGTTGATATTGGAGTTCGCTTGGAGTGCAGAAATGAAGTGATGAAAGAAATTAATGATAATTTTTATGAGGCGAAATTGATTCACTATACTCATACTTTCGATGATAAGGTAAGAACTTTTTGTTCAAACCCAGGAGGTTTTGTATCCTCGGAATATTACGACGATAATTTAGCCGTGGTAAATGGACATTGCTTTAAGGATCTGAAAAGCGACAATACCAATTTTGCTTTGCTAGTTTCACAGAAGTTTACCGAACCGTTTAAAGCTCCTATTGAGTACGGAAAGCATATAGCTCGCTTGGCCAATATGCTGACTAATAATCAAATTTTGGTACAACGATTTGGTGATTTAATTCGAGGTCGTAGAACCACTTCAAACCGACTGTATCGAAATAATATAATTCCTACTTTAAAGGATGCAGTTCCTGGGGATTTAAGTCTTGTTTTGCCGCATCGCATCTTGAAAGATATTGAAGAAATGATATTGGCATTAGATAAGGTAACACCTGGTTTGGCTTCCGATGAAACTTTATTGTATGGTGTTGAAGTAAAGTTTTATAGCAATATCACGAAAGTGGATAATACGTTTCAGTCAACATCGGTTAAGAACTTGTATCTGGGTGGAGATGGAGCAGGAATTACCAGAGGATTAATGCAAGCTTCGGTAAATGGAGTTGTAATTGCCCGAGAAATGTTGAAAAAAATGTAAAAGGAATATGGTTGTGGGTGTTAGGTTGAGTTTTTGTGGTGATAATGAATTACGAATTGGGAAGGTAAAAACTAAAAGTGCTTCCTTTATTCGGGCTACTCTCTACTTGCACCCGGCCGTCAAGCTTTTGAACAATACGTTGCACAATAGATAATCCTATACCATGACCTTGAATGTGAGTTTGGCTCAGTTTCTGCGGCTCGGTAAAAACAAGTTTACATTGCTCTTCATTTAAGCCCAAGCCATTGTCTTTTACCCAAAATTTACTGTAGCCATTTTCTGTTTTCGAACTGCCAATTTCGATTTTAGGAGGAGTTCCTCCGTACTTAATTGCATTTTGTATGTAATTGTACCAAACCTCTTCAATCCAAGGACCATAACCAAGGGAAGTTTCAAACTGTTTAGCAACGTATATTTTTGAATCTGCTTTTTCTGAATCGGAAATGCGACTAAGGGCTTCTTTTATAATATTTTCCATAGCTAATGGTGTTTTTTTTACCTCTTCTTTTTTAAGAGTCGAGAATAAAAGTATTTCCTGAATAATTTGGTTCATTTTATAAGCACTGGAAACGGTCATTTCAAGAAAAGAATTTTTCTTTTCATTGCTTAAATCTGGCTTCTTCAGAAGCAGTTGGCTAAAGCCAATAACGCTATTTAGCTGAGAATGGAGTTCGTGAGCGATAGTATGGGCAAAAGCATCTAGTTCTATATTTCTGCTTTTAAGTTCGTTTTCGGCTTTAACACGTGCGGAAATATCCGTAATAAATGCCAGTCCAATAGGTTCGTTTTCGGCCTTAAAAAAACTTAAGCTAATTTCGAGAGGTACTTGAGAGCCATCCTTTTTTATTCCTGAGACTGTAGAATTAGTGTGACCCATTGATCGTACTTTTGGAGCCGAAAAATAATCTTGTAAATGCTTTTTATGATTTTGTTTATACTTATTGGGAAGTAATACGTCAATGCATTGTCCAATCAGTTCTTTTTCAGGATAGCCAAACAGCTCGTTGGTTGCATGATTAACCATTAAAATAGTGCCTTTTTGATTGATGAAAACAATACCTTCAGCCATGGATTCTATTAGTAAAGGCACCGAAATCTTATGTCTTAAAATATCAGTAAAATCCATCATACGCAAAGTGTAAAATAAAATTCAATAGAGAATAACTTCTTGCTGTTTATTCCATTGGGTTGATAGTATCTCTCTAAATTATTCAATAAACACGTGTAAACAAATTTTTTAATGTAAAAAAATGCTTTCGCTAGCTTCGTAAGCTAATTGTATTTGTTGTGATGATTTATCTTTTAATGAGAGGGGAAAATAAATGATAAATTGAGGAAGTATTTGGAAGAAGGGGTGTAATTTTGAGAATTGGATGACGGAGAGTGAGAGTGCCAAGAGATATTAAATTAACGAGTTTATTTCTAATCGTTTTTAAGAAATTCACTACATATAAGTTGAAATTCCCGTCCCTCGTCATAATTTACAGATTTAAAGAAACTACAATTAATGCAGTTAAGTAGTTTGTCTTCTATATCACCTTGAACTTTGTCATTACATAAGGTATTGGAAACAGTCCAGCAATATCGCCCAGAATTTGTACCTCCATTAATTCCAGAAGTTAGCTGCTTGGTACTTGCAGGACAAACACCTAGTTCTTTCGTGTTGATTCCTCCAGCTTCCCGACCGCAAGAATAATATTCCCAACAATTCATTTTTCCCATACTTTTATAATTTTTTATAAAAGTAGAATTTAAAGTATTAAAAATCAATTTTTTTTTGTTGATCGTACTTTTGTTACGGTAAACCAAACATGTTTAGTGATGAGTAGCTTATTTGGTCTTGCAATAGACTGATTATTAATTGGTAATGTGGATTTTGTGCTTGATTTGTCTTAAAAAATTATATAGATAAGCGTTGTTATTGATTACCTGTAAAGAACTTTTTAAGGATTGTTTTTGCATCATTCAGCTCTGCATATTCAAAACATTGTAAGTCGGAACAACCACGAATCATGGCTGAAGTTGTTTTGCCATTTATACTTCTATACAAGCAAATTATGGGCTTTTTTAAGTGAATTGCTCGTCCAATTTCGTAGCCTACGCCAAGCGAAGGCACAGTAACTTCAGCAATCACGATATCCGATTCTCTTACCCATTTCATATCTCTATCGTGTATTTCCTGATCGCTGCTGTTTGTATCAATCTTTTTAGAACCGATGTGTTCTGTGAGTACTGTACCATATTGCTTTAAAGCTTTAATTAATTCATGGTACAAATCGGTGTCTTGTTGTCCTCCTCTGATGGAACCTGAAAAATATATTTTCATTTTGTAGCTAATTTTCTAGAATATCAATTAGTTGAATTGTTGCTGAACTTTTTCAGGTATCAGTTTTTTAAGACCTTTTGCCTTCGGAGAATCAACATCGATATATTTCCAGTCGTCGGAATTTTTATGGCTTATCGCCAGCATCGAACGATGTGCATGTATCGTAAAAGAGTTATTTTCTTCCTTATATGTTACGTTTTCTTTACCAAACTCATTCTCGAATTGGCTTTGCAGTAACAAACTTCCTTGCGACATAAGCCCAGATAGCTTAATGTTGATGATTCCATAGTATTGAATTTTACAGTATTTTTCGCTTCCATTCACAACTACTTCCGATACATTGTCGATGGATTTAAAGTCGGTTGTCATGTTTACCCCTATTTTATCCATTTGTTCGAGTCCCTGAACCATATTTTCTTTGCTCATCATCTCGAACATTGGTGGATACATCATTTGAGTGAGAGTATTCCATTCCTTGTTGTTAAAGGCACTTGTATAATTAATTAAATCTTTTTTGAAGTGTTCTTGTAGTTGTTTTTGAGCAAAGCTTGAAGTTACTATAAAGCTAAGAATCAGAAATAAAGTAATTCTTTTCATATCCTTTGTTTTAAATTCCGAGGAAGATAATAAAAAGGATCCGATCTCAGGATTAAAAAATGTTAAAGTAATTATTCATTCAGACTACTTATGCTTCTGATTTTTATGAGAAGATGGGCTATAAGGTATGGGTTGATTGTAGTATGCAAAAGGTATTTCTAGGTAGAAATGAAATTTCTATTATTTTACTTCTTTTTCAATTTACGTTCCTAATAATAATCTTCTATAACATAGCTTCAATATCCGAAATGGCTTTAGAGGGATTGTTGTTGTTTGTAAAATCTTTATCGAACAGATTGGTGACTAAAGCTTCCGATTTTTTCGAAAAAATCATATCATGACCAACACATAAGCCCATTGAAATATTTAAATCTGTGTTTTTATGGTTTAAATAATCGGCTTGTCCTGCAGGGTTACACATGATTCGCTTGCTTTCTCCACCTAGAATATTTTTTTTGGGAAGGCGTCCGTACTTGCAATCTATAGTGTAAACATCGAAATATTTAGAAAAATATTGTTCTAGCAATTGAGCTTCGTATGAGAAAGTTATGCAGTGAGCAATTCCGATTCGTTCAAAATTAGCTCCTCTGGCAAAATTCATAATTTCTTCAATTCGGTTCGATCGCATGCTTGTATAATCGTCGTTTACTTGCATTATCTTGCGAAATTCGGCAGTATATAATTCGCTCATTATTGTATGTTTTTAAATTTGATTGATGAGAACTATTGTAATAGCTAATATTCCTTTATAAGGCTCAATATAGATATCAATAATTCACAAATATAACGAGAATATTCTCAATACAAAATGTAGATTGTTGTATTGAAATTCTCTTGGTTAGGCTTACTAACTGGTTTTATTCATATAGGTATAGCTTTGATAGTTAAAGTGAATTGATTTAAAAATAAAGTAAGCAGACTCATTTTGGAAGGGAAAATGCAAAAATAGAAAAGACCAATTCCTTTGGGAATGGGTCTTTTCTTGTTTGTTAATCTTAGTGAAGGATTTTTATTATTGCAAACGAATTTTGCAATTATTTGCTCTGATAGTTAGTTTTGAGAAGGCTTCCTTTTCACCTACACGACCTTTTGCTACAAAGGTTTTTTTATCGGCTGTTGCTACATTGTTGAGAATGAAGTCGGCTGAATTGTCGAATTTTACTGATTTGTGGTTGATTTCGTAAGCAATTTGACTGCCTTCCATAAAGCTTAAACCAACATTTCCATATTTTGAATCTATTTTAATAAAGGAAAACATGTTGTTGATGTTGAATACATTTATGTTGCCAAATTTTAAATCAAAATCAATTTCGCCGCCCATTTGACTAATTTCAAATTTACTGAAATTGGAAGAACCGTAGAGGTATTCTAGTTCTCTCACATCAAATTTATCTCTTGCCGAGTTAATGCTGATGTAATCGGCTACGCCTATTGAGAATTCAGAATCACGACTTTCTCCTGTCAATTTATTTGCATTTTCGATATTTATTGTCGAATTACTAATATTTAATTTTGCATTATTGGCTCCCTCTACATTAAATGTACTTCCAGCAATGGTAAAACTATTTTCACCCGTCAGGTTTTGAGCGGTAAACTTACCATTATTCAGGTCTAGGTTTACTTTACCATTATGGTCATCCATAAAAATATCTCCATCTTTTTGTACTAGATCCAGATTTACGGTTGAAGGTATCATTACGGTAATTTGTATTTTAATATCACCTTTATTAAATAGTGAATTCGATAACTTTTTAATCGAGAAGAAATCGCCCAATACGGTTTGAGCCATTAGTTGATTTTCTCCTTGAGTAAAGTCGATGCTAATGTTATCTACTATTTTTTGGGTTTTTTCATCATCAGAGCCCTCGGCACTAATTGATATTTTAAATTGAATTTCTTGTTTGTCCCAATTTTTGATTTGAATTTTACTGTATTTAGAATCAATTTTGAGGTTTTCGCTTACTTCAAAAGTTTTATCAATTTGTTTGTGTTTTGTGATTGCATCTGCCGATCCAACAAAAAGACAAATCCCTAATAGGGAAAATATAAATCGTCTCATAACTAGTTTACTATAAATTTAAAATGATTTATTCAAAAAACTTAATGGGTATAAATGTAAGGCATTTAAGGTCTTCTTTTTACATTTTCTTGGGTGGTAATGCGAATTTTAACAAAGATTAATAAAAGAATTCCGATAAACAGAGATACACGACCTATGGAATCTCCATGTTGAGAATAAAAAGTTTTTCTCGTTCTTAGTTCCAATTTCCCACTTAGTACTGTTTGTTTCCACCATTTGGATTTAGCAAGAATCGTGCCTTTTGAGTCGATGTGTGCCGAAATGCCATTATTTGCTACACGAATATAGTCGCGCCGCGATTCGATGGCTCGGAGTCGACTAAAATTAAAATGGTGTTGATATCCGGGTGTGTTCTTCCACCATCCATCGTTGGTAAGCATACACAGAAAACTGGGGAGTTGTGGAACTCTTTGTGCACAATAATCTCCAAAAATCGATTCGAAGCAAAGTACAGGAACAACAGCAATCGAATCGGAAAAAAAATAATTTTGATCGCTTTTATTGCTATAAGTTGCCTTAAAACCACCAATGTTTAAGGAATAATCTTTCAAAAAAGATAGATAGTTAGCAAAGGGAATTCGTTCGAATAAGGGAACTAATTTTGTTTTGTGGTAAAATTGAGGGGCAAGCGTATCGCCTATAAAAATGGCCGAATTGTATAATTCTGAATTGATATTACTGTGAGTACCTAGTAAAATTTTGGTATTGGGATATTCCTTTTTTAGGTTTAGTAAACGTGAATAGTACAAAGATTTGTTGGGGTTGTTTTCATCTATCGATTCTAAAATCATAGTTTCGGGTCCCAGCAAAAAATCCACAGCTTGAATCCTGCAAATTGAATCTGCTGTTTTTAGAAAATCCCTAAAGTGTTTTTCTTCTTTTTCAGGAATAAATTTTTCGCTGTATGGATCAAGGTTTGGTTGCACGAGTGCAAAGCATAGGCTGCCATTGGTTTTTTCGGTTTTATAAAATAATGAAAGAGAAAAAAGAAGTGGGATTATTATGAGTAGAACGATTCCTGATGTGCGTAAAATAGGCTTTTTTTTCGGGTTCTTAAGTAAGAAATAGATAGCAATATTTACAAGAATTACCCAAAAACTTCCACCTCGTGTTCCGGTAAATTCGTACCACTGTACCCATTTGGGTGCCGAGGCAAAAGCATTTCCTAAATTCAACCAGGGCCAAGCCAAATCCCACCAGGTATCAAAATATTCAAATCCTAGCCAGATAATTAAAAAAGGAAACAGGATAGAGATTTTGAGGGTTTTTCTGCTTCTACTGATCAACCAGAAAATCAGAGCAAGCAAAAGAGAATTAATTAGAATAATGAGCACGACTCCTGTAATTTGGGCTTTCCCGACCCACCAGTACGACATAGTGTTCCAAACAAAAAAGCTTAGGAAGGCATAATTAAACAGGAGGTAAGAATTCTGATGATTGATGGTTTTTTCTTCGAGCCAAAGAAGGGGAACCCAAGCGAAAAAAATTACGAAATATAGTGAGGGAATGCAAAAAGGCATGCCCAATAAAATTCCTGAACTAATAGCAAGAAGAATCTTTTTATTCACTTTAGCGGTGCGTTAGATGGACTCCAACTAAGATAATAATAATGGATGCAATTTGTAGAATTGAAATGTGATCACCACCAATAACAGCTCCCCAGAATATGGCTACAATAGGAATAAGGTAAGCAATAGAGGCAGCAAAAATATGTGATGATTTTTTGATCAAGCGATTGTAGAATATGACTCCAGCAAAAGTTAAAATGGCCAAAAATGAAAGCATTAAGGCACTTTTCGAGAAAGTTTCAGAGGCAAATGGTGCACTTAAATCAGTAAAAAGTAAGAAAATACCAGCCATTGGGCCAACAAATAAAAAGGCTAGGGATGCAATTTCTGTTCCGTTAAGTTTTGGCAAGACAAAACTCACCAAGTTAATACTGATAGCAATGGATAATATGGCCATGAAAACATAGAATACTCCCCAAAAATAAGAAGTTCCAAAGGATTCACCCGAAAAGCAAATTAGTAAGCTTCCTGTAAGACCTAACAGAATGCCACCTAGTACTTTCTTTGTAGATTTTGATTTGAAAAATAGAATGGCAATGCACAGTGTAATCATGGGGAGCATGGCATTAAGCATACCAGCTACCGACGAATTAATTTGAGTTTGAGCCTTAGCAAAAAAATAGGAAGGGCCAATGTTTCCTGCCACCCCTGATAGTAGTAGTGGCACGATGTTATCTTTGGATAGTTTTTTGAAATTTTTAGCTATTAAAGGAATAAACAGCACAAACGACAAAAAAACCTGAAAAGCGGCCACTTGCTGATGATTGAAGCTTTCCAAGGCTATTTCCCTTAAAATATAGGGGCTTCCCCAGATAAATGAAACTACTAAAAGTAGGATCCAATTGCTATATTTTCCTGATGGGTTCATTCTGTTTTGGAATTTAGTGTGTTTACTCTTTTTCTTCTTCGAAAGCTTTGTATTTTGCCGTTAGCTCAGAAATTAATTGGCTAAAAGTACTCACCGCTGCCAAAGTATCTTTCGAAATTTCCTTTCCTTGTAATTTAAGCATCAAAATACCATACAAAGCAGTAAGACAAACTTCAACATCGTTAGTTTCCTGATCCGCATTTGATTTTTTGCGAAATTCGAGGATATTACCCAAAGCTTTCTGATACTGGCTATTGTACTCAGAATCTTTCCCTTTGCTTAGTAAAAACACGTGATAATCAAACAATTCATTCACATTGTTTTTAATAATTTGCAGATGGCCTTTTTCTTCAATTTTTTCAATTTTCATCATTTCAATTAAATTCTCGTACCAATCTTTAATTTCTTTTTGTACGGCTTCTGTTTGATTGAACTGTTTGATGATATTTTCTTCAATTTTATCAATATTGAACTGGTAAGCTCTAATGATATCCTCAACTTGCCACATGTAAAGAATATATTCGGCCAAGTTGGTCTTCTTTTTATCTTGTGCTATTATCATATTTTTTTATTGTTTAAGCTTATCAATTAATCGTCTATCTAATTTTGTAGGCCTTCCAGTTCCTCTATCCCGTGCTTCAAAACCATGAGTTTTAGTAGCTTCTAATAAATCCAGTTGATCCTGTGCTGTTATGTCTTTTACAAAATCGACTGCTAATTTGGCGCCCATTCGTTTGCCCGATATGGCGGTAACTCGATAACTGCGTGTAATTGGAGGAAAACGCACATCAATTTGTTCATTTAGTCGTACTTCGCGAGATGGCTTTACATGCACACCGCCAATGGTCACTTTTCCTTTTTTACAAGCTTCGGCCGCCATACTTCTGGTTTTAAAAATACGTACAGCCCAAAGCCATTTGTCAATTCTAACCTTATCCTCCATGGCTATTATTTTTCTGATTTTTTAGTATTGTATGCTGTCATGGTTCTTTGAACGCCAATGGTACTCATTCCTTTTATCATGTTGATACAAATCTTAAAAAGTTCAGGCAGTTGGTCGAGTTCTTCACTACTCCATTCCCCTAAAACATAGTCTATTTGTTGGCCTCGACCAAAATTAGCACCAATGCCAAAACGCAAGCGATTGTAGTTTTGATGACCAAGAGTTTGGTTGATATGTTTTAGTCCATTATGACCGGCATCGCTTCCTTTAGGGCGCAATCGTAAGGTTCCAAAGGGCAGAGCCAAATCATCTACCAAAACCATCATGTTTTCAACGGGAATTTTTTCTTTCTGAAGCCAATAGTTAACCGATTTTCCACTTAAATTCATGTAAGTATTTGGTTTAACTAGCACAAAGCTTCTTCCTTTAAATTTGTATTCGGTAACAGCTCCATATCTGGCTTCTTTAAATTCGAGATTTTCCTTCTCTGCCAAAGCATCCAGAATTCTAAATCCGATATTGTGTCTTGTGTTTGCATACTCAGCGCCAATATTTCCAAGGCCGACAATCAGATATTTCATATCAATATGTTTTTCTTTTGGATGAGTTTGAATTCGCCCAAATAGTTTTTTAAGAATTGAGATCATAACAAAGCCAAAGTTAGAATATTCGTCGCATTTTTAACGAAAACCTTGCATCCATTCTTCCTATATTAAAAAAACCTCCCATTCTTGAAAAAATGGGAGGTTGTATTTCTTTGCTTCATTATGCTGAGCAAAATTAGATAGAAATCTATTTTGCAGCCTGAGCAGCAGCACGAGCAGCTCTTGTAAGCTTAACCTGAACAACTACAGCATTTTTAGCATTTAATAATTCAAGGTTGTCATAGTTAAGTTGACCAACTTGAATACTTTTACCAACACCAAGTTCAGTAACGTTAATAAGAAGGTTTTCTGGAAGATCAGCCATAAGACCTCTTACTTTTAGTTTTCTTAAGCCAATTGCCAATTTACCACCAGCTTGGATACCCTTAGCAAAACCTTCAATTCTAATTGGCAATTCAATTTCGAAAGGTTTGTCTTCAAATACCTGGAAGAAATCAGCGTGTAACGCTTTATCGTTAACAGGATGATATTGTACATCCCTTAAAATACAAGAGAATTTTTTTCCATCAACATCAACATTAACAACATATACTTCAGGAGTAAAAAGTAATTTTCCGAATACTTTTTCGTCAATAGCAAAGTGAATATTTTCGCCTCCACCATATAATTCACAAGGAATTAATTCTTGTTTACGAAGTGTTTTGTTTGCTTTTTTTCCTAAATCTGTTCTTAAAGAACCTTTTAATTCAAAAGTTTTCATTTTCTTGAAATTATGTGCTACTCAAAATAAACTTCATCACTTGGTAAAAAGAGCTCCGTTTATTTCCCATCACACGTTTATAAAGTTTTTACCAAAATCTGCGCAAAGATATAAATTATAATATGAAATTTGAGCTGATTGATTCACAATTATATACATTAAGAATTGTTTTTGCGAATATTTCCGCAATACTCAATTCGTGAATTTTTGAACACTCCTGTTTTAAAGGAATTGAATTGGTGAAAACAACTTCTTCCAAAGCCGATTCTTCAATTCGTTCGTATGCGGGACCAGATAAAACAGCATGAGTAGCTATGGCGCGAACACTAAGAGCTCCTTTGTCTTTAAGCATATTCGCTGCCTTTGTAATGGTTCCGGCAGTGTCTATCATGTCATCGACAATTACTACATGTCTACCTTCAACATCACCAATGGCAGTCATTTCGCCCACTACATTCGCTTTTTCGCGTCTTTTGTGACAAATTGCTAAGCCTGAATTTAAATATTTTGAATAAGTGTTAGCTCTTTTACTACCGCCCATGTCTGGTGAGGCTATAACTAGATTATCCAATTTTAAATTTTCAATGTATGGAAGAAGTACGGAAGAACCATACAAGTGATCTACAGGAATATCAAAAAATCCTTGAATTTGGTCAGCATGAAGATCCATAGTCATTACGCGATCAACTCCTGCAGCCATAAGTAGATTGGCAACCAATTTGGCTCCAATTGCAACTCTAGGGCGATCTTTTCTATCCTGGCGGGCAAATCCAAAATATGGAATTACCGCAATCACTTTGTAGGCAGATGCTCTTTTTGCCGCATCAATCATTAGTAATAATTCCATCAAATTATCAGTTGGGGGATAAGTTGATTGAATAATGAATACTTGAGCACCTCTTACTGTTTCTTCATAACAGACCTCAAATTCACCATCACTAAATCTTGTAATGCTAGATTTTCCTAACTCTAATCCTGCCACTTTTGCAATTTTACCTGCTAAATGTTCGCTGTTTGAACCAGAAAAGATTTTAATCGGGGCTTTCATTAAAATATTATTTGTTTATAAATCAGATAACTATCGTACTGTGCAAATTTATGAATTATTGCGTCAATAAACAGATTTTAGTTTACCAGAGGCAATTTTTTAACCTATTAAAAGGATATTTAGTTTTTGTTAAAATAAAAAAGAAGATCTTTATCCTGAGATCTCCCTTTATCTTATATGAGTGTTATTGAGAAAGCGTTTTGTTTGTTTCTTCAATAAAATTCAATATTTCGTCTTTTCCTTGTCCTGTTGATGCCGAACTAACAAAATAGGGAGGTATTTCTTCCCATGTATTAAGAAGTTCAGTTTCGTAAGCTTTAAGGTTATCAGATAATTTTTGTTTACTGAGTTTATCTGCTTTTGTAAAAACAATCGAGAAAGGAATACCGTTAACACCTAACCATTCCATAAAATCAGTATCCTTGTCTTGAGGTTCGTGTCTGCAATCCACCAAAACAAATAAATTAATTAGTGTAGTTCGGCTTTCAATATAGCTGAAAATTAATTTTGAAAATCTTTGTTTGGTATTTTTAGCCACTTTCGCAAAACCATAGCCTGGTAAATCGACAAGATACCATTCCTTATTAATAAGGAAATGATTTACCAATTGAGTTTTTCCAGGCTTACTCGATATTTTTGCCAAACCTTTATGGTTGGTTAGCATATTTATAAGCGATGATTTACCAACATTCGAACGCCCAATAAAAGCATATTCAGCTTTATTATCGGTCGGACATTTTTTTATATCCGAGTTGGACATCACAAATTGTGCACTAGTAATATTCATAGCATATTTTTTTAACGCTGCAAAGGTATACAGATTCTTTTCTTTTCCGAAAAATGCTTCAACTTTATTGACAGATTTACTAATTCGGATGAGGAACAAAAAAATCCTCTTTTCGTTTTGACAAAAAGAGGATTGTATAAGCTTGAAGAGGTCTACTTAATATAAACTTCGAGAATTTTTGTTTTTGTTTTAGGAACAAGGCTTAAGTTGTTTACTGTGGCTGGAATCAAAACGCTTTCACCTTTTGTAACACTTAATGATTCTGCATCGTATTTTATTTCCATATCACCATCCAAACACATGTATATTACAAATGAGTCTAATCCCAGATATTCTTTTTCCTGTGGTTTATCAAATTCTAAGATATTGGTTGTGAAGTAAGGGCAACGAACTAGCTCTGTGCTTTTGTTTTTTTCAGTTTGATAGTTGGTTTCGTATTTTTTCTCGAAACTGTAATCAATTGCGTCAACAGCAAGTTCGGTGTGAAGTTCTCTTGGATTTCCAGCGTCATCGGTTCTGTTAAAATCGTAAATTCGATAGGTGACATCGGAAGTTTGCTGAATTTCGGCTAAAAGAATTCCTTTACCAATAGCATGAACACGACCCGCAGGAATAAAGAAACAGCTTCCTTCTTGTACAGGAGTGCTGTTTAAAATTTCTTCCAGTTTTCCTTCTTTCAACTTTGCTAAATAATTTTCCTTACTGATTTCCTGATTAAAACCTACTATTAGTTCGGAACCTTTATCGGCTTCAATAACGTACCACATTTCGGTTTTGCCATAAGCATTATGTCTTTCTTTCGAAAGTTCATCATCCGGATGTACCTGAATGGAAAGAACATCATTGGCATCAATAAATTTAATTAGCAAAGGGAATTCAACACCAAACTGCTCATAAACATGATCACCAACGAGGTCACCCATATAAATTTCGATGAGTTCTTCCAGATTATTACCTGCTAAAAAGCCATTACTAACAACAGAAATATCTCCTTCTACTCCGGATATTTCCCAACTTTCACCTGCATTAGGAAGAGGAGAAAAATCTTTATTCAATACTGTCTTTAATTTGTTACCACCCCAAATTTTATCTTTTAGGATGGGTGTAAATTTCAATGGATACAAACTCATTTCTGTACAATTTATTTTTCTGAAAATTTATAGCTTACGGATATTCTTAAAATTCATAGTCGATCGATTTACGATCTACCGCCATTTCCTTAATAATATCTACCGCTTTTACATGTTCTGGATGATTGGCATAAACGGGGAGATCTTCCAGTTTTTCAATATCAACATTTACAATAAAATCAAAGGAAGCCTCAGAGTGCAGAATATCAAATCCTATTTGCAAAGATTTAATTTCTGGAATACGTTCATCCAGTCCCTTAAATGCACTTTTTAATCTAACTTGATAATTCTTTTTGTCTTTAGCCGAATCGAAAGCTTTAAACTTAAACATGGCAATGTGCTTGATCATTTTAATTCTTTTTTAAATAATTAGTAACTTTCCAGCCGAAGTTAATGCAAAATTAGCATTTTTGAATCAAACATCTAAATATCATACAACATGTTGATTATTGGAATTGCCGGAGGGACAGGTTCTGGCAAAACTACAGTGGTTAGAAAAATCATTGAAAGACTAAATAAAGGAGAAGTTGCGGTATTGCCTCAAGATTCTTACTACCGAGACAATATTGGTCTCACCCTTGAAGAACGTCAGGAGATCAATTTTGATCATCCACGATCAATCGAATTTGAATTGCTAATTGAGCACGTGAGAAACCTAAAAGAAGGTATTTCAATCAATCAGCCTATTTATTCGTACATTACTTGTTTGCGTTCCGAAGAAACCATAAAAGTTGATCCTAAGGGTGTTATTATTGTAGAAGGTTTGTTGATATTAACAGATCCTATACTTTGCGATTTAATGGATTTAAAGGTATTTGTGGATTGCGATGCTGATGATCGATTGAATCGAGTAATAAAAAGAGATATAGTGGAACGAGGAAGGTCGGTAGATAAGGTGTTGGATCGTTATGAGAAAACAGTTAAGCCAATGCATCTTCAGTTTATAGAACCCAGTAAACGTTATGCCGATATTATTGTTCCTCAGGGAGGAAATAATGTAGTTGCTATAGATATATTAACTCATTTTATTCAGAAAAACCTGAAAATGAAACCGTAAATAGAATTTGTATAGCTACTGATAAAAAATCGAATGGAGACTTTGTTACTGTCTCCATTTTTTATACCTTTTCGCTTTGTTTATGATAAGTCTTTGGTTATGCTGAATCAAATAAAAGTTGAAAATTTACTTTTTATAGATATCGAAACAGTACCTGGTACTGCTAATTTTGAGCAATTATCTCCCAAGTTGCAAGAGTTTTGGGAGAAAAAATCAAATTATTTTCGAAAAGAAGAAGAATCTGCTTCGGATGTGTATGCAAGAGCTGGTATTTATTCTGAATTTGGTAAAGTCGTTTGCATTTCTACAGGAGTAGTGACCCGGAAAAATGGAGGAAAGCATTTTGTGGCAAAATCATATTATGGCCATAACGAAAAACTCTTGCTGCAGGAATTTGGCGAAATGCTAAATCGGTTTTCTGCAAAGCCAAATCGGAATTTGTGTGCTCACAACGGAAAAGAATTCGATTTTCCCTACATAGCACGAAGAATGCTAATTAACGGATTGCCTTTGCCAGATGTTCTTGATATTGCTGGTAAAAAACCTTGGGAGGTACAATTTATAGATACGATGGAATTGTGGAAGTTTGGAGATTACAAACATTACACTTCTTTGGCTTTACTTTGTGAAATTTTTAATGTGCCTACACCTAAAGATGATATTGATGGGTCCATGGTTGGCGAAGTTTATTGGCAGCAGCAAGATTTGGAACGCATTGCAATATACTGTGAGAAAGATATTTTGGCTACGGCACAAATTTTTTTGCGTTACCAAGGCGAGGATATTATTCCTGAATCAAATTTTGAACGAGTTCTACTTTAATTTTTTATCGGCTTAATAAATGGTTACTATTGTTCAGCTTATTAGAAGTACAAAACGAATTACTAACTTGTAAGACACATACTATTATGAATAATTTATTATATAAAAAACGATACTTGGCAGGCTTGCTTTTAGGAAGCTTGTTTCTTTTTTCCTGCGGAAGCAGTAGTGGAGATGAAGAGGAAGTCGATTTTGATTCCAGCGATTTAACTAATCAGTACTGGTATGCAAATCCTTACCTGTCTAGTGGCTATTCTTACGATGATGCAGTTATTGTATGTCGATTTGAATCGGGAGGAATCCTTAAAAGACAAGAATTTAGTGGCCGCCGCGACGAAGTAGCTGGATCGTGGACATTGGTAGATGATGAGTTGGTAATTAGGGATACTACAATTTCCGAAAGTAACGAGCAGGATTGGTTCATTCAGTCGAGTTCTACTGCTTCATATCTGAAACTGAATAGTGAAAGTGGAACGCGTGAATTTTACACTAATATTGACGATTTAGAGGATGTTACTGCTGATGCTTATGTGGTAAATGAATTGTATATTGTGGATGGTGTTTTTCAATCGGCCTACAAAATGGAATATGTAGTTTATGGTAGTTCGTTGAGTGAGGTTACTGTTCTTCCTGATGCCTCTACAAGTTTAGAAATGGAAGATTTTACTGATTATTTGGGTGAGAAGGTGTTTTATCTAAAAGAGGAGGATCGTTACGATTATTTCGATGTTTTTGAAGGAGCTAGCGAGGTAAAGTTCTATCTTAAAACCGATGATGGAGATCAGTATAAATTAGAAGAACAGGTTTATGATTCAGTTATCCCGGTTTTGGATAATTATTCAATTACTTCATCGCATTCGGTAGGTTCCAGTAGTATAACTATCAATTGGACCGCAATTGATGAGGGCGATATTTACTACTATGTTGAGATCTTGGATCAGGATGAAAATGAATATCAACCGATGTTCCGGAGCACACGTCAGTCCGCCAGTGCAGGTGAAGCAAAAACATTGACCATTGATAGTTCTACAGCTTCTGAATATGAAAATCTAGATGATTTGGTTGTTGGAGAAGATTACTACGTGAAAATATCAGGTTTTAAATACGAAGATGGTATTGATGCGGATAACAGTTCTAATAAAGAGGAGAATATTCAGGCAGTGAGCAGGTATATTTTTAAAGCTGGTTCGTGGTAGAATCAAAATATGATTATAAAAAAACTCCACTTAGGTGGAGTTTTTTTACTTTAGTCTAGCACAAAATATTCTATGGTTTTTATCAGGAGTTTTGCTTGTTCTGAATGTACCCAGTGTCCAGCATTGGGAATGGTGGTAATTTCGGCACGAGGGAAAAATGAGCGAATTATATTGTGATCGTCATCGCTAATATAATTCGATTTTGCTCCTTTAATAAACAAAACAGGAAAAGAAGAATTCCCTTTTCGATCTTTATATTGATCCTCCTCAATTCCATCCATGATTTCGGATAGGTATTCGCTGATGATTTTAATGTTGAGTTTCCAGATGAATTGTTTGTTTTCGTCTCGTTTTAAATTTTTAAGAAGAAACTGCCTAATTCGTTTGTCTGTGATTGTTTCGGCTAACTTTCTATCGATATCAGTTCTGTTTTTATAAGGCGATAAATCGAAATTCTGCATGGCTTTAACAATGCTTGAGTGGTCTATGGTTTGCGGTGCATAGTCAGAAATCTTACTGTAGTTTTTAGGTGCAATATCTACAACAAGCAAACTGTTCACCCTTTCAGGATAGTCGAGTGCAAAAAACATAACCGTTTTTCCACCCATTGAGTGTCCTATTAGAATAGCCTTTTCGATATGTTGATCATTCATAAACTCTAAAAGGTCTTCTTTTAAATCCAGATAACTGTGTGTGCTGGCATGAGGAGAGTTTCCATGGTTTCTTTGGTCGATGATAAAAACCTCAAAATTATTTGAAAGCTCTTTGGCTATAGTCAACCAATTATCCGAGGAACCATACAAGCCATGAACAATAATCAAGGCTGGTCCTTTCCCCAATTTTTTAAAGCTAAGTTTCATTTTCTTGTAATTTTTGTGTGAAGAGTAGAAATCAGGAATTGATTTGAACGTAAAGGTGTTTAATCTCACATGAACAGACAGATCTGAAAATGTAAAAGATCAGTTCAAAAAGGGCCAACAGTTTATTCTTGTGTGTTTGCGGTAAATACAGATGTTTCATTGCTCTGTATGCATGAGATTTGATGTGGCCTTTGCTTTTTGAACTGTCTTTAAAGGTGAAAGAATCTTATTTAAGACATCTCAAATACATCTGAACTGTATTTTCTAATCCGTAGTACAAAGCGTCTGATATGAGAGCATGGCCGATTGAAACTTCATCCAGCTGGGGAATGTTCTCGTGGAAATATTTTAGATTTTCCAAGCTTAAATCATGTCCGGCATTAATTCCCAATCCTAATTCATGAGCTTTTTTAGCAGCAACAACAAACGAACGAATTGCTTCTTCTTTATTGATAGGATAATTAGTGGCGTAGGGTTCAGTGTATAACTCAATTCGATCGGTTCCAGTAGTTAATGCACCTTCGATGTTTGTCAAATTGGTATCTACAAAAATTGAGGTTCTGATTCCTGCAGCTTTAAATTCTTTAATAATATCGATTAAAATAGCTTGGTTTTTAACAGTATCCCATCCGGCATTAGAGGTTAAAGCTTCTGGAGGATCGGGAACAAGAGTAACTTGCGCTGGTTTTGTTTTTACAACCAAATCGATGAAATCCCGGGTAGGATATCCTTCAATGTTAAATTCGGTACTAACTAAGGCTTTTAAATCACTAACATCCTGGTAGCGAATATGTCTTTCGTCGGGGCGAGGGTGTACTGTAATGCCTTCAGCTCCAAATCGCTCGCAATCTAAAGCTACTTTACAAACATTAGGAGTATTCCCTCCTCGGGCATTTCTTAATGTCGCAATTTTGTTTATATTTACACTAAGTCTGGTCATTTTATAAAACTTTATAGATAAAATGATGGGCACAAAAACAAGCAAATTTAGGCTTGTGAGTGCTCACCTTCAGACAAAATTAAAAGTAATTCCTAGAAAACAGGTATGTATGATCGCAAAAGATTTAATTTCTGATGTTGTTCCGGTATTAAGAGAGACTGATACAGGAATTCAGGCTCTTAATTGGATGGAAATTTTCAGAGTTTCTCATTTGCCAATAGTAAAAGGAGACGAGTTTTTAGGTTTGATCTCAGACAATGACATTTATGATTTGAACCGAGCTGAAGAAGCTATTGGCGATCAGAAACTGTCATTATTTAGTCCGTATGTGAACGAAAATTATCACATCTACGATGTAATTGAAATTGTTTCACGATTAAAACTGACGGTAATCCCTGTTTTGGAAGGAGAAAAAACCTATGTCGGTTTGATTACTTTAAATGACTTGATGCAATACATAGAAAGTATTTTTTCGGTCCGCGAACCTGGCGGGATTATAGTGATAGAATTAAATTCTGTCGACTATTCTTTAAGTGAGATCTCTCGAATCGTTGAAAGTAACGATGCGAAAATTCTTAGTTTGTATGTTAAATCATCCAGTGATTCGCGAAAAATAGAATTGACGATCAAAATTAATAGAACCAATCTTACCTCTATTATACAAACTTTTATGCGCTACGATTATACTTTATTATCTACCTATGTTCGTGAGGATGATATGAAAGATTTTATGGAGGATCGTTACAATTCTTTCATGAGGTTTTTAAACATCTAAAAATACATTGGTAAGCGATCTTTTTCCTTCTTAAATTCTTGCCACTGCTCATATTACTCTATATTTGTGCTATCTGTTTGTTATAATTTGGTTTTTTTAAAAAGCTAAAAAACAGGTTTTGCATAACAAATGGAATGGATAGCTGTAGGTTGCAAATATTTTGTAGCTGCAGGGAATTAGCAAATACAAATTTGTGAAGTATGAAAATTGCTATTTTTGGTCGATCATTTAACGAAAGCTTTACGGATAGCTTTGTTTTGATGTTCGATGTTTTTACTCAGAACAATATTGAGGTAGTTATTTACGAGCCATTTTACGATTTTCTAATCCGTGAAATAAATTTTAAACCTCCAGTAATAGGTTATTTTCACGGCAATAAAGATTTGGATAAGGATGTTGATTTCCTCTTTAGTATTGGTGGAGATGGAACCTTTTTAGATGCGGTTACTTGTGTGCGCGATTCAGGAATTCCTTTAGTGGGAATAAATAGCGGGCGATTGGGTTTTATGGCTGATATAGCTCAGGATGAAATGCCTCAGGCATTGAACGATATTTTGGCCGGAGAATATAGTCTTGAGGAGCGAAATCTCTTGCAACTAGAAACATCTCGAAATGGCTTATTTGAAGAGTTTAATTATGCCTTAAATGAATTTACGGTGCATAAAACAGATTCAGCATCGATGATTACCATTCATACCTATTTAAATAATGAATACTTAAATTCCTATTGGGCTGATGGTTTAATTATCGCCACACCAACAGGATCTACAGCCTATTCGTTAAGTGTGGGCGGCCCGATACTAATTCCCAATACTCAAAATTTCATTATATCTCCAATTTCTCCGCATAACCTAACTGTTCGACCAATTGTGATTCCAAATCATCATGAAATTACCCTTCGTGTCGAAGGGCGAAGTGATTGTTACATGGCCGCACTCGATTCTCGTTCCTGTACCTTTGAATCGACCATCGAACTCAAAATTAAAAAGGCTGATTTTCAGATAAAAGTTTTGAAATTAAATACCCATAGCTTTTATGGAACCTTAAGAAATAAACTCATGTGGGGTGTTGATAAACGCAATTGATAGGTAATATTGCTTGGTTTTACGTTTTAACAAAATTTAACGGCCAGTTGGAGTTATTTTTTTTCATTGATAAGGTTTTTTAAGATTATATGTTACTTTTGTAACTTGTGAATAAAATTAGGAGAATAGGACTTCCTTAATGCCGCATTTTTAGGCGCTTAAGGATCATTTCTTTACTTGTTTTCTCACGAAAAAGCATAAGCTTGATTTTATGTATAAACTGATTTTAGGGATACTGTTTGTAGCGATTGGTTCAACGGCATTTTCGCAGACCAAAGCAGAGTTAGGCTTCTTTGGTGGAGGTTCCTATTATTTGGGTGATATTAACCCCAAAAAACAGTTTTATTCAAGTTCAATTGCTTTAGGTGGAATTTACAGATACAATTTTAATTCACGCTACTCGTTAAGAGCAGGAATGTTATTTTCAAGTTTGAGTGGTGATGATGAGGATTTCGATAACTCCTATCAACAAGCAAGAGGAGCATCATTTAAAACAGATTTAATAGATCTATCCTTGCAAGTGGAATTCAATTTTCAATCTTTTTGGTCGCCAAAAAGAACAAAGAGCACAACATTAGTTCCCTATGTAAGCGGAGGAATTGGTTTCATAGCTCCGAGTAGTACAAGTTCTTCATTTACAATTCCAATGGGTGTAGGGTTGAAAACCAATTTACCCGGAAGATGGACAGCCGCTTTGGAATGGGGATTTAGAAAAAGTTTTACGGATGGTTTAGATTATCTGGATGATCCGAATGATTTTAACGAGAGTAGTTTAGTACACAATAACGATTGGGTGTCTTTTTTTGGAGTAATGATTAGTTATAAATTATTTCCCGATAATGAAGAATGTCATTCATATGATCGATTTGTAAAATAGTATATGTCAATTAAAAATAAAATAGTAAAGGAAAAGCTGCCAAAACATCTAGCGATAATTATGGATGGTAATGGGCGTTGGGCAAAATTACGAGGGGAACATCGTCTTGTTGGTCATCAAAATGGCGTTGAATCAGTTAAGCAAACTGTGGAAGCTGCTGGAGAGCTTGGAATTTCTTATTTAACTTTATATGCGTTTTCAACCGAAAACTGGAATCGGCCTAAAGATGAAGTATTAGGTTTGATGTCCCTATTGGTAGAAGCCATTGAAAGTGAAACTCCCACTTTAATGAAAAACAATGTTCGTCTACAGGCAATTGGCGATATTGACAGTTTACCCCAAGAAGTGAAAGAAAAATTAGATGGAACAATTTCAAATACATCTTCAAATTCCGGATTAACTTTGGTGTTGGCTTTAAGTTATAGTTCCAGGTGGGAAATTGTAAATGCAGTAAAAAATATTGCAAGTCAAATTCAAAAAGGAGATATTTCTCCAGAAGATATTGATGCTGACTTGTTCTCTAATCAGCTTACAACAAAAGGTATTCCAGATCCGGAACTTTTGATAAGAACGAGTGGAGAAAATAGAATTAGTAATTTCCTGTTATGGCAAATTGCTTATTCAGAATTGTATTTTACCAAATTGTTGTGGCCTGATTTTAATAAAGAAGAGCTTTACAAAGCACTGCTTGACTATCAAAATAGAGAACGCCGATTTGGTAAAGTTAGTGAACAGATAAAAAATAAATAGCATTAACTACTATATTCCAAGTAATGATTAAAAGACTAACTTTCATTTTTACTCTTTTCTTAAGTTTTAGTGCCTTAGCACAGGAAACCGATACGATTTATAATCCAGAAACTTTCTATTCTGCTCCTAAAAAATACGAATTAGGCGGAGTTACTGTAACAGGTGTAAAACATTTGGAAAATAATGTTCTAATACAAATATCCGGACTTCGGGTAGGTTCTACAATAGAAGTTCCTGGAGAAAAAGTTACTAGTGCAATTACTAAGTTGTATAAACAAGGTCTTTTTTCGGATATTCAAATTACGGCCACAAAATTGATTCAGGATACAATATATCTGAATATTCAATTGCAGGAACGTCCGCGATTATCAGCCGTAAATTACAACGGAACCTCGAAAAGCGAAACTACAAAACTGAAGGAAAAGTTAAAGTTGATGAAGGGAACTCAAGTTACAGATTACTTGATTACCAATACAAAAACAGTTGTTGAAAATTACTTCAAAGAAAAAGGCTTTTTTAATACAAGTGTTTCTGTGATACAACGAGATGACTCTGTGGAAGAAAATAGTGTGATTATCGACATTAATATTGTTCCTAATAATAAAATTAAGATTAAAAATATTTTTGTAGAAGGGAATACAGCTTTCACCGATAAAAAGGTGAAAAAATCCATTAAGGAGTCGAAGGAAAAAAGTTTTGGGAATTTCTTGAAGTCGTCCAAATATATTGAAGATAAGTGGGAAGAAGATAAACGTACTTTGATTGAAAAATACAACGAGAATGGGTATAGAGATGCAATAGTTCTTGGCGATAGTGTAGAGCAAATTTCTGATGATAGAGTTAATCTATATATTAAAGTGAAGGAAGGGAATCAATATTTTTTCAATAATGTCGACTGGGTTGGAAATACTGTTTATACCAAATATTTTTTAGATCGTGTCTTAAACATCAAAAAAGGAGATGTTTACAACCAAACATTACTTGAAGAACGATTAACAAGTGATGATGATGCGGTTAGTAATCTTTATTTAGATAAAGGCTATCTGTTTTTTAATGTAAATCCTGTTGAAACTGTAGTGGGACAAGATTCCATTAATTTAGAAATGAGAATGGTGGAAGGAAAGCAGGCTACTATCGATCGAGTTATTATTACAGGGAATACAAAAACCAATGAGCATGTTGCTCGTCGTGAATTGTATACCTATCCTGGAGAACTATTTAGTAAATCAGATATTATTCGAAGTGTTCGAGAATTATCCCAGTTAGGTCATTTTGATCCTGAAGCGATTACCCCAGATGTTAAACCACATCCAGAAAGTGGAACTGTTGATATTTCCTACGATCTTGTAGAAAAAGCAAATGACCAAATTGAACTTTCAGGAGGATGGGGAGCTGGTATGATCGTGGGTACTGTTGGATTAAAGTTTTCCAACTTTTCTATTCGTAATATTTTCGACAAAGAAGCTTGGAGTCCGCTACCAACTGGAGATGGACAAACGTTGAGTATTCGTGCACAAACCAATGGTTCTTATTATAATTCTTATAGCTTATCATTTACCGAACCATGGTTGGGCGGTAAAAAACCAACTTCTTTAAGTACATCAATTTCTTATTCTAAACAAACTGGATATAGTAGTTCTTATAGTAGTTATAGCTATGCAAGTTCTAGTAGTTCTGATCAAAGCCAGAAAGTTTTTGCCATAAGTGCTGGATTGGCTCGTCGTTTGAAATGGCCTGACGATTACTTCTCTCTTTACAATGAAGTAAGTTATCAAAATTACAAATTGAACGATTGGTCATATTATTTGGTATCGGATGGTACATCAAATAACTTTAGTTTTGGAACTACTTTGTCAAGAAGCTCTATTGATAATCCTTTATATACAAGAAGAGGTTCTTCTTTCTCGCTGAGTTTGAAATTTACACTTCCTTATTCTTTGTTTGATGATATCGATTACTCACGTGAAACAACCGATAGTGAAAAATATACTTGGATTGAATATCATAAATGGGTATTTAAAGGAAAAGTGTATAGTCAGGTCTTGAATAGTACCGATAAACTTGTACTTTACACAGGAAGTGAATTTGGATATTTGGGTTACTACAATAAAAATAAAAGATCTCCATTTGAAGGATTTGAATTAGGTGGAGATGGTATGTCGGGGTACAGCATGTACGGAAGTGATAATATTGGATTAAGAGGTTACGAAAATGGTTCTTTAACTCCATTAGGTGATGACGGAAGTAGACTTGGTGGAAATATTTACTCTAAATTTACTGCGGAACTTCGTTACCCATTATCACTAAGTCAATCTGCTACTATTTATGCTCTAGCTTTTGCTGAAGCAGGTAATGCTTGGTACGATTTTGAAGATTTTCAACCATTTAACCTGAAACGTTCAGCTGGTATGGGATTGCGTATATTCCTTCCAATGTTCGGTTTATTAGGAATTGATTACGGATATGGTTTTGATGATGCAACTTATTCGGGTGCTAACGGTAGCCAGTTCCACTTTGTGATTGGACAACAGTTTTAAACTATTTTAATGTATTAATGTTAATGACTACTAAAAATTATCTATTTTAGATAAGTTTTAAAATATCTAATAGTATGAAACATTTAGGATTAATAATAGTTTGTTTTGTTGCAATGATGGGAAGTTCGCAGGCCCAGCAACGTTATGGTTTTGTTGATACTGATTACATTCTAAATAAAATGCCTGATTATAAAAATGCTCAGGAACAATTAGATCAAATATCTACAAGTTGGCAAGTTGAAATTGAAACTATTACTGGCGAAATCAAAGAACTGCAAACAAAATTTAGAGCCGATGAGGTGTTTTTATCCTCAGAAATGAGAGAGAAACGAGAAAAAGAGATTTATAGTAAGGAAGTTACAGCGCAAAAACTTCAACAAAAGTATTTCGGAATAAACGGAGATCTTTACAAAAAACGTCAGGAATTGATTAAGCCAATTCAGGATGATATTTACGACGCAATAAAAGAAATTGCGAAAGATGGAACTTATGGTATGATTATTGATCGTGCTAATGGGCCAACAATAATATACGGTAACCAAAAGTTTGATTTAAGTGATAAGGTACTGTATAAGTTAGGTATTAGAACTAATTAAAATTTAAAATAAAAACTAACTGAGTGATATTATGAGACATTTTTTAAAAATAACTTTATTAGCCATTATTCTATCGGCAGGTTCAAGCACTTTTGCTCAAACCTTAAAATTTGGCCATATTGATTCTAATAAATTATTGTCGATCATGCCTGAGAAAGAGGAAGCACAAAAACAAATTCAGGCTGCTGCTGCTGAGTACGACAATCAAATTAAAGCAATGAGAGAAGAGTATCAGACTCTTGTGAATGCCTACGTAGAAAAAAGAGAAACTTTATCGGAAGCGGTTAGAACAGATAAAGAAAAAGAAATTCAGGATTTACAAAACCGTATGCAAACATTTGATGGTTTCGCTCAACAAGAACTACAGAAAAAACAAAATGAATTATTGAAACCAATTTTCGACAAAGCATCTGCTGCGATTAAAGCTGTAGGAGCTGAAAATGGGTTCACTTATGTTTTCGACATTAGTACTGGTGTTATTTTATATAATTCCAATAATAGTGTTGATATTATGCCTTTAGTGAAAACAAAATTAGGTATTCAATAAGCATTGTTACAAAATTAGTTAAAGGTGGTATTTTTTAATACCACCTTTTGTTATTTTTACTATAATGAAGAAAAATAGACAAGCCATTGGCGTTTTTGATTCTGGATATGGAGGGTTAAGTGTTTTAAATGAACTACTTAAATCCATGCCGAATTATGATTTTATTTATTTGGGTGATAACGCCAGAAGTCCATATGGAACGCGATCTTATGATGTTGTTTATGATTATACCTTAGAGGCTGTCGAGAAACTTTTTTCTATGGGTTGTGAGTTGGTTATTTTGGCATGCAATACTGCTTCAGCTAAGGCGCTACGCAGTATTCAACAAAATGATTTGCCTAAAATCGCACCCAATAAAAGAGTTTTAGGTGTAATACGACCAAGTGTAGAACAAATTGCCAGTTTAACCAAAACAAAACATGTGGGAGTGATGGGTACCTTAGGTACTGTCAGATCCAATTCTTATCCACTTGAAATTGCCAAGTTGTTCCCTGATGTTCATGTGACGCAAGAAGCTTGCCCCATGTGGGTTCCTTTGGTAGAGAACAACGAAGTTGAAACCGATGGAGGAAGGTATTTTATAAAAAAGAATATTGATTCTTTGCTTTCTAAGGATTCTCTTATTGATGCGATTATTTTAGGCTGTACACATTACCCTTTAATGGAAACGGAAATTAGAAAAATTCTTCCAGATCATATTCAGTTGATTTCACAAGGAGATATTGTTGCCCGTAGCTTAAAAGATTATTTGTTTCGACATCCCGAGATGGATGTACGATGCAGTAAGAATGCTTCCTGTGAATTTTTCACAACAGAATTTGTCGATAGTTTTGAGGAAAAAGCAGGTCGTTTTTTGAATACTAGCCTAATAGCTAAGCACATTCGTTTTTAAAATTTTGTCAAATAAAAAAAACCTTTCAACTTCGAAAGGCTTTTTTTTTGGCTATTTTACTTCTCAGCAATTTCTTCATCTTCCTGATACCAGCTGGCATACATGGCGTAACTGTTGGCAATTCGATTGATTTCTCCTTCCAGTAATTCAGGGCTTAGTTCCTTTATTTTTTTTGCAGGAGCTCCAGCGTACACACTACCAGATTCTACGTGTGTGCCTTTAGTAACCACCGAACCAGCCGCTATAATTGCATTGCTTTCAATAATAGCATTATCGAGAACTACAGCGCCCATTCCAATTAGTACATTGTCCTTTATGGTGCACCCATGAACAACAGCATTGTGAGCAATCGACACATTATTCCCTATTGTGGTTGGCGATTTTTTATAAGTTGCATGTATGGTTGCATTGTCTTGAACATTTACATTATTTCCCAGACGAATAGAATGAACATCACCTCGTAAAACAGCACTATACCATATGCTGCAATCATCGCCCATTTCAACGTCACCTACAATGGCAGCTGTTTCTGCTAAAAAGCAATTATCTCCAAAAATTGGAGTTTTTCCATTTAAGTTTCTAATAAAAGCCATTCTTATTTAGTTTGATTACAAATACAAATGTAGCTAAAAAAAGAATTGAGAAATATAGTTAAAATATGTTGTGAAAAAGTTCTGCAATCGTTAGCATTGTACGGATTGAAAATGAGAAGGATAGCTATGTATTAAATTGATAGTAAAATTGGAAATGTAGGTTGTAATTGTTAGTTCCTATATACATTTCTTTTTTAATTTAAAAGGTTTCCGTAAACTTTCTTTTTGATCTTTTAACTATTTTTCACACTTTTGTAAAAGCGGGAATTAATAGGGGTATTACAATTCTGCGAAATTTTCAGGGGTAATTAGATTGAGAATATCGATATTATCTCGGATAATTCAATTCTAAAGGGGCATGTTTGGTTTTCATCTCATTTTCATGAGGTGAAATTCTTATATATTAATGTGTATTAATGTTAATTAACCACTAACTAAAGGTTTATGAAAAAAAGTTTGTTTTCGATGTTAATCCTATTCGTTCTAGGGTTACAGAGCGTTCTAGCTCAAAGTCGAGAAATTTCAGGGGTGGTTACTTCAGCCGACGATGGGCTGTCTATCCCAGGAGTTTCTGTAATTGTTAAAGGTACAACCATAGGTACCACTACCGATTTCGATGGTAAGTATTCTTTAAATGTTCCAGAAGAAGGAAAATTTTTGGTTTTCTCTTTTGTTGGAATGACTATGCAAGAGAGAGCAATTAGTTCTTCTATACTTAATGTTGTTATGGAAACAGAGTCCATTGGTATGGATGAAGTTGTTGTTACAGCTCTTGGTATTAAAAGATCAAAAAAAGCTCTTGGATATTCTGTTCAAGATGTTAAAGCAGAAGAGTTACAGAAAACTGGAACTCCAGATTTAGCAAAAGCTCTTCAAGGAAAAGTTTCTGGAATAGACATTAAAATGTCTAGTGGTATGCCAGGAGCATCTTCTCAAATCACTATTCGAGGTTCTAGATCTTTTACTGGCGATAATACACCATTGTATGTTATTGATGGTATGCCAATTGCGAGTACTGCTTCTTTTAGTACTGGTAATAGTGTTACTGGTGCTGATATTTCGAATAGGGCTTTGGATATTAACCCTAACGATATCGAAAGTATTAATGTATTGAAAGGACAAGCAGCGGCCGCATTGTACGGTTTACGCGCTTCTAATGGTGTGGTTATTATCACAACTAAAAGTGGAAAAGGTGGTCCTAACGGAGTACCTGTTGTATCTATTAATCAAACAACCAGTTTTGATGTTGTTTCTCGTACCCCAGATTACCAAACTACTTGGTCTCAGGGTTATAATCAAGCATATAGTCCTACATCTTCAATGTCTTGGGGTGAAAAAATTACTGAGCTACCAAACAATGCTACTTACGGCGGTAATCTGAATGGTTACGAAGGAATGTTTTACGTTCCACAGTTAGAAACTGCGGGATTAGATCCTTGGGTGGAACCTAAGGTTTACAATAACTGGGATGATTACTACCAAACCGGTTATACTTCTACAACAAGTATCAACTTAAGTCAAGGTGACGAAACAGGAAGTTTTTCATTAGGTATTGCATATACCGATCAGGATGGTATCGCTTTAAATACCGGAATGGAAAGATGGAATGCTAAAGCAGCTGCCGAACGTAAATTGAACAATCATTTTACAGTTGGTTTTTCGGCTAACTATGCAAAAACAGAAATCGATAAATTATCATCGGGTAATGATGCTTCTTTAGCGGGTGTACTTTCTGCTCCTAGTAGTTATAATTTGAAGGGGATTCCTGATCATGAGCCAGGTGATGCTTATTCTCAAATTTATTACAGATCACTTACTTTTGATAACCCATACTGGGTGCAGGATAATAATACATTTAATGAGGAAACAAATCGTTTCTTTGGAAATGGATACGTTCAATTTGCTACGGATTTAGCTGCTGATATGAATTTAGTAGTAAAATATCAATTAGGTATAGATTCTTATACTACAAATTACCAAGATATTTTTGGTTACGGTAGTAAAGACGGAACTGGTTCTATCGAAAATTATGGTGTTACTGATGTGACTTATAATTCCTTACTTACAGCGAATTTTGATTGGAAAATTTCAGAGGATTTTCAGTTCAATGCAGTTTTGGGTAATGAGTTGAATCACCAAGAAACAAAAACTTACGACGAGTATGGACAAGAGTTTAATTTTGGTGGTTGGAATCATATCGACAATGCCAATACCGTAACTTCTTCTGAGGCTCAATATAAATACAGAACTGTTGGATTCTTTACTAGTCTTTCATTGTCATGGAAAGATATTTTATTCCTGAATGCGACAGGTAGAAATGATATTGCTTCTTCTATGCCTGCAGGTAATCGTTCTTTCTTTTATCCTTCAGTATCTTTGGGTTTTGTGGCATCCGAATTGGATTTTGTGAAAAATGTTGATTGGATATCTTTTGCTAAAATCAGAACTTCTTATGCAGAGGTTGGACAAGCAGGAACTTACAAGGATAACTACTATTCAAAACCAACTTATGGTGGTGGATTTTGGGATGATGCACCTATTACTTATCCATTGGATGGTGTGAGTTCTTATACTTCATACAGTACTTTATACGATCCAGATTTGAAACCTCAGAATACCAAATCGTATGAGGTTGGTCTTAATCTGAAATTTTTAAAGAATCGTTTTGGTGTTGATTATACTTACTCAAGACAAAATGTAGAAGATCAGATTTTTGAGGTTCCATTGGCTGGTTCAACAGGAGCAAGTAGCTTGATGATGAATGGTGGTAAAGTTCATACTAATAGTCATGAGATTGTATTGTATGTTACACCTATTCAAACTAAAAATTTCACATGGGATTTCAGCGTAAATTATGCTAAAATTGACAATGTTGTTGACGAATTAGCTGACGGTGTTGAAAGTATTTTCTTAGGTGGATTTACAACTCCTCAAGTTAGAGCAGGTATTGGAGATAGTTATCCTGTTATTTACGGAACACAATATTCTAAAAATGATGAGGGACAAATTTTAGTGGACGAAGATCCAACTTCATCTACTTATGGTATGCCTGTAGCTGGGGAATCTGGTGTTATTGGTTCTGTATCTCCCGATTTTATTATGGGTGGTTCAACAACTTTTACTTATAAAAACTGGTCTTTAGGAGCTACTTTAGAGTGGAAACAAGGTGGCCATATGTATTCTGGATCAAACGGATTGTTAGATCTATATGGTATGTCTGAAAAAACTGAGGATCGTGAATCCACATTTATTTTCGATGGTTACAAATCAGATGGTTCAGCTAATGATATCGCACGTGGAGGAGCTAATGATTCTGGTGCTTACCAAACATTGTACTCCGATGTATTATCGAATATCGATGAATCTTACATTTACGGAAATTCGTTTGTTAAATTAAGAGAGTTGTCACTTAGATATCGTTTCCCTAAGAGTATTATTCCTAAAGTAGATTTATCTATTTCTACATTTGCTCGTAATATTCTTCTTTGGACAGAGCTTGATAATTTCGATCCAGAATGTTCTCAAGGAAACAATAACATGGCAGGTGGTTTTGAAAGATTTTCACTTCCTCAAGCTACAAGTTATGGATTTAGTATCGATGTGAAATTCTAATTTTTAAAGAATGAATAGTATGAAAAAATATATATTTAAAATTGCTGTATTTCTATCAGCAATAACTATTACTTCTTGTTCTGATGAGGTAATGGATGAAATCAATGAAAATGTTAACAATCCATCGGATGTAACTTCCAACCTGATTATTACCGATGTAATGACAAGTTCAGCTTTTAGCGTTACAGCTAGTGATTTGGCTTTTTATGCTTCTTGTTATATGGAGCACAATGTTGGAGTTTATGGTCAAATGTATAATGCTGAAACTCGATCAGGCGAACCTACAAGTAGTTCAACCTACAATAATTCATGGGATGCTATTTATACCAATTTGTACAACCTTAAAGACATTATCGAAAAATGTGACGAAGGCGGATCAGAAGAAGGAAACTATTATACTTTGGGTATAGCTCAAATTCTTTCTGCTTACAATTTGGCAATTTTAACCGATTTATTTGGTGATGTACCTTGGTCGGAAGCTTTACAACCTGGAGTTATTTTTACTCCTGTTTTGGATTCTCAGGAGTCAATTTATGAAGATATTTTTGCCTTCCTAGATAATGGAATTGCAAATTTATCGGAAGAGTCGGTTTACTCTTTATTGGGATCTCAGGATTTTCTTTACGATGGCGATGATGATAGTATTGAAAAATGGCAAAAATTTGCTTACGGATTGAAAGCCAGATACACAATGCGTTTATCATATATTTCACCTGATTATGACAGTGTAATTGCTTATGCAGATCAGTCTTTTACAGATGCTAGCGAACAATGTCAGTTCGATTATAATGGTACTACTTCAAAAAGTCCATTTTATCAATTCTTTTTGGATCGTGACTATTTTGGTTCAAGTCAAAGTCTTCACGATAAAATGGAATCAAGGAATGATCCAAGAGACAGTGTTTATTTTGTAGCTTACGAAGATAGTGATGAACTTATTTTCGCTCCTAATGGTGAGCCTGAACAAATTCAAGAGTATTACGGTATGTCTGGAATAAGTGAAATCACGGCTCCTACATACTTGATGTCATATCACGAGCTTGAATTTTTGAAAGCAGAAGCTTATGCTAGGAATGGTGATTTAGATGGTGCAAAAACTGCTCTTGAAAATGCAATTATTGCTGCTTGTGCAAAAACCAATGTAGATGTTTCAGAGGCTGATGCAACTGCATACTATGATGCCGAAATTGCTCCTAAATTAACAGATGCTGATGCTGCGTTGAGAGAGATTATGGTTCAGAAGTACATCGCATTCTACGAAGAAGAAGCTGTTGAAGCTTACAATGATTACAGAAGATTGACTGCTATGGGTAATAACTTTATTGATTTAGATAACTCATTAAACAGTTCTAAATTTCCATTGCGCTTCACTTATGGTTCTGAGGATGTTACTACGAACGCTAATGTTTATGACGCATACGGCGACGGAACTTACGTTTATTCCGAGAATGTATGGTGGGCTGGAGGTTCACGATAGTTAGGTTTTAATAATGTAAATTTACGACAATGAAAAGATTTAAAATACTAAGTATGATCGTGGCGTTGGGCTTATTTTTCTGCGCGTGCGAGGATACAAATGATAATTTGGTAGCATCTCGAGATGTGGCAGTTGTTCCAGTTCTTACTGGTCTTACTCCTGAATCTCCAATCTTTACAGATTTTACAGTAGACGATGTTTCTTTTACTGTTAGTTTAGAAGATGGTGATGCTGTTGATGCTGCAGAAATTCGAGTGGCTTATGATGGTAATGAAGAATTTTTACAGGATATCGCTTCGTTCCCTAGCGATATCACAATTACCGCTGCAGACATTCTAACTGCTTTAGGTCTTACTTCAAGTGAAATTGAGTTAGGATCGGAAATTGCTGTTTATGTGATGACTACCTCTGATGGTGTGACTTCTCGTTCTCAGGCTGCTTTTAATATTGATATACCTTGCGAATTCGATTCTAGCATAACAACTGGTTCTTATGGTATTGTTTGCGATGGTTGGGGTGTTGATTCTAATGTTAGTATTACTGCTGACGAAGATGATCCCTACATTGTTTACATCGCTGGCCTAGCTGAAGCTGATGCTTGTACAGGTAATGGTAATACCATGAAGGTGATAATTGATCCTGTTTCATATCAGTTAACTGGGGATACAGAAAGAACAATTGTTGCTGATGACTGCTCGGGTTGGGCTGCTGCTTACTCAGTGTATACAAACTACTCTTATACCTTAAAATCAGGTTCATTTAGCACTTGTGATGGTTCCTACGAAATTGTATTCGAATTAGAGTACTTATATGAAGGTGAATCTGATTATTCCTCTTGGGGTGATTACACATTCACATTTACTCGATAATTTCGATAAAATTTAAATCGGTTTTGTAAAGTGATCTCTTTGTGAGGTCATAGAAATATAATCCAGTGAGCTTTGTCTCACTGGATTTTTTTTTAACAAAACGATTTTCTTTTGCGTTTAAGGGTCTACTAAATTTCTCATTTTAAGCTCAAATTATTCGTTTTTTTGAATTTTAGAAAGTCTTAACTTTGTAATCTACAAACGTTTGCGAAAAATCAATAAATTTTATTCTCTTTTCTTGTCTAAAAACAGGGAAACGCTACCTTTACCTAGCTATGTAACATGTTTTTAGCATGATAGTATCTGGTATAAAATTTCCAATTACCATCTATTAAGTATTAGTATCAAGCGTAATTCAGTACAATTATGAGTCAAAAGAGAAAAATCATTGAAAAGGAAGAAGTTGTTATTCGATTTTCCGGCGACTCGGGAGATGGAATGCAGCTAACAGGAACGCAATTTTCCGATACTTCCGCTTTGTTTGGAAACGATGTTGCCACTTTTCCTGACTATCCAGCAGAAATTCGTGCACCACAAGGAACCGTGGGTGGAGTATCAGGCTTTCAGTTGCATTTCGGACACATGGAGGTGAATACTCCAGGCGATTTTGCAGATGTATTGGTGGCCATGAACCCAGCAGCATTAAAAGCTAATTTAAAATGGGTAAAACCAAGTGGAACTATTATTATTAACGAAGATAGTTTTACCGAGCGAAACTTTGAAAAAGCAGGTTACGAATCTGATCCCTTAGATGACGACAATCTGGCAGATTATAATTTGATTAAAGCCAGAGTAACTACCTTAACAAAGGAATGTTTAAAAGACTCAGGTTTGGATCAGAAAAGTATTCTACGAAGTAAAAACATGTTTACTTTAGGAATGGTTTATTGGATGTTCGATCGTCCGCTTGCTCATACCGAAGAGTTTATCGAGAATAAATTTCGCAAGTATCCTTTGGTTGTGCAAGCCAATAAAATGGTTTTGCGTGCTGGCTATAACTTTGCCAAAACAATAGAGGCTTTACCCTATAACTTTAGTGTGGCTCCAGCTAGAATAAAACAAGGAACTTACCGAAATATAACAGGAAATAAAGCAACAGCCTGGGGATTAATTGCTGCAGCCGAAAAGGCTGGTTTGGAATTGTTTTGTGGTTCCTATCCAATAACTCCGGCTACCGAAATTTTTCAAGAATTAGCAGCTCGTAAAGATTTAGGAGTAAAAACTTTTCAGGCAGAGGATGAAATCGCTGGTATTTGTACAGCAATTGGTGCTAGTTTTGCTGGAGATTTTGCAGTTACAACTACATCGGGACCAGGATTGGCTCTTAAAACTGAAGCTGCAGGATTGGCCGTAATGACCGAGTTGCCTCTTGTGATTGTAAATGTTCAGCGTGGTGGGCCTTCAACGGGATTGCCTACTAAAACCGAGCAATCTGATTTAATGCAAGCTATTCACGGTCGTAGTGGAGAATGTCCAATGCCTGTGATGGCAGCAAGTACCTCTTCAAATTGCTTCGAATACGCATTTAGAGCGGGTAAAATTGCTTTGGAACACATGACCCCCGTTATTCTACTTACCGATGGTTTTATTGCCAATGGAGCCGAGCCATGGCTCGTACCGAAAATGACTGATTTACCAAATATTGTTCCCCCAATTGCAAAGGAGGGTGACGATTATCAGCCTTATGCAAGAGATCCAGAAAAACTGGCGAGAAAATGGGCTGTTCCTGGAACAAAAGGTTTAGAACATCGAATTGGAGGATTGGAAAAAATGGATGTTACAGGAACTGTTTCCTATGTTCCTGAAAATCATCAGGTGATGACAGAAATTCGCTCGGAGCGAATTAGAAGAGTTGCCAATTTTATTCCTGAGCTTACAGTAAAAGGGGAAGATGAAGCTGATCTTTTGGTAGTTGGCTGGGGAGGAACCTACGGCCATTTAACCACGGCTGTTCGGGAACTTCAAAAGGGAGGAAAGAAAATTGCTCAAGCACATTTTCATTATATTTTTCCCCTGCCTAAGAATACCGAAGAAGTTTTGAAACGCTATAAAAAAGTAATTGTTTGTGAATTAAACGAAGGTCAATTTGCAGAATATTTACGTTCTAGCTTTCAAGAAATAAAATTTCATCAATTTAATAAACTGCAAGGATTACCATTTACAGTGTTGGAATTAAAAGATAAGTTTAATCAATTACTAGAGGAGAAGTAATCATGACAGATACAAGCAATCATACATTGAGTCCTAAAAAGTTTACTCCAAAAGATTTTAAAAGTGATCAGGAAGTAAGGTGGTGTCCCGGATGTGGAGATCATGGAGTGTTAAATTCGGTGCAAAAAGCCATGGCAGCTCTCGAACTTCCCAAGGAGAATTTCGCTGTTATTTCAGGAATCGGATGTTCTTCGCGTTTCCCATATTATATGAATACTTACGGTTTTCATACGATTCACGGTCGAGCTGCGGCCATCGCTTCAGGGGTAAAGTCGGCAAATCCAAAACTTGAAGTTATACAAGTTTCTGGTGATGGAGATGCATTGGCCATTGGAGGAAATCATTTTATTCATGCAATTCGACGTAATATTGATATGACCATTCTTCTTTTTAATAATGAGATTTATGGGCTTACCAAGGGGCAATATTCGCCAACTTCGAAGCAAGGAATGATTACCAAGACTTCGCCATTCGGAACTATAGAGCAACCATTTCATCCGGCAGAGCTTGCATTGGGAGCTCAATCGAAGTTTTATGCACGCTCAATTGATACCAACATTAAGCTTACAACAGAATTAATTCTTGCTGGTTCCAAACACAAAGGAACTTCTATTATTGAAATCCTTCAAAATTGTGTGATTTATAATGATGGCGCTCATGCGATGATTACAGATAAAGAAACAAAGCATGATTTTCAGTTGATTTTGCAACATGGCGAGAGAATGATTTTTGGTAAGGATAGAAATAAAGGCTTAGTTTTAGGAGGTAATGGTAAACTAATAGTAGTTACAATTGGTGAATTTGGAATTACCGAACAGGATATTTTAATTCATGATGCTCATAATCCTGATCCTCATATGGCATGGTTGTTATCCAATATGTCAGCTCCCGAATATCCGGTTGCATTAGGTGTGATTCGCGATGTGGAAGCACTTTCTTACGAAGAAAAATTAGAGCAACAAATTAAGGATGTTCGAGCAACAGCCAGCATTAAGTGTATGGATGATTTGCTAAATAGTGGTGATACATGGGAAGTTAAATAGGTAAATATAAAAGAGAAAGTATAAGAGGAGACCAATTGTTTCCTCTTTGTTTTTTAGAAGGATTTTTACCTGTTTTAGGAGGCGCTTTTTGATATTTTATACTTTTTATAATCGCTTTTATTTTATAAAATGAAAATGATTTTTGCTCACGAAAATCTTGGCATGGAATCATAAATTAATACTACTTTGCATCTTCAAATGCATACAACAACAACAACAACAAAACATGAATTAAGATGGAAGAAGTTTCGATTTCTAAAATTTACAAAAGAAAAAAGAGTGATAGAGATATTTTTCAGGAACTGATGCCCTTTAAAGTGAAGGAAATTCTTCTGATTGCGACCTATTATGACGCTTATACAATTGTTCGGGAAGGACAATTTTCAGATAAAATTGTTGGAGAATATTTACAGTTAAATCTTTATGCAGCACCACGTTTTACAAGTGTTGCAACCAATGAAGAAGCAACAGAAGCTCTGGATAAAAGGAATTTTGATGTTGTAATCATCATGGCTGGTTTGGATAAAGAATCACCTTTAGAACTAAGTCAGCAAATTAAAAAAGTACAACCAGATATTCCAGTACTGGTTTTGGTAAATAACAATAGCGATTTGGCCTTTTTCGACCGAGCTGCTGATAAAATCAAAAACAATATCGATCGGGTTTTTGTTTGGAATGGCTCTACTAAAATATTTATGGCCATGACCAAATACGTTGAGGATAAATTAAATCTGGAACCAGATACCAAAATTGGAGATGTTCGGGTGATTTTATTGGTCGAGGATTCGGTAAAATATTATTCCCGATATTTACCTTTGCTGTATACTTCAGTAATGACCCAAACACAAAAGGTAATATCCGATGAAGGGGAAATAGATGAATTACATAAGATATTGAAAATGAGGGCTAGACCCAAAGTAATTCTTGTGAGTACTTATGAAGATGCTGTTGAAGTAGTTGATAAGTACCTGGAAAATTTGCTTTGTGTAATTTCAGATGTTCGTTTTGCCCGAGAAGGAATATTAGATAATGATTCTGGAGTTGACTTGATTAAGTATGTGCAGGAAAAAAACATGAAAATTCCATGTTTAATGCAATCGCACGATACAGATAATGCCATTCGTGCTATGCAGGTAGATGCTGATTTTATCAATAAAAATAGCGATACTCTGGCTCTGGATATTTACAATTTCATTTATACAAAACTCGGATTTGGCGATTTTGTATTTAGAAATCAAAGTGGAACTAAAGTAGCCATAGCAAAGTCTATGGATGAGTTTGAAGAGAAATTAAAGTATGTGCCCGATGAATCTCTTCTTTTTCATTCTAAACGAAATGGAATTTCTACTTGGTTGATGGCACGTGGAGAAATTAATGTTGCTAAAAAATTACGACGTTATCAAATTGAGGATTTCAAATCAGTAAAAGACCTTCGTAAATTTTGTTTGAATGTATTCGAATCCTCAAGAATAAAACAGCTTCGCGGGCGCATCATTAAATTTAGACCAAATATTGTAAATTCAAACCACTATGTGGTTCGTTTAGGAGCCGGATCTTTGGGGGGCAAAGGCAGAGGATTGGCCTTTCTTAGTAATTTTATTGAAAACATTTACTTTGCCAAACTAATAAAGGATATCAACATATCTATTCCGAAAACTGCCATTATAGGGGTAGAGGAGTACGACAATTTTATCGAAAAGAATAATTTGTACGATAAAATATATTTGGATAAAAATTACAAAAAAGTAAGAGATCTATTTACCAAAGGAGATTTGCCTGAGAAGTTAAAGAAACGACTTCGTTTGTATCTTGAAGAAATGACAGGCCCCATTGCTGTGCGTTCTTCAGGTTTGTTTGAGGATTCTTTAATGCAACCTTTCGCAGGTGTTTATGCAACCTATTTATTGCCTAACAATCATCAAGATATTGAGGAACGTTTTGCTCAATTAGAAACGGCCATAAAGCTAATTTATGCTTCTATTTTTTCGCCTGATGCTCAATCGTACTTTAGTGCTGTCGATTATAAAATAGAGGAAGAAAAAATGGCGGTTATTATTCAGGAAGTAGTTGGTCAGGAGTCTAATGGGAGGTTTTATCCAAACATAAGTGGTGTTGCTCAATCTTACAACTACTATCCTTTTTCATACATGAAACCAGAGGATGGTTTTGCTGTTATAGCCATCGGATTGGGAAAATATGTAGTAGGAGGAGAAAAAACACACCGTTTCTGCCCCGAGCATCCCAAATTGCAATTGGCTTCCATCGAGGATCAAATGAAAGATTCTCAGAAATATTTTTATGCAATTAACATGCAGAAAGATGATTTTGATCTGGTTAAAGATGGCGAGGATGCAGTAACAATAAAATATGATCTTTCGGATGCTGAAAAAGATGGTAATCTTTTACATTGTGCATCGGTTTACGATTATCAGAATGATAGATTGGAGCCGGATTTGAATTTGAGAGGTCCTCGAGTGGTTGATTTTGCGAATATATTAAAATACAATCAAGTTCCTATTGCTCATGCTTTAAGTGTGCTACTTACTATTTTTAAGCAAGCTATGGGTGCTCCGGTTGAAATTGAATTTGCTGTGGACCTTACAAAGGGAAAAAATATGCTTCCTACTTTTCATTTGCTACAGATAAAACCTCTTATCCGTCAGGAAATGAGTATAGATATTGACATGAGTAAGGTTAATAAGGAAAAGCTTGTATTGTTGGCCAGCAAAGGAATGGGAAATGGTAAGGTTGATTCTGTTCAGGATATCATTTACATGGATATTGATAAGTTTGATCGAACAAAAACAGAAGAAATGGCTCTCGAAATTGAAAATTTAAATCAAAAAATGAGAGAGCAAGATCGAAAATACGTGTTAATTGGTCCTGGACGATGGGGAACAAGAGATAAGTTTACAGGTATTCCTGTTTTATGGTCGCAAATATCAAATGCGAAAGTGATTGTTGAGCAGGGATTGGAAGATTTTCCATTGGATGCTTCTTTGGGGTCACACTTTTTTCACAATGTAACTTCTATGAATGTGGGTTACTTTTCGATTCGAGGAAATACAGAGCAAAGTTTTGTGAATATGGATGTGCTTGGAAAACAAAAATTAGTAGAGCAAATCCATTACTTTAGACACGTTCGTTTTAAGGAACCTTTGGAAATTTTGATGGATGGTAAAAAACAAGCTAGTGTAATTAGCTTTAAATAAAAGTAAAAAGCCGTTTCAATAATTATTGAAACGGCTTTGTTTTATTAATTGCAATTAAATGAATTAATTCCTACAGTTTCCATTTTTCGGTCAACTTTTTTTACCAAACCTTGAATCACTTTTCCTGGCCCTACTTCTGTAAACGACGAAGCACCGTCAGCAATCATATTCATCATTGTTTGAGTAAAACGCACAGGTGCGGTAAGTTGAGAAACTAAATTTTTCTTGATCTCAACAGGATCAGAAATTGGGAGTGCATTTACGTTTTGGTAAACTGGGCATATTGGTTCTGAGAAAATTGTGTTCTCAATCGCTTCTTCCAACTCGATACGTGCAGGTTCCATCAAAGGAGAGTGAAAAGCTCCACCTACTTTTAAAGGGATCGCTCTTTTAGCACCAGCTTCTATTAATTTTTCGCAGGCAATTTCGATTCCTTTCATGCTTCCTGAGATAACTAACTGACCAGGGCAGTTGAAATTAGCCGGAACTACAATTTCATTAATTTCGTCACAAACTTTCACTACAGTTTCATCATCTAAGCCGATGATAGCAGCCATTGTTGAAGGTTCTTTTTCGCAAGCTTTTTGCATGGCTATAGCTCTTTGAGAAACCAGCTTTAGACCATCTTCGAAAGATAAAGATCCATTGGCTACCAAAGCAGAAAACTCACCTAACGAGTGTCCAGCCACCATTTCAGCTTTAAAATCCTCACCAAGGGTTTTTGCTAAAATCACCGAGTGTAAGAAAATTGCAGGCTGTGTAACATTAGTCTGCCTTAAATCTTCATCGGAACCTTCAAACATTAGATCCGTGATACGGAAACCTAATATTTCGTTGGCTTGTTCAAAAAGTTCCTTAGCAAGGGTAGAATTATCGTAGAGGTCTTTTCCCATACCTACAAATTGAGCTCCTTGCCCTGGAAATACATATGCTTTCATATTTTTTTCTTCAATTTATAATTTTCAATTCGTTACTAAAAAATTAATAATGAATTGATTATCATGTTAAGATTTAAAATAATCCGGAGACAAATATACCTATTCAAATTGCAATCTGCAATTTTGAAGGGCAGATTGTAAGTTTTGATGATAGAATCGCTTAAAAAATACAGATGTTTTAATGGCTTTATTTAGTGGAAATTAAGCGAATGAATTCTTCTCTGGTAGCCACTTTCTCGAATGCTCCTGTAAAATCAGAGGTTGTAGTAATTGCATTCTGTTTTTGAATGCCACGCATCGACATGCACATGTGCTGAGCTTCTATAACTACAGCAACACCCAAAGGGTTTAAGGTATTCTGAATACATTCTTTTATTTGTGTTGTTAAACGTTCCTGTACTTGTAATCTTCGGGCAAAAGCATCAACAACTCGGGCTATTTTGCTGAGTCCAGTAATGGTTCCGTTGGGAATATAGGCAACATGAGCTCTTCCAACAAAGGGAAGCATATGGTGTTCACACATCGAATATACTTCAATATCTTTAACGATAACCATTTGGCGGTAATCTTCTTGAAAAATAGCAGAACGCAAAATGTCTTCAGGATCATTGTGGTAGCCTTGAGTTAGGAATTGCATTGCCTTAGCAACACGCAAAGGTGTTTTTAAAAGACCTTCTCGTTCTGCATCCTCGCCTAATAATTCGAGTACCTTTTTATAGTGAAACATTAACTCTTCTGTAGTTTCCTGATTGTATTTTTCTATTTTTGTGAAACCTTTATTATTCTTTCCGTTGGTTGAAAATTCCATTTGTGTTATGTGTTTTAATTTAAGTCGCAATTTTGAATTGCAAAATAAGTATAAATTTCACCTACTTTACAAACTTTTAGAAGCTTTTGTTCGAGCTAAGTAATTGCATCTATGGAGATTTTAATAATAGCTGGCACTTTTTCTAGTCTGCAAAATTTTATTAGTCAACTGGTTTTGATTGAGAATCTGGGGAAGAATTATGCTCGATTCAACTATCAAAATAAAGAACTTGATGTTTTGATATCAGGAACAGGAGGAAGTGTTACTTCCTATCATTTAACCAAAGCACTAACTTTTAAAAAATACGATGCAGTAATCCATTTAGGAAGGTGTTTTTCTTTAAAGGATCAGCCAGAATCAGCTTGTATTGTGAATGTAATAGATGATTATTTTGGAGATCTGGGTTTTGATACCGATGATGCTTTTTCATCAGTATTCGATTTGGGCATACAAGCTAAAAATGAGCATCCGTTTACCAATGAAATTTTGGAAAATAATTTATCATTACCCGGATTTCGATCTGAATATCGAAAAGTAAGTGGAATTAGTTGCAATACCATTCCGACCAATCTTTTTGGTTTAGCTGATATGTATTTAAAAAATTATCCGGATGTGATTAGTCGCGATGGAGCGAGTGTTTTATATGTCTGTTTATTAGAAAAAGTGCATTTAATTCAGCTCTTTTACGTGGTTGATAGAATTGAGAATGCCAATGAAAAATATCAAATAGAGGAAGATGAAAGCTTACGATTAACCAAAGTTCTGCAAGAGAGTTTAGATCAAATTTTTGATGTTGATTAATCTAACTTGAGTAAAATAGCTTTTTTGTAGTAGATGGACTGAAACACACCCCTTGCTAGCATAAATCCGAGCATGGCAATCCATAATCCGTGGTTTTGGTACAGATCCTCTAAAAAATAGTAGCAAGGAATAAATACCAGTAGGGTGGCTGCCATCATGGTTTTTCTCATGTAAGCCGAAGCGGTAGCTCCAATAAAAATTCCATCCATAAGATAAGATGCAAAGCTTAAAATGGGCAGTAGAACTATCCATTTTATATAGGCTTGAGCTTCAAGAATTGTCGATTCGTTGTTGGTTAAGGCAGATAAGATCCAATTGGCACTTGTTCCATAAAAAAATGTAAAAATTAGACTAATAGCTATTCCCCAGATAAAAAGCAGACGAATGACTGTTCGCAAACCCTTTTTATTTCTAGCGCCAATAAATTTTCCTACCAAAGCTTCAGCAGCAAAGGCAAAACCATCCATAAAATAGGAAAAGATGAATAAGAACTGAAGCAATAGAGAATTAACGGCAAGTATGATTTTATTTGTGTTTGCCGATTCTGTAGTAAAAAAGGTAAATACAAAAATAATACAAAGGGTTCGAATAAAAATATCCTTATTTATAGAAATAAAATTTTTCAATTCTTTAATTTTCATCATGCCTTCTAAGCTCCAGTGATGAAACAATCGGCGATAGTAGCGGTAGATAAAAAATAAGGCCAGTAATAAGCCAAAGTATTGAGCAATAACAGTTCCTAATGCTACCCCACGAGCATCTAAATGCATTCCATATACAAAAAATGCCGACAAACAGATGTTGACAATATTACTTGCGATTGCAATTAGCATAGGGATTTTTGAGTTTTGCATGCCAATAAACCATCCCGTTAAAGCATACAAACCAATGGTTGCGGGTGCGGCCCAAACTCTTATGTAGTAGTACGATTTTGCGATAGTTTCCACCGATTCTTCTGAGTTGATGAAGTAAAAACTCAATTTGGCAATGGGATTTTGAAGAATCAGGATGAGGCTACTGCCAATAAGTGCAACCAAAAGAGCTCGTGATAAGGAAAGAATACTTTCGCTAAAATTTCTTGCTCCATAAGCCTGTGCAGTAATTCCTGATGTGCCCATGCGCAGAAAGACAAAGCCCCAATACAGAAAATTAAAGATGATTCCGCCTAAAGCAATGGCGCCAATAAAATCAACTTTTCCTAAATGTCCCATTAAAGCTAAATCGACTATTCCCAACAAAGGAATGGTAATGTTGCTGACAATATTTGGGAGTGCTATTTTGAGAATCCGTTTGTTCACCAGAGAATTTTTGGAAGTTTGTAAGCGGCAAAAATAGATAAAAATAATGTATTTAGAAGTTGAGAGAAAGATTTGAAAATAAAAGACAAAAAAGTCTTTAAAGTATTTGGAATTAATCTAGATAAAAATTAGCTTTGTTTCAGTGTTAAAAAAATAGATAATAATTACTCTTAAATAGATACAAGATATGGCATTTAAATTACCAGCATTACCTTATGCTTACGATGCTCTAGAGCCTCATATTGATGCACGAACAATGGAAATCCATCATTCAAAACATCACGCAGGATATACCAATAACCTAAATGCTGCTATTGAAGGTTCCGGCCTGGAGAGCAAAAGTATTGAGGACATTTTAGCGAACATTTCAAAGCATTCAGTTGCAGTAAGAAATAATGGAGGTGGCTTTTTCAATCACGATTTATTTTGGCAAGTTATGTCGCCAAATGGGGGAGGAAAACCATCAGGAGCATTATTGGCAGCTATCGAAAAAGATTTTGGATCGTTTGATGCATTTAAAGAAGAATTCTCCAAGGCTGCAGCTACGCGTTTTGGTTCTGGATGGGCATGGTTGGTGAAACAATCAAATGGCAAACTAGTTGTCAGTTCTACGCCTAATCAGGACAATCCATTGATGGATGTAGCCGAAGTTAAAGGAACACCAATTTTAGGATTGGATGTTTGGGAACACGCATATTATCTGAAGTTTCAGAATAAAAGACCTGATTACATCTCGGAATTTTGGGATGTAGTTAATTGGGAGAAGGTGGCTAAACACTTTCAGGATTAGTTTTGTTTATTGTTTTTTTGATTTTGGGACCGGTTTTCTTTGAAAACCGGTCTTTTAATTTTCTAAGACATCGGGTTGCGTATTTCGATAATTATGATGAAATTGTATGGTAAATCTAAAAGAACAAAATCATGACACACGAACTACCAGAATTACCTTATGCATTAAATGCACTTGAGCCTTCTATCAGTCAAAAGACATTAGAATATCATTATGGAAAGCATCATCAGGCTTACGTTAACAATTTAAATAACCTGATAAAAGGAACAGCTTTTGAAAAAGCCAGTTTGGATGAAATTGTGCGACACTCAGAGGGAGGAATTTTTAACAATGGAGCTCAGGTTTATAATCACACTTTTTACTTTATGGCTTTAAGTCCTGATGGAGGGGGCAAGCCCAAAGGAAAATTGGCTGATGCTTTGCGATCTACCTTTGGATCTTTTGAAGCTTTTAAAGAGGAATTTTCGAAAGCAGGAGCTACTTTATTTGGTTCCGGTTGGGCGTGGTTAGTGGCTGATTCGCACAATAAACTTAGAATTATGAAGAAAGAAAATGCAGGCAATCCGATTACCGATGGGCTAAAACCACTTTTAACCATGGATGTTTGGGAGCATGCCTACTATTTGGATACTCAAAATGCTCGTCCGAAATACATCGAGAATTTTTGGAATTTGGTGAATTGGGAAGTGATTGAAAAACGATATGATGCTTTGTAAATAGATGAAATTTGTACAAAAAGCGGTGATCAAGTTAATTTGACACCGCTTTTTTAGTGAATTTCAGGACACAATAGAGGTGTGAAAAGTAGACTTTTCAAGTTTGGAATAAAATCGCAGGAAAGAGGTTTATCAATAGATATGAGCGCTTTCCTTTTCATTTTTAATGACTTGCTAAGTCCGATTCGGATTCTTTGAATTTGTTTGTGATTTACTTCGTGTTAAATAAATGTAAAAGCCTTTCAGATTTTCTTGATGAATAAGGAAAAATCACTTAATTTATAGCTAATTCAAGCTGTATAGTGGAATAAATTAATATCATTCAAATTAATTATCAGATGCTAAAAGAACTCGTATTGCGAAACAGAAGCTATCGAAGATTTTATGAAGAGGAACAAATTTCTTTAGAAAATATTATTCAATGGATCGACTTAGCCAGAATGGGCGCTTCGGGGCGAAATGGGCAAACTCTTAAATATCAGATTGTACTGAATAAAGAAAAACGTCACGAGGTTTTTGAAACTTTAGCTTGGGCTGGGTACTTGTCCGATTGGAATGGTCCTATTGAAGGTGAACGTCCAGCTGCCTATGTAGTCATGTTAAATGATGATAGTTTAGGAAAAAACTATTTTAGTGATGATGGAATAGCGGTTCAAAATTTACTATTGGGAGCGGTAGAAAAAGGCTATGGAGGTTGTATTCTTCGTGCTTTTAAGGAAAAAGAATTAAGAGAGATTTTACAAATCGACGAAGCTTATAAAATAATTCAAGTTGTCGCATTAGGAAAACCCAAAGAAAAAGTGGTGTTGGAAGAAATGCAAGACGAAGACATTAAATATTGGCGAGATGAAAATCAGGTTCATCATGTTCCAAAACGAAATTTAAATGACCTGATTGTTGGGGATTATTAGAGTTAAAAAATTTATTTTATGAAAAAAATAATTGTAGGATGCCTATTTCTTTTACTGGGGAGTTTGTTAGGTGAAAGTGTGCAGGCTCAAAAAACGAAGAACGATTCCATATTTTTCACTGGCGCTGTAATGGATCAAAAGGAACTATCACCTTTGCCATATTCGCATTTTCGTGTGAATGATAAAAGAGCAGGAACAACCAATTCCTACGGACGATTTTCCTTTTGGGTAAACTCTGGTGATACCATTCAGTATTCCTATGTAGGATACCACAGTGTTCGGGTGATTGTTAGTGATAGCTTAAAGTCGGATTCCTATTTGTTTGGTGTTTTTATGGCTAAGGATACTTTTGCTTTGCAGGAAGTTTTGATTTTGCCTCGTTTTGGTGATTTTAAAGAGGCATTTATGAATGCAAAAGTGAATACCCCTGAATATGTTAGAGCCAAGAATAATATTAATTCAGCTACCTACGAAGCTTTAACTATGCAGCCTAAAACAATGGATGCAAAAGCAAATACCGATTTGTTAATTAAACAGCATATATCGCAGAATGAGAATCAGGTTATGGTTCCACCAGATATGATTGTAGGAGTGAGTTTGTCGCAAACTTTACCCGAAATTCAAAGAATTAAGAGGAAACAGGATTTGAAAATTCCTGATAACATCGTTACCGATAAGGAGATTACAACTCTAAAGCAGATGTACAAGTACAATGTTATCGATAAAGAATAAAAAAAGGCGGTGATTGTTCGAGGCCACTGAAAAAGTCTCATAAATAATAAAAGCAGTAAAAAGATTGATTTATTCTTCTTTTTTTACTGCTTTCTTTGTATGTAGATTTTTCAAATAACTTCTCATGTTAGCACAACAACAAAGCATATCATTTAGCTTCCATTCGGGCTTATACGACCTCATTATTCCCAAGGATAATATCCTGAGACAAATAAACGATTTGATTGATTTTACATTTATCTATGATGAGTTGTCCTCTAAATATTGTCAGGATAATGGGCGTACAGCAGAGAGTCCAATAAGGTTGTTTAAGTACCTCTTACTAAAAGTTATTTATAACGTTTCGGACGTAGATGTGGTTGAACGTTCAAGATTTGACATGTCGTTTAAGTACTTTTTAGGTATGGCTCCTGAGGAGGATGTAATTAATCCAAGTACGTTAACAAAATTTCGTCGTTTGCGACTTAAGGATACAGATTTGTTAAATCTTCTCATTGGCAAAACTGTTTCTATTGCTGTAGAAAAAGGAATAATCAAATCCACCTCTATTATTGTAGATGCTACTCATACAAAAAGTAGATGCAATCCCTTGTCTCCTATAGAAGTGTTAAAAGAAAGAGCAAAGTTGCTTCGAAAAATGATCTATAGTTTAGATGAAGATATAAAAGAGCAATTACCACACAAGAACACAAATGATAATTTAGAGTTAGAACTAAGCTACTGTTTAGATTTAGTGGATTTCATTTCTAAAAACGATGTCATTTCCAACTACCCAAAAGTAAAAGAAAAAATAAATCATCTTCAAGAAACCATAGAAGATACCCAGCACAAGTATACTTTATCGAAAGATGAAGATGCACGGATTGGTCACAAATCAACTGATTCTTCTTTTTTCGGTTATAAAAGTCATATTGGAATGACAGAAGAGCGTATCATAACAGCTGCAGTAATAACTTCCGGCGAAAAAGGCGATGGTCCTTTGCTACCTGAAATCATAGAGCAAAGCATTCAAAACGGAATGGAAAAAGTAGACACTGTTATTGGAGATTCTGCCTACTCTGGAAAAAGCAATTTAGTTTATGGAAAAGAAAATGGCATACAAATAGTATCAAAATTAAACCCGGCAATTACACAAGGCTTTAGAAGGAGGAAGACAAGTTTGAATTCAATAAAGATGCTGATATGTTTGTTTGTCCCGCTGGACATATGGCTATACGAAAAGCAAAGCAAGGAGCTAAAAAGACAAATCAAGCAATAGCCTACTATTTTGATGTCGAAAAATGCAAAGTCTGTTCACAAAGAGCAGGATGTTATAAAGATGGAGCCAAGAGTAAGTCATATTCGGTTACAATAAACTCTAAAGAACATGAAAAACAGGTCGAGTTTCAGAACTCAGAAATTTTCAAAGAAAAATCAAAACATCGTTATAAGATAGAAGCTAAAAATGGAGAACTTAAAAATTCTCATGGTTTTGATCGGGCCACTTCATATGGTCTGGATTGCATGCAAATGCAAGGAGCATTGACAATATTTGCAGTAAATCTGAAAAGAATACTGAAACTAATGTAGGTACAGCACATTATAAAGTGCATTTTACCCAAACTGAACCATTTCTGCCCATTTTCCACCATTTAGAGCTAATCAAATATTAATCTCATAAAAAAACAAAGAAGGTAACATGTAGGTGTTTAGCCTATAAATTACCTTCTTTAATTTTTTTACTATCCTAAAACAGATAGTTTTTCTGTGGCCTCTGATTGTTCACCGCCTTTTTTTGCAAAATGAGGAAGATTCCTATCCTCTATGAAATAAAGCCTTTATTATTAACATTGCCATTTTTGGATTTTCTTTTAATCTTCGGGTCGAATAGCCAAACCAATCTTTTCCAAAGGGAACGTAAACCCTCATGTTGTGGCCTTTGTCAAGAATCATTTTTCTAAGTTCTGGTGTAACGCCATAAAGCATCTGAAATTCATATTTTTCCTTAGAGACTTTGTATTTTTCGATTAATGCAAAGGCTGGTTCTATCAAATTTTTATCGTGAGTAGCAATTCCTGGAAAGATATTATTTTGGAACATAAACTCTAGTCCTTTTAAATAATTTGCATTGATTTCTTCGTATTTTTTATAGGCTAATTTTTCGGGTTCTACATAAATTCCTTTGCAAAGACGATAGTTTAATTTTGAACTTCCATTTTGCAGATCCATCATGTTACTTATATCAGTAAGAGTTCTTCTCAAATAGGCCTGGACTACTAATCCAACATGCTTTGGGAACTCAGCTTTTAATCTTCTAAAGAGCTTTATTTCTTTATCCACACAGGATGAATCTTCCATGTCTATGCGAATGAAATTGTTGTGTTCGGCAGCTTTTTCCACAATGGTTCTGACATTTTGATAACAAATTTCTTCATCAATCAGCAAACCAAAAAAAGTCGGTTTTACCGAGTAATTTCCATCAATTTTGTTTTCCTCAAAAGCATCAATGATTTTCAAATAGGCTTCTTTGTTTTCAGTGGCCTGATGTAGATCTTTGATAAATTCACCAAGCAAGTCGATTGTCACTTTTATTCCTTCTTTATTGAGCTCTTTTGAAGCCAAAATAGCTTCCTCTATGCTCTCGCCGGCAATGTATCTTTTAGAGAAAATCCAAACGAACTTTTGGGGCATGTAGGGAAGGGTAGCTGCTATTAATTTATTAAACATTGGGCTTATATTTAAATGGGTATTTGGGTTAAATATTGTAAGCAATGTAAATAGTATTGTAAATAAAAAGAATGACCTTTATCAGCAATCATTATTTGTTGTGCTTTAATAAATAAGGAATGTTAAATTTGATGAGACAGTATTTTTTTGTCTCCTTTTTAAGCTTATATTTGCTAGGAAAAATCGAAAAACATTAATTCTACCTATAATTGGGCATGTATTTCGGAAGCTCTCAAAATACTCATTCGTTCTTCTGATCTAATTATGCTGAAGGAAAGGGTACTTTTTTTGAATAATTAAAACTTAAAATACCTATGAAAAATTTATCTATTGCTTTAAATGCAGTATTAATTGTTGCAGTTGGAATTCTTTACGTACTTCATTTTTCGAATTCAACAGGCGATTCAAAAAATGTTAAATCGGTTGCTGGCGAAGGTGCCGTTGTATATTTGAATACTGATTCCTTACTAATTAACTATAATTTTTCTCGCGATTTAAACGAGAAATTCTTAAAAAAACAAGAGGATTCGAGAACAGACTTTAATTTTAAAGCACAGAAATTAGAGAAAGAAGCAACAGAGTTTCAGCGTAAGGTACAAAATGGTGGTTTTTTAAGTCGTGAGAGAGCTGAAGAAGCTCAACGTGTTTTAATTGGGAAACAACAAAATTTGCAACAATTAGATCGAGAGCTTTCTAATAAACTAGTGGGCGAGCAACAAGCAAATAGCAGAAGATTATTGGATAGTGTTAGCAATTATTTGAAAATTTACAATGCATCACATAACTACAGTGTAATTTTGAGCACAACAAAAGGTGGAAACGTATTGTTTTCGAAAGATGGTTTGGATATTACACAGGATATTATTGATGGTTTAAATAGTAGATATACTGCAGAAGCCAAATAAGTACTAAAAATATACAAGTAAGGGCAGATAAGCGCAAGCGATCTGCCCTTACTTGTATATCTTTGTATTTTATAAATTTGAGTCATCCTATTCGAAAAAATCAATTGCAGGCTGCAACATATTTTACCCTCTAATTTTCCTTTAACCAATTAAAGAATGATTAGAAGATTTTCTTGTCTCAAATTTCATTTCTAACATTTAAACGAACTGCATGGCTTTCGCTGATAAATACTTAAAAAAGCAAGGACTGTATCCAGACTATATAACAAGTCCAGTTTCTGACGACTTGAATCTAATTGTGACAATTCCTTGTTTTAACGAACCCGATTTGCTTACCAGTTTGGAGTCGTTGTGGAATTGCGAACGTGCAAATGGAAAAGTAGAGGTTTTGGTAATTGTGAATTCAGGAGAGTTAGCAAGTCAGGATGTACTGGATCAGAATCAGAAAACAATTGCTGAAGCGAATTCTTGGATGGAGACACATCAGGATGAGAAGTTAAAGTTTTACCTGATTCATCAGCCTAATTTGCCCAAGAAGTTTGCTGGCGTAGGCTTGGCTCGAAAAATCGTCATGGATGAAGCGCTTAGGCGATTTAATAAAATTAATAAATCCAACGGAATCATTACTGGTTTCGATGCAGACTCTACTTGCGATACCAGCTATTTTGTTGAGATCGAAAAGATGTTCAAAAAGCACCCAAAAGCCAACGGAGCAAATATTTTTTATGAGCACCCTTTGGAAGGAACTGATTTTGAACAGCCAATTTACGATGCCATTGCTCAGTATGAATTGTACTTACGTTACTACATGCTAGCCATGCGTTTTGCTGGTCATCCACATGCATATCACACTGTTGGTTCTAGTTTTGCAGTTTCAGCTAAGGCTTACCAAATGCAAGGAGGAATGAATCGTCGTCAAGCCGGTGAAGATTTTTATTTTCTGCAGAAAATTATTGCTTTGGGAAAATTTTACGAGATCAAAACCACTCGGGTGATTCCTTCGCCTAGAGAATCGAATCGAGTTCCTTTTGGCACCGGAAAGGCAATTACCAATTTTATGGAAGAGGGAATTAGCGATTATCAAACCTATAACTATTCTGCATTTAAAGAGCTGAAAGTGCTTTTCGATCGGGTTGATCAATTTTATAAGGTAGACTACGAAACCTATTTGCACAAATTAATCGTTGATCTTCCAGGACCTGTTCGTTCCTATTTAAAAGAAGATGCTTTTTTTGAAGCTTTGGATGAAATAAACCGAAACTGTTCTAGTTTGGAAGCATTCCGCAAGAAATTTTTTGCTGCTTTTAATGCATTTAAAGTGCTAAAGTATATGAATAATGTGCACGAACAATTTATCGATGAGGAGAGCATTGTGGTGTGTGCAAAATTATTATTAGCCGATTTAGGAGTAGAAACCAAAGGAATATATTCGGCAAAAGAATTGTTAGGAATTTATCGAGAGTATGAGAAGAATCCGAAAGAAATTAGCAATTAAATAGAAGCTTTGGCTTTCTTAATCTTCCTCTATAAGAATAAAGATATCTTCATTCTCTTTCTTCATTAAATATTGTTCGCGAGCAAACTTTTCCAGGTTTTCCTTGTTGGTTTTCAGCTCGTGAATGCGATTCTTATCATTTTCAATTTTTTCGATAAAGTAGGCTTTTTCTTTTTCTAAGGATTCAATGGTGCTTTCATTTCCTCTTCGATCCCATATGGAGTGCTGATCGAAAAAATATAGCCATAAATAAAAGATCAGGAAGGTGATTACGTATTTGTTACGTAAGATTTTTAGTGCAATATTTTGGATTTGCTTTTGATTCATTCTGTTTTTATTTCAGGCTAAATTACAAAGAATATGTGAGAGTCTGAAAGGCGAATAGACGAAAAGTAAATGAGTAAATGTCTAAGATATTTATTTTTAGGATCTCGAGTAGGTTTCTTAAAAGTGGATGATGGAATTTATTTGCTGATTCTGCTTTGGAAATAGAAAAACAAACTAACTGTTTTTGGAAATAAAAAACGATCGAAGAGAACTCCGATCGTTTTACCCAATGTATAAATTTGCTTTGATCTTTGAGAGATCAAGTTATTGTAAACTATTTTGCTAGTCTTCTAAAAAGTTAGGATACATGTAATTGGTAGCCGGAACAAAGGTTTCTTTAATGGTACGAGGAGAAACCCAACGCAATAGGTTGATCATAGAACCCGCTTTATCGTTAGTTCCTGAACCTCTACCACCACCAAAAGGTTGTTGTCCTACAACAGCACCAGTTGGTTTATCATTAATATAAAAGTTACCTGCTGTGTGCGTTAAACGTTTTGTTAATTTTTCAATTGCGTAACGAGAATCGGCAAAAATGGCACCTGTTAAAGCGTACATTGAACCTTTGTCTAAAATGTCAAGTGTTTCATCTATCTGATCATCTTCGTAAACAAAAATAGTAAGTATAGGTCCAAACAATTCTTCTCTCATGGTGATGTAATCGGATTTTTTGGCACGAATAATAGTTGGTGCAATAAAATAGCCAACCGATTTGTCGTAAGTACCACCGGCCACAATCTCGGCATCTGGAGAAGCTTTAGCTGCATCAATAGCTGCGGCTAATTTGTCGAAAGAAGTTTCATCGATTACGGCATTCACAAAATTGGTGAAGTCTTCGGTTCCTCCCATTTTAATTGTCTTCATATCCTCTTGAACAAAAGCCATAACTTCTTCGTACTTGCTTGCGGGAATAAAAGCTCTTGAAGCTGCCGAACATTTCTGACCTTGGAATTCGAAAGCACCACGAGTAATAGCTGTTGCTACATCTTTAGCAGGAGCCGATGGGTGCATGAAAATATAATCTTTACCACCAGTTTCTCCTACAATACGTGGATAGGATTTGAATTTATGAATGTTCTCTCCAATGTTCTTCCAAATATTTTGGAACACAGCTGTTGATCCTGTAAAGTGAATTCCTGCAAAGTCTGGAGAGCTGAATAGAACTTCTGACGCGGCAGGACCCGATACGTAAACCAGATTGATAACTCCATCAGGAACACCCGCTTTTTTGAAGATTTCCATAAGAACTCGAGCAGAGTAAACAGCTGTTTTTGATGGTTTCCAAACAATACAGTTTCCCATCATAGCCGGAGCTGTAGGTAAGTTACCTGCAATAGCTGTAAAGTTGAAAGGAGTCAATGCAAATACAAATCCTTCCAATGGACGCTGCTCAACACGATTCCAAATACCTTTTGAGGAAACAGGTTGTTGCTTGTAAATATCAGTCATGTACTGAACGTTGAAACGCAAAAAATCTGCAATTTCGCAAGCTGAATCAATTTCTGCCTGAAATGCATTTTTCGACTGTCCCAGCATAGTAGCTGCATTCAGTTTCTGACGGTAGGGGCCAGAAATTAATTCAGCCGCTTTCAAGAAAATCGCAGCTCGATGTTCCCAGGCCATTGCTTCCCAAGCAGGTTTGGCAGCCAAAGCAGCATCAATGGCCATTTGAATGTGTTTTTTCTCACCCTGATGATAATGTCCCAGTAAGTGTTGATGATCGTGAGGAGGAGTCATGGCAAACAGATTGCCCGTACGAACCTCTTTGCCACCAATAAACATAGGCACATCGATTACTTCGGAACGCATTTTTTTAATTGTTGCCTGCAATTCAGCCCTCTCTGGAGAACCTGGAGCGTATGATAAGATTGGCTCGTTTGTAGCAGTTGGAACATTGTATATACCTTTTGGCATGATGCTGTATTTTTAAGGGTTATTTCTTGCTTTTATTTTCACTCTGAACAAATGTAAAAAAAAAGCATTTATTCTTTTATGAGTATTATCATGACTTGCAAAATCCTTAAAAACCAAATACAATTAATAGTCTTTTTTAGTTTATGGCTGATTTTTCTGTAAAATCGGACAGTTTTCTAATTTTGATATTGAGGTAGGCCATGGCAATGGTCATTATTGGGCTAATAATATTGAAAAAGCAAAAAGGAGCGAAGGCAAGAGTAGCTAAGCCCAAAGCTCCACATGTATTCTAGGGAACCAAAACAGAGGTCACAGTTCCGGTATCTTCAAGTGTTCGGCGTAAAAACTTCTGGTTTTAAATCCTGATCTTTGTACGATTTGGAAAACATACGACCGGTAACTACAATGGAAATATATTGATCGGAAGCGGTAAGGTTCAGAAATCCACAACTGGCAACAGTGGTTGTTACCAGCGATCCTTGCGAATGAACAGCTTTCAACATGGTTTCGGTAATTTTATGCAGAATTCCAGCTGTTTCCAGGATACCACTAAAAACCATGGCGGTAAGAATCAGCCAAATGGTATTGAGCATTCCTGCCATTCCTCCGGTAGAGAGTAAATCCTTAATGGTTTCATTTTGTACAGGAATACTTACATCTGTAAAGATGGATTGCATAACCGTATGGTTGGAGGCTTGCAAGTAGGAACTGCAGCCCGAAATCTGATAATATTATGGGGTTGAAGAATAATGGCGAAAACACCACTTAAAATGGTTTTGGTTAATAGTGGGCTGTGATTACGAAATTTTGGGTAAAGGCGTTAAATCGTGTGACTTTTCGTTGCTGAATGACATTGTACAGAGAACGAAATCGTAAAATTTGCAGAATGTAACGAATGGTAGCTGTCAGCTATCGAAAATTTTTCATATTTGAATGTGGGTTCTCTTATTTTACTTCAGATAATGGTCATCTCCGCGGATAGCCAAATTGTTTTACAAATAATAAATGGTCATGAAAACTAAATATTTTAAATTAAGCTGTTTGTTTCTGTTCATTCTTTTTGCAACTCAATCTTGTGTTGTGAGTTCATTGCATCCTCTTTATACAGATAGTGATAGAGTACATCTGGATGATCTTGATGGTGTATGGATAGATGAAGATCACGAGATAATTGAAATCAAAACAATTGTAGATTCTACAGAGAGCGATAAAACTGAGCAGTTCTTCTTTAATCCTGTTTTAAGAAAGCATTATCAAATTACAGTAAGATCAAAAAAAGAGAAAAATGCTGTTTTTGATGGTAGACTTTCTAAATTAGATGGGAATTATTTTCTAGATCTTATACCCAATGAAAAATTTTTGGAGAAGAATTTAGATAATATAAATCTTATCGGTCTTGTAGTGCCAATGCATGCATTGTTTAAATTGCAAATAAAAGATGATCAGTTGATTTTGGACGGCATTGGTAATGATGTTTTTGAGAAGTTAATTGATGAAAATAAAATTAGAATTGATTACATAAAGCGTGGAGATAGAATTGTTCTTACATCCAAAACATCTGATCTCCAAAAATTTCTGATTAAGTTTTCTGATGATAAGATGTTTAATGATCCTAAAAAAGCTTTGATATTGAAACGAATAGAAGATTTAGATTTTAAGTCTGAGTAAGATTGATATTAAAATGATTAATAGATTTGCAGCGATACCGAAGAGTTTAGTTCAAAATAGAATACTACAACATATTCTGTTTTGGCTTTGCTCATTTTCTGTTTTGGTTCAGTTTTTTGCCTTAGAGAATCAGATTACGGATATTGATATTGTATACACTTTGCTTTTTCATATCAGTTTAGTTTTCGGAGTTTATGTGAACACGGCAGTATTAATCAGGTTTTTATTGAAAAAGGAAAAATATGCATTGTATTTGATCAGTGTTTTCTGTCTGTGGTATTTTGTAGCCCTTATGAATCAGTTTACATTCGAAAAGTTGAGCGATTGGATTGTACCTGATTATCTGTTTATTTCCTCTTACAGTTTTGAAGATTTACTAAAATTCAGTTTCGTTTATCTAGCTTTAAGCACTCTTTTAAAAATGTCAAAGTTTGGTTTTTATGCCTTAGAAGCGCAAAAAGCTTTAGAAGTAGTAAAGCGAGAACAGGCGGAGTTGGAATTAAATGTTTTAAAGTCAAATATTAATCCTCATTTTCTATTCAACAATCTGAATTCTTTGTATGCTCTATCGCGCAAGCATGCGAAAGAAACGCCAGAATATATTTTAAAGCTTTCGGATTTGATGCGTTACATGATTTATGAAACAAAAGGGCGAACGGTGTCTCTCGAAAATGAGATCAATTATATTAGCAATTACTTGGATTTGCAAAAGCTGAGATGTAATTCCGATATCAACATTAATTATACCATTCAGGGTGAAGTGGGTTCCCAGCAAATTGTTCCTTTTCTTTTCATTCCTTTTATCGAGAATAGTTTTAAACATGGAGGTGCAAATCAATCCAATTCTAATTTAATTGATTTACAAATTTGTGTAGAAGAGAAAAATATTAGCATGATTTTAACAAATACTATTGCTGATAAAAAAAATAGGAACATTGGTAAAGTAGGTGGATTTGGAATCGATAATGTGAAGAAACGATTAAATTCTCACTATCCAGAAAGACATGAATTGACGCTCGCTGTAAGGCAGGATCAATTTAAAGTAAAACTTAAACTAGATCTAAATGAATAGTCAAGAAGAAAATGTGTTTACTTGTCTGATTGTGGAAGATGAACCTTTGTCGCAAGAAATATTAGAATCCTATCTTCAGGATTGTCCGCAGCTAAAATTAGTGGCAAGCTGTAAGGATGCATTAGAGGCCAATCAGATTTTTTTACGGGAAAGAATAGATCTGTTATTTTTAGATATCAATATGCCCAAATTAAATGGGATAGATTGGCTAAAGAGTTTGGAGAGTGCGCCTATGGTAATTTTCACAACGGCTTATCCCGAGCATGCTGTTGAAGGATTCAATTTGAATGCCTTGGATTATCTTTTGAAACCATTTTCGTTTGAACGTTTTTTAAAATCAGTAAATAAATTTCTTGAATTGAAAATGGATAGGAGGGTGGAAGTAGATACTCCAGAAGAAAGTATTTTGGTGAAATCGAATCGAAAAACTTTTTTACTAAGGCCTTCGGAATTAAATTTTATAGAATCGGAAGGAGACTATTTAAAACTGTATCGCGATGAGGATTGTATCATGATTCATGAAACCTTAAAAAGTTTTCAAACCAAATTACCTGCTAGTGTATTTTTACGAGTTCACCGATCCTTTATTATTAATCTTGCAAAGATTGATTACTTGGAAGGAAATCAGGTTTGCATCAGGAATAAAATGGTTCCTATTGCAAATACCTATCGCGAAGATTTAAAAAGTAGGATTTAAAATCTTTTTAAATCAAACATCTGAATGGAAAAATTCTCATTCAGTAATAATTAGATGAATTCATTTTTTTTAGAAGCGTAATTTATGTGATTGCATAAATCATTTAAAATTTAGCGGTTGAGTTGATGGTTTTGTATCCAATCAGTCTGTCGTAATTCCCCGCAAATTCATGGTAGTAGACATAAATGGTGTATTCATTTTCTGTTTGCCAATGGTTCCCTTCTATGTAGTGAAGGTCTGGCACTTGTTTGCCATTTTCGAGTAAAGCATACTGATAGTTATAGTATCCTTGTTTTAGGAAAATGGTTTTTTGATAGCATTTAGCTCGGAAATTGTACACCATTTTGTTGATATCGGAACACTGCCAATTGCAAAAATTACCATACACATATAAGTCACCATGTTTTATTTCATCATCGAAAGGCAGATAAAAGGTAACGTAGCTGTAGTCTGCTTCGGTGTTAGGTTCGTCGGATTCTTGCACATCAATTAAATATCGACCATTAATGTCGCGATCGTAAATGTATCGATCGAATTGGCGAATATGGCCTGGAACAAGGTGTACATGAGTTTGTCCGTCTCGATTGCTAATTTCTTGAATGGAACTGGTTTGATATCTCAAGCTTTTTAAATCGAAATTGCGGAATTCATTGCCGCCAGGAAATGTGTTTTGGGATTTATCGGTAAAAACGAGTTCATTTTTTCGGATAAAAAGAGGTTTTAGCTTTTTTTGGCTTCCATCGAAACGCTTGTTTTGAGTTAAAATAACTTTTAAGTCGCCTTGCGGATTGTCGATTTTGAAGTTGGGGTGCCAGATACTAAAATTTAGTTCCTGATGAGTATTTCTATTAGAAATAGCAGCTGGTTGTTTTACCTCGCCAGTAATTTCTATTTCAGTATCAAATATTTTAAAGCGTTGTCGTATAATTACCTTATCGGGATCGAAATCTTCATAAACCTCCAAAATATAATTTCCCGATAAACGAAGTTGAATGTCTTCATTGGGGATTTGTAAGGAATAATGTATGTAGTTTACATTGGTATTAAAGGATCGTTCGTAGTCCTGAATTTGATTTTCCATGAAACCATCTAAATAATCGAACTGACTCAAGTTTGAATTCTGCCAATCTGCAGTACAATGAATTATTCGGTACGAGTAATCCTGAATATTTTCTTCAATTTCATCAAAGGAAAAAAGGAGTTGGTTGGTGCTGTTTAATTCAATTATAGGTTCTGTTAAGGCCCAATCTGACGGGTACATCTGTACAGTACATATGTTCTTTTTCTTTATTTCGTTGAAATAAGTAGTATTGACTGGGTGTTTTTGCCCAAATATCATCACTGGAAGTATAAGAAACACAATGTTTATGGGGATAATGAAGAATTTATTCATGTTATAAATGTAAGTGTTGGTTAAAAATAGACCAAAGGACTTCAAAAATACAAAATTGCTTTATATATTTGTGTTCGAATTTTTTACATACTGCGAATTAGTTTTTGGGTACTACAAAGTAACAGAAAAGTGTTCGGAGTAAACATTGTGAATTAGAGATTAAATTAGTTATTTTGACGCAAATTAATAAATTCAAATAGTTTAACATGTCTGAAGTTAAGAAGATCAAAAAAGGCTTAGATATTAAGCTGGCAGGAAAGGCTGAGAAAGTACTTGAAAAAGCTGATCGCTCTGAGACATACGCAATTAAACCATCCAACTTCCCCGGATTAACACCTAAATTAAAAGTAAAGGTTGATACTGAAGTGAAAGCAGGAGATCCCCTGTTTTTCGATAAGTATTGCCCCGAAATTAATTTTGCTTCTCCGGTTAGTGGTAAGGTTGTTGCCGTAAATCGTGGCGAGCGCAGAAGAATTTTAGAAGTAGTGATTCAAGCGGATTCTGAAATTCAATACCAAGAGTTTAAAAAAGCAGATCCCAATGGACTTTCTCGTGAGGAGATAAAAGAAGAGATGTTGAAAAGTGGCCTTTGGGCATTTGTACGTCAACGTCCTTATGATGTAATTGCAAAGCCGAAAGATACGCCTAAAGCAATTTTCATTTCGGCCTTCGATACAGCACCTTTGGCTGCCGACATCGATTACCTTTTAGAGGGAGAATCGGAAGCATTTCAGGCAGGTATAGATGCACTTGCAAAATTAACAGATGGAAAGGTTCATGTAAATATCAATCCTACTGTCAATCAAAGCAAAATGTTTTGTGAGGCTAAAAACGTTGAAATAAACCAATTCACAGGAACTCACCCTGCAGGAAATGTGGGCGTTCAAATTCATCACTTAAGCCCGATGAATAAAGGTGAAATAGCTTGGGTTATTCGTCCGCAAGAAGTGGTTTATATCGGAAAATTATTCTTAAAAGGCATTTACGATGTAAGTCGTAAAATTGCTCTTTGTGGTTCCGAGGTAAAAACACCTTGTTATTTCGAGATCATTCAAGGTAGTTCGGTACGTAATATCCTAAAAGGGAAATTGAAAGACGACGAGAAAATTCGTGTTATTTCAGGAAATGTTTTAACAGGATCACAAATCTCTGAAGATGGATTCTTAGACTTCTATGATTCACAAATTACCGTTATTCCAGAGGGAGATAAATTTGAATTTTTAGGTTGGGCCCTGCCTGGTTTGCAAAAATTCTCAATGTCGAAAACTTTCTTTTCCTGGTTAATGCCAAATAAAGAATACCGTTTGGATGCTAATTTACATGGAGAGCATCGTGCTTTTGTAATGACTGGTGAATACGATAAGGTATTGCCAATGGATGTGCTTCCACAACAACTAATTAAATCCATCATGATTGAAGATATTGATCAAATGGAACAGTTGGGGATTTACGAAGTTGCTCCTGAAGATCTTGCTTTATGCGAGTTTGTATGTACATCGAAAATTAATGTGCAGGATTTGGTTCGCAAAGGAATTGATCTGATGATTAAAGAAATGAGCTAAGAAAAAACGGATAATAATATACAATGAAAGCACTAAGAAAATTTCTTGATAAAAAGAAACCCTTGTTTCAAGAGGGTGGGAAGTTTGCAAAGTTGCAGTCGTCTTTCGAGGCATTTGAAACTTTTCTATTCGTTCCCGATACTACATCCCATAGTGGGACTCACATTAAAGATGCTATTGATTTGAAGCGAACAATGTCAATTGTTGTTATTGCTTTAATTCCAGCATTACTCTTTGGAATTTACAATACAGGATATCAACATTTTTTATCGATAGGCGAAATTGCTAATACCGAATTTTTAGATATCTGCATTTATGGTTTGATCAAAATCCTTCCTATTATTGTTGTTTCCTACGTTGTTGGTTTGGGTATTGAATTTGCCTTTGCGCAAATGCGAGGTCATCAGGTAAACGAAGGTTTCCTGGTTTCTGGAATGCTAATACCTTTAATTATGCCTATTGGAGCTCCTCTTTGGATGGTAGCTGTGTCAACTGCATTTGCTGTTGTAATTGGTAAAGAAGTATTTGGTGGTACAGGAATGAATATTTGGAATCCAGCATTAATTGCTCGTGCATTCTTTTTCTTCGCTTACCCATCAAAAATGTCTGGAGAATCGGTATGGATTGCCGAAAAAGCAGATAGCTTTTCAGGAGCAACACCTTTAGCACATGCTGCTACTTTAGTTGATTCAACAGGTGATGCTGCAAAAAGTATTTTCGATTCGTATCTATCAAATGGATGGAATATGTTTGTTGGATTGATTCCAGGATCAATTGGAGAAACATCGACTATTGCCATTTTAATTGGAGCTGTAATTTTAATAGCAACTGGAATTGGAAGCTGGAAAATTATTGTATCTGTGTTTGCAGGTGGATATGTAATGGGTTTACTTTTCAATTTAATTGGCGGAAATGCTTATATGGAATTGGTTCCTGCATGGCAGCACTTAATTATGGGAGGTTTCGCCTTTGGAGCAGTATTTATGGCTACCGATCCTGTATCTGGATCACAAACCGCTACGGGTAAATACATCTATGGTTTCCTAATTGGTTTCCTTGCGGTATTAATTCGCGTATTAAATGCAGGTTTCCCCGAAGCAATGATGTTGTCAATTCTATTTATGAATACTTTCGCTCCACTTATCGATCATTATGTGGTTCAAAGTAACATCAAACGAAGATTGAAACGAGTTAAGGTGAGTGCTTAATCAAATAATCAACTAGAAAATGAATACTCAAAGCAATACATATACATTTCTTTATGCCGCTATCATGGTGGTCTTAGTTGCTGCGGTTCTTTCTTTTGCTGCTTTGCAACTTAAGCCCCGTCAAACGAGAAATATAGAAATAGAGAAAAAGCAAGACATTTTAAAAGCTGTAAATGTTTTATCTACTCCTGAAAATGCCGAAGAACTTTACGATCAGTATATTGTGAAATCGGTAATCGTAAATTCTGCAGGGGATGTTACTTCAGAAGATAAAAATGAAACTTTTGACGTGGATTTGAAAATCGAGAATAGTAAGGCCGTTGCAGAAAGACAACTTCCTATTTTCTTTTTTAGTAAAGAAGGAGTTGGTGAGAAAATGATTATTCCAATTCGAGGTCGTGGAATGTGGGGCGCTATTTGGGGCTATATAGCTATGGAACCAAACGGAAAAACCATTTATGGTGCTACCTTCGGAAATAAGGGTGAAACTCCTGGTTTAGGAGCAGAAATCTCAAAAGCGGAATTTCAGAAACCTTTTTCAGGAAAGGAAATTTTCGATGAGACAGGAAAGTTCACTTCTTTAGTTTTGGTTAAAGGTGGAGCTGAAGGTCATCCTCACGAATTTGATGCAGTATCGGGTGGTACTGTAACATCAAAAGGTTTGGAAGCCATGCTTCATGATAACCTTAGTAGTTATGAAAAATATTTAAAATCTTCAAAATAAGCACGAGATGAGCGATAAAGAACCATTATTCTCCGCTAAAAATCGGAAATTGCTGAAAAATCCATTGGGAAGCGATAATCCTATTACCGTGCAGGTATTAGGGATTTGTTCCGCATTGGCCGTAACAGCAAAGTTGGAGCCGGCAGTGGTGATGAGCCTTTCGGTTATGGCCGTATTGGCACTTGCTAATGTTATTATTTCATTAATTCGAAATACCATTCCTTCACGTATTCGTATCATTGTTCAACTTGTAATTGTTGCAGCTTTGGTAATTGTTGTCGATCAGGTATTAAAAGCTTTTGCTTATCAGGTAAGCAAACAGTTATCTGTATTCGTAGGTTTAATTATTACCAACTGTATTATTATGGGTCGATTGGAAGCTTTTGCGCTTGGAAACCGCCCTTGGCCTGCCTTCCTTGATGGAATAGGAAATGCTGCTGGTTATGGTTGGATCCTTATTGTTATTGCCTTTTTCCGTGAATTATTAGGATCGGGTTCATTGTATGGATTTAAGGTAATTCCACAAGTATTTTACGATATGGGATACCAAAACAATGGTTTAATGATTCTTCCTCCAATGGCTTTGATTACCGTAGGAATTATTATTTGGGTTCAGAGATCTAGAAATAAATCTTTGATCGAGTCGAATTAATTGTAAAGAAAAATCGAAACATGGAAAATCTGATTAATATATTTATCAAGTCGATTTTTATCGACAACATGGTGTTCGCATTCTTCTTAGGAATGTGTTCGTACTTGGCAGTTTCAAAAACAGTAAAAACTTCGGTTGGACTCGGACTTGCCGTGATATTTGTTTTAGGAATTACCGTTCCTTTAAATTACATGCTAAACAAATACATATTAGTAAGTGGAGCTCTCACTTGGATTGACCCTTCGTTTGCTGATGTTGATTTAAGTTTCTTAAGCTTTATCATGTTTATTGCAGTAATTGCTTCATTGGTGCAACTGGTCGAAATGATCGTTGAAAAATTTGCACCAACATTGTACTCTTCTTTGGGAATCTTTCTTCCATTAATTGCTGTAAACTGTGCAATTTTAGGAGGTTCGCTTTTCATGCAGGAAAGAGACTATGGAACCTTAGCCGAAGCCACTTCTTTTGGTCTTGGATCGGGTCTGGGTTGGTTTCTAGCCATTATCGGTATCGCCGCAATTCGTGAAAAAATTCGTTACTCAAGCATTCCAGCTCCTTTGCGTGGACTTGGAATTACATTTATTGTAACCGGATTAATGGGAATTGCTTTCATGAGCTTTATGGGGATCAAACTCTAAGCTTTTATTTAATTATGAATTATAATTTATGAGTTATAGATATAAATTTTAGAAGAGTCTGTCTTTATGGGAAGGTGAAGTTTTCCTCTATTAGAAATGACTAGTTCTACTTTATAATCGATCATTCATAATTTAAAAAATCAGAATAGAGATGATATTATTAACAACACAGGGAACAGTTATCACCATAAGTATTGTGATTTTCCTACTGGTGATCCTGGTACTGGTTTCTATCCTTTTATATGCAAAAAAGAAACTAACTCCTTCGGGAGAAGTTACTGTTGATATTAATGATGGAAAACTGAAATTGGTTGCAGAACCTGGAAGTTCTCTTTTGGGAACTTTAGGAGCTTCAAAAATATTTTTGCCATCCGCTTGTGGAGGTGGAGGTACTTGTGGAATGTGTAAATGCCAGGTTCATAGTGGAGCCGGTTCTATTTTACCTACCGAAACAGGTTTTTTCACTCGTAAAGAGGCGCAAAACGATTGGCGTTTGGCTTGTCAGGTGAAAGTGAAAGAAGACCTTAGCATGGAAATTCCTCAAGAAATTTTAGGAATTAAGAAATGGGAATGCGAAGTGGTTTCCAATAATAACGTAGCTACCTTTATCAAAGAGTTTGTAGTGAAATTGCCAGAAGGTGAAATTCTTGAATTTAAATCGGGAGGGTACATTCAAATTGATGTTCCTAAAATTGAGGTGGATTTTAAAGACATGGATATCGACGAAGATTATCGTGAAGATTGGAAGAAATTCAATATGTTCGATCTTAAAATGAATAATCCAGAGCCTACTTATCGTGCCTATTCAATGGCAAACCATCCTGCCGAAGGAAACATTGTAATGCTGAACATTCGTATTGCTACTCCTCCTTTCGATCGTGTAAACGGTGGATGGATGAAAGTGAATCCTGGAATTTGTTCTTCCTTTATTTTCTCTCGTAAACCAGGCGATAAAGTTACCGTTTCAGGACCTTATGGTGAGTTCTTTATTAAAGAAACCAACAACGAGATGATGTTTATTGGTGGTGGTGCTGGTATGGCTCCAATGCGTTCTCACATCTTCCATATGTTTCACACTGTGAAAACAGGCCGTAAAGCTACTTTCTGGTATGGTGCTCGTTCTTTAAAAGAAGTTTTCTATGCCGAGCAATTCGATGCAATTGCAGCTAAATTTCCTAATTTCGAATGGCACCTGGCTTTATCTGAGCCTCAGCCTGAAGACAATTGGGAAGGACCAACCGGATTTATTCACCAGGTGATTTACGACAACTATTTGGTTAAACACGAAGAACCAGAAGATGTTGAATACTACCTTTGTGGACCTCCAATGATGAATTCAGCAGTCACTAGCATGTTGTATGAATTGGGTGTACCCGATGAAATGGTTGAATATGATGATTTTGGATCTTAATCCGACCAACTAAAATAAACGATTCATCGAATCAAGATAAAAGCAAGCCTCGAATTTTCGAGGCTTGTTTGTTTTTAGCAACTTGTGTAAATTTGCTAACAATTACAATGTACTTCCAATTCCAAACACATTATACTCATGAGAAAAAGTTTGAATTTATTGATCTTTTTTTGTGTTCTAGGTTTTTCATCTTGCCAATCCGATCAATCGAAATATTATTTCGACGAAGGTCAGATATTTGGAACCTTTTATCACATCACTTACGAGCCTTCTGCCGAAGGTAATTTACACGATGCAATACTTGCCCGAATGAATGAATTCGATCTCTCTCTGTCTACCTATAAGCCAGAATCGGTTATTTCACGTGTGAATACCAACGATACAAGTTTGGTTCTCGATCATTATTTCATTACCACCTTCAAAAGAGGGGAAGAAATATCTAGAATTACCAATGGAGCTTTCGACATGACTGTTGCTCCCTTAGTTAATGCTTGGGGGTTTGGATTTAAAAATAAGTTGGATCCCGAACAGATTCCTGTTGATAGTCTTTTGCAGGTGGTTGGTTATGAAAAAGTGAGGTTAATCGATGGAAAAATTGTAAAAAGTGATCCTCGAATCATGTTTGATGCAAGTGCCATTGCCAAAGGATATGGAGTGGATGTAGTTGCTGATTTGCTCGAAGAAAAAGGTGTGAACAATTATATGGTAGAAATTGGTGGCGAAATTCGGGCCAAAGGGAAAAATGCTAAAGGCAGAACCTGGAGAGTAGGAATCGATCGTCCTATTGATGATCCTTCCAGTTTGTCGAGAGAAATACAGGAAGTAATAGAGTTGGAAAATGGTGCCTTAGCAACTTCCGGAAATTATCGTCAGTTTTACATTAAGGATGGGAAAAAATATGCCCACACCATCGATCCTCGCATCGGGTATCCTGTTCAACATAGCCTTCTTTCTGCTTCGGTGTTCGCTCCCGATTGTATTTCGGCAGATGCGTATGCAACTAGTTTTATGGTGTTGGGCTTGGAAAAAAGTATCGAGTTAGTCGAGAAGGATTCGCTTTTGGAAGCTTATTTTATTTACAATGATTCATTGGGGAATTACCAAACTTATGCGACAGAAAATCTAAAGGCTTCCATAATAAAATAGAATATTATAATTGCAAAATTAAAGGCAAAATTATCGGTTTTCTGATTCCCGAGGCCTGGAGATTATATAGTTGTTATGAAATAATACAAACAACAGAAAACAAAAAACCGATAATGCAATTTCTTACTTATTGTCACAATTTTCCTGATCAGGAGTAGAACAGCTACAAGAACCACAACTACCTCCAGTGAATTTTGCATTCTTATCGAAAAGCATTTTAACGCCCAGTCCAACAAAAGCAAGAACCAGCAAGAAAAGTGATACAAGTAATATCTTAAAAAATACTGCCATTTTAATTTAGATTTAATTAAGCTATGTGATAGTAGATACGTTGATACTTGTAAAGGGTTAGAAATCTGATCGGAAAATTAAGCTTATTTCTGTTTATAAAGATTTTAACTCTTTGTTTACAAGACTAACTTGTTTGAATTGAAGGGACTTTCTAGCTTTTGCTTGTTCCATTTTATCTTGTGATGTAGCACAACCTATTCCTTTTTTCTTTAATTCTTTATTATTGCCAATATGTAATTCAGGAAACTGTCCATTTTTTTTAATTAAAATAGAAACTGCAAATCCAGCAAAACAGATTGCCAAAAGTACTATTGTTATGAGTAAGACTGTTATCATTTGAATATCTATTAGCTCCTTTAGTTAAAATTAGTGAGTGATATTTCACTCCAAAAACACCTACAAGAATATACTGAGTATAGTTGCACAAACATCTTTGTCTCAATTAAATTCGGTAGATGAATTAATTGGTATTTACACAATTAATTTGGGTGTAAAGATATCATTTAGCCGGTATTCTTCCAAACAAAAAGAGATTTTAAGGTCTGTAAATACTTGGGTGATGTCTTCTTATTTAGAATAATTCTTGCTAAATTTGATGTGAATTTAACTGAATGACATTCTGTTAAATATAAACACTCATATATTTTTGTTTTCAAAGCATAGAGTTTTTCTTTGAAGACTTAATCTCATAAAATATACATGTCAGAAATGGTAAAAGAAGATAAGGAGACAAGAGAGAATTTGTCGTTCAATGATTTTACATCTGAAGTTCTTAAAGATTATCGCATTGCCAATTTAAGTCGCCAGTTAAGTATTTGGGGTCGAAAAGAAGTTCTAAATGGCAAAGCCAAATTTGGAATTTTTGGCGATGGAAAAGAGGTGGCTCAAATAGCAATGGCTAAAGCTTATCAGAATGGTGATTGGCGTTCTGGATACTATCGCGATCAAACCTTTATGCTTGCCTCTGGAATGTTGTCAAGTGAAGAATTTTTTGCCCAGTTATTTGGCGAAACACAATTGGATAAAAATCCGGCAAATGGCGGACGTTTAATGAATAACCATTATGCAAGTAGGAGTTTAAATGCCGATGGTAGCTGGAAAAATTTGACTCAACAGAAAAATTCTTCTGCCGACATTTCACCAACAGCCGGGCAAATGCCTAGATTGCTGGGCTTGGCCTATGCATCAAAACTTTTTAGAGATAATAGTGCACTGCATAATTTCACCGATTTTTCGGATAAAGGAAACGAAGTAGCCTTTGGAACCATTGGTGATTCGAGTACATCGGAAGGTCACTTTTGGGAAACGATAAATGCTGCAGGTGTTCTTCAAGTGCCTATGGCTATGAGTGTTTGGGATGATGGATGGGGAATTTCGGTTCCTAATAAATACCAAACAACAAAATCAAATATTTCTGAAGTTCTAAAAGGCTTCGAGCAAGATGAAACCAGCGATGGTTACCTAATTTATAAAGCCAAAGGATGGGACTATCCTTCGCTTTGCAAAATGTATTTGGAAGGAGTTGAACTTTGTCGTAAAAATCATGTGCCGGTCCTTTTTCATGTTAGCGAAATGACCCAACCTTTGGGGCATTCAACTTCCGGATCGCACGAGCGTTATAAATCAAAAGAACGTTTGAATTGGGAAGATGAATACGATCCGATTCGTAAAATGAGAGAATGGATTCTATCCATGGAATTGAGTGATGAAAAGACCTTGGATGAAATTGAAGCTGATGCTCTACGAGAAGTAAAAGAAGCAAGAAATACTGCCTGGAAAAATTATTCTGAGCCGATACAAAAAGAGCGTGATGCTTTAATTGAATTGGTGAAAAATGCAGGTTGCGATTGCAAGAAAACCGAACAAATTGAACAAATTGTTAGCGATTTAAAGAAAATTATCCATCCGGTTCGAAAAGATAATTTTACAGCGGCCAAGAAAATTTTGCGTTTTATTTGTAGCTCATGTGATAGCTACAAACCATTAAAATCCAATTTGCAATCGTGGCTTAAAAGTTCTTTAGCGGAAAATCATGAACGATATAGCAGTCATTTGTATAGCGAGACTGATTTGAAAGTTCAGAACGTTAAATCTTGTCCACCTCTTTATTCCAAAGAGTCAAAAATTGTGAATGGCCGGGAGGTTTTGCGTGATAATTTCGATCAACTATTCAACAAATATCCTTTGCTGCTTACTTTTGGAGAAGATACAGGCTTTATGGGGGGAGTGAACCAGAGTTTGGAGGGAATGCAAAAAAAATATGGAGCACTTCGAGTTACAGATACTGGTATTCGCGAGGCGACTATTCTAGGTCAGGGAATTGGCTTGGCCACAAGGGGTTTGCGTCCCATTGCCGAAATACAATATTTTGATTATTTGCTGTATGCCTTACAAACCATGAGTGACGATTTGGCAACTCTACAATATAGAACCAAAGGAGGGCAAAAAGCTCCTGTAATTATTCGTACCCGAGGACATCGATTGGAAGGAATTTGGCATTCAGGTTCTCCTCTTAGCATGGTTATTAATTCCATTCGAGGCATTCATGTTTGTGTACCTCGAAACATGACGCAGGCAGCGGGCTTTTACAATACTCTTTTGCAGTCGGATGAACCAGCTTTGGTGATTGAACCTTTAAATGGATATCGGCTGAAAGAGAAAATGCCTGATAATTTGGGCGATTTTAATACACCATTGGGTATTCCTGAGGTATTAGAGGATGGTTCTGATATTACCTTGGTAACTTACGGGTCTTGTGTTCGAATAGCTGAAGATGCTGTAAAGCAATTAAGGGATTTTAATATTTCAGTTGAATTGATTGATGTACAGACTTTACTTCCCTTTGATATTCATAGTCGAATTTTGAAATCGGTAAAGAAAACTAACAGAATCGTATTTTTCGATGAGGATGTGCCTGGTGGAGCAAGTGCTTTTATGATGCAGAAAGTTTTGGAGGAACAGAATGCCTACTATTATTTGGATTCGGAACCTAGAACAATAACCGCAAAAGATCATCGACCAGCATATGGTACCGATGGAGATTATTTTTCTAATCCTAATGCCGAGGATGTATTCGAGATTATCTACGACATGATGAGAGAATCAAATCCTCAAAAATTTCCTTCTATTTATACGGATTAAGAAATACTATTTTTTCAGACTAAAAAGACTGAGTGTTATGAACTGCACCCCAAATGTTGTGTCCAACTTTTGGGGTGCAGTTCATTAGTTCACTTAGTCTTTTCTTTTTTGAATGTGATTTGCTGACAAATAGTACCATTTAGTAAATGTGGTTTATTGCAATTCGTAAGATATTTGGATACGAAAAACAAGCCAATTCAAAGAAGTAGGCAATAGATATAGGAACTTGGTCGAGTTTCCTATAGGCAATTATTTATTCTAATTACTCCAATTTAACTTCTTTCCCAAAGAATCTAATAATAAGGTATAGTAGTATAAATCCCAAAGGAATTAAAATCCAGGATGATACTCCATAAGCAGCAGGAAGTAGGCCTGCAAAAATAGCTACCGAACCAACAGTTAGCGCGTAAGGTAATTGGGTGCGAACATGTTCAATATGATTACATGAACTTGCTAGCGAACTAAGAATGGTTGTATCGGAAATTGGAGAGCAGTGGTCGCCTAGAACCGAACCCGCAAGTATGGCCGAAACAGTAATGTAGAAAATATTCATACTTTCTATATCGTTCATTCCCGAGGAATGACATACCGCCCACGAAGCTGGTAAGATAAGAGGATATAGAATGGCCATTGTTCCCCACGAAGAACCAGTTGAAAAAGCAATTAATGCCGAGAGAATAAATGTAAAAGTAGGCAATAAAAGGGGTGAGAAATTACTGGCAATTAGTAGGTTTGAAATAAATTCTGCAGTATGCATATCTTTGGTAATATCGGCCAAAGCCCAGGCCAGAACCAAAATAAGAATTGCTGTTAGCATGGTTTTAAAGCCACTAACTAGGGCTTCCACAGCTTTAGTTAGGCTAAGTATTCTTTGTATCACACTAAGGCCTATGGCCACTACAACTGCCGAAAGAGATGACCATAAAAGTGCAAGATAGGAATTTGAATTGCCAATGATATGAGATAGCTTTGTGCCGAACTCCAGGTTTGGATTGTTCCAAACATCCTGATTCCAACCTGTATAAAGCAATCCTGCAAAGGTTCCAAAAATGACAATTAAAACAGGAATACCTGCATTGTACCAGCGAGTGGGAGTGTTTTCCTCAATTTCCAAATCTTTTAATTCTTCAGATTCACTTTCTTTATTCGCCACATCTGTGGAGGAGGAGCTTTGTCTGCATTTTTGTTCAGCTTTTAGCATCGGACCGAAATCTTTCTTCATGAGAATCAGCATTAAAATAAAGAAGAGGGTGAAAAATGAGTAAAAGCGAGTGGGAAGAGAATTCAGAAAAATACTATATGGACTTTCATCTATATTTATTTGGGTAGCTGCCGCCTGAATGTAGCTTAATTCAATGCCAATCCAGGTAGTAATCATGGCGATTGACACCACAGGAGCAGCAGTTGAGTCAACAATGTAAGCTAGTTTTTCTCGCGATATTTTTAATCTATCGCTTACAGGTCGCATGGTATTTCCAACAATCAAAGTGTTTGCATAATCATCAAAGAAAATAAGAATACCTAATAGCCAACTTATAAATTGCCCCGATCGAGGGCTTTTTGCAAATTTCGAAAGGAGGTTAACTATTCCTTGCATACCCCCATTTTTGGTAATTACATTCACCATGCCGCCTATTAGCATGGAGAAAAGAATAATGGCAATATGATCACTATTGGCTAATGATTGAAGGAGATAGGTGTCGGAAATGGCAAATAAAGCTTTAAAAAAGGCTGTAAAAAGGGAGGCTTCCTGGTAGGAATAAATGATTAGGGTTCCCGAAAAAAGACCGATGAATAAGGCGGAATAAACTTCTTTGAAAAATAGTGCCATTAGAATGGCAATGAGTGGGGGAAGTATAGACAGCCATAGAGGAATTGGGTGAATTATTTTGGAAAATTGCTTATCCTGAACCTTGATGCTGATCTTTTGTTTCCCAGTAAAAACATGGTGAAATAGGATTTGTTGATTTTCAATTTCAGCATGAATACTTTCTTGATTCACCTGAATCCAAACACTATCATTAACACTTGTAGTATCCATCGAAATGGCAATTTCGGTAGGAATATCTGAGACAATAATTGTAGGGAATTCAACTTTTAATTTTCCACTTTTATTACTTGCTATTTGAACAGTGGAATTTGCTAAAAAGGGAATGCAACAGAAAAGAAATAGAAGTAAGCCAGCTTTAATTTGGTTATGCATAGGATAAATTTTAGGGGAGCACAAATATAATGAATTTGCTTTCTTATTGCTAATTGATTTCATGGAGTAGAATACAATTCTTATTCATAAAAATATTTTTTAACTGCATAAAATGTGTTATTTTGGATTTACAAAACAATTGGAAATACCGTGGATAGTACATCAGATTTTTTTAGAATAGAGAAGAATAATATTGAACCTGAAAAAGGAAAAGTATTAATTGCTGAGCCTTTTTTGGAAGGTCGATACTTTAAGCGCTCGCTGGTTTTGCTTACTGAATGTAACAAACATGGTGCGGTTGGTTTGGTTTTAAATAAACCAATTAATTTAAGTGTAGATGAAGCACTTATTTCTGTTGCTAATTTCAAAGGTTCTGTTTATGTTGGCGGTCCTGTTGATCCAAATCATATTTATTTTCTGCATACTATTCCCGATTTACTTCCGAATAGTATTCATATATTCAATGGATTGTATTGGGGAGGAGATTTTGAAGTGTTAAAGAATTTGATTGGGCAAAAGCGGATTCTTCCAGATCAGATTCGGTTTTTTGCAGGATATGCTGGTTGGGGTGCTGGTCAGTTGAACGATGAAATTAATGAGAATTCGTGGCTGGTAAGTCAACTCGAAGTAGATGAAATTATGAATTGTGATAATGAAAAATTATGGGAGAAATCACTAAGAAAAATGGGTGGACGATATAAAATGTGGTCTAATTTCCCTGAAAATCCAGGTATGAATTAGGCTTTTTATTGACTCTTTAGGCAAAAGCTTTTCGATTTAATTCTTCTATTAATAATTTTGCCGTTTTGTTAAAATATCTCCTTTCTTTATAGGCAACTACCCATTGAATACCATGAATTGCATTGGTCAGGAACAGTTCATCAGCATTTAAAAGATGATCTGGCGTTATTGTACAATCATCGAAAACAGTTAGGTTTAGATTCACTGCAGCTTCAATAATTTGTTCTCTCATTATGCCAGAAACACAACCACTCTCAATGGAAGGAGTTAGCAGATTTCCATTCTTAACTACAAATAGGTTTGAGCTTGTACTTTCCACAATATGTCCTCTGTCGTTTAGTAAGATACAATCGTCCCAATTCATTTTTTTACGATAATTGGCAGCAAGAATAAAAGGTAGAGAGTTACCGGTTTTAAAACGAGATATGAGGTTTTGCGATTTTCTAATTTGATCGTAAATTCCAATCTTTAATCCTTTTCGATTTAGTATATATTGGGCGTTTTCAAGAACCGACGTTTCGATAAGATAAGAAATAGAATTGTCAACTGGGCTATACAATCCACCATCTTTCCTAAAAATACTAAGGCGAATCCGTGTGCCAGCAAAGGCCTTATTCTTATTGATTAAAAAATTAATGTTGCTTTTCATTCGTCCCTTAAATTCAGAAGGAACGATCATGTCTAGGGCTTCCATCCCGTGTATTAATCGGTCCAAATGTTCTGACAGAAATTGAATTTCAGTTCCATTTGAATGGATGCTTTCAAATAGAGAATCTCCATAACGAAATGCCCGATTTTCTGCTCCAAACAGCAATTCATCTTTTGAGTATAGTTTTCCGTCTAAACAAACTTTTTCAGGACTAGTCATGCTTATATTTCTCCTTTTATTATTTGATTACAATAGGTGCTAATATTTTCGTTGGAATCAATTTTTATCCCTTTTACACCTGCCGCTTCTGCTGCTTGAATATCTCTGGGACTATCGCCAATCATGTACGATTTACTAGCATCAATCTGATACTCTTTAATGGCTTTGTTTAGGAAGTAAGGACTGGGTTTCCGACAATTGCATTTTTGTACACTATCGTGATGAGGACAAAAGTAAATCTTTTTAATTTGTATATTTTCCTTCTCGAGCAAAGAAAGTAAATGATTATGAAGGATTTCTACATCGGTCTCGGTATAAATTCCTTTTGCAATACCTCCCTGATTGCTAACAATAAATAGGAGATAGCCAGCCTTCGAAATTTTTTGAAGGGCAGGTATGATCCCATCATTAATAATAAAATCATCTATTTTATAAATGTAATAATGTCCTACGTCAGAGTTTATTACACCGTCACGATCTAGGAAAAGCGCTTTTTGCATATTCTAAAAATTAAGAATCTGCTGCAAAAATAAGGAGAATAATTGGGGTTTAATAAGGATGGGAAATACAAATCCGAAAAGTGCACCGTAAAAATGAGCACTATGCCCTATATTATCTACGTTTTTTTTACTCATATAGTACGAATAATAAAGGTATAATAAGGCAAAAATGATTCCAGGTATCGGAATAAAAAACAGGAAGTATATTTTCTCGAGAGGAGCGAAAAAGATGGTGGCAAATACGATGGCCGAGGTAGCTCCCGAAGCACCAACAGCATTGTAATGGTAATTGTCGCGATGTATGTGCAAATCGTAAAGAGTTGAAAATATCAACGAGCCAACATACAAGAGTACGAAGTAGATAAGAGCAGAAGCTCCAAAATAGTAGCTGAAGTAGCTTTCCAATGCTCTTCCGAAAAAGAAAAGAACCACCATATTAACGAGTAAATGATCCCAGTTGGCGTGAAGAAAACCATAGGTAAAAATTCGATACCATTGGTTTCTTTTACGTATTTGATAGGCGTTAAATTGGTATTTGTACAAAATCTCAATCCTGTTAAAGGCAGCCATCGAGACTAATACGTTAATTGCAATTATGATAATGGTCATTGTTTGTAACTTAAAATGCTTCAGTTAATCTTATCACTAGTGCCGATCGGCCAGAGTTAAAACCTCCTGATTTAAATTGTACACGATTTGGAGTTATGCCTTTCGAAATAACATATTCCGAAGCTACTTCAGCTCTTTTTTCACAAAGAACTTTGTTCTCTTTTTTACCTTTATTAAGAGTAGTGTAGCCATGTATTTCAACTAAAATATGGGGATTTACTTTAAGTAAACCGGCTAAATTATCGAGTTCAGCAATGGTTTTTTGAGTAAGTTCCCACGAGTTCGATGCATATTCAACTCCATAAAGTTCCATGTTCTGATTCGGCGACAATTTTTGCAGTTCTATTTGCTCAAATTTATTCGGCTGATACTTAAAATTAGGAATCACTTTTGTAAAATATCCTTCTTTCTGAATGATGATATTGTATTGAGTCGAGGGATCAATTTCTTGCGAAAAGTCGCCATAATTATCGCTTAAACAAAACAATTCACTCTTGTAGGTTTGATTAATGATTTGGATGTTACACTCTTTGATAGAACGAGCTGAGAATTGATCGATTATGTTGCCATTTAATTGAACCCACTGGGTTGTATCCAGAGATATATTTAATTGTTTTGGGCTCATTTCATTTGCTTGTGAAAAGTAAAGTATACGCTTGGTTTTGTAACCTGCTTTACTCACAATTAAACTGTAATTTTTCCCCTTAAAAATATCAAAAGAGAAAAGTCCATCTTCATTGCTAAGTGTAGTTTTTTCTTTCGAAAGATTTTCCATGAGAGTAATCTCAACATCTTTTACAGGTTTTTTGGTGTCTTTAGCCAGTAATCGACCATTTAAACTTTGTATTTTTTCCGGGTTTTGCTGAAACTCAAACATATCATCGCTTCCATTTCTGTTGGAAGAGAAGTAACCAATGTTTTTATTCTTTTTTACGATGTATCCAAAATCATCTTTTGAAGAATTAAAGGGAGGTCCCAAATTTACGGGATAAGTCCATTCATTCTGATCAAATATAGATTTAAATATATCCAAACCTCCAAATCCAATGTGTCCATCGGAAGCAAAGTAAAGGTAGCCATCTTCGGCAATAAAGGGGAACATTTCGTTACCTTCACTATTAATAGCAGGGCCGCAATTTATTGGACGACTCCAGGTGAAACCTAATTTTTGGCAAACATAGATATCCGTTCCTCCATAGCCTCCATCCATATTCGAAATAAAATAAAGAAGTCTTCCGTCTGCAGATATTGTCGGATGCCCGATTGAATAATTTTGTCCCGAAAATTGAAACAATTCAGCTTTATCCCAGTCAGAGCCATTGTATCTTGCCGTGTACAAGTTCAATTCTGATTTTCCTTGTAGGTTTAGATTTCCTTTGTTTCGAGTGAAGAAAATAAATTTTTCATTCGAGCTCAAACAGGCTGGTCCTTCGTGATATTTAGTATTAAAGTCGTCAGAAAAAGTTTCTGGTTGCAAAAAATGATCACCGGATTTTTTCGAAAAGTAAAGATCCAAAAAGTATTCTCCCGATCGGCCATCTACTTGTTTGGAGCTACTATTTTTTCGTCCCGATACGAAGATTAGTCCATCTTTGTAGAAAGCAGAAGCAAAGTCGGATTGGGGTGAATTAATCGAAAGTGATTTTAAGAGGTAAAGTTGATTGTCTTGCAATTCATTAATTAAGTTGCAAGAAAGAATTAATTGCTCAACATTCTTGTCGTCAGGTTGTAGTGTGGCATACTTTTTAAAGAAAATTTTGGCTTTATCGTAGTTGCGGAATCTTTTTAGCAAATTGGCATATTCCAAATAATCATTCGCATTAGCTTTTGGATTGGATACAATATTCTCTAGAAGATAGTTAGCTTCACTATCTTTCTGTGTTTGGAGGTAGCAGTGGGCAAGTTTTCTTTTGATGGCAATATCATCTGAATTTTCCAAGTGCTTTTGATAGTAGTTAATTGCTGCAGCAAACTCTTTGTTATCGTAAAGACGATCTGCTTTCTGTATTTGCTGATTTTGCGCTAAAGAGGAAGTAATACCACTTAGCAAAAGGGCAATAACTAATAGAAAATATGAGATTTGACTTCTATTCATATTACTAGAAATATCTGGGTGACGTAATCTGGCTTTTTCGTAAGGATAAATTGTAATTTAGTATTATTTCATGAGTTGTATTGCTATTTGAAGTAGAATTTCCGAAAGATTTTTCATAAGAGTAGGAAAATTTCATTTTTTGATTGAACTGATAGCCTAGCAATGCTGCCCAACTACTGTCGCTTCGGTAACCAGCACCTGCCGAAATACCACTTTCATGTTCAAAATCGAGGTTTACACTTAGTAAGTTGGATGTTTTTTGAGAGCCAACAAAAAAGATAGAGGGAGAAAAATCAATTTCCTGATTAAGAGATTTTTTGATTCCTGCACCAAGATAGTAGAAGGTCGATTCGGCGTCAAAACTCATGTTGTTTGAAATACCTCCTGTAGAAATTTGATCGTTGGTAAGAAGTCGAGGAATGGATAAGCTCAAATAATAGTCGGGAGTGTAGTAGTAGAAACCCAAACCAAAATTAGGAACCCAACTCGATTCGGTACCATCCGAGACAATAGGGTCGGATGCGCTGATCTCCGAGTTTATATAAGGATCGTAGAAGGTTAAATCTCCCCAATTGTATTGTTTGTGAATAAATCCTGCTTGCAGTCCCATGGATAAATTTCCTTTGAACCCAATTTGAATGTGATAGCCATAATTGATGAAAATTGCCACGTCGGATTGAATGCCAAGCTTGTTGTTGTAGGCTACAATACCCAGACCAGAATTGGTGTAATTTATAGGAGCTTGAAATGAAAGAGATGCTGTCTCTGGAGCTCCTTCAATATCAACCCATTGTTTTCGATAGCCTAAAACGCCTTCCATAAAACCTGTAGTTCCAGCATAGGCTGGATTGTAAAAAAGTTGATTGGCTTTGTAATTTGAAAAACGAATTTCTTCTTGTGCCTGCGAATTCGTGAAACACATAAAAACAAAAAGAGAAAAAAAAGTGAATTTTAAGATGTGTTCCATTCTCAATATTTAATAACAATATACCCACTTTTCACATACTCTTTGTCTTTAATAACTAATTTAAAGAAATAGGTGCCTTTGGGTAGTTTATCTCCAGGGCCTAATTTAACACCTGCTTTGTTGTAGCCGCCACCCCAAGCTTCTTCATTCGAATAATTCTTTTTTTCGTATACCTTAGTTCCCCATCTTGAGAATACAATAAATTCATTATTAGGGTACTGATCTATTCCTTTAATGAAAAACTTATCATTAAAACCGTCGCTGTTCGGAGTAAATGAAGTTGGAATTTCTAGTTCAACCTGATTAGGGTCTAAAACTTCTACCACCACATAAGCCTTGCTGCATTGATTGTTTTGATCACAAATTTGATAGTGAACTGTATCGATTCCAAAAGAGTCTTCGTAAGGATAAAAAATCATTAAGCTGTTGTTTTCTATCAAATACATTTTCCCATACTGATCGGTTTGTCGAAGTATAGATATATCAAGTTGATCAATATCATCATAGCTGTCATTTGTTAAAAAATCAACTTCCAGGTACACAACTTCATTTGATGTACTCTTGTTGATAATAGAAACACTATCGTTATCAGCAATAGGTGCAGTTTGCCCAAAGACTTCTGAGAAGTTAAAGCAGGTTAGTATTGAAAGTAGGCAGAATGGTAAAAAAAATCTCATAGTTGGGGTTTACGTACAACTTATTTTTTTTTAGTTTTTAATTCAAAATACTTAGTGAAGAATTTTAAAGATTAACTCTTTTAATAGATCTCCATGTTTCGTACTTACATCACCAAATCCTTTTGATTTAAGATCATATTCTCTGAGCAATGAAACTATCGACACAAGTTTCTTTGGATTGTAATTTTTTGCTGCCAGTTTATAGTCTTTTACAAAAAAAGGATTGATCTGTAAGGCGGACGCAATAGTTTTATCGTTCATTTTATTTTTGATAAAATAATACTTTAAAACTTTTGAGAAATACGAGTGTAATAAGGCAATGGTTACAACCATCGGATTATTTTTTTGATTTGTAGCAAAATAGTTGATGATTTGATTTGCTTTGAAAACATCCTTCTTTCCCAAAGCATTTTGCAACTCAAAATTGTTAAAATCTTTTGAAATTCCAATGTTCTTTTCGATGTCTAATGGCGATATTTTTTTTGTATCACTAAGATTGATTGTGAGTTTGTCGAGAGCATTGGTTATTTTACTTAAATTATTTCCCAGAAATTCAGCTAGTAAAAAGCAGGCTTTGGATTCAATTTGATAGCCTAGTTTTTGGGTGTAGGCTTTAATCCAGTCTGGGATCTGATTTTCATATATTTTTTTTGATTCGAATAGAACAGCATTTTTTGCGAGTTCTTTGGTAAAGTTTTTCCTTTTGTCTAAGCTTTTGTACTTGTAATTAATCACAAGTATGGTTGAGCGTAAGGGGTTTAGGATGTAGGGTAGAAGTTGATCGATGTTTTTGATGTTTTGAGCTTCCCGAACAACAACCAATTGTCTTTCAGACATCATCGGAAATCTTCGGGCGGTGGTCACAATACTTCCAATATCAGTATCTTTTCCGTATAAAATACTTTGATTAAAATCTCGTTCCGATTCCTGCAAGGCATTGTCGATAATATAATCGGTAATTTTATCTATAAAAAAACTTTCTTCTCCCATCAAAAAATAGATGGGAGCGTATTCTTTCTTTTTTAAGCTTTTAAGAATATCTTCAAATGTCATGTTCTCTTTTTTAAAAGCGTAAATGTTTTACAGATTGTCTGTTGTGCATTATTTCCAATAGCGATTCAATTCCTATTTTTATGTGTTCTTTTACATAGTCATCGGTCACTTTTGCATCACTTAAATCGGTTTTTATTCCATCGGATATCATGGGCTGATCGGAAACTAAGAGTAAGGCCCCTGTTGGAATTTCATTGTAGAAACCTACCGTAAATATGGTTGCAGTTTCCATATCAATGGCCATTGCCCTGGTTTTAGTCAAGTACTTTTTAAATCGCTCATCGTATTCCCAAACTCGTTTGTTGGTGGTAAGAACGGTACCTGTATAATAGTCTCTTTTTCGATCAGATATAACCTGAGATACAGCCCTTTGTAGGCTAAATGCAGGGAGAGCCGGTACCTCTGGAGGAAGATAGTCATTCGAGGTTCCTTCACTTCGTATAGCGGCAATCGGAAGAATCAAATCGCCCAATTTATTTTTGCGTTTTAAACCGCCACATTTGCCTAAAAATAGAACTCCTTTGGGTTTAATGGCACTTAACAGGTCCAAAACTGTTGCTGCATTGGGACTGCCCATACCGAAATTGATTATGGTAATATTGTTTGCCGATGCATTTGGCATGGCCTTATCTTCACCTAAAATATCAACATTATGCCATTCTGCAAAAAGCTCAACATACAAGTTAAAATTAGTAAGAAGTATATAAGGAGTAAAATCGGCAAGTTCTCGTCCGGTGTATCTTGTTAACCAATTTCTAACAATATCCTCTTTTGTTTTCATAATTTGTTTTGTCATTAAATATCAGGAATAATCTCCTACCTTTGCAAGCAATTATAGCATGTTTATGGAAAACTTAAATCTACCAACTTATTCCTTTAAAATAAAATCTGAACTGCAAAGAAAACTAATTTTTGACAGTATTCGAAAGAAGTATGTTGTATTGACCCCTGAAGAATGGGTCAGGCAAAATTTTATTCAATATTTGGTGACTGAAAAAGGATTTCCTGCCTCGTTAATTGCTGTTGAAAAAAAAGTAGATGTTAATCTTTTACCACAAAGAAGTGATGTGATTTTGTACGGGTGCAATGCTCAGCCGATTATGATTGTGGAATGCAAATCTGTAAAAATTAAGATCACTCAGAATGTTTTCAATCAGATTGCACGTTATAATATGAAACTAAGGGTTCCCTTTTTGGTCGTCTCCAATGGTCTACAACACTATTGTTGTCAAATGGATTATGAAAATAAAAGTTTTGCTTTTCTTCCGGAAATTCCTTTGTATGCGAATATTAAAGGCTTTTAGGATTTAGTTTCTGCAAGCTGTATTCATCCATCCATCCCTCTTTCGAACGTATCCATTCCTTTTTATTGCCTATAATTTCAAATCCTTCTTGGGTAAATAAACGAAGGCTGATTTCATTGTTAGCAGTAATGTTGCAATAAAGCTGGTGCAATTGCAAGGTGGTAAATGCGTACTTGCAAAATATTTGTAAGGCCTCGGAAGCATAGCCCTTGTTCTTATCTTCCTGATTGTTGATTAAGATGCCAATTCCTGCCCGTTGGTGAAAGGGATCGAAGTCGAAAAGGTCGATTAGACCTATGGCGGTATTTGTTTCTGCTTTTTCGATGACTAGACGAAGTTGTTTGCTTTCATAAATATCTAAATGAGAAGATTCAAGATATTGTTTGAGAATGAAAATAGAAAATGGTTTTAATGTGTGGCTAACTTCCCAAATATTCGAGTTGTTTTCCCAAGCGTAGAGAAGTTTTAAATCGCTTGGTTCTAGTGCTCTCAAACGAATATTCTTGCTTTCCAGAATCTGCATTTTAGTTTTTGTTATACCATTTAATTTCTCGGGTGAATGCATCAAGGTAGCCTTTTTTGGTTACAGAAGATAGTCTGCTTTTTGCTTTTTCCAGAGACGAGTATTTCTGGAATGCATATCTTGATAAGCCATCATTTCCTTGGTAAATTCGTAAATTGTTTTCCCCCAGATTATTAAAATAGGAAAGTGGTTTAGAGTTGCGTAGCGCCATAACCTGAATGGTGTAATAGTTTTCTGATTCATTTGTATTGAAATTCAGCAGGTGTTCTCCTGATAAGGATTTTCTAACAAAAGCGTCCCAATAGCCTCTCCTAAGTACATAGCCTAAGTCGTTAATAGCTTCTCCCTTGTTTTGATAGGAGCGATAAGTATAGCGATATATACCATCGGTATCCGAGAACACTTTTACATTACCTAAATCGGAAAAATAGGTCAATGGTTTGGGATAACGAAGTGCCATAACCTGTATGGTATAGGTGTATTTCTCGGAATATTTCATTCCAGAATACAACAACTGATCGTTTATTACGGTGCGAATAAAAGCATCCCAATAACCCATACGAATTAGTCGGTTCATTTCTTTTACAGTTTCCTGATAGGATGTGAATTTTTTATAGGTATATCGGGTAAATCCGTCGCCACCTTTAAACACATTCACATTATCAAGATTATCGAAAAACTCAGCTTCAACAGAGAGATGCAAAGCCATAATTTGAATGGTGTAATAGGTTTGGCCACCTGTTTTTTCTTTAATAAGATCATCGTCGGCCAAAATTCTAAGCTTCGATTGAGTAAAGCCTTTGTCATGAATTTCTTTTTGGGCTTTGGTTGCGTCCTTGTAATCTTTAAATTTTCCGTAAGTGTAATGGTATTGGTTATCAGGGCCCACGCTTTCAATTACACCATCAAGTTTTTCAAAGAGTTCTGGTTTGGGAGCGTTAAAATTTCCCAAGTCTATGGTGAAGGCCAAATCCCCCGATTCCAATTTTTCAATATTAGCTGTAGGTGCGGTAAGTTCTTTTTCTTTTACAGTTTCGTTATCAGTTACTGTTACAGCTTTACTCATAGGTGTGCTCGGATTTACTATTAGGCTTTCCACTTCCTCAGGAGCATCTTCTTTTACTTCCTGTTGAATTGGCAGGTCCTCTTTTTCCTCTTCTGGACTTGAGAATAGTTTATCCTGAGGAATAGAATCTTTAGCAGTAGGAATTTCAGCAACATCATTTAGTTTACTTTCCTCTTCGTCAATCAACTCCAGCGTATTTGGATAATCTGGTTCATCTTTAGTTCGCAGAGTTAAAGGAAGTAAGGTAATGATACTGTGGTTTTCTTTATTTGCAAATTCAGGAGGAATATTTAACACAGTCCGAAGGGTTCTGTAGCCTTCAGCAACAATTTCGATGTCATATTTTTTCCCTGCATCAACAATAAATAAGAATTTACCTGTTGCAGCATTGGGTTTGTAAATTCCAATTACTTGACCATCTCGACTTACCGTAAGTTTTGAGTTAACAACTACATCTCCACTCGAATTGATGATTTTACCTTTTAATACAAATAAACCAACATTGGTTTCGTTAGGCATTTTGATTAAAAAGATATCGGTTTTTCCATGACTCCCTTTTCGGTAGGAGGCAAAATAAGCTCGTTTCCCATCAGGAGTAGGAGTATAGTAAATATCATCATCGGTTGAATTTATAGGGTAACCAATATTTTCTGGAGGAGTCCATCGCCCTTTGCTGTTAACGCTTTTAAAAATATCCAATCCCCCCATTGTTTCATGCCCTGCAGAACTAAAATATAAGGTCTTTCCATCAGGATGGATGAAAGGAGAATCTTCGTCGTATTCGGTATTGATAGCAGGTCCCAAATTTCTTGCGCGTCCCCATTTCCCATTGGGAAGCTTGGTTACAGTATATACATCCATGCCGCCAAATCCGCCCGGACGATTACTCGAAAAGTAGATGGTTCTGCCGTCTGCTGAAATGGATATATGTGATTCTTTACTTTGAGAATTAATTACGGGGGCTAATTTTTCTGGTTGTTCCCATTTTGTTCCCTTTAGTCGACTTACAAAAATATCCCCATTTTCGCCTGTTTTGTTGTTTCCAGGCTCCGCTTTGTAGATATACAATTCTTGTCCGTCGGCCGAAATTGAAATAGAAGCATCATGATCGGGGGTGTTTAGTTCAGATATTCCCCGAGGATCCGACCAAATTCCATTTTTTAAGTGTGTAATATAAATGTCTTCAAAATATTGGCCATCTGTGTCTATTTTACTTCCTGTTCCTTTTCTACGGGATGTAAAAACCATAGTGGTTTCGTCAGCAGTAACCCCCGGACTATGTTCTGAAAATTCAGTATTAATTTTATTACCCAAATTAATAATAGAGATATTTACGGGATTTTTTACCAGCTCAATGCCATTTTTGCACATTTCTATATTACGTTGAATTTCATTTCGAAACTCTGTGTTTTGTGGTAAAATGATTTGCAGCAAATCTTTGTATACTTTAAGAGCTTCCTTAAATTGATAGTTGGCATGGTAGGCTTTAGCTAGATTAAAATACACATCCATAGAAATATTATTCTTAGATTTTGCGTATTGAATGGCTTTTTCAAGAAAGTCTATTGATTTGTCTTTTTCTGAAGCAATGTTCAGATAACAAACACCCAATTTGTAATTTAAATCGGCATTGCGTGATGATTCAGAAAGTAACTCTTTGTAAATGATTGCTGCTTGAGTGTAGTTTCTGTTGTCGAGAAATTCTTCGGCTGTTTGATATTGTTTTTTCGATTTGATTTTTTGCTGTTTGGGAGCTGCAAAAAGGGAGTGAGAACTAGTGATCCCTAAAAAAATAGGGATAAATACCATCAAACAAAACTGTAAAGCAAAAGTTGTCTTTTTGTTCCGTTTTTGGGTGGATAAACAGTTTATATGATTAAAATTAATTAACAATAACTAAATATAATAGATAAGGGTTAAACTTCAATAGTAAATGCAATAAAAAAGCAAATTTGTTAATAAAAATTTCTCCTTTTTTAAATTGCGTATAAATCCTTGCTAAAATAGTCAAGAATTTGCATATAAAGTGTACAAAATAAATAATTTTGTTTGATAAAAGTAAGATATAGACTTTAAAAAGCCTAAAAAAGCCATTGTATTTGCATACAATGGCTTTTTGAAGTTTTATTGTAGTGATTATATGGTTCTGTTTGTGTCGAAGTTTTCAAGGTTTTCTGCAATACGTTTCAGGAACATTCCTCCCAAAGATCCATCTACAACCCGGTGATCATAGGAGAGAGAGAGAACCATAATGTGGCGAATCCCGATGCTGTCGCCTTCTGGAGATTCAATAACAGCTGGTTTCTTTTTAATGGCTCCTACAGCTAAAATGGCAACTTCGGGCTGATTAATGATTGGGGTTCCTGTGGTACTTCCAAAAGCTCCCAAATTGGTAATGGTAAAAGTGCTGCCTTTTATTTCGTCGGCTTGCAGTTTGTTGCTTCGTGCTCGTACGGCCAAATCATTTACTTTTGTGGTAAGACCAACCAGATTCAGTTCATCAGCAGCTTTAATAACCGGAACAATTAGGTTTCCACTTGGCAGTGCGGTAGCCATACCAACGTTGATGAATTTTTTGCGGATGATTCTATCTCCATCCACCGAAACATTCACCATTGGATAATCTTGTAGAGCCTTACTTACTGCTTCCACAAAAAGAGGGGTGAAGGTAAGTTTTTGTCCCTGCTTTTTCAAAAAATCATCTTTTATACGATTCCTCCAATGTACTAATCCAGTCACATCTACATCAATAAATGAGGTTACGTGTGGAGAAACCTGCTTCGACTTGAGCATGTATTGAGCAATGAGTTTACGCATTCTATCCATCTCAATGATTTCAACATTTTCACCTTCGTAGCTTTTGTGGCTGGCTATGGCTTCAGTTTCTGCGACCAAAGGACTTTCTATTGGCTTGAGAGATGTGCTGGGAGCTTGAGTTTTTTTGTTTTCCAAATGGCTAAGAAGGTCATTTTTAGTGATTCGGCCATCTTTGCCAGATCCTTTAATCTGATTCAACTCCTGGGGTGTGATGTTTTCATTTTGAGCAATGGAGCGTACCAAAGGAGATAGAAAGGTTCCATTTTCGGTTTTGCTGTTCATTGGCAAGCTATCTTCCTCGATTGTAGAAGGTGAAACCGCAGCTTCTTCTTCTTCTTTTTGTTTTTCTTCTTTTTGCTGAGGAATATTTTCTTTTTTTGCAACCTGATTTACTTCTTCTCCTTCGGTTGCTATAATGGCAACTACGTCGCCAACTTTGGGTGTGTCACCTTCTTCAAAAAGAAATTCAATAAGAGTGCCCGATTGAGGTGCAGGGATTTCGGAATCAACTTTGTCAGTTGCTATTTCCATAATAGAATCGTCTTCTTCTACATAATCGCCTACCTTTTTAAGGAATTGTGTAATTGTTGCTTCAGTGATTCCTTCGCCCATTGCTGGTATCAGGATGTCTATTTTAGCCATGTTTGCGTTTGTTTTATTTGCACAAACCAATGAATTGGATGTGTTTATTTAGTCTAAATACGAAACGAAAGTAATCAATTTATAGAAAAAGACAAAAGCATCTGAAGGGATGAATTTTCACAAAGAGCAGGTCTTTGACTTTGAAAAAAGCCTAATTTTATTGGCTATCTGTCGATTTTAGAACTAAGTCACGCTTTTATTGCAAGTTCTGATCGAAAGGAGTTCTGTGTAAAATTGATCTTCCCAGTGTAATTTCATCGGTATACTCCAATTCATCACCAATGGAAACCCCGCGGGCAATAGTGGTGATGGGAACCTTAAACTTCCCCAGTTTTTTAAATAGGTAAAAGTTAGTGGTATCTCCTTCCATAGTAGTACTTAAGGCCAGAATAATTTCTTTAGCTTTTCCCTCGCTGACTTTCTGCACTAAAGGGTCAATTTTTAAATCGCTAGGGCCAATGCCATCCATGGGTGAGATTATGCCACCTAAAACATGATAAATGCCATTGAATTGTTGGGTTCTTTCTATAGACATCACATCTCGGATGCTTTCTACCACACAAATGGTTTCATGATCGCGTTTGGGATTGGCGCAGATATCGCAAAGAGAGGTGTCGGAAATGTTGTAGCAAGATGTACAATGTTTAATTTCATCACGTAATTGTGTTATAGATGAACCAAAAAGATGTACATCTTCTTTTGGCTGATTCAGCAGATGCAAAACCAGACGTAAGGCTGTTTTGCGTCCTATGCCTGGAAGTTTAGAAAATTCGGCAACAGCATTTTCGAGAAGTTTAGAAGGAAAATTGGTATAGCTCATTATTTACATTCAATTCTTTAGTCTTGCTCAAAAGTAACAAATTGAATTGAATTAAAATGGGAGAGGTTTTCGAAAGCTGCCAGCTTTGTGTATTTTTGATTTTCATTCTAAAATTGAGCTTGTGTCACCAATTACTATTCTTCTTGTTGTTGTGGGGTATTTTGCCCTTCTCTTACTCATTTCATACGTAACTAGTCGCAAAGCGGATAACAAAGCCTTTTTTGTTGGCAATAAGCAATCGCCCTGGTATGTGGTGGCTTTTGGCATGGTAGGTGCTTCTTTATCTGGAGTTACTTTTATATCGGTTCCAGGTTGGGTAAAGGCCATCGATTTTACCTATTTGCAAATGGTTTTGGGATACATGCTGGGCTATATTGTGGTGGCTAATATTTTGTTGCCTTTGTATTACCGATTGAATCTTACCTCTATTTATACTTATCTGGATGGACGTTTTGGAAGGGTTTCCTATAAAACAGGTGCCAGTTTCTTTCTTTTATCCCGAACCATAGGAGCTTCTTTTCGCTTATTTTTAATGGCTAATGTTTTGCAAATTACGGTTTTCGATGCTTGGAATATTCCCTTTTTTCTTACTGTTTTACTCACCATATTACTGATTTGGCTTTATACTTTCAAGGGAGGAATAAAAACCATTGTTTGGACCGATACTCTGCAAACTCTTTTTATGCTTTTGGCCGTTGGGGTGAGTATCTATTTGATAATGGACAAATTGAATTTGACCGCATCCGGATTGTATCAGGTGATCAGTGAGAGTGATTATTCGAGCGTTTTTGTTTTTGATGATTGGCACAGCAAACAAAACTTTTTTAAGCAATTTTTTACGGGTGCTTTTATTACGATTGTGATGACGGGTTTAGATCAGGATATGATGCAGAAGAACTTGAGTTGTAAAAATTTGGCCGAAGCCAAAAAGAACATGTATTGGTATGGTTTTGCTTTTATCCCAGCTAATTTTTTATTTCTGATTTTGGGCGCTTTACTTTTGATTTTTGCCCAACACGAAGGCATTGCTATTCCCGATCGTGGCGACGATTTGTTTCCTCTTTTGGCAACTCAGCATTTGGGACCTTTGGTTAGCGTTTTCTTTCTAATAGGTTTAATGGCTGCGGCTTATTCTAGTGCCGATTCTGCCCTAACCTCTTTAACTACCTCTTTTACGGTTGATATTTTAGGTGCCGATGAAAAGGATGAGGCGGCTACCAGAAAACTACGTTTCCGATCGCATTTGCTGTTTTCTTTTCTGTTACTAGCAGTGATTCTCATCTTTCGAGCTATTAACGATGATTCGGTGATAGCTGCCATTTTTACCATTGCTGGATATACATACGGTCCCTTGCTGGGATTGTATGCTTTTGGCCTATTTACTAAGCTTAACGTGAAAGACAAGTGGGTGCCTGTTGTAGCTATAGTATCACCTATAATCTGTTATTTCATCAAAGAAATTGTGATGGTGAAGTTTGGTATTCCCATCGGTTTTGAGTTGTTGATGGTTAATGGGGCTATTACCTTTATAGGATTGTGGGCAATTCGTAGGAAGTAGAAAAATTAACCTGACTGTTTAACTCGAGTAAGAAAATCTCATGTTTAGTAGAGGTTCAAGTGGTCTTATTGAGAGGATTTATTTTTTTATGGATTTAAAACCTTTTGCTTCCAGCTTGTAAATTTTGATTGAACAGTAGTAATTTCACGATCAGTAATCATCATTATCACATTTTACTATATTTGTTTTTCAATAAAAATAGATTGATATGAAATATAGTTTAGTAGCCCTTGTATTTGCCTTTTTGCTTTCCTGTTCAGGTGGTCCAGAGAAAGACTATTCGCTTATAAACGAGAAGCAAATTACAGATTATATAAAGACAAATAATCTGGATGCAATCAAATGTAAATCTGGTTTGTATTATACAATCGATGAGGCAGGAGAAGGTTTAAAACCGACTAGATCATCCACTGTTCAGGTGGCTTATAAAGGGTATTATTTAAATGGAGAAGTTTTCGATGAAAGCAGTGAGAGAGGAATTTCATTTCCATTAAGAGGAGTTATACAAGGGTGGACCGAAGGAATTACTTATTTTAAAGAGGGTGGACGAGGAACGCTTTTGGTTCCTGCTCATCTAGGATATGGAAACTACGACACTCGAGGAATTCCAGGGGGTTCTGTTTTGCTATTCGATATTCATTTGATATCCATAAAGGAATAATCCACACGAAATAAAACGAAAAAACATGCAAACTATTGAAGCCAATGAAGTTATCAAGAGAGTATCTCAGTACATCGATTTAAGCGTTATCCCTTTTGGAACGGATAAGCGTTCGGTGGTTCGTGTTGATACTCGAAAGCCTATGTATGGTGGTGATGGAGTTGTTTATTTACTGCAAATGTTTGATGTTGATGAATTGATCAACAATAGAATTGGTTGCTTCATGGTCTTTTTAAACAAGCACGATCAGGCCGGATTTCATGATCATGGGCCTAGAGGTGAAGAAGAAATTTACGTGGTAATGCATGGTGAAGGAGAGTATTCAGATAAGGCTGGTGTTGATGGCGCAGTTAGAACAGTCAAAATCACCAAAGGGAACATTACGGCAGTGAGCAAAGACGGCTTTCATTCGGTGAAAAATACAACCGACGAACCGCTCATCATTTTTGTAATTACCACCAATAAGGCATAATGTTAAACGTGTATGAAATACAAAGAATAGGAACCTTTTCGGGTTCCTATTTTTTCAGTTAATTTAATTTTTTTCGCTTACCGATCGGTTGGTATGCTAAAGACCTTGTTAATGATTTTCGTTTACTTTTATATTCAAGGTTCCAATCCAAATTTCTCAGGAGACATTAGGAATTCTCGTGAAATTATAAATGAATAAAAAAGTTGGAGCCTGTCTAGTTTGAAGACTACCATAATGAATACAAAAAGAGCTTCACGAATGTGAAGCTCTTTTTTATTTCTAAAGTGTTTTTTTTAGGTCTCAATCTCTTGATTTTTGGCATTGTATTTTTTGTATTGGTAGTAAGCTGCTAAACTAAGGGCTAAAATGATTGCTACACTGTAGTACACCCAAGTTGGGATAGGTACAGGATCGCCTTTGGCGTAGGAGTGCATTCCTGCTAAATAGTAGTTCACTCCAAAATAGGTCATCAGAATAGAGCTGTAGCCCCAAACCGAGGCAAGATTAAAGGCATATACTGATTTTAAACCAGGAATAAATCGCATGTGCAGCACAAAGCTATACACCAAAATACTTACCAGTGCCCAAGTTTCTTTTGGATCCCATCCCCAGTAGCGTCCCCACGATTCATTGGCCCAAATTCCGCCAAGGAAAGTTCCTATGGTAAGGAAATAAAGACCAATAGTCATGGTCATTTCACTAATACGACTTAGATCCATTACGGTTCCTTTAATACGACTTTGATTGTTTGTGTTTTGAAGGTTGAATAGTGTTAGATTAATCATTCCTAAAATGGCTGCCAGAGCTAGAAATCCGTAACTGGCTGTAATGATGGCTACGTGAATGGTGAGCCAGTACGATTTCAGTACAGGAACCAAATTGGTCACTTCAGGGTTCATCCAGCTTAAATGTGCCACAAAAAGGGTTAAACCTGCAAGAATAGAGGTGGCAGCTAGGGCAAAATCCGATTTTTTAACGAAGATAAATCCAGAGAGCAGACAAGCCCATGCCACATAGGTCATCGATTCGAAACCGTTGCTCCAGGGAGCATGACCCGATATGTACCAACGCGCGGCTAATGCACTTGTGTGTAGCATAAAGCCAATGGCTAAAATAAAGGTAGCACTTCGCATGATCCACTTTACCGGAAATTTTGGGTGGATGATTTGCACTACCAAAAATACCACCAAAAAGAAACCAATAAGTAAATAGTATGGGAACAATCGCTTAAATATATTGATATTGTTATACAGGATCTCAATTTTCTGTTTGGTAGGCGAAGGAATTACGCGCTGCCCAAATCGGTTTTGATAGGTTTTAATTCCTGCAATGTAATTGTCGGCACCGGCAAAGTCAGCATTATTTAAGGCTTGTCCCAGCATAATTACAGATTTCTTGACAAAAAGGGAGTCGTCTCCGCTTAGATTAATTTGCGAAGTAGGATTGTACCATTCATGCATATCATCGGTAGGATCTGGAAATATTTTCAGAAATTCACCTGTGAACACCATATAAGTGATGTTGATTCTCTCATCAACTGAAATAATCTCTTTGTCGTAGGCGGATCGATGGGCTGGCTTTTTCGAATATGCTTCCTGCACTTTTTGCGACAATTTATATTGTCCTTGTGCATTGAGAAAATTCATAAAGGAAGCATATTTTCCTGATATACCAAGTTCACTAGCTAAGTCTGAGTCTCCTACTTTAATCATGGCTGCAGTTTGCCACTGCTGTGGATTAGCAATCATGCTTAAAAAGACTTGTTCAGCAGTGTACCCCTGAAATTTATTCTTCTTTGTAATTTTACGAATTACCTCGCTGGCCAGGGTGTTAATAGGTTCAAATCGTCCGCCATTATCTTGTACCAAAAGCTTCCCAAATTCTTTTGATTGTTGTAAAGGAACAATGGGAAGAATTTCGTTTTGTGCTGAAGCAGGCAATAGGTTTCCTAGCAGTAGGAGAGCAGCAACAGCCAGTGTTTTTCCTGTTTTTGACTGTTTTCCTAAGCTATTAAAACGACTAAAAGGATTGATTAGCGACCAAGCCATTCCTAACATCAGGAGAAAATAACCAAAATAGGTAATCATCATTCCCCATTGATCGTGATTGACCGAGAGAACAGTTCCTTTTTCGTCGTTATCGTAGGAAGCCTGAAAAAATCGGAATCCTTCGTGTTTTAAAATGTTGTTCATGTATATTCGATAGTCTTTTTCCAGTCCTTGGGCTGGGTCGAAAAGGGTTACCTCACTGGCAAAAGAGGAGGGACTGTTCGAGCCAGGATATCGATCCAGAATAAATTTGTTGAGTTTCAATGAGAAAGGAATTTCGATGATTTTAGACCCATAGGTCGCAGATACATCCACGCCATTAATGTTTGTATGGGCTTCTGTTCCAACATAGTTATTGTTGCCTTGTACGAGTAATTCCTTATGTTCCGATCCACTTTTTACATCAAAAACCAATACAGAAGGTGCATTTTTATCTTGTCCTTTAATGTATTGGTATTTAGCTGAAGGGTAAAAATTCTTAATCACAATTTTACTTCCCTTAAGATCATAGATTTTTTTAGGCATAACTACATGCCAGGTTTTTGCTTCCATGACTATAGGATCGCCTCCCATCATGCTCAGTTCCATTATTTCGAATGGACTTTTCATGCGCAAGCTATCCGAGTAATCGAAAATAATGGCATTAGTCCCTGCATTACTTCCAAAGGCAATTGGCATGCCTGCTATATTTTTTTGTTGGGCATATTCTAAAGAAAAATTCTGCATGCCTTCCATGCCATTGCTTCCGATAGCTACTAATTCGAGAATAGGTATTCCATTTATATCTTGAACAATAGCAGATTGAGCATTGGGAATGAAGGTGCGCAGTGAAATTTCAACATTCTTATTGTCGATGTTCAGGTCATCGTTAAAGTGGGTCTTTTTCACCGATGAAATACTAAGTTTCTGACTCAGTTCGCTTACTTTACCATTGGCTTGAGCTTTTACATCAATGTATGAACTCATGCTGGTAATTTGGTTGCTACTTTGTCCTTCTCGAATGTGCATATTGCCTTCGTAGCCCATATATCGTGTAACTCCTGATCCAATAAAAATGATTATGAAAGCGGCATGAAACAGGAAAATTGACCATTTTTCTTTACGGTAAAGATCGTATCGAAAAATATTTACGACCAAATTAATGGCTAAGAGTAAAAGCATAAGCTCGAACCACCAGGCATCGTACACCAGAGCGCGGGCAGCAGGAGTCCCGAAATCATTTTCTATAAAGGTTGCTATTCCAATCGAGAAAGCAAATAAAATAATGAGCACTCCCATCATTTGCATAGAGAAGAGAAAATTCAGAAATTTTTTCATTCAGCGTGCTATTTAATTTGTTAGTAGAATTTTAGTTTGTTCGGTTCAACGTTTTATGTTTTGTCGACACCCGAATACGGGAGTTCAAGGTACGTTTTTATTTATGAATTAAAAATAGGGCAAATCCTTGTTGGTCTGCACATTTATGAAGACTTTCTTGTCAAATTGATGTAACTTGTTGTGACTAAGTTAATCTGTTTTTATTTGTAGCTATTTGTCTTTTTGATTAATGATAAATATCTGTAAGTTATACTTAAATGAAGTTTATTAATGTAAATATTGATTGTACTTATTAAGATCCATAATAAATTGAATGTAACATTATTTTCTTTATTCATATAGGAAAAGCTTTATAATCAGTAAAAATAAAGGATAAAAAGGTTTTAAAATTTAAATATAATAATTTTAAATAGACTACTGCTCTTGAATGGAATCCTTAATCTGCTTAGTATTGCATATAGAACACTTGGGATCATTGAGTTGATTCATAGTTTTTTACTAAAACCCACTAATGCTATGAAAAAAAGAATTCGTCTATTATTAGTCCTTTTATTGGGCTTGTTGCCGATGCTTAGCATGGCACAGTTAAGTTTTAAAGGGGAACTTCGACCTCGTAGTGAATATCGTCATGGCTTAAAAACACTCTTTGATGCCAGCGATGATGCCGCTTTTTTTACCTCCCAACGAACCCGTTTGAATTTAAATTACCAAGCCGATAAGTTTCGGGTAGGATTATCGGTTCAGGATGTTCGGGTTTGGGGTGATGTTTCGCAATTGAATCTTTCCGATGATAATCAGCTAATGCTTCATGAAGCTTGGGGAGAACTTCTTTTTTCTGATTCATTCTCACTAAAAGTAGGACGGCAGGAATTGGTCTATGACGATTCTAGAATACTTGGGAATGTTGGTTGGGCTCAGCAGGCTCGAAGTCACGATTTGGCTTTGTTTAAATACAAGACCGATGAAAATGGACAATTTCATTTGGGTTTGGCTGTGAATAACGATTCGGAAGTTCTCGAGACAAGCCTATATACTACCAATTACAAAAGCATGCAGTTTGCATGGTATCAGCGAAAATCAGCGAAATTTGATTTTAGTCTCTTGTTTATGAATGTAGGATACCAAAGAGACCAAGATGAGGATGAGGATGTAGAGGATCTGGATACTCGATACAATCAGACCCTAGGTACTTACATGAATTATCGTCCTGGAAAAGTTTCTTTCACAGGATCCTTATATATGCAGACCGGTAAAGATGATACCGATACCGATTTGAATGCCTACATGTTTAATTTGGGAATGAATTTTCCGATTGCGGCTAACTGGAAAGGAAATGCGGGTATTGAGGTTCTTTCCGGAACGGATTCCAATTCCACAGGAGATAATAAATCGTTTACTCCTCTTTTTGGAACCAATCACAAGTTCAATGGTCATATGGATTATTTCTATGTGGGCAATCATACTGGAAATGTAGGTTTACAAGATGTTTATGCCCGAGCTAATTACGCTAAAGATCAATGGTCTTTTGCTTCGGCCATTCATCTATTTTCTTCGGAAGCCGATTTATATGATGAAAGCGTAAAAGCAGATAAGTACCTGGGAACAGAAATAGATCTTTCTGTCGGTTATAAATATTCTGCCAATGTAATGGTGAAAGGGGGTTATTCGCACCTTTTTGCAAGCGATTCCATGCAAGTTTTAAAAGGCGGAGATAAGAACGAAACTCAGAATTGGGGATGGGTGATGCTCGTTTTTACTCCTGATTTTCTAAAGAAATAATGCCAAAGTATACCCAACTTCTAAACTTTTGCTAATGAGAAAACTATTCAAATTTCTAACACCTCCTCCAAAATGGAAACTTCCGGTTTTGGTGGCTATGGGGATTTTTGTGGGACTTGGCTGTTACGTGATTTATTTATCTAAAGCAGCATCCTATTTGTCCGATGATCCTAAAACTTGTGTGAATTGTCATGTGATGGCTCCGCAATATGCTACCTACAATCATAGTTCTCATCGCGAGGTGGCTACTTGTAACGATTGTCATGTTCCGCATAACAATGTTTTTAACAAGTACTTTTTTAAGGCTAAAGATGGCTTGCGACATGCAAGTATGTTTGCCCTCCGTATGGAACCTGAAGTGATTTTTATTTTAGAGGAGGGAAAGCAGGTGGTTCACAACAACTGCATTCGCTGTCACAGTCAAACTTTAACAGATCCTAAATTAGCCTCTCAAGTTCCAAATCATGCGCACAATACGCAAGATCGGGTATGTTGGGAATGTCACAGAGAGGTTCCTCATGGTCGGGTAAATAGTTTATCGAGTGTACCTAATGCTCGGGTACCTTTGCCAGAGAGTCCGGTGCCAGAATGGTTGCAGGAATATATCAAAGAATCAAAACAAGAAAACGAATAAAACCTAAATCATTAAGCTTATGAAACCAATACAAGAATCAGTTGGCAAAAAACCTTTATTAGGATGGTTGATCTTCCTGGTAACATTGGTGGCCGTATTCCTTCTTGGACTATTAGCTTCCTCAATCATGGAACGGAGGGCAGAATCCGTATTTGCCTACACACCACAGGTAAAGCATAATCAGTGGGAACCACGCAACGAAGTTTGGGGTGAAAATTTCCCACGCGAATTTCAATCTTACTATGAAACATCGGATACATCTTTCCGCAGTAAATATAATGGAAGTGCCATGATTGATATGTTAGAAGTCGATCCTCGATTGGTAGTTCTTTGGGCTGGATATGGCTTTTCGAAAGAATACAATCAGGGCCGTGGCCACTACTATGCAGTTGAAGATGTGAGAAATATTTTACGTACCGGTGGTCCTAAAGATGAAAATGATGGTCCGATGCCTGCAACTTGTTGGACTTGTAAAGGTCCGGATGTACCTCGTTTGATGAACGAAATTGGGGTGGCCGAATTTTACAAAGGAAAATGGGCTGGCAAAGGACACGAAGTGGTGAATCCTATTGGCTGTGCTGATTGTCACGATGCAGAGACTATGAATTTACGTGTTTCTCGTCCTGCTCTTATCGAGGCATTCGAACGTCAGGGAAAAGATATTACTAAGGCGAGTCATCAGGAAATGCGTTCCTTGGTATGTGCTCAGTGTCATGTAGAGTATTATTTCGATAAAAAACGTGTTAAAGGTGCAAATTACCTAACATTTCCATGGGATAAGGGAACTTCTGCAGAGGCTATGGAAGAATACTACGATGAGATTGAGTTTAGCGACTGGACTCATCAATTGAGTAAGGCTCCTATGTTGAAAGCTCAGCATCCTGGATATGAAATTTATATGAAGGGAATTCATGCCGATCGAGGAGTATCTTGTGCCGATTGTCATATGCCATACAAATCGGAAGGCGGACAGAAATTTACGGATCACCACATTCAGTCTCCTTTGAACAATGTAGCTAATTCTTGTCAGGTTTGTCACCGCGAAGAAACCGATAAATTGATTCAGAATGTTTACACTCGTCAGGATCAGATTATTGAAAATCGCGATAAGCTGGAAGAGCTATTGGTTCGCGCTCATGTTGAAGCTGCCAAAGCCTGGGAGCTAGGTGCTGCCGAATCGGAAATGAAGTCTGTATCAATGAATATTCGTCATGCTCAATGGCGTTGGGATTATGCTGCTGCTTCTCATGGTGGTTCATTTCATGCGCCAACCGAAATCGGACGAGTTATTTCTACCGGAATTGTAAGTGCTCAGGAGGCAAGAATCTCATTGGCAAGAATTTTTGCGAAATACGGATTTAATGATGAAGTAGCTTATCCTGATATTGCGACTAAAGCAAAAGCTCAGAAATTTATTGGACTCGATATGGATAAATTGAATCAAGAAAAAGCAGATTTTATGAAAACACTTGTTCCTGAATGGGAGAAAAAAGCAAAGGAACGCGAAAGTACTTACGAAGTGAAAATGTAGACTCATTTTTTGAGTATAAATAGATCTTTTATAGAATGTGCCGTCCTGTATGGACGGCATATTTTTTTATATTGTAAATATTTAATCGCTGTTCGTTTGGAGTAAAATAGCCTTCTTCCATAGGCTTTTTGAATCATCAAAGAAAATTACATGAGTAAAAGAGTAAGATTTTTGTGGCAGAGTCCATGGGGATATCCCGAATCATTATTAATAGCTTTCGGCTTTATTTTTATTGGTTTCGCATTAGAGTTGGCTTTGGGAGGGAACTCTTTTCAAGCCATTGTATTTCCACTGAATATTATCGCTGGTGCTGTTTTTATTGTAGCAGCCATTTTGGTTTATTTTCTGATCAGAAAAGGAAAAGGGATTAAATTCCTTACCAGTGTTCCAGCTTCCATAGGAGCCATAGCGGCTTTAAGCTTTTTGGTTGTTGTTATGGGGCTTACTTCACAAGTACCCATGGAGGGAAGAGACTGGGTGAGTCGATTAGGTTTGAACCGGATGACTTCTTCCCTTCCATTTTTGTTGATCAATACCTATTTGCTTTTCGTATTGGCATTGGTAATTATACATAAAATGATTCCTTTAAAATGGAAAAACTGGGGATTTATTTGTAGCCATTTAGGACTTTGGATTACGGTATTTGCAGCCGGATTAGGA
>NZ_JBFHJW010000004.1:0-119921 GCF_041595635.1 Labilibaculum sp.
CTATTCATGCTGATACTCAAAAAGACAGTTTAATTTACACTCCATCCTATTTTTACCTGGGACATTTCTCCAGATACATTCTACCTGGAGCAAAAAGAGTAAGCAATTCGGTAAGCAATAGTTTTCTGCAAAGCACTTCATTTATAAACGAAGATGGAAGCCTTGTAAATGTTGTGATGAATTCTTCGGAAGAAGCAATCAATTATAAATTATATGTTGGAGCTGCAACAGCAGCAAGCATTAAAATACCGGCAAGAGCCATTCAAACCATTATCTTATAAAACGAGCCTACAACTTTAAAACTTAACTTATAATAAATGAAAAGATTATCATTTATAATCATCCTACTAAGTCTAATGGGAACAAATCAACTTCTAGCTCAGAACAAAGCTACAGACAAAAAAATAGAAAAAATACTACAGCAACTCACTCTAAAAGAAAAGCTTGACATGTGTCATGCACAATCGAAGTTTAGTTCGAAAGGAATTGCAAGACTTGGAATTCCAGAACTTTGGATGTCAGATGGACCCCATGGAATACGCCCCGAAATTTCGTGGGACAGTTGGGAACATGCTGGCTGGACAAATGATTCCTGCACCGCCTTTCCTGCCTTAACTTGTTTAGCGGCCACTTTCAACCCTGAAATGTCTTACAAATATGGAAAAGCGATTGGCGAAGAAGCTAGGTACCGAAAAAAAGATATTCTTTTAGGTCCGGGAGTGAATATTTACAGAACCCCGCTGAATGGAAGAAATTTCGAATACATGGGAGAAGATCCTTATTTGGCCTCAAAAATGGTGGTTCCTTACATTCATGGCGTGCAGGAAAATGGCGTTGCAGCCTGTGTAAAACATTACGTTTTAAACAATCAGGAACACTGGAGAGATCACATTAATGTGGAAATCAGCGACAGAGCCTTGTACGAAATTTACCTACCCGCATTTAAAACAGCCGTTCAGGAAGGTAAAGTATGGTCAATTATGGGAGCTTACAATCAATTTCGTGGACAATATTGCTGCCATAATGAGCTATTGGTAAATAAAATTTTGAAGCAAGATTGGAATTTCGATGGTGTTTTGGTTACTGATTGGGGTGCAACCCACGATACCAAGGAAGCCGCTTTAAACGGATTGGATATTGAAATGGGAACGGGAACAGATGGATTGACCAGCTCGCTAAAAAATGCTTACGACAACTATTACATGGCAAACCCTTTGCAAAAAATGGTTGAATCTGGCGAGATTGACGAATCGGTAATTGATGATAAAGTAAGACGTGTTCTTCGTTTGATGTTCCGAACCAACATGAATTCTTCTCGCCCGTTTGGTAGTATGAACAGCCAGGAACATTTCAATGTAGCCCGCGAAATTGCACAGGAAGGAATTGTCTTACTAAAGAATAAAAACAAGTTCTTCCCAATCGATCCAAATACAACAAAAAGCATTGCAATAATTGGTGAAAATGCAACCAAAATAATGAGTCTTGGTGGTGGTTCTTCCGAATTAAAAACCATTCACGAAATATCGCCGCTAGAGGGAATTAAAAAGCAATTTAAAAATGCCCAAATTCTGCATGCAATGGGATATGCTTCCGGTCCATCGGTTTATGGACGTGTGGTTTCTTCCGAATTAAACGCAGATTCTCTAAAGAATGAGGCAATTAAAGTAGCCGCTAATGCGGATATGGTTCTTTTCATAGGAGGATTAAATAAAAATCATCATCAGGATTGTGAAGGTGATGATCGTAAACAATTTGCCTTGCCATTCGGACAGAATGAACTTCTTTCTGAAATTTTAAAAGTCAACAAAAATACGGGAGTAATCCTAATTAGTGGAAACGCTGTAGAAATGCCATGGATTTCGAAAGTTGATGCAATTATGCAAACATGGTATTTAGGTAGCGAAGCAGGAAACGCCATTGCGGATATTCTTTCGGGAACAGTTAATCCATCAGGCAAACTGCCCTTCTCTTTTCCTGTGAAATTGGAAGATAATGCAGCACATTCTTATGATGAAATGTCTTATCCAGGAGATGGTGTTAAGCAAATATACAAGGAAGATATTCTAGTAGGTTACCGTTGGCACGATACAAAAAAAATCAAGCCGTTGTATGCTTTTGGCTACGGATTATCTTATACAAACTTCAAACTTTTAAATGCTAAAGCAGATAAAAGCACTTATCACGAAAATGATATACTAAGCTTAACTTGTGAAATTGAAAACACTGGCGACACAAAAGGATCTGAAGTAATTCAAGTTTATTCGAATGATATTGAAGCATCAGTTTTGCGCCCACTAAAAGAGCTAAAAGCCTTTCAAAAAGTTACCTTACAAGCAGGAGAAACAAAAACAGTACATCTCAAAATACCCGTAAAAGATCTCGCATTTTTCGATGATTCTATTATGGATTGGAATCTTGAAAAAGGTCAATTTAAATTACTGATTGGAAACTCCTCTCAAAATATTACAAAATCAATTACCATAACAGTAGAGTAAATCAGAGGAATGAGAAAACTAACTATATTATTGGCTAGCTGCCTCTTATTCACCTTCGCGTGCACCAAGCAGGAAAACAAGACCGATAAATGCGATCAGTTTGTCGATCAGCTGATGGCAAAAATGACTTTAGAAGAAAAAATTGGACAACTGAACCAATGTACAAGTAGGTGGGAAATGACGGGTCCGGCACCATCGAGTGAATACTCCCAAAATTTATTGGAAGACATTAAAAATGGAAAGGTTGGATCCATGCTAAATGTGAATGGAGCAAAAGCAACCCGAGAAGCACAAAAACTTGCTGTTGAAAATAGCCGTTTGGGAATCCCCTTGCTTTTCGGATATGATGTGATTCATGGCTACAAAACCATGTTTCCAATTCCTCTAGCAGAAGCATCGTCTTGGGAACCCGAATTAGCGAAACTTTCGGCTCAAGTAACCGCAAAAGAAACAGCTGCCTCTGGAGTACATTGGACCTTTGCACCCATGATGGATGTAGGAAGAGATGCCCGCTGGGGACGCGTAATGGAAGGTTGTGGTGAAGATCCTTATTTGGCCAGCATTTTTTCCGTGGCCCGCGTCAATGGCTTTCAAGATTCCGATCTTTCAAAAGACAACACCATAGCTGCTTGTGCCAAACATTTTGCAGGATACGCATTTTCGGAATCGGGAAGAGATTACAATACAGTAGATATTGGAAGTTATACACTTCACAATATCATTTTACCACCCTTCAAAGCAGTTGCCAAAGCAGGTGTAGCAAGCTTTATGAATTCCTTTAACTTGATTAATGGAACCCCATCAACAGCCAATTCGTACCTGCAGCGTGAATTGCTTAAAAAGGAATGGAATTACAAAGGATTCGTTGTTTCTGACTGGGCAAGTATCAAAGAAATTTCCACACATGGTGCTGCCGAAAATTTAAAAGAAGCCGCTCTATTGGCCATAAAAGCTGGTTGCGATATGGATATGGAATCTCATGCCTATCCCAAACATCTCGAAGAATTGATTCTGGAAGGCAAAGTTGATGAACAATTAATTGATGATGCAGCTCGCAGAATTCTAAAAATAAAATACAAACTGGGTTTGTTCATTGATCCATACAAATACTCAAATAAAAAACGCGAAAAAGAACTTGTTTACAATGAAGAAAACAAAGCTGTTGCAAGAACTGTTGCGAAACGTTCTATGGTTCTTTTAAAAAATAAGGATCAACTACTTCCCTTATCAAAAGAGATTAAATCAATCGCCGTAATAGGACCCTTAGCCGCTGATAAAGATATCCCTTTGGGTAGTTGGCGAGCCAAAGCAATGGAAAATTCCGCTGTTTCGCTTTTGGAAGGAATTCAAGTGGCAGTATCGCCAAAAACAAAAGTAAACTACAGCAAAGGATGCAATTTAAGCATTGGAAAGCGTGGTTTTAGAACCGAACTCACTTACGAGGAAAACAACAAATCAGAATTTCCTGCGGCCATAAAAGCAGCTCAAAATTCCGAAGTCGTTATCATGGCTCTTGGCGAGGATTGCTGGCAAACCGGTGAAGCTCGAAGCCAAACTGATATTCGATTAAAAGGACAACAATTGGAATTATTCGAGGCCATAAAAAAAGTAAATGAAAATATTGTTGTGGTACTAATGAATGGCAGACCCATTGCTATTCCTGAACTAGCCGAAAGTGCAAATGCAATTTTAGAAAGCTGGTTCCCAGGATCGGAAGCTGGAAATGCCATTGCTGATGTACTCTTTGGAGATTACAATCCGGCAGGAAAATTGACAATATCCTTTCCGCAAAATGTTGGTCAATGTCCAATTTACTACAATCACATGAATACCGGTCGACCTACGAAAGGTGGAAATGTATTTTGGTCTCACTTTACCGATTCACCAAACACAGCTTTATATCCTTTTGGTTATGGTTTAAGCTACACAAGCTTTGAATATGGTTCAGTTTCGATCAATAAAAATAATTTCACTAAGAAAGATTCAATTGAAGTAAGCTTTTCACTCAAGAATACAGGAGAATACGACGGAGAGGAAGTCGTACAACTGTACATTCAAGATCCAAAAGCAAAATATGCTCGTCCGATTAAAGAGTTAAAAGCATTTCAAAAAATTAAATTGAACAAAGGTCAAAGTGAACAAATTCGATTCCAACTAAGCTCTTCAGATTTGGGCTACTATTCTCCAGATGGAGAATTCTTAATTGAATCGGGAGCCTACAACATTTACGTGGGCACCAACTCACAGGAAGTACAAAAAGTTAATTTTACACTGATAAATTAATTGGTTTTATTCAGTAATAAAAGGCGAAAAACCAGATGGTTTTTCGCTTTTTATATGCAATTAAGACTTACAAAATGCAAATTAAAACATACGATTACGAAAAAATCAAATTCACCCAAAAATTATAAGCCTTATCCTTAACACATTGGATATTTAAAACTACTAAAGAGCATTAAATTCGGCATTTCTATTTCTTTTACTTAATTTTTTTATGTATTTTCAATCTAGAAAAAATGATCATTTACGGCTTTAAAATGCATTCCCGTACGGATAAAAGAGCCAACCATAAATAAACAGAATATTAACTTGTGCAGAAAGTTGCATACTAAAATATAGGAGGAATTGTGATGAACATGAAAATGCAATCCGTGGGCTTCAAAGTAGATAGTAAACTCGAAGCTTTTATCAATCAGAAACTAAAAAAACTAGAAAAATTAGATAGTACTATTACTGGTTATGATGTTAAACTAAATGTTGATAAATCAAGTACTAAAGAAAATAAAATTGTTGAAGTAAAAATTAAAGTTCCAGGAAGTGAACTTTTTGCTAAAAAGAAAAGCACTACTTTTGAAGAAGCTGCTGATTTAGTTTCTGAGGCATTAAGAACTCAGATTTTAAAATACAAGGAAATAAAATCCAATAAATAAAAATATATACCCTCTGCAATACAGAGGGTTTTTTTACCTACAATTTACCATCTTCCCTCTTCTAAACATTCTAATCCCTTTTTTATTTCCCCATAAAGCATACGATATCTCCACAAAATATCAAGAATACTTGCAGATTCCACCAGCATCAATTATTCTTTAAATCCAATGTCGTTATGTGTTCCATCGCAAAAAGGCTTATTTTTAGAAGCTCCACAACGACAGAAATAAGATTCTTTACCAAGAACATCACGATGTCCATCTGAAAAGATTAGCGTTATCGGGCCTTCCATTTTAATGGGACCATCCTTAACTACTTCTACTTTGTGTCCACTTTCAATAGCCTTCGGACCATCTGGGTCTTCTTCCACATCCTGACTGTTCATATAAAAAGACAATGCTCGGGAAGGGCATTTTTGCACTTGCTTAATGATCTCTTCTGTACTTGCCCCTTTTACCTTTACCCAAGGTCTGGTACCTGGTTGAAAAACTTCTGGCAAACCTTTACTACAAACCTCGGAATGACTACAGATGTCTGCATCGTAAACAACAGTTACTACTCCATTTGAATATTCCTTTTTTGAATTTTTCATATTTTGATTTTTACAGATTCTACACTTCAACAATTAATTTACCACATTTTTTTGAGATTGGTATAATTATTTTTGAAGAGAAATATCTGTGACCAACTGGGCAATCCCCTCATTCTGAAACCCCTGCAAAAACAGAGAAAAAGTTAACTTCAAAAAATATATTTAAGCTATAGAAAAGCACTTGCACATCAAAAAAATTGTTCTACTTTTGTCCCAGACTTTTCAGGGAAAACGCTTTTGAAAAGACTAAAAACAGACGGGTGTAGCTCAGTTGGCAGAGCACTGGTCTCCAAAACCAGGTGTCGGGAGTTCGAGTCTCTCCACCCGTGCAAAAAAAACCTTCCACAACGGAAGGTTTTTTTTATGCTAATATATGGCAATAAAAAAGCCATCATTACTGACAGCTTCTTTTCTTTTTACATATCCTTTAAGTAGTACTTTTCATTCTCATCCATCTCAATCATACCATTCCTCAGTTTATAATTAGGAATTTCACGATTTGATTTTTTAGAGTGAAATCGTTTTTTCTTCTCTGTTTGAGATTGATTTGATCTAATAGTTTTAGACATAACTTTAAATTTTAAACCTAAATATTTACTATCAAAATTTCATGCTTTAAATCAAAGAAAAAAAAATGAGAAAAAAAAATGAATCAATTAATTGATTCATTTTTTTTTAATAGGATATGCTTACAACAATTGCATGTCGTACAGTTTCTTATAGGCTCCATTTTTCCCGATCAATTCCTCATGATTGCCTCTTTCTACGATTTCGCCTTCATGAAAAACACAGATTAAATCGGCATTTTTTACCGTAGACAATCGATGGGCAATCACTACAGAAGTACGATTTTGCATGAGTTTATCCAAAGCATCTTGCACCAATCGTTCCGATTCGGTATCCAAAGCAGAAGTAGCCTCATCCAAAATCATAATAGGAGGATTTTTAAGCACAGCTCTGGCAATACTCAATCTCTGACGCTGACCACCAGAAAGCTTCCCTCCTCGGTCTCCAATATTTGTAAAATAACCATCTTCAGCTGCAGAAATAAAGTCATGAGCATTGGCTATTTTTGCAGCAGCAATAACATCTTCCATGCTTGCATTCTCAACTCCAAAAGCAATATTGTTAAAAATAGTATCATTAAAAAGGATGGATTCCTGATTTACATTACCCATCAATTCACGCAAATCCTTTATTTTATAGTCTCGAATATCTACTCCATCTACAAAAATTCCACCATCATTTACATCATAAAAGCGAGGTAATAAATCAACGAAAGTAGTTTTACCTGAACCCGATTGACCAACCAAAGCAATAGTTTTTCCTTTAGGAATTTCCAATTGAATATTCTTCAACACATCTTTTTCGCCATTGTATGAGAAAGTTACATTTCTATATTCAATTACTTCTCCAAATTCTTCAACCTGCTTAGCATCTGCTTTATCGACAATTATAGACTCAGCTCCCAAAATTTGATCAATGCGTTCCATTGCCGCCAGCCCTTTTTGAATACTGTAAAATGCTTTTGAGAATTCTTTTGCTGGATTAATGATCGAATAAAATACCACTAAGTAGGCAATAAAACCCGCACCATTCATACCTGTTTCATCATTCAAAATCAAACGGCCACCGTACCATAAAACAATCACTATTACAATTGTTCCTAAAAATTCACTAACTGGATGCGCAAGTATTCGTCTACGCATTAAGCTGTTCATAATACGACGATAATCGTTATTTTCAGCAGAAAATTTTTCTTTTACCTTATCTTCAGCTGTGAAGGCTTTAATAATTCGTAATCCAGAAAGAGTTTCTTCAATGGTCGAAAGTAAATCACCCATCTTGTTTTGTCCCAAACGAGACGTTTTTTTAAGACTTTTTCCTATTTGCCCAATAATAAAACCTGCAATAGGCAATAAAATGAAGCTAAAAAGTGTTAATTGAGGACTCATGATGATCATTGTCGTGAGATAAACAATAATCAAAACTGGATTTTTAAGAAACATATCCATTGAATTCATTATGGAATTTTCAACCTCTTGAACATCACCTGTAGTTCTTGCCATAATGTCACCTTTCTTCTCTTCTGTGAAAAAAGGAATTGGTAAGCTTACAATCTTATCGTAGATCTGGGTTCTCATATCTCTAACAACTGAATTTCTTATTCCGACAGTATGATAAGAACCTAAGTACGTAAACCCCACCTTGAATAGTGCTGTTATAATTAGAATAAAACCTACAAACAAGAGTGCTGAATCTGCACCATACTCTAATTTCATTTGAGTGGTATAGTAGTAAAAATTGTGCTTTAGAGAATCTATGCTTACTTCCCAAGGCACTAAATTATCAACTGGCTTTGCCATTTCAAACAGAATTTCCAGAACTGGTTGCATCATCACAAAAGAAAATACACCAAAAACTGCAGCGAGTAAGTTATAAACGAAACTCATTAATAAATCACTCTTGTATGGAGGAAGAAAACGTCGAAGGATGCAAATAAAATCTTTCATCGAGAAAAAATATATAGGTACAAAAGCTGACTGTTCACCAGCAAGCTGTTAAAATTCAGGCTGTAAAAGTGCAACTCTTACAGCCTATTTACAAAATTGTAATAAAATGTAACCCTTTAGATTCCTGTATAATTCTCAGGACTAATTGTCTTTAATTCAGCCTTTAAGCTATCACTTACTTCAAGAGTATCGATAAATTGAGCTATACTTTCTCGTGTAATATGAGTATTGGTACGAGTTAGAGCTTTTAGGGCTTCGTATGGGTTTGGATAACCTTCGCGACGAAGAATGGTTTGAACTGCTTCAGCCACAACCGCCCAATTCGCTTCCAAATCAGCTTTGAATGCCTCTTTCGAAATAATCAATTTATCTAATCCTTTTAGTAAAGATTTAAAGGCAATAATGGTATGTGCGAAAGGCACTCCTATATTTCTTAGTACAGTAGAATCTGTTAAATCACGTTGCAATCTGGAAACGGGCAACTTAGATGATAAATGCTCAAATGTTGCATTGGCTAATCCAAGATTTCCTTCCGAATTTTCAAAATCAATAGGATTTACTTTATGAGGCATTGCAGATGATCCTACTTCACCTTCTTTGATTTTCTGCTTAAAGTAATTCATAGAAATATAAGTCCAGAAATCACGATTTAGATCCACCATAATGGTATTAATCCTTTTCAGATTATCAAAAATGGCTCCCATATTATCGTAATTGGAAATTTGAGTCGTAAATTCTTCTCTTTCCAATTTTAAAATGTCGTTCACAAAATGGTTTCCAAACTCTTTCCAATCTGTATTGGGGTAGGCAACATGATGTGCATTAAAATTACCAGTAGCACCACCGAATTTTGCCGAACAAGGAACGCTTTTCAAAAGATCCAATTGCTTTTTCAATCTATACACATACACCTGAATTTCTTTTCCCAAACGAGTTGGAGAAGCAGGCTGACCATGGGTACGAGCTAACATCGAAATTTCTTTCCAATCTTCCGATAGGCTACTCAATTTACTAATCAATTCGTCCAATAAAGGGTAGTACACATAATGCACAGCGTCGCGCAAGGAATAAGGCGTTGCGGTATTATTAATATCCTGAGATGTTAATCCGAAGTGGATAAACTCCTTGTATTTTTGAAGTTTCAAAGCATCGAATTTCTCTTTTATAAAATATTCAACTGCCTTAACATCATGATTTGTTACTTGTTCTATGTCTTTTACCTTTTGAGCATCTTCAACGGTAAAATCGATATACAAACTACGTAAATCTGTAAATAGATTTTTATCGAAATCGTTCAATTGAGGAAGTGGAACTTCGCACAAAGCGATAAAATATTCAACCTCTACCAAAACTCTGTATCGCACTAAAGCATATTCCGAAAAATACTCTCCCAAAACGTCTACCTTATCACGGTAACGTCCATCAACCGGCGAAATTGCTGTCAAACTCTGCATTTCAAAAAAATTAAATGTCAATAATGGTTATTTAGAAACTCAAAGATAACTAAAAGCCGTGAGTCCCGAAAACTTTCGACCCATGATCTTGACTAGGGAAAATGGTAGAACGAAACATTGGAATGAATAATTTCCCCTTTTAACATCTAAATGCTATTTTTGTTAGGTCAGTTATTCATTTAACAAAATTTTATGAAATTTATTAAAGATTTTAGTTTTGGTTTGCGAACTTACACCGAAGCCATCCAGTATATTTTCAAGAAACAGCTCGCTTGGTTTTTCATTTTCCCAGTTCTTCTTAATATCATTCTTTTTTGGGTTGGATGGGATTATATTGGTCATTTAGCCCAACAATCACAGGTGTTTTTAGAAGGATGGTTGGATCTTGAGAACGCCAATTTTTGGGGATCCGAATTCCTAAAAGCAAGCATTGGGGGTTTTATCTGGCTAGTCTTTAAAATTCTATTTTTTCTGATTTTTGCCTATTTTGGTGGCTACATCATTCTGATTATAATGTCACCCGTATTTTCCTATTTATCCGAACGCACCGAAAAAATAAAAACAGGTAAAGATTATCCTTTTGAAATTGAACAATTTGCAAAAGACATCTTGCGAGGTGTACTTATTGCTATCCGGAATTTATTCATCGAATTGGCCTTAACTGTACTCATGTTTATCCTCAGCTTTATCCCTATAATCGGCTGGATATCTGCACTCTTCTTATTTTTCATTTCAGCCTATTTTTATGGATTTTCTTTTCTGGATTACGCTATTGAGCGCAAACAAATGAGCATCGGTCAAAGCATTCAGTTCATGAGGGAAAACAAAGGAATTGTAATCGCTAATGGTTTTGTATTCTCCCTCTGCCTTATCGTTCCTTTTTGTGGAGCTTCCTTATCAAGTTTTGCAGCTATTGTTTCGGTAGTTGCAGGAACACTCGCAGTAGATGAAATTTGGGAGAAAGAAAAACAGGAAGCAACAAAAATCAATAAAATCTAAACTTAATTCTTATCTTTCCTAGTAAGTACAGAATGCTTCTATAAATCATACAACAAAACAGTTAAAACAATTCTAACATGAATAAGATTAGTAGCTTTTTATTCCTTCTTCTTATTTTTTCCCAAAGCATTCAGCTTCGTGCTAATCAGGAAAAAGATAGTATTACAGATATCAATAAAACACAAGTTTACAAATTGGATATCAAAAGAGAAATTGGACCTGCTGCCTGGAGACAAACAAAAGATGCCCTAAAAGAAGCAAAAGAATCGAAAGCTGATCTCATTCTAATTCACATGAATACCTATGGAGGAATGGTGATTCATGCCGACTCGATTCGCACAGCTATTTTAAATAGCACTATTCCGGTATATGTTTTTATTGATAACAATGCAGCATCTGCTGGAGCTTTAATATCCATAGCCTGCGATAGCATTTACATGAGAACAGGAGCCAATATGGGCGCAGCAACAGTGGTAAATCAAACTGGTGAAGCCATGCCCGATAAATATCAATCATACATGCGATCTACAATGAGAGCTACTGCCGAATCGCACGGAAAAGATACGATAATCCAGAATGGGGATACCATCCTAAAGTGGCATCGAGATCCTCTTATCGCCGAAGCAATGGTTGATCCTAGAACCTATATTGAAAATATAATTGACACGGGTAAAGTATTGACTTTCACACCAGCTGAAGCCATTAAAAATGGATACTGTGAAGGAATAGCAAATAGTGTGGACGAAGTTCTGAAGAAAGCTGGTGTAGGTGATTATACACTAAAAACCTATCAGCCAAGTGGAATTGAAAAAATGATCGATTTCATGATCAATCCTGTTTTACAGGGAATTTTAATCATGATAATTATAGGAGGCATTTATTTTGAATTGCAGACTCCTGGAATTGGTTTTCCAATACTCGCCTCAGCAATTGCTGCTGTTCTCTACTTTTCTCCTCTTTACCTAGAAGGAATGGCCGAAAATTGGGAAATCCTTTTATTTGCTGCAGGAGTAATATTACTCTCTCTGGAAATTTTCGTGATTCCTGGCTTTGGCGTTGCCGGAATTTCAGGAATTATTCTTATGATTACTGGCTTAGCCTTGAGTTTGGTTGATAACGTAGCCTTTACCTTTGAAGAAAGACACATAAGAGCCTTACTAAGTGCCATAATGCTGGTTGTTTTCTCGATGTTTACTTCTATTCTGGGCTCAATTTACCTAAGTAAGAAACTATTTGCTAGCAATTCCTTTCTTGGACATTTGGCTTTAGGTGCCGTAGAAAAGTCAGAAGATGGCTATGTAAGTGTTGACATGACAGGCAAAACTCTAATAGGAAAAACAGCTACAGCAATGAGCGTTCTTCGCCCTTCTGGAAAAGTAATAATAGACAATCAGGTCTACGATGCTAAATCAGAAGATGGCTTTATTGACAAAAACACCAAACTAGAAGTAATTCGGTTTGAAACAGGACAAGTTTACGTTGTAAAATTGAACGAAAATGAAGCTGATTGATTCAAAGTAACTTCCTTGTACTGATCAAAATTAAACACCCCCCAGACAGCAAAATAATACATGAACTACCTTTATCATCTCATTGAAAGTACCGAAATAAACACAGAAACCATCTTTTTCAGATTGCTTTTTAGCTTTCTGATTGGATTTGTAATTGGCATAGAGCGCGAAACACACAAACAGCCAGCAGGCTTACGTACGCATGTTCTCATTTGTATGGGTTCTACTCTTATCATGTTACTTTCCATTTTTGTTCCTCAAACCTTCTCCGATTTTCAAAATGGAGATCCTGGACGTATAGCAGCGCAGGTAGTATCGGGCATTGGTTTTTTAGGTGCTGGAGCCATCATGAAATTTGGGGTCAACGTAAAAGGCTTAACAACTGCTGCCTCTATTTGGGTAGTAGCTGCCTTAGGATTAGCCATAGGCGCAGGAATGTATATGGGTGCAATTTTGGGAACCGCTATTCTTCTGATTGCTTTAGTTCTTCTCGATTTTTTAGAGAAAATGCTATTCCAAAGTAAATTTATTAAACGATTAACCATTTACACACACAATAATCAGGTAACCACAGAACAATTTCTTCCTATTCTGAAAAAATACAAAGTTGCAATTCGCACCATCGATTTGGAACATTCCTACGAGGAAGATAAAACCACTTACTCCCTGACGATTCAAATTTCTGAAAAAGTAAAATTAAAAGAGCTTAGCTCTGATTTGAGTAGTATTTCAGGAATTAAAAAGGTAAAATTGCAACAAATTCTTTAAGCACAAAATACCGAGACACAAAAGCAATGAATATACTATCTACCAATGGATTACTTGATTTTTCTCTCCTCGAAGAAATCACAAAAAAACCTCCCCTTTTCTCAAAAGACGATGGCAATTTCTGGCAGGATCCATACATTTCGGAGCATTTACTAAATGCTCATCTCGACGATGAATCGGATCAGGGATCGAGAAAGTATCAGGACATCCTACAATCGGTTCTTTGGCTAAGTAAATACCTAAACCTACCCGAAGACAGCAAGTTGCTTGATTTAGGCTGCGGTCCGGGTTTGTATAGCGAGAATTTTTACGGACAAGGATTTGATGTTACTGGAATTGACATCTCTCAGAACTCAATTGATTACGCCAGCGAACAAGCTGCCGAATTTCAATACCGAATCCATTACATCTGCCAAAACTATCTGGAAATTAATTATCAGCAAGAATTTGATGTCATTACTTTAATTTATGGAGATTTATGTGTTCTATCGCATAACGACAGGAACCTGCTTCTTCGCAAAGTTCAAAAAGCATTAAAACCCGGAGGTTTTCTCATTTTTGATGTATTCACCAAGCACTATTTCGATCGGAAAGAATCAGATCAATCGTGGTATATTAGTACAAAAGATGGCTTTTGGAGGGAAGAAGAACACCTTTTGTTACAATCTCATTTTAAATACAAAAAAGACAAGGTTAGATTGGATAGATACCACCAGATTTTAAAAGATGGAAGCATTCGAACTCATAATATCTGGCAGCACTATTTCTCACTAAATCGCACAATAACGATGATGGAAGAAAATGGATTTCAGATAAAAAATTATTGGTCTAACCTACAAGGAGAATCCTATAAAGAAACAAGTCCATGGATAGGGATGATCGCTCAAAAAAACTAATAAAAAAACTCCGATAGAAAATAAATTCTATCGGAGTTGACTATATAAACTGGTGGGTTTATTAATCCTTGTACATTTTATCGATGAGATGTTTATATTTTTCCTGAATTACCTTTCTTTTCAATTTCAAAGTAGAGGTAATTTCTCCGGCTTCAATCGAAAATTCTTTAGGAAGCAAAGTAAATTTTTTGATCTTCTCGAAGCGTGAAAATTCCTTCTGCATTTCTTCAAAACGTTTCTCGAAGAACTCAATAATTTGAGAATTTCCCAATAGCTCTTCAATGGTTTCGAAACCTATATTATTTTGCGTAGCGTATTTCTGAAGTGGTTCAATAGCTGGCACTGCCAAAGCAGTTACATATTTTCTACAATCTCCAATCACCGCTATTTGCTCAATAAACTGATCATTTACAAGGGTTTTCTCCAATTTTTGAGGAGCAACATATTTTCCTCCCGAAGTTTTCATCAGGTCTTTAATACGGTCAGTAATGGTTACCATGCCATTTTCGTCAATTTTTCCAGCATCACCAGTACAAAACCAACCATCTTTCATTACCTCGGCGGTAGCTTCAGGCTTTTTGTAGTAACCACGCATTACACCAGGTCCTTTCACCAAAATTTCATCGTTGTCACCAATTTTAATTTCGGTGCCCACAATAATTCGGCCTGTTGTTGTAAAATCAATATCCTTATCACCATAAAGGCAAACTGTTGCCATGGTTTCGGTTAAACCGTAACCCATTTTCACATTTAAGCCTGTCGCATGAAAATACTCAATAATATTTGAATCGAGAGGAGCACCACCACAAGGCATAAAATTGATTCTCCCTCCAAAAATATCTCGTAATTTACTCAACACCAATCTATCGGCAACTTTATACTTCATTTGCAAGGCCAAGGAAGATTCACTAGCAATACCGTTACATTCATTATTGTATTTACCACCTATTTTAATGGCCCACTGAATTAAAGATCGTTTTACCGATGATGCACTTTTGCTTTTCTCCTGAATGGCAGAATAAATTTTTTCATAAATTCGGGGAACCGTACACATTAAGGTAGGCTTTACTTCTTTCATTGCATCCCCAATTTTTTTCGGGTCAAGATTGAAATAAATTTCTATTCCGCGATGAAAACAATAAAAACACCAAATTCGCTCATAAACATGACTCAATGGTAAGAAACTGAGAGAAACATCCTTTTCCGACACATTCAATTCCTTGTCATGCGATATTAACACACTCGAAATATTATTGTGATCTATCATCACTCCCTTTGGTTCTCCAGTAGTCCCTGAAGTATAAATCAAAGTAGCCAGATCATCTAATTCTGCACTTGAAAAGCGCTCTTCGAACTGAGATCCAAGCTGTGATTTTTTTCCATAAATAAGGAATTCATCCCAATACATAGATCTATCGTAATCCGATAATTTCACATTTTTATCGAATACAACTACCATTTTTACGTGCGAAACACCTTTAATGGCTTCCATTGCACGATCGTACTGCTCCTGTTCCCCAACAAAAATAAGCTGAGATTCAGAATCTTCAATAATGTATTTTGCTTCCTTTGTTGAATTGGTTGGATAAATAGGTACAGTTACTCCACGAACACACATTATAGCAAGATCTGCTGTAATCCATTCAGGCATATTTTGAGAAAATATAGCAACCATTTGCTTTTCCTCAACACCCATTTCTAGTAAAGCTTTGGATACTTGTCGAACCTGCAACCCAAATTCAGTCCAGCTTACGCCAACCCATTCGCCACTTTGCTGATCCTTATAGTGCATAGCAATTCTATCGGCATATTCCTCTATCCGATTTCGAATTAACTTGCCCCAATGCTGATATTCCATAAACGTTTATTAATTGTAATGTGAGCGCAAAGATAGTGAATTTCCCAACTTTTAAAAGGTTTTCGATTGCAAAAGCTAAAAGCTAAAGTATTAAATATCATTAAAATAGAAAACACAGCACATGAAAAAGCAGAGCAATACCCTTACCTCTCAGTAGGTTATAAAAAAATGACCGTCAGCATAAATGCTTTGGTCATTTAACCTTTTGAAATCCCAAAACAATGGATATTATGCTCTAACGAACGTTAAAATCCAACATTTTCTCTCCTTCCAATTCTGCATAAAGATGATCTCCAATCTTAACCGGCCCCACTCCTTCAGGGGTTCCTGTGTAGATTAAATCGCCAATTTTCAGCGTGAAATACTGCGATAAGTAGGAAATTAAATAATCAATTGGGAAGATCATGTTCGAAGTATTACCTGTTTGCACCCGATTTTCATTCACATCCAAAGAAAAATTTAACTGATTCACATTTTGAAACTTATCCTTGGAAACAAATCGACTAATGGGAGCTGCTCCATCGAAAGACTTGGCTTTTTCCCATGGTAAACCCTTCTTTTTGCACTCAGCCTGAATATCGCGAGCTGTAAAATCGATACCCAAACCAATTTCCTCATAGTAACGATGTGCAAATTCGAGCGGAATATTTTTACCAACTCGACTAATTTTCACCACAAGTTCTATCTCATGATGAATATCTTTTGTAAAGTCAGGATAATAAAAGTCGTTGTTATTTTTCAGCAGAGCAGAATCGGGCATCATAAATACCACTGGCTCCTGGGGAACCGGATTATTCAGTTCCTTAGCATGATTCACGTAATTTCTTCCTATTGCTAAAATTTTCATATAGCTAGATTTACTTATTAAAACCTCTCAATTTAATTTCGGTAAGCACTTTTTTAGTGTACAAAGGGAAATCACTATTCATTACCCAAGAATAATAGCCAGGCTGATCAGACAAAACTTTTTCTACAGGCACACCTTTATTTTTACCAAAGTTAAAGGTTTCTATTCCATTCTCATCCATAATGATAAAACCAGCAAAATCAACATTATTGTTCTGCATAGAATATTTTGCCAAATACTCGATATCATTTTCCAAAACGTCATATTTATCAAGCTGCGACTTTAAAACTTCGTAAGTTGCTTTGGTATCGGCTTCGGCACCGTGAGCTCCTTCTAGATCTTTATTACAATAAAATTTGTAGGCAGCTACAAGGGTGCGTTGTTCCATTTTATGGAAAATCGTTTGAACATCCACAAACTTTCTTTTTTTCATGTCAAAATCGATATCAGCACGCAAAAATTCCTCTGCCAACAATGGAAAATCAAAACGATTGGAATTGTATCCTGCCAAATCGCAACCTTCCAAATATTTAGCAATCATCTTACCTACTTCCTTAAATTTTGGTTCATCCTTTACATCCTCATCACTGATACCATGAATAGCCGTTGATTGAGCGGGTATTGGCATTCCTGGATTAACACGCAAAGTTTTTACTTCCTCGTCGCCATTTGGATGTACTTTAACAATACAAATTTCTACAATACGATCTTTAGCAACATTAATTCCTGTTGTTTCAAGGTCAATAAAAGCAATTGGATTCTTTAAATTCAGATTCATGAGATTCTTATGTAATATTAGCTTTTTTACAAAAATATAAAACCCAACAGAACTATTCGTTCTGTTGGGTTACTTTATTTTGTAATCATTTATCTTTCTTAAGCGTTAATCATCATTGGCATCAACAACATCAACACGTCCTCGTCGGCATTTTCATTGTCGTAAGGAAGGAATATTCCTGCTCTTGTTGGATCAGACAGTTCCACCATCACATTCGAAGATGAGATGTTGGCTAAAATTTCCAATAAGAATACCGATTTAAAACCGATTTCCAATTCCTGACCTTCGTACTGACATTGTAATCTTTCTCGTGCGGAAATCGAGAAATCGATATCCTGAGCAGAAACAACCAATTCATTTGATTTCAATTCAAATTTAATAAGGTTACTTGCTGGATTTGAAAATACCGATACTCTCTTCAGTGTATTGTATAGTTCAATCCGATCGATGGTTAATTTATTTGGATTGGTTTTAGGAATTACTGAATTATAACTTGGGTAATTTCCCTCTACCAAACGACAAATAAGCTTGTAATTTGAAAGAGTAAAAAATGCATTTTTCTCATCAAATTCGACCTGAACAGGATTTGTTTCCTTAGGAAGAATATTTCGCAACAAAGAAGCTGGCTTCTTAGGCAAAATAAAAGAAGATGCTAATTCGGATCTTCCATCTAGTCTTTTATAACGCACCAATTTATGAGCATCAGAAGCAACAAAAGTAAGGTCGTTTGTTCCCAACTCAACAAATATTCCATTCATCACAGGACGAAGTTCATCATCAGCAGTTGCAAACAAGGTTTTATTGATACCTGTAAGCAACACCGAACTTTCTACCGAAATGCTAACTAAATTAGAATCTTGACGTTCTGGAAGCTTTGGGAAATCTTCACCATTTTGTCCCACAATACTAAAAATTCCATTTTGGGAAGTAATTTTTACTGCCAATGAAGACTTATCGATATCAAAAGTAAGTGGTTGTTCTGGAAATTCTTTTAAAGTATCAGTCAGAATCTTAGCTGGAAAAGCAATAATCCCTTCACCTACTGAAGTCTCTAGTGGAACCGTAGTAATTAAGGTAGATTCTAAATCCGAAGCAGTAGCGACCAATTGATCATCCTTTAATTCAAACAAAAAGTTATCGAGAATAGGCAAGGTGTTCTTACTACTAATAACCCGACTAATTGCTTGTAAATGACTTAACAATTCTGTACTTGATACTACAAATTTCATTTGCATAATATTTAAAAATTAACCGAAAATTCAAAATTTACGCCTCCATCCTAATAAAAAATCAATTAGAAAGAGCGTCAAATAATAAGTGGTGAATATACAAATTTATTAAGGAAACATGATCATATAAGTTCAAAAAACAGAGCTAAACCCGGTAAACGAACTCGGTATACAACTAGATAACTGTTATTTACCTTTAAAACTCATTCTAACACCACTGTGAAAATCATAAAAATAAAAATCGACAAAGGATTCTTTCCTTGGAAACTTTACTTTTAGGGAGGCAAAAATAGTATTTCTAAGCAATATTCTTCTGTTTCGATCCTGCAAATTTTCGTTTCCTAAAATAGAATCGAGCTACGGCAAAAAGCAGAAGGAGTAGCAAAGGAAGTAAGACATTCACTAACTGCCAAAACAATCGCTCCGATTGAATTTTAGTTTTGTTCAGCAAACGCAATTTCACCTCACGCGATCGCAATTGCATCCACCCTGTATCATCGCAGAGATAATCGACACAATTAAGCAGAAAGCTTCTATTTCCATAGGTGTTTTTAGTGTATCTATCGTAACCCAAAGCTTCTATTTGACGATTGCTCCCCACTCCTCTCACTCTATTCTTAATAATATCACCATCGGAAATTACAATCATTTTAGTGGCTACACTTTCCGATTTAAACTTCTCCCTATTCATTCCTTTCCAAATACGATTCTGAAATACTGAAGGAAAAACACCTTCGAGAAGAACGGCTATATTTTGCGAGCCTGCAGGAAAATCTGCAGCACTCATCTTTTTATTCACAATATTGAGACTAATTAATGCTGGAACTTTTTCGAGTCTTGAATAGTCAGAGCTTGCCAGTAAAACCTGTTTTGTAATCTGCTTACTATTTCCAACAAAATCGATAGAATTTGCAAATTCTGCTTTTACTACATTTAGTTTTCGAGTAATGGGATGCGAATCGGGAGCAGTTAGCAAGGGAGAATAATACCAGGGTGCAGGAGTAAATTTTGCTGGCTGGCCTGGCAATGCGGTTTGAACAGGAATCAACTGACTCTGAACATCCATCACCAAATCGGGATTAATTCTCACCCCATATTTAAACAGCTGATCTTCCATATTTAAAGGCTGAAAAAATGCCATAGTATTTTCCTTTGTTGTTAAGCTATCCATAGAGGCAATTACTTCGTCGACCAAGCACAACAACTTGCCACCATTCATCACATACTGATCTATATTGTATTTATCCTGTTCAGAGAACTCCTCACGAGGCTGAGCAATCACCAATGCAGAAAAGTTTGATTTTCCATCTGCTAAATCATGAGCTTTTATTCTTCTCACCTCATATCTCTGCAAAAGAGAAGCAGTAAAATCAGCAACTTGGTATTCATTTAATTCACCATGTCCAGTTAAGAAAGCAATTTCTTTGGGTTTTGTCTTTTGAAGCACCCGAATGGCCGAAGTTAACTCAAACTCTAGCTCTTCAATGGAATGATTCAGATTCTCATCGGAAGACAAATCGGCTACACTTTTCAACAGATTTACACTTGTCTCCTTCTCTTTATCATGAACAATAATTCCGGGAACAATCAATCTTTGATTCAAACTTCCATCAGTTGTTTTCTCCTGCAAATTAATAGGATTTAAACCACGATTAATCAGCTGATCGAAAAATTCCTGTCGCTTTTTCGGGTTTATAATATCTCCAGGACTTAGTAAGGAATAGGATATTCTAACATTAGAATAGGAAGCCATCTCATCGATCATTTCGAGAGAAGCCTTTTGCAATTTGATAAATCCGTAAGGCAAATCTCCCGAAAGATAAACTTCGAAATACAAATCCTTATTCAGATTTGCTACCAGCTCCTTGGTGTTATCTGATAAGGAATAACGTTTTTCGGACGTTAAATCCCAACGAAAAAAATACACTTGTAAAAGTTGAATTACAATTACCAAAGCCAGCAAAGAAATGAGTAATTGAAAAAGGTCTTTTAATTTTCTATTTTGTATCATAAAATTCACACAATTACCATTTACGACTTTTAAGAACTGTTTTTGTAAGCAAAAGAAAAGCCACAATAATTCCTATAAAATAAAGAAGATCTCGCGAATCAACTATTCCTCTTGAAATGGATCGGTAGTGCTCATTAATACCCATGGAAATAAAAAAGCCATTCAGCGATTCCGAGCTACCTATCTCGCCAAGATAATCGAAGCCAATGTAGAAAGAAAAGCACAGAATAAGAGCCAGTAAAAAGGCTACAATTTGATTACTCGTTAGGGAACTGGCAAATACTCCGATGGAAACATAAATTCCAGCCAAAAAGAAAAGACCAATAAAAGAACCCCAAAATGCTCCCGAATCGACACTACCAACAGGATTTCCCAAATAGTAAATAGAAAAAAAGTAGACCAAACAGAACAGCAAGGAAAATCCAACCACTACCAATCCTGCAAAATACTTGGCCAAAACAATTCCCATATCAGATATTGGGCGAGTGAGCAACAACTCGATGGTCCCCTGTTTTTTCTCTTCAGCAAATAAACGCATACAAACAGCCGGAATCAAGAATAAATAAATCCAGGGAGCCATTTCAAAAAGAACATCTAAATTAGCATAAGCGGTATCCAGAGGATTAGAATTCCCCGGAAACACCCATACAAATAAGCCCGTTGCAATTAAAAAAATGGAAAGAATTAAATATCCAGAAATAGAACTAAAAAAAGTACTGATTTCCTTACGAAGCAGTGAACGCATAAATTTTGATTCTTGTAAATATTCTTATTGTACAAATTTGCAAAATTATTCCACTTGAAAAAACTCTTTGGGAAATCAATTTACTTACATAAATTTGAACGTTTAAAATTACATTTCTATCAAACCGCATAAATTTCTTCGAGTTATTCGTTCTAATTTCTGAAGAAGTATCATGAATTCACTAATTTAGAATGAAAAAACCGTTCCTTGCTTTTATATTCTTTTTGATTTGCACCCAGTTAATTGCCCAAGAACAAACTAGTAAAAACAGAATTACTACAAGCTTTCGTTATCACTATGGATTTATTTTGCCTCATCACACATCCATTAGTTATTTGGTAAATGAGCGAATTTCGGCTATTGAATTGAATGTTGGCATAATTCCTTCCTCTAAAAAAAATTGGGCTCAATTGTACAAACAGCCAGAAATTGGCCTTGGCTTTTATCGTGGGAGCTTGGGAAACGACGAGGTTTTTGGCAATGTAAATGCAATATTTCCTTACATCAGCTTTCCCATTCTTAGCAATAAAAAATGGGCATTCGATACGCAATTGGGCTTGGGATTAGCCTACACAAAAAAACATTTTGATGCGGTAGATAATTATGCAAATATTGCCATCGGAACAAAATTCAATGCTTTTTTTAAACTACTTGCAAATGCGCGATATACACTTTCTTCCCATTGGAACATTCAGGGAGGAATTGGTTTTAATCATATTTCCAATGGAGCCACTAGCCTTCCGAATAAAGGATTAAATATGGTCACCAGTAATCTGGGAATTAATTACCGATTAAAAAATCAGAAAATAAAAAATAGAACCCCTAAGTTAAAAAAGAATCGATTGCCGAACAACATTCTTTTTGTATGGAACCACGGCTTAAAACAAGCTTCTGAAAATGATGCTCACAAATATTATAGTTCAAGTTTATCAGGAGCTTATTCCATTGGAATCAATCAAAAACAAAAAGTAGGCTTTGGTATCGACTTTTTTTACGACTGTGCTGCAAACCGAGGCAAATGGGATTATTCACCAGAAACTGGTTTTAGCGACCGATTCAGTCAGGCTGTATTTCTTTCTCATGATCTTGTAATTTCGAATCTAAGCATTATTGCCAACATTGGCGTTTACACTTACTACAAAACCGAACCTGAAAAGCCAATATATACTCGAATTGGGCTTCGTTATCAATTCAATAAGCATATTGTCGGAAATTTAAGTTTAAAAACTCATCTTGGCAAGGCTGATTTTATTGAATGGGGAATTGGTTATCAAATCACAAAAAAGAAACATGACAAATAAATTTCTACTAGCAATTGTACTGTTTTTAGGTTTCACTTCCTGTGAATCTCTAAATCCGTTTGAGGATGAAGGAGAATACACAGAACAAAAAGTTGACCTAAGTGGTGTTACGAGCATTCAGAATGATAACACCTTTGAAATAACATTGATTGAAGATGATGAAGAATACCTTTTATTAAAAGGAGGTGAAAATAAATTGGCAAAAGTATCGATTGAAATAGATGATAATCAAGCAGTAATAGATCACTCTCAAGACAATAATATCACCAATTTAGATTTAATTGAAGCTGAATTTCACCTCAAAAACCTTCAAACTATAAGTGTAAATGCACCTGCCGATTTTACTAGCAATGAAGAACTAAGCGGAAACAGGCTGAATATTAACATTACCTCACTTAGTGAATTGGTAGAGATGAATTTGAACCTACAATACGACAGTCTATACTTTCATGCCTATGGAAGTACAGCAGGAGGCTATGAATTTTCAGGCAGCTGCCCTACTGCCAGCTACGTTTTAAATGGAATCATTAATATTAAAGCCTCCACTTTGGAAAGTAATCAGGTAATCTTAGCTCAAAATGGAACTGGAGAAGTTCATGTTTGGGCAAACACTCTATTAATTGCAAACATATACAGCAGCGGCGATATTTACTACACAGGAAACCCTGAAATTGTAATCAACAGAATACAAATTAACAACCAAAGTCCAACGGCTGATGTGTTGCAGGAATAGTGAAAATTTCAATGCAAAGCCTATCTCTGCAAATCTTCATAAATCATCTTTGCAAAACGAGCCGAAGCTCCTGCTCCACCTAATTTTTCATGAAGTAATTGATAGTTGTAAAGCATTTCACTTCGATACTCTTTATCGAAAAGAATTCGATTGAGTTCCTCACTAATCATTTCCCGATTGCATGTCTGCTGTATCAGCTCCTTTACAATCAACTTATCCATTACTAAGTTTACTAAGGAAATGTATTTCACTTTCAGAAGTCGTTTCCCAATGGCAAACAGTAATCTTCCTCCTCCGGTGAGGTAACAAACCACTTGCGGAATGCGCAACAAAGCCGTTTCAAGAGTGGCCGTTCCCGAGGTAACAACAGCAGCATCTGCCTGTTGCAACAAATCATAAGTTTGTCCATACACAAACTCCACTTTCAACTCTCCCACTACCGAAGCATAAAATTCCTGCGTGATCGAAGGAGCTGCAGCCACAACAAACTGATGCTCGGGAAATGAGTCGACACATTCGAGCATTACAGGCAGAACACGCTCAATTTCCTGCTTTCGAGATCCGGCAAGCAAAGCAACAATAGGCTTTTCGCTCAGCTTATTTCTTTTGATAAAATCAGGAAAGACTTCCTCTTTATTGAGTCGATTCTCAATGGCATCCAACAAAGGATTGCCACCAAAACTCACCTCGTAATTGTGTTTCTGATAAAATTCTGTCTCGAAAGGAAAAATAGTAAACATTCGATCAACATAAGCTTTGATCTTTTTTACCCTACCTTCTTTCCAGGCCCAGATTTTTGGCGAAATATAGTAATGAACCCTAATCCCATGTTTCTTGGCAAACTTAGCCATGCGCAAATTAAAACCCGGATAATCCACAAGAATTAAAACATCAGGACGAAAATTCAAAACATCTTTTTCGCAAAGTGCAAAATTCGCTTTAATCTTACCTAAATTTTTTAACACAGTTAAAAACCCCATAAAAGCGGTTTCCCGATAATGTTTCACCATCTGTCCGCCTTGCGCTTGCATTAAATCTCCTCCCCAGAAACGAAAATCCGCTTCCGAATCCTGAACATTCAATTCCTTCATTAAATTAGAAGCATGAAGATCGCCAGACGCTTCTCCGGCTATGATGTAATATTTCATATTTTGAGACTTAAGACTTGAAGTTTGAGACTTATGTATTAACTCGAACCTAATTATTTACATTCCAAAACGAAAGACCATAATGACCAAAGAATACAAAATGGTTGCCAATAACACACCTCTTGCAGCTTTCAGTAAATCTGTTTTAATAAACAAAAAGAAAGAAATAATGTTTCCAAAATAGACGCCCAATGCCAATACTTTGGTATATAACTTATGAACCAACAAGCTATCCAGAAAAGTCTCTAAACTCATTTCTGCCTGAAATTTTATGGCATACACTAAAAAAATAGAAAGAAGCGGAACCAGCAAACCAATGATTAGGCCTAATGTTGTTGAATTAATCCTTGATTTCATAATCCCACTTTTTTAAGCCCTCAAGCAAGGCATGTGCTGTCATATCAATTTGAGTAGGAACCACAGAAGCAAATCCATTATGAATGGCCCATTCGTCGGTTTCCTCAGCATTGGGTTCTGCATTCTTAAAATATCCTGTTAACCAATAATAATCACCTCCAAAAGGATCTTGCCGATGATCAAACTCTTCCTTCCAACGGCCATCCGCCTGACGGCAAACACGTGTTCCTTTGATCTCTCCATCGGGGAAATTCACATTCAGACAAACACCATCGGGCAAACCATTTTCTACTAAATTGGCAAATATTTTACGACCATATTTTATCGATTGAGTAAAATCAGCATCGGCAGCAAATGCATTTAGCGAATAGCCAACAGAAGGAATTCCATTTAAACAGCCCTCTATAGTAGCGCCCATAGTCCCTGAATAGTGAACACTTACCGAAGTATTTGCTCCATGATTAATTCCAGAAACCAGAAAATCTGGTTTTCGTGGTAATATTTTATTCAAAGCAAGTTTCACACAATCAACCGGAGTTCCCTTACAACTATAAATATGAAGATTTTCGTCATCGCGAACCTTTTTAATTCGAATGGGCACCTCAACAGTAATGGAGTTCGATTTCCCCGAATTGGCACGATTGGGCGCAACAACATAAATATTTCCAAAATCTCTCACCATTCCAACTAAGGCTTTAATTCCTTTGGCATTTAAGCCATCGTCGTTGGTAACTAATATAATTGGTTTTTCTTTTACTTCGCTCATGACTTTATTTTGATAATCCTACAAATATATTCGAATTCGCTTCAAAAATCAATTTCAAAGAACACTTATTCAAAAAGTGTTTCAAAGAAAACGAAGTCCCCAATTTTTCCATAAAGAAAACAAAATGAAATTCTACACAGCATTCTGTTTTTCATCCCTTCGCCTATCGACACTTCCCCTAAAAAGAAGAATAAACAGCGAGCCTGAACAGCACCAAGATAAGTAAAGATGAAAGGTATTCAACCAAGAAGAACACAAAGGAATCCGCTATGAATACAAAGAATTTCTCGTACTTATTTAAAGCACATTACTTACTTGGTACTTGGAGGTAAAATTTCTACTTTTGTAAGCTTGAAGAAAAGGAGCAAAACTCTCGCTCTTTTTTCTAAAATTGAAAACGATCAGATAAAATACACATACAATGAAGGTATCATACAAATGGCTGAAAGATTACATTGATATTGATCTAACGCCTGCTGAAATGGATGACATTTTAACTCAAATTGGTTTAGAAGTTGGTGGAATCGAAAAAATTCAATCTATAAAAGGTGGATTGGAAGGTTTACTTATTGGACACGTAAAGACTTGTGTTCCTCATCCCAATTCAGATCATTTGAGCATAACAAGCGTAGATGTAAACGGCGAAGAGTTATTGCCTATTGTTTGTGGAGCAGCCAACATTGCAGCTGGACAAAAAGTTGTGGTTGCTACAGTAGGTACTGTTTTATACGATGGTGACGAAAGCTTTACCATCAAAAAATCAAAAATCAGAGGCGAAGTTTCCCTGGGTATGATTTGTGCCGAAGACGAAATTGGAGTGGGCACCGATCACGAAGGAATTATGGTACTACCCGAAGATGCTACCGTTGGAATGCCTGCAAAAGAATATTTTAAGGTTGAAGACGACATTGTTATTGAAATCGATTTGACTCCAAACCGTGTTGATGGTTCATCGCATATTGGTGTTGCCAGAGATTTGGCTGCTTACCTTAAACAACAAAAAGACATCGATTACAAAATGCCTTCAGTAGAGGATTTTAAAGTAGAAAACAACTCTACACCAATCGAAGTAAGCGTTGAAAAGACAGAAGCCTGTCACCGTTATTCGGGAGTTTGTGTGAGTAATATTACCATTGCAGAATCGCCAGAATGGTTGCAAAATCGATTGAAAGCGATCGGACTAAACCCTATAAACAATGTAGTGGATATCACCAACTACGTGCTGTTTGAAACAGGTCAGCCTTTGCATGCTTTCGATTATTCGAAAATAACCGACAAAAAAGTGATTGTAAAAACACTTGACAAAGGAACTCTGTTCACTACTTTAGACGAGGTAAAACGCGAATTGAACGAAAACGACCTAATGATTTGCAATGCTGAAGCTCCAATGTGTATCGCGGGAGTGTTTGGTGGCCTGGAATCAGGCGTAAGCAATTCGACTACTTCTATCTTTTTGGAAAGTGCTTATTTCGATTCTGTTTATGTACGTAAAACAGCTCGCCGTTATGGTTTAAATACTGATGCATCATTCCGTTTTGAACGTGGTACCGATCCTAACAACACCATTTATGCCATGAAACGTGCAGCTCTTTTGATCAAAGAAATTGCTGGCGGTACTATTTCTTCGGAAGTTGTTGATATCTATCCAAATCCAATTGCTGATTTTAAAGTAGAAGTAAGCGTTGATCGTATCGAACGATTGATTGGAAAAAAGATTGGCAAAGAAACCATCAAGAATATTTTAACTGCTCTTGAAATTGGCATCGAAAAAGAAGATGGTGATACTTTAAACCTTTTGGTTCCTCCTTACCGTGTAGACGTGAAACGTGAGGCTGATATTGTGGAAGAAGTATTGCGTATTTATGGTTTCAATAATGTAGAGGTTCCTGGTAAAGTAAATGCATCATTGAGCTATGCACCAAAACCAGACGAACACAAATTGAAAAATACCATTGCCGATTTGTTAAGCTATAGTGGTTTCAACGAGATAATGAACAATTCGCTGACTAAATCTTCTTATTACGAAGGATTGGAAAGTTTGAAACTAGAGAATACCGTTCGTATTTTCAACCCACTAAGTACCGATTTAAATGCCATGCGCCAGAGTCTTCTTTTTGGAGGATTAGAGTGTATTGCATACAACATCAATCGTAAAAATGCAGATTTAAAATTCTACGAATTTGGAAAATCATACCAACACTTTATAAATCCGGAAAACGAAAACCCAGTAGACAACTACTTCGAAAAAGATCACTTGGGCGTTTTTATTTGTGGAAACAAAGCTAGTACTAACTGGAATCTGAAAGAAGAACCAAGCAACTTCTTCCACCTAAAAGCTTACACTGAAAATGTGCTGAATCGTTTGGGATTCCAAATTGAGAAATTACGAATTAATGAAACCGAAAACGACCAATTTACCGAGGGCTTAAGCTATGGCGTGAAGAAAAAGGTATTGGTAGAAGTTGGAATGGTAAGCGGTAAAATTTTGAAAGCAATGAACATTGATGTTCCAGTTTTTTACGCTGATTTCGACTGGGAGATGCTAATTAACGAAGCTAGTAAAAACAAAGTTGCCTACACCGAAATTCCTAAATATCCTGCCGTCAAACGTGATTTGGCTTTACTTATTGACAAGACAACAAGCTTTTCTGAAATTAAAACCATCGCTTTTAACTGCGAAAAGAAACTATTACAATCAGTTTCTTTGTTTGATGTTTACGAAGGAGAAAAACTAGGTGCGGATAAAAAATCATACGCTGTAAGTTTTATTCTTCAGGATACTGAAAAAACCTTAAACGATAAGCAAATTGATAAAATTATGCAAAAATTGATCAAAAGCTACCAAAAACAATTGGGAGCTGAACTCAGATAAATTGATCTTAACCTATATTAACGAAAACCGATTCCTCAGGGAGTCGGTTTTTTTTTGTCTCCTTTACACTTTTTCCTATCACCTACAATCCTTTACACGTTAACATTTGTTTAACGCACTGGGGGTCAGAGATAGAGGAATATTTCTGTATTTTGCAGCCTTTTATTTACAAATTTAAATACATACAAATGGCAATACGAAGTTTTGGAGAATACGTAGAAGGAATCAACTATAAGGTTTTAAACGAAAGAGAAGTGCGCGCCACAGCGGGTCTTCTATTTTTTACGGTTCTTGTAACTATGATAGCAGCTGTATTTTTTAAAAAATACGGCCCAATTCCTTACGTTTCAGGATTCATTCTATTCAACTTTATCATCAGTGTATTTATTAACCCTAAATACGCTCCAGCTAACTTCTTGGCTCGCCTCATCGTTTTCAAACAGGAGCCCATTTACATTGGTGCAATACAAAAACGATTCGCCTGGAGTTTAGGCATGATCCTTTCATCAGCAGTCTTTATTTTATCAATTCCATTGCAAGGCGATCCTGCAATTTTCGAATCGGTATGTATGCTTTGCCTACTCTGCATGCTACTAATGTTCATCGAAACAGCCTTTGGAATTTGCGTAGGATGTCAGTTTTACTTCCTATCACTAAAACTAAGATTGATGAAACAACCTGAAGTAAAACCCAACTGCATGGGAAATTCCTGCTCCAGATAGGTCTATTAATTTAACACAAAAAAGTCAATTCTTACAGGAATTGACTTTTTTTCGTACAAGGGATTTCTGATTTTACCATTTAAAAATTAATATGTACCTTACAAATAGGCGACCAATTTTTTCTCCAAATTAGGCTATCATTGATATCTTAAATTTTAATGCTTGTTTTTATCGCCCAATAAAATACTTATTTATGGATGGACTATACAACTAAAACAAAAGAAGAACTAATTGCTATCATCACCCAGATGAAAGAACAAAATAAGTCTTCTAAACAGCTATCGGAAAAGAAAAGTAGCCTAAACAAAAAAGCAGAGGAATCATTCTATGAATCGAAAAACATGCTTGAATTGGTTATGGATAGCATTCCTCAGTTTATTTTCTGGAAAGATTGCAATTCGGTATACATAGGTTGCAATGAGAATTTTGCACAAGTTGCCGGACTAAAAGCGGCCAGCGAAATTGTTGGCAAAACAGATTATGATTTGGCTTGGCAAAAGGAAGAAGCTGATTTCTTTGTTAAGGTAGACCAACGGGTTCTGGAAACTGGAAAAGCCGAATATAAAATTATAGAACCACAACTTCACGCAGATGGAAAGCAGGCTTGGTTGAGTACAAATAAAATTCCTATTCGTAACGAGCGGGGCGAAATCATAGGCATTCTGGGGACCTACGAAGACATAACCAAACAAAAGCAGGCTGAATTAGACTTGCAGAAAAAAAATGAAGAGATTGAAAGGCAAAACAAAATCTACCTTCAAATAAACGAAAATCTAAATCAGATAAATCGAGAATTACAGAACGAGAAAAAAAAATCCGAAGAAGGTGAAAAACAACTAAAATTAATCGCAAACAACCTTATTAATGGAATGCTTTATCAGGTGATAAGCATCGATGATGAGAACAGGAAAATCACATACATAAGCGATACCGTTGAAAAGTACTATGGGTGTAGCGTTGAAGATGCCAAAAATGATGCATCCTTAATTTACAAACAAATTCATCCGGAGGATATCGATCAATTTATCAAACTAGAACAAAATGCAATAAAATATATGGTACCGTTTAAAGCTGAAGCCAGAGTATTCAATCCCGATGGCAGCATCAGATGGTCATACTTTGTTTCTAGTCCCAGAATAATTGAAAAATTGGTTTGCTGGGATGGGATTGAAATAGATATCTCCGACAGAAAACAATTAGAAAATGAGCTAACCAAAGCAAAAGAGCAAGCGGAGCAGACCGATCATTTAAAAACGGCATTTCTTCAAAATATGAGTCACGAAATACGTACGCCCATGAATGCGATTATGGGTTTCTCGAGCTTACTAATCGAGAATTTTCACAACAAACAAAAATTGGATCGATTCTCCCAAATTATTAGTCAACGTTGCAACGATCTACTCAAAATCATCAATGACATTCTTGATATTTCGAAAATAGAATCAGGTCAATACACCATACATATCGAAGAATATGATTTAAAAGACCTATATTCAGAACTCAATTTATTTTACAAAGAACACCGAAAACACATCGGGAAAGAACACATCAAACTCCAACTTGGAATACAAAATAAAATAGAAAACACCCTAATCCAAACCGATAAAGTAAAGCTAAAGCAAATATTAATTAACCTGATTAGTAACGCTTTTAAATTTACCGAAGAGGGTTCCATAGAATGCGGTTGCCAATTAAAAAACAAGCAGTTTTTATTTTATGTTACCGACACAGGAATCGGAATTCAGGAAAACAAGCAGAAAACAGTTTTTGAACGTTTTATGCAGGCCGACGCCTCCACAATAGGAGTACACGAAGGAACAGGGCTTGGACTAGCAATTTCAAAAGCATTTGTTACTATTCTGCAGGGTGAAATCTGGCTGGAAAGCAAGCCAGGAAAAGGTAGTACCTTCTATTTCACTTTACCCCGCAAACTGCACACCAAATTGTAATGTTTAAAAAGACCAGATTTCATCATCTCTAATGTCTTGAAAACACCTATTTATATATGTTCTATTTTGTTTACTGAGAGGCTTTTTCTAATTTCGCAAGTCTCCTCACAAAATTGGTTTTATCACCACTCAAACATACGAGCATATGAACCTACTCCTGATCTCTATTGCACCCGTTGCCATTATTTTATTTTACATCTACTATCGCGACAAGTATGAAAAAGAACCAATATCGTTTTTGCTGAAAGGACTTGCAGCAGGCATGATCATTGTTTTTCCAATACTTATTGCAGAACAAACAATAGGCAGCTTGCTTCCCTTTCTTTTTCGTGGTGCAATTGGCACTGCATTTGGCAAGGCATTTTTGGTAGCTGCACTTTGCGAAGAAGCCTTTAAGTTATTAGCCCTTTACCTGCTAATTTGGAGAAATAGAAACTTTAACGAACGTTTTGATGGGATTGTATATGCCGTTTTTGTTTCACTCGGATTTGCTTTGGTGGAGAACGTTTTATATGTTTTTTCGAATGGAATGGGTACGGGTATTGCAAGAGCTTTTACCGCCGTTCCAGCGCATGCTATGTTCGGAATCATGATGGGCTACTATTTGGGACTGGCAAAATTTTCACCTAATCATAGTAATAAAGGACTAATGTTTCAATTGGCATTCCTTGTTCCTTTTTTCATTCATGGTATTTACGATTTTATTTTAATGGTGAATATCCCTTGGGTATTGATCTTTTTCTTTCCATTTATCATTTATCTGATGAAAAAAACAAATGCTAAAATGACCGAGCTTTCTGATAAATCAATCTTCAGAAACCGATCGAAATAATCCATTTGAAATAAAAATCCCAAACAAAAAAACCTTCCTTTTCCTCTTTTAACAGAGAAAAGAAAGGTTTTTATATTTCACATCAAGTAAACTATAATTGTTTTCTAAACTGTTCCTGTTCGAATCCATTTCGCCCAATCGTCACGATGATTCTGTTCTGCAAGAGAAGCTGCTTCCTCAAAATCGTACTCCACAGAGATTCGATTCAGCTTCAACGAATCATGCGATTTTTTCATCACCACATAATTCGAATTTGGCTTGTGATTCTCCATTTTGTGGTAAATAGGAAGCTCATCGTCATAGGCTGGTAAGCCAACACTACCTGGATTCACAATTACTTTTTTAGCTGTTCGAACTATTTTTGATACATGACTATGCCCACAACATACAATTCCTTGCTTAATATGACTCAGCAAAGCATCAAGCTCCTCTTTATTCTTAGTACTCACCTTATCGGCTACCAACTGTTCCAACAAATAAACCGAATCGCTGTGTGGACTTGCATGACAACAGTAGATTTCATCGTTTACTGATTGATCAGATGCCAAAGATTGTAACCAGTGAAGCATATTTTCATCCAACTGCGATTTCACATACTCCAAGGTGATATAGTCTGATTTAGCATCCCAATTTTCCACGATCAAGCGATCCTGATTTCCAGAAATACTCTGAATACTATTATTCACTATCAACTCATATGTTCCTTTAGGATCGAGAGGACCATATAAGCTATCACCTAAATTAATAATGGTCGTAATTCCTCTTTCCTTAATATCTTTCAACACCTCTTGTAAGGCAAATGAATTCCCATGAATATCCGATACAACGGCTATTTCTTGTCCTACAATCTCTTTCATACAATGGTCTAGATGGTTTAAGAAATTACTATGCAAAAGGATTCTGATATTTGATTAGATTCAGCAAATTATGTCTTAGACACCTTACTCGTCGCCCGACATTTTATGAGTTTTCAACCATTCTTCTCCTTTTTTATCCATAAAGAAATCCATCCACACATAATACATCACTTCCTCTTTTTCAACTGAAACAGAATGACTCGATCCTACTGGAATGTGTAGTAAAGAATATTCTGGAAAATTGACTTTAGCTTCATCTGCATACACCATGGTATGATTATCGGATAAACCTAAAAACAACTGCTCTAACATAGGGTGTTCGTGTGGAGCGACTCTATCTGGGCCTTTGGTTTGAACAGTTCCCATAGCCACACGAGGAATGTATTTGTTTGGCAAAATGGTTCTACTTACCGTATTTGGGCTTTTAATAGCTTCTGTGTACGATTCGCAATCGGTGAATTTTTTATAGTACACATTCTGCGTATTTTCGGTAGGAAACTCTTTTAAATCTAAAAGATCTTGCGCTGTTAATTGGCTTGATATTTTCAAGTAACACAAAGTATCCTCTGCAGCTGTTTTTACGCTAATCTCATTCAAATGATTAGGTAACAAAATTGTTTCAGGTACAATGTCATAATTTTTATCCTCAGCCACTACCGTACCTTTTCCCTTATAAAACAAATAGACTGTTTTGCATCCTTTTTCGGTTCTATCAATTATCGCATCCTCACCCGTTAAGGCAATTAACTCTACATCTACTCCACTAATCTCATTTTCAAGAATCAGTTTTGAATATTTATGACTGTCTTCTTGAAAATCTGTAGTAAGATTTACAATGGGTATTTCCTGAGCCTGTGTTCCAACACTAAATAAAAAAGCAAAAAGTAAAAGTGAAAACCCTTTCTTCACACTTGAGAAAATAGCTTTATTTGCTGAAAAAGCACAACTATTTTTTAATCTAGCAAAAATGTTCATAATTCTATTTTTAATTAATTACGGCTTGTTTTAAATTGCTCATAAATAGTTTGGGCCTCCTACTATGAACCATTTTTATTGCGCTAAAGATAATAATTAATCAACTAAAACCGTAGCTATTTCCTCACGATAAACTTATAGATATCAAAACGTTCCACCAGTTAGACTGGTTTATTTTCAACCAAAAGAATCAACAGTGTGCAGAATAATGCGCTGCATTTACCAATTCGCGATATTTGGCAACTACCGCTTTAAAATCTTCCCAAACAGGACGTTTTAAAGTCGGATTTCGCAACAATGCTGAGGGATGGTAAGTAGGCATTACCATTCGATCTTTCCACTTGATCCATTGTCCTCGCACTTGAGTAATTTTGGCATTTGGATCGATCAATCCTTTCAAAGCAGTTGCTCCCAATAAGATGATAATTTTAGGATCGACACGTTCTATTTGCTGATACAAATAAGTCAGACAGACCTCTTTTTCAATTTCAATAGGTGCTCGATTGTTCGGTGGACGACATTTTACAATATTACTGATATAAACATGTTCATCTCTACTAAAACAACACGCTGCCAATACCTTGTCTAAAAGCTCACCTGATTTTCCTTGAAATACAGTTCCACTTTGATCCTCGTAATAACCAGGCCCTTCTGCTATGATCATGATCTCTGCATCCAGATTTCCATTTCCGAATACAGCTTTGGTTCTTGTTTTGTGCAAAGGACACTTCGTACAGCTTTCTACTTCCTGTTTTAACTGTTCCATATTGGTCATGATAAGTGCCTTATCTTATTTCGTTTGCAATTTGCATATTCGAAGCTACAAAACAATAATAATTTAACAAACCAATACGAAAAATATATTAATTCACATCACAGACAACAAGGTTAAATACGAACTCTTATGCATTATATTCTTCAGCTTTACTTCCAGATTATGGAACTTCTGTTACTTTCTCACTTTTGGTGTTCCGTAATGGATCGCAAACTGCAGAAACCAATATAAACTACACAAAATACTCATTTGTAAATCGTAGGATTGGTTTGTCAAGTCGGTACTTTACCTATCGCCAATTCTCTTAATTGTTTCTACAATGCTCAAAATAACTATATTTACCGGCATCTGTAAAAAAAATAATAATTTGAACAATCTAAAATGACGGTTTGGCGAAACATTGCATCTCGATATAAAAAAGGAACAATACAAACTGGCAGAGTTATAAAAGTGCTAGAATATGCTTGTTATGTTGAAATTGAAAAAGGAATTTTGGGCCTGTTACACCTAAAAGATATGGCCTGGATCACGAGCAATTTAAAACCCAGCGACCTTGTTAGCTGTAAGGATACAATAGAAGTTATGATTTTGAATGTGGACGAAGATAAGCAGTTAATAAGCTTAGGCTTGAAACAATGCAAGAACAATCCCTGGAAAGGAATTTCAACTCGTTATCCGGAAGGAAAACGGGTAAAAGGCCTGGTAAGCAAAGTAATCGATTATGGCTGTATTGTCCATATCGATAAAGATATAGAGGGATTGGTTCAGGTTTCGGATATGCATTGGACCGATCGAAATATGCATCCTTCCAAAATCGTAACTGTGGGAGATGCAATAGAGGTTATGGTATTGGATGTTCAGGAAGAAAAATACAGAATATCGCTGGGCATAAAACAATGTCAGCCAAACCCCTGGGAACAATTTGCAGAAAAGTATCAGCTAAACGATCACATTACTGGCATTGTTGATTCATTTACTCATTTTGGTATTATTCTAAAACTCGAAGGTGACCTCTCAGCACTTGTTCACACATCTGATTTACCGGAGGAATCTGAGCAACTAGAAAAGGGAGAACCACTTAAAGTAAGAATAGTAAGTATCGATACAGAAAGGGAACGAATAGGTTTGAAGGCAAACTAAAGAATAGTAAGCAAAAAAAGGAGACAAAACCAGCCTCCTTTTTTTGATGTTTTACTCTTAACTACTTAACAACCAGCTCATATTTCAGCCTTAGCTCTTTCTTTTTTTCCTCATCTAACGATTTCATATAGCCTTTCCATCCCGGACAAAAATTAATGTGCCATCGCCAGAATCTACCGATTAAAGATTTAGGGGAACGATCATACTTCGCACGCATGGGACACTCTTCACAATTGTGTTTTTTCATGATATTGGGGTTTTAAGTTTGTTTATATCTTATTCCATTTGACTTTCAAAATAATTAATCCAAAGAAGGTGTTTGTCCATATACAAACTTGCCTTTAAAATACTTTTGCTGCATCATAGATGCCAAGTGTGACAATTTAAATAAACAATTTACAAAAATTTAAAATTTCATTCTGAACCCTTTTCATCAGAATGCTAGCAACAGGAATTCTTGGTATGGTTTTTATTTTTAATTTTATATGTAGAACCTAACAATTCGAGGACTAAAATATCTCTAGCAAATTAAATGGAACAGTATAATTCATCTCAAAAATACTCAAACCCAATTATTCTTTTCGATGGGGTCTGTAATTTATGCGATAAATCGGTACAATTTCTGCTGACCTACAACCGCAAAGAAAACCTCCATTTTGCATCATTACAATCTACTTTTGCCAAAAATTTGCTTCAGAAAGAAAATGTGCAGTTTCAAGATTTGAGCACTGTTATCTATATCGAAAATGGGAAAGCTTACACCAAAAGTGCTGCAATATTCGAGGTTTCGAAGCATCTTATTTACCCCTGGAAAGCCATTCATTACTTTTCTTTTATTCCTAAGCGCATTACCGATTGGCTTTACGAACTCATTGCTAAAAACCGCTACAATTGGTTTGGGCGTAAAAATGAATGTATACTTCCCAAGTCGGAATGGCAAGACCGTTTTCACGGACAAGGGCACAAAAAAAGCCAGAATTTTTAAAAATTCCGGCTTATCTATATCTTAACTTAAGAATTAGTCTCCAAAACAGATTCCAACACCTTTAGCTGTTTTTACCAAATTGGCTTTTGGATCAACAAGGTTTTGTTGTCCGATAGCTTCAGGAAGAGGAACACCAACAACCTGTGGATGACGATAAGCTACCATCTGACCAAATTTACCTTCCAATACCATTTCGAAAGCTTTAACTCCAAACTGAGTTGCCAAAACACGATCGTAAGCAACAGGAATACCACCACGTTGCAAGTGACCTAAAACTGTAGTACGAATATCAGCTTCAACACCAGCCGCTTTTAATTCTACAGCAAGACGATCGGCAGCACCACTTAATTTCAAGTTAGGATTTCCCACTTCTGTACTCTCGGCAGCTAAAGCAGCTCCACCTTTAGGCATAGCACCTTCAGCAACAACAATAATCCCAAAACCTTTTCCTTTCAAGAAACGAGTGTCTAATTTCTCCTTCACTTTTTTCACATCGTAAGGAATTTCAGGAATCAAACAAGCTTCAGCTCCACCAGCAATAGCAGCACTTAAAGCAATCCATCCCGCATCACGTCCCATTGCTTCCAATACAAAAACACGATTGTGCGACGCTGCAGTAGTTTTCAACTTATCAACTGCTTCAGTACAAATTTGTACAGCGGTTTGGTAACCGAAAGTAAAATCGGTAGCCGAAAGATCATTATCAATGGTCTTAGGCACCCCAATAATATTCAATCCTTTTTCATACAAAGCTTGAGAAATTTTCTGTGAACCATCACCACCAATGCTGATTACGGCATCAATTCCCAAATATTGTAACTTGCGAATCATCTCATCAGAACGATCAGCAGATCCCCAAGAACCATCCTTGTTTTTTACTGGCCATGCAAATGGACCTCCTTTGGTGGTTGTACCAATCATAGTACCACCTTGATAATGTATCCCTTTAACAGCAGCATCATCTAATATTTTTATTTCAGTTGGTTCTTTCAAAATACCATCGAAAGACTGAATACTTCCTACAACTTCCCAATCTTTTTCTTGAGCGGCACGTTTTACAACGGCACGAATCACGGCATTTAACCCGGGGCAATCACCACCTCCGGTTGCAACTAATACTCTTTTCATATTTGTCAATTTAATATATTTCAATCAATTTGCTTGGCTAGCGCGGCTAAAGTAAAAATATTTTTCCAAACTCGAACAAACAATTTCACAACCAACAGATTGCAATCGATTCCGCATTCATTTTTTATAATGATTTTGAATTATTAATTTAGTCCAGCCTTCAAAAACAAGAACAAGTTAGCAACTTAATTTCTAATAAGTGCACTCAAGTTCTCTTTTACACCAATTAAAACGATCTAAAAATGGAAATTGTTCTCAAGAAATCAAACATCACAAAACTTCAGGTTGATGCAATTGTTAATGCCGCAAACAAGAGTCTTTTAGGTGGCGGCGGTGTTGATGGAGCGATTCATAGAGCGGCAGGTGCAGAACTGCTAAAAGAATGCAAAACTATGAATGGCTGTGCTACTGGCGAAGCAAAAGTAAGCAAAGGATATCAACTCCCAGCTAAATTCATAATTCACACTGTTGGTCCTATTTGGAATGGAGGTCAACAAAACGAAAGTGAATTGTTAAAAAATTGCTATAGAAATAGCATTCGTTTGGCAGAAAACTTACAGCTGAAAAGCATTGCTTTTCCAAATATAAGCACAGGTGTTTATGCCTTCCCAAAACAAGAGGCAGCCCAAATTGCAATTGAAACCATTAAGCAGGAAGCCAAACACCTTCAATCAATTCGTAAGATTATTTTTTGTGTTTTCGATGAAGAAAATTTTCAAATTTATAAGCAACTAATTTAGATCGAAATATCTTCTTCTACAACTTCGGGATAAATCCATTTCTTGTATTTCCCCCAATTGAGCATTTGAGTATGCCCTTTTTGTTCCAGAAAATCGATCACAGTCTGCGATTTTAAGCTTAAATCACAGTAAATAATCAGTTGGGTTCCTAAAGGTATTTTTGAATGCCATTTTTCAACCTCATCATAAGGAAAGTTCTTTGCTGTTGGAATATGATCCATAACATAATATTCCTCTTCTCGAACATCCAGAATCCAAATGTCCTCTTCCGGATTTTGCGTTAAATTCATTAGATCTTCCACATTGCTGTATTTCTTTAGTGCACTACCAGCAGTCGTAACATAACCTGCATAATCAGGAGTATGAAAAAAATACCAATAGATTCCAAAAATAATTGCAAAAGTAGATAAAATCAGAAGAAACATAGTTATGCTATATAAAATTATCAAAAAAAAAAGATCTCCTAACAAAGAGATCCTATCTATATTAAATTTAAAACATTTAACGTTTCATAGTAGCAATAAAAGTATCTTCATCAAGGAAAAAATCCAAAGCGTCGTTAACCGAAGGTACAATAACATCAACATGATCGATAATATCTTTATGAATACCTTCACTTTGAAGTGTAGCTACAGAAACCAAAGACTGCACAAACAATCCAATATCAATACGAGCATTTCCAATAGCGGCAACATTTCGTGAGCCTAAAGAAAGCAAAATATCTTCCTTCGCTCTTGAATTATTAGCCTCATAGTAGGTGATTCCGATAGAACCAGCCAATTCTCTTGCGCCCCCTCGCTGATCAGAAGAAATCATAACTACATTTACGCCTAAAGATTGTAACCGATTAATTCGTTCCATTACACCTGATACAAGCTCACCTTTAATGGTTAAAGTTCCATTTGAATCAACAACCAATGTATCAATTTCGATCGTACCAACACCTGACACCTTATATTTTAAACTCATAGTTTATTGTTTTACAATTAGCGTAACAAAATAGTATTTTTTGTGGAAAGCAAAAAAGCTTTAAAACATATTTTCAAGTCAATAAACAATTCATGTAGTTAACATCACAAGGTATAACTAAGACCTACCGACACATTTTCCTTGAATTGAATCTTAGAAGATGTATCATCATCGGAAATTAAATAAAGTGATATTTTTGTAGATATATATTGATTAACAGGCATTTCCAAAGACATTTCCCAATCGACATCCACATTTTTGGGTCGTAATGCATAATTGGAATATAGAGTTAATTCATTGCTCAACTTCATATCATCCCAAAAGGTAACACTATGAGTTACACCCACATAAGATCCAATCTCTTTTTTGATTTTTTTATCCTCATCAACACCATAATCAGTCTGATCGATAACACTAGTATCGCTTACAATTGTATATTTAAGTGCTATGGGTGAAAGCAGAATTGAAAAGTTATTATTAGGTTTATAATCCATACCAACCGACCCGATGATATAAGCCGGTGCAAAAAAATTAGAGATTAGCTCTCGTCCATCATCATCGGAATAATCATAACCTTTGAACATCTGCGTTTTCAGAGTAAACAAAGCTGAATAGTACCAATTTTTAACCGCTTTTTGAGCGTATTTTGAAGTCAGTTTAATTTCATCTTCATTTTTCTGAAAAGAATCCCCACCTGATTTCAACAATCCATACTTAAGAGTAAATGCATTGTCCCAGCTAGAATCCCCTTTTTTATAATTAGCAGAAGTACTTATTGTTGAAATTGTCGCAATTGAACTCTCACCACTACCCGACCAGCTATCACTTACATGTCCTTGATTAAAGGAAAAACCAAAGGTAGATCCTAAAGTCCAAACCTGAGAGTAGCGATTGTAACTCTGCAAAGCAGCCAACTTGTATTGATCAGCAGAAATCTTCTTTTCTATTTTCATGCGACTTGACCGCACTTTTGATTTCTGCACCGATTGCTGATACACATCATCATCAACAAGAATACGAATAGATCGATCGCTTGTATTTTGCACCCAAATTCCAATAGAATCGCGCCTATTTTTTTTCAGCCAAAATCGTTTAAAATCCTGCTTCCCATTATTGATCCAAAAATTAATTGAATCATTCTGATAATTTTTCACACCCAATAAAACCGAATCTCTACTAATTTCTCGAATCCATTGATTTACAGGATCATTTTCCACATAATTATATAATTCTTGCAAAGCGGTTGCCTTCCATCCCTCATCGACATCCAGCTCTTCTGGCTGATTTAGATCAGGTTGATAGCTAAGAATTTTTTCCAATGCGATCCTCTTTTTCACTTCTCGAAGCGCCTCTTCTGTTTTCCTTGTTTCAATGTAATCCTTCAAGTAAAAAACCATATCTCGAATGCTATCATTTTCAACGTACTGAAGAAGAGTATTCACCGCATCTTTTACAGAATCGGTCTGATGACCTTTATTCTCGAAATCTAAATTCAATTCACGAACAATAAACTTAAACCCGACATTATCGAGGTGATGCAATGGATCAGGGAGTAATTTCAGAGTTGTATCATTAGAAAAATATCGAATTGAATCATTTACATTTTGTTTAATGGAATTAATCGAATCCTGCAATTTTGAGTGCTCTGGATAAACGGCATCTTTTTTTATTTTATTTTGGGAAAATGCACAAAATGGAAAACTAAAAATTAGTAGGGCACATATAAATCGAATCATAAAGGGATGATCTTAACGTTTTTGAATTACTAGATTTAACTAAAGGGATTTCATTTTCGACAAACAAGTAAATTTAGAAAGACAAATTTGTTGAAATTATTTCTAATTAAAAAAAATCCAACTGATGAAATACACTATACAATTCAACTTCTTTCTCGCAATAATATTGCCAATAGCTAAGCAAACGATTTCACAAAAAAGATATTGTCCTTTCTATTGAAAAAAAAAATTTTTACATTTGAACCATAGTAGAAAACAGATAAAAATGGAAACAATACATTATTTTCCAATGCTGACACAAAAAATCTACCTCAATATTAAAAATAGAGACGAGTTCCAATTCTAAACTCATCTGGTACATTCTGTCCAAAAACCTACCTACAAAAATAAATACAAGGAAAACTAATTTGGGATAATTGCATCCCATAATTACTTGCACCTTACATTTTAACAAGAACAACATTATGAAATTACCATTTGCAGAATCATATAAAATCAAGATGGTGGAAACCATCAAAAAAAGCACACGCGAAGAAAGAGAAGTTTGGCTAAAAGAAGCCAATTACAATCTATTCAACCTAAAAAGTGACCAGGTATTTATTGACTTACTAACTGATTCAGGAACAGGAGCAATGAGTGACAAGCAATGGTCAGAAATGATGCTAGGCGATGAAAGTTACGCTGGAGCACGCTCCTATTACAACATGAAATCTGCTATAAAAAACATATTAGGTTTCGATCATTTCTTGCCAACCCACCAAGGACGTGCCGCTGAAAATGTATTGTTCTCGGTTTTGATAAAAGAGGGCAATATTGTTCCAGGAAATTCACATTTCGACACCACTAAGGGACACATTGAATTTAGAAAAGCAAAAGCCGTTGACTGCACTATTAATGAAGCTTTCGATACAGTAATCGATCATCCTTTTAAAGGAAATATTGATCTTATAAAATTAGAATCTGTTCTTTCTACCTATCCTAAAGAACAAATTCCCATGATTATTATTACGGTTACTTGCAATTCATCGGGAGGTCAACCCGTTTCAATGCAAAATATTAAAGCCGTAAAAAAATTAGCTAGCAAGTATAGAATTCCCCTTTGCTTTGATTCAGCACGTTTTGCAGAGAATGCTTACTTCATAAAAACCCGAGAAAAAGGTTATCAAGACAAAACCATTAAAGAAATTGTATTAGAAATGTATTCCTACGCCGATATGGCTACCATGAGTTCTAAAAAAGATGCCATCGTAAACATGGGAGGTTTCATTGCAATGAAAAGTAAAAAACTTTGGAAAGAAGCATCTACTTTTAACATCATGTTTGAGGGATACATAACCTATGGAGGCATGTCGGGGCGTGATATGAATGCCCTGGCTCAAGGCCTTGATGAAGGAACTGAATTTGAATACCTTCAAACTCGAATTAAACAAGTAGAATACCTGGGCGGTAGGTTGGTTGAATTTGGAATCCCATTTCAGAAACCTATTGGTGGTCATGCTATTTTTGTCGATGCAAAAAAAATATTGAATCACATTCCCAAAGAAGAATATCAGGCACAAACTTTAGCCTGTGAATTGTATTTAGAGGCAGGAATAAGAGGTGTTGAAATTGGAACCATACTAGCCGACAGAGACCCTGAAACCCGGGAAAACCGTTACCCTTCACTTGAATTACTTCGCTTGGCAATTCCTCGAAGAACCTACACCAACAATCATATGGATGTAGTTGCTGTGGCTCTTAAAAATGTTTTCGATCGCCGACTTGAAATTAAACATGGATTTAAAATTGTTAACGAAGCACCAATCATGAGACACTTTACGGTTCAGCTAGAAAAAATAGACTAGTTACACATTCATTTTTCAAAAAACTCCTGCTATAGGGAGTTTTTTGCTTTTACCTATAAAATAGCCCGACTTTTTCGAAGGATCCTAGAATCAGCCCATTTCAAAAACAATTGGAATACATACAAATTAAATCTCAGCTTACTAACAAAGAAAAGAATGTAAGTCTCTAAACTATTAGATTTCAAATCCTCAAAACACACTTACTATTTTCATTCTAAATCACACAATAGTATACTGCTATAAAATGAGAAAGACTCCCTGCAAAAACAAACAAATGCCATATAAAATGATTGAATGGCACTTTTTCCCACACATAAAAGATTACTCCCAACATGTAAAAAACACCACCCAAAATAATCCATTGTAAACACAAAGCAGGTAATGACGAGCTAAACTCATTAAAGTTAAAAACAAGGATCCATGCCATAAACAGATACAAAAGAAGTGAGATCCAACGATATCGGCCAATTAAAAAAATCTTATAAAAAACACCAACAACTACCAATCCCCAAAGAATCATCAGGTAAACATGCCCAACTAGATTGTCCATATAAATAACAAGAAAAGGAGTATAGGTACCTGCTATCATAAAAAAGATGCTGATATGATCCAATTTTCGAAACAACTTACGATTTGGACTGTCCATCAAGTAATGGTAAACAGAAGAGGAAACATAAAGCAAATTAAAAGCAAAAACAAATAGTAGGCAGGCAATAAAACCATGTAAACTTTGTGTTTCGTAAGCCACCCCGAGCAAGTATATGCCCGCAGGAATACCAAAAAGAAAACCAAAACCATGCGAAAGCCAATTGGCAAGCTCATGAGTGGTTTCCTGATTGGATAAAAATCTTTTTTTTTCATTCACAGCCCAACTCGATAAAAGTAATATCCATTTCATAAAAACATCTTTAAAAGTCAATCCTTTATTCATCCAAAAGAATAAAGACAAATTTCACGAAAAGATCCGATCTCTCAAAAAATAATAACTGTGCAATTTACATTCATTTAAAATAGAATCTGAAACCATAGTATCACCTATGAAAGTAGGTCCATAAAAATTAGTATACCAAGAAAATCAATTACGATTTATCACTTAAATACAGCATTATGTATTTTCATATTTATATATTGTACCTAATAAACATCTTACTATATACAAATATCACTACACATGAAAAAAACAATTCTACTAATACTCTGCTCCCTATGGATTCAAAGTATTATTGCTCAAGAAAAAAAACTGTCTCCCTTCTTTAAGGTAGGAACTTCTAAAACAGAAATCTCACTTCTCCAATCCGAAATCAAACAAACACTTGAACAACACAAATTTAGCGTAGTTGGAGAATATCATCCAGAAGCCAACCCTAATCTTTACGTAATCTGTTTTACACGAAACGATCTTAAAACAGTATGCCTAAAATCGAAAGATCGAGGGGCACTTGCCAGCGTTCTTAAAATTGGTTTGGTAAAAAAGAGTGAAAATATCGAAATAAGTATGCTGAATCCAGACTATGTGTTCTGCGCTTACCTTGATAATTATGAAACCGACAAACATATTCTTTTGAAAATTAGTGCTGAAGTAAAACAATCTTTGAGTAGCATTGGCACCGAATTCACACCTTTCGGAGGAGAATTAAAAGAAAGTGCTTTAAAAAAGTACCACTACAAAATGATGATGCCCTACTTCAGCGATCCCATTGAATTAAATAAATTTGAATCTTTCGAAGAAGGATTAACTCTTATCCGTGAAAATTTGCACCAAGAAAAAGGACATACCAAATTAATCTATGAACAAGTATTTAAAGATGAAAAAGTAGCTATTTTCGGAATTGGATTGCATAATCCTGAAGAGGGCGAAAAACATTTTCTGCCTATCATTGGGGAAGACCATATTGCAGCCATGCCATACGAAATTATCCTAACAGGGATCAAGGCAAGTATGCTTCATGGGAAATATCGCTTTGCATTATACTGGCCAGAGCTCACCATGGGTACCTTCATGAAAATAATGAGTACCCCGGGAAATGTTGAAGATTTCATGCAAGAATTAACGCAATAAATTCTTCGGTCTACCATCAAGCCTGTTCATTTACGACAGGCTTTTTTTATTGAAATTACTGCCAATTTTTAATATCTTTCACTTCACAAATAATATCGAATCAATACACGCATCATTATGAATAAAAAATTAGTAGTCATTCTAATCGGCCTGTTCTTTGCATCTTGTGCAGAAATTCAACCGTTTATCGATCAATATTCCACCTCCCAATCTCAAGAAATAAGTAGTTCGGAAGTTGCAACAGGCTTAAAAGAAGCATTAAAAATTGGTAGCGAAAACGCATCAAATATTCTATCCATCACAAATGGTTTCTATAAAGACGAATTGGTAAAGATTCTTCTTCCACCAGAAGCACAAAGCATCTCCAATAATATAAAATTAATCCCTGGCGGGGAAGATTTGGTTGATAAAGTTGTATTACGACTTAACCGAGCCGCCGAAGATGCCGTAAGCGAAGCAGGCCCAATATTTACTACGGCTATTACAGAAATGACAATTGCAGATGCTTTTAGTATCCTAAAAGGGGAAGATAATGCTGCAACACTTTACCTTCAAGATAAAACTTACACCAAATTACAGGAACTATTTATGCCAAAAGTAAAAGCTTCTCTGAATAAAAAATTGGTTGCGAATCTATCTACCAACGAGTCTTGGAATATATTAACCGAAAACTATAACACAGTAGCTAACAGTTTTGCAGGGAAAATAGCCAATTTAGAAAGTGTCGACACACAGCTAGACCAATATGTAACCGACAAAGCACTTTCAGCTTTATTCCTTAAAGTTGCTGACGAAGAAAAACAAATTAGAAAAGACCCTTTAAAGAGAGTAAATGATATTTTAAAAAGAGTATTTGGCGAATTAGATGAGTAATAAAAGGAATGTAAAGGTATTTAGCACTTTTTATTTTACAAACAACTCACAAAAGCTATTTTCCTACATTCTTAACTACCTGTATCTTACTAATTATTCATCTAAAAAAAGGAGCTAAATCAATAATTATTTTCAACAAATTAAAACTATATCATCCGAAGTTAGGATAGCGTAAAAGTTTTATATAGATTTGCATCGTTTTAAAGTCTTAAAGGAGATTTATTCTTTACTTTTAATTTCAATATCATTCGTTACTATTCATTCCGTTTGGAATAAAAATAATAGGTTTGTTACTGTTAATTACTAAAAACTAGAGTCTTTAAACACTTAATTTATTATTTTTTAAAAACATTACAATGGAAGGAACAGTAAAATTCTTTAACGAATCTAAAGGTTTTGGATTCATTAAGCCAGACGATTCAAGTGAAGACATCTTCGTACATTCAACAGGTCTTATTGACGAAATTCGTGAAAACGATAAAGTTGAGTACGATTCTGAACGTGGAAAAAAAGGTATGAATGCGGTTAACGTAAGAGTTATCGACTAATTCGTATTACTTTTATACAAAATAAGAAACCATCCTACCGGATGGTTTTTTTTTGTTTATTCTGCTAAGCTCTTAGAAGTTATAAAAACCAACTCTCCAACTTTTGCATATCCATATCCTACTTTTTTGATCTCTATCCCTAACTTCTGCTCTACCATACAAATTGAATCAAAATACTATACCCACACTAATACATTCACAAACAGCTAGTTATAAATAACCTGAAACATTCTATGTTTTTTTAGGTTTGAAAAAATGTTTTTTTTATATTTGCTTTGTTCTAGAGTCTTATTAGTTAATAATGTCAATATCATTCATTACGATTCATTCCATTATATGGAATAAAAATAATAGAACTGTTACTGGTAATTAAATAAGAAGTAAGACTTTATACAACATTTTATTATTTTTAAAAAACATTACAATGGAAGGAACAGTAAAATTCTTTAACGAATCTAAAGGTTTTGGATTCATTAAACCAGCAGATTCAAGTGAAGACATCTTCGTACACTCATCAGGTCTTATTGACGAAATTCGTGAAAACGATAGAGTTGAGTACGATATGGAAAAAGGAAGAAAAGGTATGAATGCAGTAAATGTAAGAGTAATTGACTAGTTCATATTACTTTCATACAAAATAAAAAAACCACCCAAAAGGGTGGTTTTTTTATTTAATAAATATTGTAAGATTGCAGAAAAGCAATTTATTTTTTCAATAATTTAACATTGATCGCATTCATTCCTTTAGGTCCACGTTCAGTTTCAAAAGTAACTTTATCATTTTCACTTACAGAATCCACAAGACCATTAATATGAACAAAAACACTTTCTTTGGTTTCAAGATCTTTAATAAATCCATAACCTTTACTAGTGTTGAAAAAAGATACAATTCCCTCACGTAAAGGCTGTTCAAAACTACCATCGTCGCTATTTCGAGCACCAAGAATGATATCTTCTTCTTTTATTTCCTTTTTCTTTTTATTTGGATCTGGAGGAGTATCACTCAAATTACCAAACTCATCTGTGTAGGCGAGCATTTCTTCGAAAGTACGACCAGGATTGGCTTTACGTTCTTCTTTACGTGCTTCTTTTTCTTTTCTTTTCTGGAGTTTTTGTTTCTCTTTCTCTTTTTTGTTGTAAGTTTCTTTTGGTCTTGCCATAATTTTTTTTGATTCGAAATTCATTTTAATCCTTAAAAACCAGATTAAATCGCATTTAAAAATAATCAGTCCTTAAAGTTTTCGCAATGTACGGAAATATTCTTAACAAACCGCTAATTATTTGTCCCTAGAGGTATAATATTCGTCTGAATATGACAAATTTAAGTTATCATTCCAATTATCCATTTTTTGTAATCGAAATAATTTTATTCCAATCGAAAAACAGATCTATGGATTTTCCTTCGGAAAATCATATGCCATCTGACTCTTTTGATGTATTTGGCACAAAAAATACACATAAAGTTAACTAATAAAAATCCAGGAAAAAAGCGATTTCAATATTCTTCAGAGACGAATATCAAAATGAACACAGTTTTCAAACATCATTTCTATTAAAAAACCGCTAATTGTTTTATTAATTTTTGCAAAGTCCATAAAAGCAGTTTTAACAAAATAATTACGCGAAATTTATATTCAGTATTTTGCTAAATTACAAACTCTTTCAAGTCAGATACAAGAATTTCTTCAACCTCGGCAAACTTCTCTTTTGGTGTTTTAGTAAATAACATTCCAAAAATAGAGTATATTTTATAATCTATCTTTCTTAGCTCTAGAGGATTTACAAACTTTTGAAGCAGACTCTCATAATTGAATCCTTTTATTTCTTTCGATGGAATATTCGTTGAATTATCTAAAATAATTAAGCTATAAATTTCATCATCCATATCATTCAAAAGCTGATTCCAATCGGGCTTACTATTATTTAAAAAACTATGGTATGGATTCAACTTTGTAGCTAAATAAGTTAAATCAGCAGTTGTGCACCAACCACCAAATCTCATGGGATTTACTTCAATAGGGGTTAGCTTCCCATCCTCATCAACACGAACTTCAATATGAACAGGGAAATTTTTCAACTCGACTTGCTGTCCTAATTCTTTAACAAACTGCGTAAATTGTGCTAGGTACTCTTTAATTAATTCCTTTGAAGTATAATAAACCCGATCACTAACATCCTTTTCAGAAGAAAAAAGGTGCTTCAATATTCCTAACACAACTGCATCACCATTTTCATCAAAATAAGCATCAAAAGCAAATTCTTCACCAGTAATTACTTCTTCAATTAAAAAAGACGATGTATTAACTACTTCGATAGGAAACAAAGCTTTAGCATCAATAAATTCGTCTACAATTAACTGTTTCACTCTTGCCCAATCCTCTTCACTTACAACTTTATGCACTCCCAAACTTAAAAATCCTACTGCTGGTTTAATAATAAAGGGCATTGGTAATTCAGTTAATTGAATTTTATCCAAATCCTGCAACAGCACTTCCTTGTAAAAGAAATCGGGGTACATCCCGTGGATCAATTTTCGGAATTCAATTTTATTTTTAAATAGGTTAATGTACTGTGAAAGTTTCGTAAAACTCAAGTGATTTACAACCCAATTAATCGAATTCTCTGAATTAGCATAAATACGGCTATTGGAATTATCTCGAAAATATTGCACTATTTTCTCAGGACAAATTAATGAAAGCTCTCCTTTTTCGGTCACATTTCCCGTATCCAATACTGGAAAATTATATTTTACAATTGTCTTTTTTAGAAAATTCGAAACGTAAGGTTTATCCAATAAAATCATGCAATAGTAGGGTTCGTAGGTTAAAAAACATCGAACAAAGCTACAAAATAAGTTTGTGTAAATCCACTTTTCTAAAAGAAGCACATAGAGTAAATACAATAAGGCAACTCACTTACTAAATTCTTAAAGCTTAAAGTGTGGTCACTTTAATTCAAATTCTTACCTTTAAGCTTTTAAATCAGTAAAAAATGAGTCTGTGAAAAACAAAATACTTATTTCCTATTCCATTCCAAAAGAAGGACTTACAGAATTAGAGAAAGAATTCAATATCATTTATCCAGAGAAAGAAGTTTTCACCGATGACGAACTTATTGCCCTTATTCCCGATTGCATTGGCTTACTCTCTATTTTTAATAGAGAAGTTTCTGAAGAATTGATAAAAGCGGGAAAAAACCTAAAAATCATTAGCAATTACGGTGTTGGATTTAACAACATAGATCTAAAAGCAGCAACAAAACAAGGAATAATTGTTTGCAATACACCTGAATCTGTTTGCGAACCAACTGCAGAGTTGTGTCTAGCACTTCTTTTATCACTTTCCCGGCAAATTTGCACTTGCAATACTGGTTTAAAAACCGATCCTAATTTTGAATGGGGAGTAATGAAAAACCTAGGAAATAGTTTGCGAGGGAAAACGCTAGGAATTATTGGAATGGGAAAAATTGGCAAATCGGTAGCTGAAAAGGCCATGGTATTTGGAATGAAAATAGCTTATCACAACAGAAAAGCCATAATCGAGGCCAAATGGGAAAATGCTATTTTTATGGATATAGAATCACTACTGAAACAAGCAGACGTAATTTCTTTGCACTGTCCTTTAACTAGCGAAACTCATCATTTATTGGCTGAAAAAGAATTCGTAAAGATGAAAAAAACAGCCTTTCTAATTAACACCTCTCGAGGTGCGGTTGTGCACGAAGAAGATTTAGCTCTCGCTCTCGAAAAAGGTGAAATTGCAGGAGCAGCACTAGATGTTTTCGAAAATGAACCTCATATTCATCCAAAATTACTGAAACAAGAAAAAGCCCTTGTTGTTCCTCATATAGGCACAGCAAGCGTAGAAAGCCGAATTGAAATGGGACTTGAAGCCAGTGCAAATATCATTCAATATTTAAAAAATGGAATCAAAAAAAATAAGGTGAACTAGGTTCTTAGCGTATCTAAATACAACTCTATTCATCAATAAAAAAACTAAAACAGCACATGCTCTTAGCCATAGACATAGGAAATTCAAATGTAGTTTGCGGTTTATCCAGCAATAATCATTGGGCAGAACAATTTAGAATTCATACAGTTGCCAACAAAACATCTGATGAATACGAAGTAATTTATCGAACCCTACTATCAAGCAGAAATATTGATTTGAAAAAAATTGATAGAGTTGTACTAAGCAGTGTGGTTCCCTCCTTGATTTTCCCTATTCGAGAAATGATTCGCAAGCTATTCAAGCAGGAACCTTTAATTTTGGGACCTGAATTGTATCCACGTTTACAAATAGGAATCCGCAATCATTATGAAATTGGCACCGATTTAGTAGCCAACGCCGTTGCTGCGCACAACAAATATTCAGGCAATTGTATTATTGTTGATTTTGGCACAGCTCTTACTTTTACTGCGGTAAAAGAAAATGGTGATTTATTAGGGGTGAGCATTGCTCCTGGCCTAAAAACTGCAGTAGGATCGCTTTCGCAAAAAACAGCACAACTACCAAACATAGAACTTTCGGTTCCCCCTTCCTGTGTTGGTCAAAACACCGTTCATGCAATCCAAGCTGGTATTGTTCTCGGTTACAAAGGTCTAGTTGAATCTCTTTTAACGGGAATAAAAAAAGAAATGGAAGGCAAAACTACTGTGGTTATTACAGGTGGTTTAGCAAATGTAATGCTTCCCATTCTCGACTGCGAGAATTATCACGAACCCATGCTAACTCTTGATGGCTTGAAAATTATTGGGAATCAATTTCACAAGTAAAAACTTCAAAATATGCCCATAGAAATAGAACGAAAATATCTGGTTAAACAAAATTTGCTACCTCTTCCCAAACAAGGAAAGAAGCTGATTCAAGGCTATATTTGGAGTGATCCGAATAAGAGTTTACGAATAAGGATTGCAGACAAAAAGGCTTTATTAACCATTAAAGCTGGAAATAATCCTTTGCAAAGAGCTGAATTCGAATACGAGATTCCATTAAATGATGCACAGGAACTCTTAGCTCTTTGTGATTCTAAAATTGAGAAAACTAGATTTCTGATTCCTCAAAATCATCTATTTTGGGAACTTGATGTATTCGAAGGGGACAATGAAGGACTAATAATTGCTGAAATAGAACTAAATTCGGCTGATGAACATTTTAAACTTCCCGAATGGATTGATCGGGAAGTGACTACAGAAAGTAAATATTTAAACGTCGAATTAATTAAACATCCTTTCTCTAAATGGTAAGGTTAAGGGGAGTGCTATAAATTCATGATCCATTTTCTCCTGCTTAATCATTGACTTATATATTTGCTCCTGAATTTTAGTTCGCACATTCATTTCAATCAGTTTAGTATTCGATTCATCGGGGCAAATTCGATTGGAGAGAAAAATATAAACCAAATCATATTCAGGATCAATCCAGATCATCGTACCCGTAAATCCAGTGTGCCCATAACTTGATTGTGAAGCCTGTTCGCAAGTTGGGCCTCCTTTTTCATCCTCATCGAAAAAGGGCTTATCGAATCCTATTCCCCGTCTATTTTCAGAATTCGGGAAAGCACGAGAAGTAAATTTGTTCATGGTTTCTGCACTAATATAGGTTTCGCCGCCATAAGTTCCTTTCTGAAGATACATTTGGGCTAATTTTGCCAAATCGCCTGCATTACCAAACATTCCTGCATGTCCTGCCACTCCGCCTAACATAGCTGCCGTAGGATCGTGCACATAAGCTTTGATCCACTGCTTACGAAAGAACTTATCTTTCTGTGTAGGCACAATTCTATCCCCGCGAAAGCGCTTCAACGGCTCATAACCCAAACTTGAAGCACCCAGCATTGTAAAGAAATGCCTCCGCACATAATTGTCCAAAGTCTCGCCCGTAACTTCCTTAATCATATCTCCCATCATAATAAAACCCAGATCACTGTACTTGTATCCATTAGATTCGCGAAATTTACTCGCCAAGATCTGATTCATAATTGTATCATGATATCCCTTTTGAATAAATAAATTATTAGCAACTTGAACAGGATAATTTTCAGAAAATTGCTTGGAAAAAATTCCATTCTTAAATTTATAATTTCGAGCAAGATACAAACCTTCGGCCACTTTAAGACTATTTTGCTTCGAGTAAGTTCGCGTGAATAGTTTACCATTAAAACTGGAAGAATCAACTGCTTCCCAATGAAATGGTTTCCAACTCAACAACCTGGCTTCGTGAGCTAAAATTTTTCTTAAAACCAAGCTATCCTTACTGGTTCCTTTGGCTTTGGAGTAATACTCCCCTAAGCTATGGTCCACATTAATCCATCCTTCATCGCTTAGTTGCATGAGTACCGGTAATGTGGCCGTAATTTTTGTTAAAGAAGCCAAATCGTAAATATCAGGATTTCGAAGCTCCACTTTCTTTTGATAAGTATGATATCCATAGGACTTATTAAAAACTACCTTCCCTTTTCGAGCAACCAAAACTTGACAACCAGGAGTTGCTTTTTTACGAATTGCATCCATAACTATGGAATCGATAACATTTAACTTAAGCGTACTTAGACTAACCTGTTCGGGCAAAGAAAATCCCAATCGGTTGTGATTTGTCATAATACCTGTTCCGGCCAAAAAACGGTTATTAATACTTACTGGCAATCGTCCCTGAGCAGCTAAACCTCCAAAAATTATTTGAGCGGAAGCCATTTGCGATTCAATATTATCCTCGTACGAAATGAGTATGCTTTGCAAATTATCGGTTTGTTCGTATAGATCCAAAGCATAGGGATTGGCAAAAAGATCAAAAATCACCTTCTTCCGTTTCGATAATTCAGTTAAAAATTCAATGGTTTGATTGGTAACTCCATACTTTTCGGCCACCCGTGCATCGTTATCATGCTTACTGACAATAATTAAATTGTATCCCTCAAGTTTTTGTAATAATTGAAAATAACTTTCGATAGAAGCATCTTTTTCGATCTGATAAGAATCAATATCCGTATATCGGCTAAGGTATTCCTGGTATCTGTTGCGTATGGGCACTCCCATAGCTACCGATGCAATCTTTAAAGTATCTAACCTTTTTAGCGGCAGTAAATTCTTCTCATTTTTGATTAAAGTAATTGCCTTTTCTGTCAATTTTCGTCTCAATAAAAACCCTTCCTGAGTATTCAATCCCGACCAAAGCTCATGAGTATCAATTGGTTTGTACTGATTTAAATTGAGCCAATATTTTGCTTTTAATATTTTCAGACACTTTTCGTTGATATCGTCCCAGGAAAGAGAGCCACTTTTTATAGCCAGTTTAATTTCATTCACGGCCAATTCAATATCCTCGGTAAAAAGCAGAACATCGTTTCCTGCCTCCAACGCTTTAGCATCCATCACTCCTTTGTCGTAAAATTCACGTACTCCATCCATATTAAAGGCATCGGTAAAAACAAGGCCTTTAAACCCCATTTCACCCTTTAATAGTTCAGTAACAATAGGTTTAGAAAGACTAGCCACTTTTTGAACAGAATCGAGAATCGGCACATTTAAATGGGAAACCATAACACCTCCCAATCCGTTATTTATTAAAAAACGGAATGGAAACAATTCGATCGAATCCAAACGTTCGATGGAATGATTCACCAAAGGAAGATCAAAATGAGAGTCCACATCAGTATCTCCATATCCAGGGAAATGCTTGCCTACAGCAATAAGGCCGGCTTTTTGCATTCCCGAAGCTAGAGCATAAGATTTATTGGTTACATTATAGCGATCCTCCCCAAAAGAACGACCATTAATTGCTGGGTTGAGCTGATGGCTATTGATATCTAGAACAGGAGAAAAATTTACATGAACTCCTAATCGTCTGCATTCCTTTCCGATTTGTTTTCCCAACTGAAAAATTAACTCATCATCTTGCACTGCACCAAGAGTAATTTGCCTTGGATAACTAATGGTTTGCACCAATCTGGATCCTAATCCTATTTCAGCATCCATCCCAATCCAAAGAGGAACTTTAGCCAAAGTTTGGTACTCATTAGTTAATTGGGCTTGCATTGCCGGTTCTCCCTGAAAAAAAACAATTCCTCCAATTTGGTATTTTTCAATCAAGTTGGCCATCCGCTCCGACTCCTCTTTTTCTTTATTTGAATAAGCAGCCAACATGAACAATTGAGCAATCTTGTCGTCATCACTTAGTGTAGAAAAAATGGAATCGGCCCAAGAATTAGGTTCTAAAAATCCTGAAACCAACCTATCTTTCGCCAAATAAACACTTTGCGATGATACAATAATCGAACTCAGAAGAAAAACAAGAAGAATAAATAGCTTCCTGAATATATATATATAGGTCATGAAAATCTTTCTTAGGCAACAATTGGTACTTTCAAACAAAATTATAAATCCCTCTACAATTATTAGACCCTTTACTCATTTAATATGACCAATTGCTAAATTATTTTGGAAAGACATAAATTAGAAAAACAAAAGAGGGGTAAAACCCCTCTTTTAATTACTTACAACTAAAAACCATATTATTAACTCGAATAGAACTGTAACTAATCCAGTACAATATGCAAAGTAAAGGTGTTTTCAACCTTTAGAAACAAATTTATTACAGAGAAGACAATAAAACAAGTGTCAAATCTGCCAACTTTCATAAAATGAGCATCAAATGCTTATTTTGCCCAAATATCCAACAAATCACGAAAAGCTATTGATATTTATTTCTCTCTCTGTTTTTTTTGCTTTTCTTCTCTTCTCTCTGCAGATTTGTTACTACAGCTATAATTTCGTGTGAAGCAATCTCAATTTCTGATTTTGTGTTAAATCGACCTAAGGAAAAACGAATGGTTCCCATTGCATATTCCAAAGGAACTTTCATAGCTTCAAGAGTGGGAGAAACACAAATGGAATCGGTATGGCACGCAGCACCCGCCGATGCAGCCACATTTTTTAAGAGTCGCAAAAACTCGCTGGCTTGAAAATTTTTAAACGATGCACTTAAAGTATTTGGCAAACAATACTCCGGATTGCCATTAAATTGAACATCTGAAATTTTGGATAAATTTTTTCGTAGAAGCTGAACAAGTCCCTTCTCATGCTTCATACATTCTGCTTCCTTCTCTTTGGCCAATTCTGCTGCTTTTCCCAAACCAACAATTTCGAGCACATTTTCGGTTCCTGCCCGCAAATTATTTTCATGATCGGCACCATGAATCAGTTTCTGCAAGCTGATTCCCTCTCTAATATAAAGAGCTCCAATACCTTTGGGGCCATAAAATTTATGCCCCGCCAAACTCAACAAATCAACACCTAATTCCTGAACATTTACGGGAACCTTTCCAACTGCCTGAGCACAATCGGAATGAAAAGCTATACTATTCATTCGAGCCAAATTCGAAATTTCAGTAATAGGCTGTAAAGTTCCAACCTCGTTATTGGCATACATGATGGAAATTAAAATGGTATCTGGACGAATTGCATTTTTCACATCAGACAATAGCACTCTTCCTGTTGAATCAACTGGAAGGTAGGTCAAGTCAAAACCTTTTGTTTCCAAAAATTTACAAACTTCAATAATTGCAGGATGCTCAATAGAAGAAGTAATAATATGCTTTCCTTTATCCTGATTGGCAAAAGCATAGCCTTTTAGTGCATAATTATTTGATTCACTACCACCACTGGTAAAAATCACTTCACTGGGTTTACAATGAAGTAAATCAGCCAGCTGTTTTCGAGCATTCTCGATGGCATTTTTCGTTTGTCGTCCATAAAAATGCGAACTAGATGGATTGCCAAAAAATCCATTTAAGTAAGGCATCATCGCCTCTGCCACTTCGGGAGCGATGGGTGTGGTCGCATTGTAATCGAGATATATTGGTTTCATACTTCGTAAATTTTTCTTATTCGTTGTCAATCACTCGAAATTCTGTGCGTCGATTCAAAGCTCGATGTTCTTCCGAGATATTATCTGTTACTGGTTGCGAGGCACCGTACCCTTTAAATGTCAATCGCTCTGCATTGATTCCTTTCATTATCAGGAAATTGCAAACCTCTTTTGCCCGATTGGCAGACAAAAGCCGATTATGATCTTCGCTCCCAGTATTGTCGGTATGACCAGCAATCTCAATTCTCAATTTTGGCTGAGCAATCAGCAAATCGAAAAGACGATTCAATTCCATTTTTGATTTATCTAAAATTTCCCAGGAATCAATTTCAAAAAAAACATTTCGGAGAACAATTTCTCTACCTTTCTCAATTCGATTCAAATAAATATTAAAAGTTTGAGGTTTTGATTTTTCCTGATCATTGAGCATTGCAAAGTGATCAGAATAGAAAAGATAATTGGGAGCTGATACCGAAAATAAATATTCCTTTCCGGCCGGCAAACAAACCAAATAACTTCCATCTTTCCGATCCGATGAAATATGAGCGATGGTATCCATAGCCTGCAAATCAATCAAAAGTAAAGATGCAGTTACCGGTTTTTTCGACTTAGCATCGAGCACATTTCCTTTTAGCCAAGATACAGACTTAGGCTGTATGGCTATCGGCATATCAAAACTAAAGATATCCTTGCCTTTGCCTTGCAAGCGATCTGAAGAAAAAAAGGCCTTACTACCTTTCGCATTAATAATTAAACCCATTTCGTCGCTGTAGGTATTAATTGGATATCCTAAATTTTCAGGCTCAGACCAATTGCCATCTGATTGGCGTTCTGTTTTAAACAAATCGTAAGCGCCCATACCGGTTAATCCGTCGGACGAAAACACTAAATACTGATTTCCTGCATGAATAAAAGGAGACATTTCGTTGTTCGCCGAATTGATCATCAAGTTAGTAGGTTGAGTCCACCTTTGTCTTCCATCGGAGAGTATTTCAAGTAAACTTGAATGCCAAATATCCATATTTCCTTTCCCAGATTTTCGATTACTAACAAAATACAATTCGCGACCATCGGCAGAAATGCTTGGCTGAGCCTCCCAAGCTTTTGTATTGATTGGCCGGCCAACATTAATGGGTTCAGACCAAATATCGCCCTCCCGAACCGTATAGTAAATATCGCAACGCCCATAACTATCAGATCGATCGCAAGCTGTAAAATACATGTATTTACCATCGGCAGTAATACTTTGAGCTCCCTCATTGTTTTCCGTATTTATAATTGCTGATAAAGGTCTTGCCGGCATCCACAAAGAATCATTCCGATGAGAAACATAAAAATCTTCTTGCCGTTTCAGGATCACTTCTGTTCCCTGCTGTTTTTCAGAGATCAAGCGAGTAAAAACCAATAAACTTTCATCAGCAGTCAAACTCGGCCAATATTCGTCAAAGGATGAATTTACACTTTTTCCTAAGTTTACAGGTTTAAAATCGACGGGATTAGCCATTGCTTGAATAGCAAACTGGCAATTTTTTATTCTTTTTAGAGCTAAATTCTTATTTCTGCCTGATATTTTCGGAAGCTCGAGGAAGTCTTCATATTTTTGCAAGGCTTTTTCGTAGGCACCTATACTAAGGTAAGCATTTGCCAAATTAAAATGCACATTAGCAAAATAGTTCACATCAATAGCAATTGCTTTCTGATAAGCTTCAATTTCGAGTTTTTTGTTTCCCATTTGGTGCAAAACATCAGCCTTAAACAACCAAGCTTCAATAAACTCAGGACTTTGCTTCAGGGCCTCTTCCAAATAACTCAAAGCTTTTGGGTTATCCATATAACGATAAGCTTCGGCAGCTAGCTCGTAATTTTTAATGGCTCGTTTCGACTTGATAGTATACTTTTTTTGTGCCGAAGAAGGAAACCCAATCAGCAAACAAAATAATAGGATAAATATAGATCGACACATTAGAATGATATTATTCAATTCGTAAAATAATAAATCACCACCATTTTAACGATGACAAATTTCTGAATACACACAAGTTCTACAAATATCTTTATTTTCCACCTGAGAAAAAGGAATATTCTCATCGAATATCTCCTCTAACAATGCTTTTAGGCTAAGCAGAAATTCTTCCTTAAAAAGTTTGTAGTTGTTAACATGAACAGCTTTACCACGACCTGCTTTTTGAGTCAAAACACAATCGAAACCATCGTTAAAGAACTCATTTAAGCTATATATTCCGGGAGATATTGACAATTCCGGATTGAAATTTTCATCGTAAAAAAGGCAATAAAGTAAGGTTTGAAAAGCAGCTTTATTCTTGTTTTTCCCCTCTTTTTCGAACAAAGAAGCAATGTCTTTAAATATTAAATTGGCTTTCCCCGTTTTGTAATCTAAGATACGAATGGTATTATCCAAACGATCTACTCGGTCTATCAGACCACTGATGTTTACTTTTCGGTCAGATTTTTCACCTATGCTCACCTGAATTTTATATTTTCCCTCCAACGAAACAATTTCAAAAGGTGCAAATTTCTGATCGAGAATCAATACTCGGTCAATGAACTTTTTCAAAATATCGAAAACAAGCAGATTTCTGCCACCAATCTCCATTTTCTGATGTTCCTGAAGCTTAAAATAAATAGATCGGAAAGCATCCTTCAAAACCTGATCGAGCAAACTCTTATTTTTGCGTAAAACCTCCAAATCCTCTTTTTGAACCGTTTTTCCCTGAAAAGGTTTGTAAAGTTCCTCCAAAACCGAATGAAACAAATTCCCAAAAGTTGGAGGATCAATCTCCTCTAAAATCACATCTGGTTCTTTAAGTCCAGCTAAATATTTAAAGTAAAAACTCAAACTACAATTCATGTAAGTATTTAATGCCGATGGCGAGAAACTTTTGAACTGATTGCCACAATACTCATTTAAGCGAGTTTTTATGCGCTCGCTTTTATCCACGACGATAGGTTTGGCTTCCCGCAGGGAAATATTATAGGATGGACTGGTTTCAACAATTTTAAAATTGGATTCATATTTTAGTTGATACATAAAACGACTCATTTCTCCAGTTCGCATTCCATCACTTTGCGTGCTGTACAATAATTTGAGATTTTCAACCCGCTGAATTAAACGGTAAAAATAGTAAGCAAAAATAGCATCCTGATGATCGATAGTTGGCATACCAAAGCCCTTTCGTAAATGGTAAGGGACAAAAGAATTGGCAGCACCTGTTTTTGGTAGTTTTCCCTCATTCATCGAAAGCACTACAATTTTTTTAAAATCGAGCAGTCGAGTTTCTAAAATTCCCATTACCTGCAGGCCTGCCAAGGGTTCTCCTTCAAATGGGATACTCAAACTTTGGATCATTTTATCCAAGATCTTATAAAAAGTATCCTGCTTCAACTCTATTTTATGCTGATTTAGCAATGCATTCAGACGTTTTATGGCCAAAAACAAATGATAAATGTATTCCTGTTCAATTTTATCTACCAAACTTTTCTGTTCTTCCGAACCATCTAATTTTTGATAAATCCCCTGCAGCAAATCAAGCAGGTAAATTGAAAACTGCCCCACAGTAAAAACTGGAGAAAAAAGCTTCTCCAAAACAGGATCACCAACAATAATGCTTTGTGGAACCTGAATTCTATTTGTCTTTAGAATATCCTGAGTAATTGCGTGAGCCAATTCCGTATTCACCGAATTCAAGTATTGATGATTCAAAAGAGCCAGCACTTGTTTGTGATGAAAAAAAACCGTTCCTGCTTGTTTTTTAGCACTTTTCTGAAGATCGATCACCAAACGCAACAAACTGGCTACAGGGGTGTTTTTAGCAGGATACCCCATGGTCACATTCACATTTTCTGCAATGATAGGAATGGAATGCAATACCGGAAGAAGTAACTCCTCATCGGCCAAAACAATGGCTGTTTCCTCAAGGGCATCCTCCGAATTTTTGCAAAATTCTTCAACTACCGAGTGTGCATATTTTGCTTGCCCAACTTCCGAAGACAAAGAAACAAATTCAACCTTCGTATGATTACTTTTTATGTTATCGAAGCAGATATCGGTTTTTGGAGATGGAAATCGCCTGATGTTCTCACGCAAGAACAATCCGGCCTCGTGGTAAGGATTCCTGAGGTAAGATTCATCATAATCCCAGTAAAAATCCGCTATATTTTGTCGTTTAAGCTCACTAAACAAATTCTCTTCACATCGGTTCAGCGCATTAAAACCAATAAATATGATTCTTTTCTCCCTAATTTCCAGCTGTCCCAATTCAAGCTGCTCCACCAATTTTCGTGCAGCCATTCCCTCATAAGCTAAACCTTCAGCTTCCAACTCATTTCTAAAATCGGAATAAATTGTATAAAGCTTCCCCCAAAGATTCACAAATTCTTTTTGATGATCTGAATATTTATCAATCCGAAATGTACTCCAAAACGATTGAATAGCCAATATCTGCTCATCGGTCAAATAATCAAATAAATTATCAATCTCTTTTTCCTCCGCTAAATTTTGGAACAAATGCTTTGCATTCACCCTGTACTTATCCAAATCATCGAAATCACCCAATAGCATTTCACCCCAATGATAGAATTCATCAAAACTCTCTGCAACATCCATTTTCTGAATGTAGATTTTATACAAACGAAACAACAAACCCAAATTATCCTCTATTTGCAATTTCGAATAGCCTGTAAAAAATTCATTTATCGTTAAAATCTTTGGAGCCCAAAGAGGTTTTTCGATCAATTCATTTAAATATTTTGAAAAAAACAGTCCTGCCCTACGATTGGGAAAAACCAACAAACAATTCGATAAATTATTTGCATATTTCTGATAAAGTTCTTGGGTTAACTGACGAAGAAATGAATTCATAGTAGAGTTAAAAATTACTATTTGTGGATAGAATGATAGGAGTAAACCATATTTATATTCGGAGAACCTGACATCCCATTAGGATTTAAACCTGGGTTTCCTTCAGGAATTTCAACACCTAATTTTTGATAATATTCTATCCAAAACGGAAGAAAATCACCTGTTATTGTATTTTTAAAAGTCATAGGTTGTAATTCAAAAACACATAGTGAATCTTCTTTTGTTTTAAAAATTTCATAAATCAACTCAGAACAGTAGTAGGAAGAATCACCCATCACATAGGCATCATCATAAGTTTTTCCAATCAGCTTTTTACCTTTCTCGAGTGCTTCAGGAATTAAAGGGATAAATTCTGGTTTTAATCGCCCCACTTCCACTTTAGCCTGATGATTTACCGTGGTGCTCCGTTTAAAAAAAGAATCAAGAAGAGTGTAACAAACCCCTTTCGATATCGCCTCCAAAACCACAGTATCACCTTTTGAATTTACATCCACAATTCCCACGTGCGAAAAACTTAAATGATCTTTCCCACCAGTGACTTCTTCAATAGCGTCAGAAATGGAATCTGAATCGAGATCCTGAAAAAGAAGATCGCCACGCTCTAATGAAAAACAATTGTTTTTTTGTAAATCATGACATGCCAACAATTGACAGATAATTGCAAATAGAAGTAAAATCCGAAAAAAATTCATTAGTAATATTTTAGGTGTTTCTCAATGCAAAACTAAAGTAATTCGAACAGCTTTCAAATAAAAGAATTGTCATGTGTTTTTTTTGTAAATGTTAAACTAATAGTGATATAGAAAATTTCTATATCACTATTTGAAAAAAAAATAACCTTTTAATCGAATTTCATCTCCTCTTAAGGTTTAAAAATTAATACATTTGTTAATAATTTCAATAATCTGACCAAGTACAACGAAAAACCATATGGATAAATTTAGCTTTTTAGGTAATAGCGAAATTGAATACATCGATGAACTTTACCGTTCATACAAAAATGATCCTGAATCAGTTGAAGAAAGTTGGAAACAATTTTTTCAAGGTTTTGATTTTGCTTCAGCCAAGTTTCCTGTCAAAGAAAATACCGCTGACAATAACATTCCCGTTTCAGATTCGATGAGTAAAGAATTCAACGTGATGAATTTAATTCAGGCCTATCGACAGAGGGGCCATCTTTTCACAAAAACCAATCCGGTTCGAACACGAAGAAAGTATTTTCCAACTCTCGACATCGAAAATTTTAACCTGACTGAATCTGATTTAGAAAGCATATTTCATGCAGGTACAGAAATCGGATTGGGAGCTGTAAAATTAAAAGATATTGTTTCCCACTTACAAGAAACTTATTGCAAATCCATTGGTGCAGAATATGTTTTTGTCCGTCATCCACAGATGCTTAAATGGTTGCAAAAAAAAATGGAGGAAACAAAAAACACTCCTAACTTTACCAAAGAACAACGCAAACACATCTACTACCACTTAAAACTTGCTGTTGGCTTTGAAAATTACATTCACAAAAAATTTGTGGGTCAAAAACGATTTTCATTGGAAGGCACAGAAACTTTAATTCCAGCCTTAAATGCAATGATTGAACGTGGTTCAGAATTAGGTGTGGAAGAATTCATTTTTGGAATGGCACACCGAGGACGATTAAACGTTCTTGCTAACATTTTGGAAAAACCATACGCCAATATCTTTAAAGAATTTGTTGGTGAGGAATTTGAGGAAGACATTGCTCTGGGAGATGTAAAATATCATCTCGGTTATGGAAGTACCGTTACTACCGATAACGGTCACAAAGTAAAACTAAATCTTACGCCAAATCCATCACATCTTGAAACTGTAGGAGCCGTTGTTCAGGGAATCTCCAGATCAAAAATCGACAACGACTACGCTGGAGATCAAGACAAATTGGTACCGGTAGTAATCCACGGAGACGCTGCCATTGCCGCACAGGGAATTGTTTATGAAACGATTCAAATGTCCCAATTAACCGGATACAAAACAGGAGGTACTATTCATCTGGTAATTAACAATCAAATTGGATTTACGACTAACTACCTGGATGCCCGTTCGAGCACCTATTGCACCGACGTAGCCAAGGTAACACGATCTCCTGTGTTTCATGTAAATGGTGACGATGTGGAAGCATTTATTTTCACCATTAAATTGGCAATGGAATACCGACAAGAATTTAATACTGATGTATTTATTGATATTCTTTCGTATCGAAAACACGGGCATAACGAAGGAGATGAACCCCGTTTTACCCAGCCAATTTTGTACAAAAAAATTGCAACGCACAAAAATCCAAGAGACATTTATGCAGATTACCTCACAAAAAAGGAAATCTACTCCAAGGAAGAGATCAAAACAATTAATGCCGATTACAATAAACTTTTAGATGCTGATTTTGAAAAATCAAAAAGTATCGACAAGGTAAGAATCCAACCTTTTATGGAGGATTACTACCAAAATATTCGCTACTCTACTGATAAAGATTTTGAGAAATCAATACAAACAGGTGTCTCTAAAAAACAATTGCTAGAACTTGCCGAGAATATAACCAATTTGCCTGAAGACAAAACCTTCTTCAAAAAAATTGGAAAATTAATGGCCGATCGAAAAAAAATGGTCAAGAACGATAAGCTCGATTGGGCTATGGGGGAACTACTAGCCTATTCAAGTCTTCTTGCAGAAGGAAATGCGGTTCGCATCAGTGGACAAGATTCTGAGAGAGGAACATTCTCTCATCGTCATGCTGCTTTGGTTATTGAAAATTCGGACGAAAAATATTTTCCTCTCAAAAATATTAGTGCAAACCAAGCACCATTTCACATCTACAATTCGCATTTAAGTGAATATGGAGTACTGGCTTTTGAATATGGATATGCCTTGGCAATTCCCTCGGGACTCACCATTTGGGAAGCTCAATTTGGCGATTTCCATAATGTTGCACAAGCTGTTATAGACCAATATATAAGTGCAGCCGAAGATAAATGGGGAATTAAAAATGGTTTGGTTATGTATTTACCTCATGGATACGAAGGCCAGGGAGCAGAACATTCAAGCGCACGAATGGAGAGATTCCTAAACCTTTGCGCCAACAATAACATGCAACTTACCAACCCAACAACTCCTGCTAACCTGTTCCACATGTTACGTAGACAAGTGAAACGTGATATACGGGTTCCGCTAATTTGTTTTACCCCCAAAAGTCTGCTTCGTCACCCAAATTGCGTATCAAGTATAAATGACATGACTCACGGTCAATTTCAGGAAGTAATTGATGACAATAATGTAATTGCAAAAGAAGTTCGCAGACTGGTATTTTGTTCGGGTAAGATTTATTACGATCTACTGGCCAAAAAAAATGAGCTATTTGCTCAAGATATCGCCTTAGTTCGTTTAGAACAGCTTTACCCTTTCCCCGAAAAACAAATCGATAAGATATTGAAACGTTATCCAAACGCTCTTCTTCACTTATGGGTTCAAGAAGAACCTGAAAACATGGGAGCATGGCAATATATCAACTATCAGTTCAGAAACAAAGATTTGGAAATTATTCCTGTTGCTCGTCAGGCAAGTGGAAGTCCAGCAACTGGTCTTTCCAAAATTCATGTATTAGGACAAAATGAAATCATCAGAAAAGTATTCCGAAAATGCATTTGCGAAAGAAAATTAAAGTACTGCGGATTACAATGTGTTAAAGGTAGTTCACGCGAAGAGGTTCTTCGCCAGCACGAATACTTCGAAGAAGAGAAAAGTAAGCTATTAATGTAAATATCAAGAGGTAAATGGTAAGAAAGTTTGCCAATCAATCTGATTCGCGAACTTTCATTACTAATAAAACAATAACACATTCAAGATGATCGAAATTAAAATACCCAGCCCCGGAGAATCCATCTCCGAAGTCGAGATAGCTAGTTGGTTCGTAGCCGATGGCGACATCGTTGAAAAAGATCAAGAAATAGCAGAAGTTGAATCGGATAAAGCAACACTAACACTGATTGCCGAAGAAGGTGGAAAAGTTCAGATTGCTGCTCAGGAAGGCGATACCGTTGCTGTAGGATCAGTAGCCTGCAGCATCGACACGAGTTTTGCCGGAAAAGCTCCTGCTTCTAAAGTTACACCAGCTGCTGCAAAGGAAGAAAAACCGGTTAAAGCAACTGAAAAAACAGCTGTAAAAGAGGCTCCTGCAAGCTCCGATAACTTTAAGGATGTGAAAATTTCTCCAGTTGCCAAAAATCTAATGACCGAAAATAACCTTTCGGTAGATGATGTGATTGCAGGTTTACAGCGTCTCTCTAAGAAAGATGTTCAGGCCGTAGTAGATCAGAAGAAAAGTGCTCCTGTACTTCCCACTCAAAGCAAAGAGATTTCGAGAGAAGTTAAGCGTGCAAAAATGAGTAATCTTCGGAAGAAGTTAGCAGCTCGTTTGGTTTCTGTGAAGAATGAAACAGCCATGCTTACAACTTTCAACGAAGTTGATATGACTGCCGTAATGGAATTACGCAAAAAATATCAAAAGAAATTTGTTGAAACACACGACATTAAACTGGGTTTTATGTCCTTCTTTACCAAAGCAGCTTCGGAGGCTTTAAAGCTTCATCCTTCGGTAAATTCAATGATAGATGGCAACGAAATTGTGACTCCTGAATATGCAGATATTGCCATTGCCGTGCAAACACCAAAAGGTTTGATGGTACCAGTAATTCGCAACACAGAAAGTCTTGGTTTGGCTGACATCGAAAAAAGCCTGATGAATTTAGCCAACAAAGCACGTACTGGTAAAATTAGTCTAGACGAAATGACTGGCGGAACTTTTACTATTACAAATGGAGGTGTATTTGGCTCACTTATGAGTACACCAATTATCAATCCTCCTCAATCGGGAATTCTAGGCATGCACAACATTGTACAACGACCTATTGCTGTGAATGGAAAAGTAGAAATTCGCCCTATGATGTACATCGCTCTTTCCTACGATCACCGAGTGATTGATGGAAAAGATTCGGTTGGCTTTTTGGTGAAAATTAAAGAAATGCTTGAGAACCCTCAGAAAATGCTATTCGGAGGCAAAGACCCTGATAGTTTACTTTTAGAAATCTAAAAGAACATATTAATAAGATGAAAGGCCAGAATTCAATTGAGATTCTGGCCTTTCTTTTTGTCAAACAATAAAATTTTAAACTCCTACTGAAAAACCAAATCTACCTCATCTTTAATCCATAAATTACCCATACATTCGCGGCGAATATAAGACCATCATACACAATGCGATTTAAGAAAGAATTAAGAAAACGCTATCCTTGATATACTAAATAAAGAATGTTATCCTAGCATTCATTATTTAGAAACCACGTGCTTCTTACTCTAATTCATTTCCATAAAATAAAGCCTCGCTAGAATAGAGTTGTATTTGCAATTCTGAATCTATTATCCGCGAGTACTTTTTAATCTGCACCTCAACAAAAAGCTTGGGAGTAAAAATCGTATTATCATGCCTCAATATAAAAAGAAGTCATTTCCACAGGAGAAGCTATTCTCTGCTCTATGGCTTCGCAACTATTCATTAATCATCATCGGATCATTATTGGTTGCTCTTGGTTACAACTTTTTCATTATGCCACACCAACTTGTTCCTGACGGGGTATTTGGCTTTAGTATCATTCTAAATCAGCTCATCCACTTTCCTGTAGGAACAATTGCTTTGTGTATCAATATTCCTCTACTTGCCTGGGGTATTAAAGTTCTGGGTGGTAAATTTGGTATCAAAACCATACTCTCCATGGTATTAGGATCAGTCTTTATCGATGGATTAACTTACTTTTTTGGCAACCCTATCATAACTCATGACCTATTGGTGTCATCCATGTTTGGTGGTGCAACCATAGGCTTAGGAATTGGACTTGTTGTATATGGTGGTGCTACAACAGGTGGAACTGATATTATAGCGCGTATTCTATCAAAATGGCTAAAAGTATCCTTGGGTCAAATGTTCATCCTTGTTGATGGTTTAGTGGTATTAACGTCAGTTCTTGTTTTTCAAGATATAGAATTAGCTCCCTACTGCATTATTGCCATACTAAGTATTTCAAAAACTATTGACGCTGTACTAATAGGAATAGACGCCAAAAGAGCAGCGCTAATTATTTCTGAAAAACATGAAGAAATTCGGGATCGGATACTTGAAATGGATCGTGGCGGAACCTACCTAAAAGGCGAAGGTTTATTTTATAAAACCCAGAAGAAAATTATATTTACCGCACTAAACAGAAAAGAACTTGGACTATTAGAAGGCTTTGTGAAAGAAATTGATGCTGAAGCCTTTATTGCAACACTAAATACCAACGATGTGTATGGGAATGGATTTAAACCTATTTAAAAAACGAACAACAAAGGCCTCAATCAACATATAACATTGCTATTGTAAAATATTTTTGAGTCAATCCGATTCGAATATTAAAAAAATTATATAACAATAACATACAACTCCTTCCGAGTCGAACTATTGCTATGTTTTATTTAACTATAAATATATAATCTCGATAAAATTAAAATAATTTAGATTTGACAATACTTTTATAATCGTCTTTTTACAATTTTATAACTAGAATTCATCCGATCTGATAAATGTAACTTTTTATTACATAAGATATGTTCGAGTGCTGTTGTGGTTTTCGTATAATGATAAAGAATATCATCTGATTCAAATTCACGTAATATATCCATAATATTTTTTACTTAGAGTTATAAATAAGATACAATCATAAATAAAATCTAAACAAAAGATATGGAGTTTAAGATCTCCACATTACCATTCTAGAATGATAAAAATCAACATCTTGAGACAACACAAATCAGTCAGAAGAAAACATGCAAAAAAAGACTAATATTGATAAATTCATTATCAACCTGTTTCCACTGCAATCCTGACCAAAGGGGAATCCCCCCAAAAAAATTAACAATTCAAAATAAATAATAAAACCGCAGGCTAATGCCAAGGCGTTACAAAAATCTGCCATGAAAAAAGGGACACGCTGTAACGTATCCCCAAAAATATAATGATGTAGTGGTTTTAAATTTTAGCGTTGACCAAAGCAACAATCTCACTTTCGAGAGCAGTAGCTCTATCAACGATCGCCTGTCCTTTAGCAATAATATCAGCCGACCAGGTTTTATCCTGCAAATCGGCAGCATTGATTTTCACATTCATGAAAGCACCCAAAACACCCGAACGAGCGGCCAATGCACCCACTCCAGCATCGGTAATAGAATTCGGATTTCCGATTTCGGCCATTGCCTTAGCCACATCCATGCATCCCAAACACAGCTCCATGGTTTGAAAAGGTACCAAAGTTGCAAATTTAGTTGCCTCTTCCATTGCCTCAGCACGAGCGGTTTTCTCTTCTTCCGTTTGTTTAGGCAGGCGAATGGCAGCCATAATTTTATTGAAAGCATTGGTATCCTCATCCACCAAATGAACTAGTTTACTATGATATTCCTTGCCTTTTTCGGCCCAATCGGAAAATTCTTCCCAACGATCGTCCCATCCTGGTTTGTGAGCCGAAAGATTGGCAACCATCGATCCCAAGGCGGCTCCCATGGCTCCCATATAAGCCGAAATAGATCCTCCTCCTGGCGCCATAGATTCCGAAGCTGTTTCTTCCACAAAAGCAGCCAAACTCATATCCACCAATTTCTTTGCTCCTTTTTTTGCCTCGTTCTCTAAAATGTACTCAATAATTTTTTTGTCTGCATCAAAAGGATATAACTCGTCTAATCCGAGCGATTTAACGGCTATTTTAATAATTTCTCGATCGGCAATACCTGTAGAACGACCTTGCTTGCGTAGGTAATGCTTACCGGCATCCAACATCGCTTGCAAAGGCACAACACCAACCAGTTCCGATCCAGTTACCCGGATTCCACGAGCCTGAGCTTTGGCGCAAACCTCATCGAATGCTTTGTGAATAGAAGTTACCGTAATATCAGTCAAATTCATGGAGATTTGAGCCACGCCAAACTCTTCAATAAACCAACCAATAGCTTTAGTTGCTTTTAATGTTCCTGGCTGCATTACCGGCTTGCCATTTTCATCTTTTATAATTTTTCCTGTTATAGGATTTCCCTCCCGCTTGGTACGACCACGTTCACGTACATCGAATGCGATGGCATTGGCACGACGAGTAGAGGTAGTATTTAAATTGAAATTGTAGGCAATCAGGAAATTACGCGCCCCTACTGCAGTCACCCCACTTTTAGCAACAGCATCAGTAAACTCGGAAGGGCCAAAATCAGGTTTCCATTGTTCGCTTGAAATACGATCTTTCACTGCCTCGTATTCGCCAGCCCTGCAAACAGCCAAATTTTTACGTTCCGGAGTACGAGCTGCAAACTCGTAGCAATAAACGGGTACTCCAGCTTCTTCACCAATGCGCTGAGCCAATTTATGTGCGTAGGCCACAGTCTCCTCCATTGTAATATTTGCAACCGGTACTAAGGGACAAACATCGGTAGCTCCAAAACGCGGATGTGCACCCGAATGTTTACTCATATCAATTAACTCAGCAGCCTTTTTAACCGCACGAAATGCAGCCTCGCAGATCTCATTAGGCGTTCCTACCATGGTAACCACGGTTCGATTGGTTGCTTTTCCCGGATCAACATCGATTAAACTTACACCTTCAACTGATTCGATTTCTTTTGTAATCTGATTGATAATATTCATGTCGTTCCCCTCAGAAAAATTAGGAACGCATTCGATTAGCTGTTTCATTGTAGTGTGATTGTTTTTTAAGTATTTATGTTTTTTCTATTGTAAGCCTGCAGTCCTCAGTCCTTCCGACATCTCCCCCGAAAAGTGTAGAACTTTAACGTTACATTAGATCTTTTCATTATTTCATCTATTCTAACCCTTCAAGAATAATATCACCATCCAAAAAGGTGAATCATTAACCTATTTTATGAAAAATAACTCTAGATTCTTCCCGCGCATGAACAGTATCACTCCCTAACCTTCGTGAAAAACTTTACAACACTTTCCCCTTCAAAATCACCAAATCAACCAGATTGCTTCCATATGCGTAAGGCATGTATTCTACCGAAGGAATTTCTTTGGTTATGAACACATTGGCAATTTTTCCTTTGGCAATACTTCCCAATTCATCTTCAACACCCATAGCGTATGCTGAGTTAATTGTTGTTGCATTAATAGCCTCTTGAGGCAGCATTTTGTAATTGATGCAAGCCAAAGACATCACTAGTTTCATATTGCCCGATGGCGATGATCCTGGGTTAAAATCGGACGCCAATGCGAGCGGCAAGCCTGCATCCATCATTTTGCGAACTGGTGAACAAGGCATATTCAAGAAAAAAGCCGCACCTGGCAATACGGTAGGCATGGTTGCCGATCCTTTTAACGCATTAATTTCGGCATCGCCCACATACTCCAAATGATCTACCGAAAGAGCATTGTACTTAACGCCTACCTGAATTCCTCCTGAATAATCCAACTCATTGGCATGAATTTTCGCACGCAAACCGTACTTCATTCCTGCATTCAGAATACGATCAGTCTCTTCTACCGTAAAGAATCCCTTGTCACAAAATACATCAATATAATCAGCCAAATTCTCAGCCGCAACCATTGGAATCATTTCATTGATTACCAAATTAACATATTCTCCCTGTCGGCCTTTGTATTCGGCAGGCACTGCATGTGCTCCCAGAAAACTCGACTTGATGGTTAAGGGTGTAGTTTCTTTCAATTTCTTAATCACTCGCAACATCTTCAACTCATCTTGCACAGTCAAACCATAACCACTCTTAATTTCCACTGCACCAGTTCCCATACTGATAATCTCATGAATACGCTCTAAAGCCGAATCGTAGAGCTCACCTTTTGTTGCCTCGTGCATACGCATAGCCGAATTCAAAATTCCTCCTCCTCTTTTAGCAATCTCCTCGTACGATAATCCTTTTATTTTATCAGTATACTCAAGCTCGCGACTACCAGCATATACCAAATGAGTATGTGAATCGCAAAAACTTGGGAACACCATTCGTCCGGTGGCATCATATTCCTCTACCCCATCAAATTCCGGCATGTCTTCCATTTTCCCAAAATCAGAAATCCGTTCATCTTCAATCAGTAAATAGGCATCATCTATACAGTTCAAATGAGCCATATCTGATCCAGCAACCCATTTTCGCGGTTCATTTTCAACCTGAACCAAAGTTTTTATATTGCTAATTAACAATTTCATACTATCAATATTAGATGCTATAATCAATCCTGAGAAAATCTTATTCTCTATTCATTACAAATCAGCCACTTGTAACTTTTATCTACTTGAGTCTGATGAAGTAGTTCGCCACTACTATTCGCAGCAATTACATAAAGTATTCACACCATCTCTCTCACAAAAAACCTCTCTGAAGCTATAATACAAATATTAAGAAAAAAGCGCAGATTGCAAACCTTTTCGAACACACATCTACAATTTAGGAAAAGCTCTATTTCTCCACTCCAGATCACAAACATTCTAAACTCACAAAATCGCAACAGCACTCGATAGTAGATACTAACAAAAAAACATCATTCGAAGCTATCTTTTTTATTATACTGTCTGCTAAAGTGACTAGTCGATAGCGAAATAATTAAAAACTTGAACCAAATCAGCTTCCTGACTGTATTTCAAATTATTCTTTTTTACATATTCTTGTACTTCTTTTTTTTCATTAGCAAACAAACTAATTACGTTCTTTTTACTTGGCTTAAAAAAATGTGGTGCTTCATTTTCTGAACCAATATAGTATTTTTCTCTAATCACATATCGATCCTCTTCTTGCTCTTGATAAGAACTTACCTCTTTCGCCTTTATAAATTTACTTGAATAATGTTTGTACAATTTTATTGAATGATTGGATAATAACTCCAAATAATCATGAGCCATTTTCGAACCATGAACAAAATCCTGATAAACAAACTTATGATCTTTCAACACAATAGAATCCATCATTTTTTGATTGATAATAGCCATTGTTTTGCCATTATAACTTACATGCATTTCTTTACCATATACAAAATATCGTATTGAATCGTTGGTTATTTTCTGCTTCGACTTAAAGTAAATAGTACCTTTCGTCCATTCCTTATCCAAGAAAAATTCACCTTCAACATTTAACATATCTGCGAATTTATCAAAGTAATTTCTACTTATTTCAGAAAAACTAAACTGAGTAAAACTACTTATCAAGGTATGTTCTTCCAATTCTATGGGAGAATCAACCAAACCACCTTGGCCCTTTATTTCTCCAATAAACAGTAAAGCAAAAAACACAAAAATCATAAATTGAATGTAAGGTTTCATCTTTCATTTTTTTAAACTGCATTCTACATAAATGGCTACCCGAAACGAGTAGCCATCAACCACATTGATTTACTTAAATTACCGATTATCATTAACCGAATCATCAATAAAATCATTGGCATCAATCTCTGCTTGAGGAATTTTCAAGAAGAATCGTTTGTCATTAGGAGTTAAGGTTAAAATAATTCGATGTGTATCATCACGCACAATACCCGTAGCGAATCGTTTTGCATCGAACCACTCAATCCCAAGTTCAGCATACAATTCTTTTCTTCTTTCCAATAAAATTTCATCAAGTAAGTCTGTTCCCGTATTTGATGATTGTATAGCATCTGGATCGCGACTTAACTGAACCTTATACAAAAGTTCGTGAGCTCCCGTATCGTCGGACTGGTGATATCTTGCTTCTGCAGCAACCAATACCATTTCAGACTTTCTCATCAAATGAATATCTGCTTCGAAAGTAAAGGTAAATTTATTACTTACATATTCGTACCAATCTCCAGTGGTTCCCCCATAATAGTTAGCGAACTCATTTCGAACATCTGTATCTGAAAATTCGTTTACAAAAACAGAATTTACCCACATTCCAAAGTAAGCATCCGCATTGTGATCAGCAAAAGCATGAGGAGCAATATAATAATAGTTTGATTGATCGGCCTGTTGGTCCATGCTCCAAATTACTTCACTGGCGGTAAGATCGTCAAAACCAGTATCGTAAATTGTAGCATCCAAAGCTGCATCAGCATCATTTCCATAAGCAGCCTTAGCCGCAGCCTCTACCTGATCCCAATCCTGATCCAAAGCCATCAACATTCGTGCTTTTAAACCATTTGCTACATTTTTATTTATATAGGATTTATTAATTCGATCTTCACTTAATCCTTCAACCGCATCGTTAATATCCTGAATCATAAAAGCTACATATTCATCTGGATCGGACATCGGTCCACCTTCAGTAACCTGCTCTTTATAAAGAGGAGGTGTTTGTAAGCCTGAATCAGGCGCATAGTACTCCAAATACAACTGAAAATAGAAATATGCTCGTAAAGCCTTTGCTTCAGCAACAAAAGCTGTTTTATCGACATCCGAAAGAGCTGTACTAGCGGTAACCTCTTTTACAATAGTATTGGCATGATTAATCATATCATAACAATATTGCCAAGTTACCCGAACCCGTCGGTAAGTAGGTTCTCTGTTTTCATGAGCATAATCAAAATTATACCATGAATTTTGGATCAAATCATTTCCTTTAACAGAACGAGCATAATACATTGAATATACTCCTCCAACATCTGTTGTTGCAACGTCAGTTGAATATTCATATTGTCCTCTAAACAATCTGTAAATACCAGAAAAGTAGGCCTGAACACCTTCTGTAGAACTATAAATATCATTTGCGGTGAGCACATCTGTAGGTTGTGGTTCATCCAGGTAATCGGAACATCCTGCCCCTCCCAGCATCATCGCAAAACCAAGTAGTAATATATATATTTTTTTCATTGCTTTATTTTTTATTAAAATTCAAAATTTACACCAACCGAAACTGTCTTCATTATATTTGAACGACTATCTGTTGTTCCTGCCAAATTTTGTTCAGGATCAAGACCTTTTAGAGATGCTACTGTCCACAAATTATCTGCTTGAAAATAGAATCTACATTTAGAGATATTGTATTTTTTCAACAAGTTCTCAGGCAAATTGTAACCAATAGTTAAAGCCTTTAACCTTAAATAATCATTATCAAACAAGAAACGAGTAGATGTTGAATTATAATCATTATTGGCATTAATTAACTTAGGCACATCAGTAATATCACCTGTGTTTTGCCAACGATCTTTAATATCTACGGACAGTTGCTGACCTGGATTATCCAAACTACTCATCAAACCTGCATAAGAGTAATCATACAATTGTCCTCCGAGACTATAATTAAACTGTGCATTCAAATCGAAATTTTTGTATTTTAAATAGGTTCCAAATCCACCTGTCACATCAGGCAAAGAAGATCCCTGATAATATCGATCGGCTTCGCTATATAAATTCGTGGTTTCCTTGACAGTATTTCCATCTTCATCGTCCACATCCATATACCATAAAGCCTCACCTGTTAATGGATCAACGCCAGCATATTCCTGAATATAAAAGTCATAAATAGATTTTCCAACCTTCCATTTTTTGGTTCCATTAATAATTTCCTCCTGAGGAAGTTTGGTAATTTCATTCTTATTGGTTGAAATATTGAAAGTCGTTGTCCAGTAAATATCATTGGTATGAACATTTACCGTATTGACAATAAATTCGTATCCTGAATTTTTAACTGAACCAATATTGGTTGTAATCTCGAAATTTCCTGTTGATGAAGCCAAAGGCTGATCAAATAACAAATCCACCGATTTTTTGCTATAATATTCCAGTGAACCTGTAATCCTATTGTTTAAAAATCCGAAATCAACAGCAACATTGAACAATGCAGATTTCTCCCACTTAATATCCTCATCTACAATTCCACCTTGAAGAACTCCTGTATTGGAACCATTATTCCATCCAGTATCGTAGGAAGCATAGTAAGGAAAATATCCAATTCCTCGATTGTTACCAAGCTCTCCATAAGAGGATCTGATTTTCAAAAGATCAATAAAACTAGAGGCATTCTCCATGAAGTTTTCATCAGATAAAATCCAGTTAGCTCCTATTGAATAGAATGTTCCCCAACGCTGATCCTCTGAAAATCTTGAAGATCCGTCAGTTCTTACACTAAAATCCAGAAAATACCTATCCAAATAGCTGTAATCTACTCTGGCCATATAACTCTCTAGTCGTTCCGCGTTTATATAACCATAAACACCTTCTGGAACGGTACTACCAGACAAAACAGATACACCAGGTAAAAATCCTGTTCCCTGAGCTGCTAAATAATCATAGTTATAATCGTAAAATTCAGAGATAAGATCCACTGTAAAAGAGTGATTGTCAATCTCCTTTTTGTAATTTAAAGAATTCGTGATGGTTTTAGCTTCAGTAATTGTTCTTTCCTGGCTAACACGACCCGAAACAGAAGCTGCAGAACCATATTTATAATGATCATACTCGTAAGAATCAAAAATATATCGTTCGTACCCGAAATTAGTTCGAAAGGATAGATCCTTGTACAAATCAATTTTCAAAAAAGTAGATGAAAACAAATTGGTTCGAGTATATAAGATATCGTTAAGAAGTGTGGATGAAACAGCGTTTTCACCTCCTAAACGAGGTCGTACTGCATTTACTGTTTGACCACTGGTATTTCCATAGTCGTAAATTTTTTCATTATTATCATCATACACTAGATCACCATTCTCATCTCTTTGATAAATCGGATAAATATTTGCGATGGTATTTGCCCATTGCATAATACTTGTGTAGGAATTTCCCGACTGATTTGGATAATTTTGATTAGATTTTGAGAAGGAAGTATTTGTTCCCATCTCCATCCAGTCTTTTAACTTTGCCTTTAGGTTAACACGTCCGGAATACCGTTCAAACTCCGACTCTATAATTGCACCTTCTTGCTTCAAATAATTACCATTGATAAAATACACCACATTATCACTGCTTCCGCTAATGCTTAAATCGTACTCATTGTAGAATGCATTATCGTTAGAAAGAGCATCATACCAATCAGTATCCCACATTAGATTTGCTCCACTTACTATTTGTCCATCGGTTCCAACAGGATTATCAACGCCTAATGGATTGTATTTTACAACCGAAATCAGGTCTTCGGTAGCAGCAATTGCAGCATCGGAATCCGTTGCTCCTGAGGCAATTTCAGAATTCTTAATGGACTCCCAGGAATACTTCATATAATCACTTGCGCCAACATAGTCATATAAATCGACTGCCGCACTGGAAAATCCGGCTCTTACATTTACAGAAACGGTAGCATCCTTTTTCACATATTTACCACTCTTTGTAGTAATTAAGATTACCCCATTCGAGGCACGCGATCCATACAATGCAGATGCAGACGCATCTTTCAAAACATTAATTGTTTCGATTTGAGAAGAACTTATGGTATTCAGATTACCAGCAAAAACAACACCATCAACAACTATTAATGGATCCGCTGAGGCATTAACACTACCTACCCCTCGAATACGGATGGTTGGATTTTCACCTGGCTGACCTCCTGAAGTTAAAATATTAACCCCTGGAGCCGAACCTTGAATAGCACTTACTGGAGAAACAGCAATCTGGTTATCTAGGACCTCGGCACCCACAACAGTAACCGCCCCAGTTAAAGCTCTCTTATTCTTAGTACCATAAGCAACAACAATTACTTCATCAACACCAACAGATTGCTGTCCAAGGACAACGTTGATTGATGATTTGTTTCCTACAGCAATCTCTTGAGTTACCATTCCTACAAAACTAAATATAAGAATGCCCTGCGAATCGGATAAAATGGTAAAATTACCATCCAGATCTGTACTGGTTCCTGATGTTGTCCCCTTTAGAACAACTGATACGCCAGGTATGCCAATCCCATCATCAGCATTCGTCACCGTACCAGTAATTTGTCTTGTTTGCGCATGAACCAGAAAAGTTGTCATTAATAAAACACAAACAATAATTGTCAGTTTTTTCATGAATAATTTTTTTTAGTTAGTAAACATACATGTGGTTAACTGTTATTTAAATTAACAAATATTAACCATTCAATAAAACATTTACACGCTGTTAAATACTAATAGCCAACCAAGTACATCCAAATCCAAAATTACATTTCTAAAAAAATTAACAATATAAGCAATAGAGGATCTTATAATCTTTATTAAAGAGGGGATAATTATATTTTCATAATATTTTAAATCAAATATTTCAATACTTACCATAAAAATTTATATTATTTTAAATTAAACTAAAAAAAAATAGCTATAATTTTTTTATGTTCATTTAAATCACCTTAAATATTTTATAATCGAGAAAAAATACACTTTTTATCTTCTAAATTTCAGAAGATTTTCATTCACTTAAGAATTACAATCGTTTTAACTTCATCAAAATTATCGACCATAACAATTCATACTTATTCTAAAGTTTTATTTGGAAAACATAGCTGTTTTTCTCTTCAACCTAAGCCTAAAAGCCGATACATCCACTTTTACAACAAAAAAATGGTGTCCAACTAATGAACACCTTTCCACTCTCCAAATTAATATCCTAAATCTATTCGTCTTCCGAAATTGCATCTACCGGACAAAGTTCTGCGCAAGCAGCGCAATCAATACAGATTTCAGGATCAATCACATAAATATTTCCTTCCGAAATTGCATCTACCGGACATTCATTTATACAAGAGCCACAAGCGGTACAATCATCTGAAATAACGTAAGTCATAATTTTGCACTTTAATTAGAAACTATTCAATCAACACTACGATTTGATTAAAATTAGCACTTGCCACCTCTTTAAGCAAGACATAAACATCTTTATATCTTATTTAGATCTAATCCAAATAATTTACTACATTTGGTAAGTCTTTTACATTAAAAATAACTAGCTTTTATATGGAATTTGAATTCAATACGGTAGCCATTGCCTTCGGAATGACCTTATTTGCTGGTCTTGCTACTGGAATCGGAAGTGCAATAGCCTTTTTTGCCAAACGAACGAACACGAAATTTTTAGCTTTATCTTTAGGTTTTTCCGCAGGTGTAATGATCTATGTTTCGCTTGTTGAGATATTTCAAAAGGCAAAAGATGCACTCATTCTTGACCATGGTAATGTTGCTGGAACTTGGTATACTGTACTCTCTTTTTTTGGAGGAATCTTATTTATAGCGATAATTGACAAGATGATTCCCTCCTATGAGAATCCACATGAGGTTAAAAAAATAGAAGATCTTGACGGTAAACCTCCCATTGACAGAAAATTAATGAGAATGGGTATGTTTTCGGCCTTGGCCATCGGAATCCATAATTTTCCAGAAGGACTGGCTACTTTTGCCGCAGCCTTGGCCGATCCAACAGTAGCTATTCCTATTGCTGTAGCTATTGCAATACACAATATTCCCGAAGGAATTGCCGTATCAGTACCTATCTACTATGCTACAGGGAGCCGAACAAAAGCATTTTTCTACTCTTTTCTTTCCGGTTTGGCTGAACCCGTTGGAGCACTCATTGGTTTTATTTTAATTTATACCGTACTTGGCTTAAACAATACCGTTTTCGGAGTTTTATTTGGTGGAGTAGCCGGTATTATGGTTTTTATTTCTTTGGACGAATTACTGCCAACAGCAGAAGAATATGGAGAACACCACATTGCTATCTACGGTTTGATTGCTGGTATGGCAGTAATGGCGCTTAGTTTACTTCTTTTCCTTTAAAAAATTTAAAGCCTCAATTTTATCTTGAGGCTTTTAAATTCTTCTTTTCTTCCCTCTCGTAATATTTGCAAAACTCTTTAATGCCACAAAATTTACACTTGGGTTTTCTTGCCAAACATACATATCTTCCGTGCAGTATGAGCCAATGATGAGCCGTAGCAATAAATTCTTCGGGAATGTATTTTACCAATTGCTTCTCAGTCTCTAAGGGTGTTTTCGAGTTCGTTGTCAATCCGATTCGTTCCGAGACTCTAAACACATGCGTATCTACAGCCATTGCAGGCTTATCGTAAACAACCGACGCAATCACATTAGCTGTTTTTCGTCCTACACCAGGTAATTTTTGCAATTCGGTAATATCATCAGGAACAACTTCTTTAAAATCTTCGACCAACATTTTAGCCATCCCCAATAAGTGTTTTGCTTTATTGTTTGGATATGAGCAGGAACGTATTAAATCAAAAATTTCATCTTGTCGAGCATGCGACAAGTCAAATGCCGTAGGGTACTTTTCAAATAAAAAGGGAGTCATCATATTCACTCTTTTATCAGTACACTGAGCAGATAAAATCACAGCAACCAATAGTTCGTAAGGGTTAGAGTAATGAAGTTCTGTTTCGGCAACAGGCATATTTTGCCGAAACCAGGATATTATATTATCGAATCTTTCTTTTTTTCGCATGTCTACTCAATTTTTATAAAACGAAATTAAAAAAGTCATTGAATAAAACCTGAATATTCACAGACAATCGAACAAATCAAACATTATTCTTAGTACGTAAGCTCATAAAAGTAACAAATCTGCTAGTTCTGCCATTAGGATGGTAATGTATCGGTACTTATTCGTAAATTTGATCTCCAAAAATTAAGAATAGCTTACATGATATCATACTTACAAATTGAAAACCTTAGCAAAAGTTACGGTGATCTTACACTATTTGAAAACATCAACTTTGGTGTTGGACAAGGACAAAAAATTGCCTTAATTGCGAAGAACGGTACTGGAAAAACATCACTTTTGAATATTATTGCAGGCATAGATAGTCAAGATACTGGTGAAGTTACCTTCCGAAACGATATAAAAATTGCTTATCTAGAACAAAATCCAAATTTAGATCCTAACAATACTGTTCTTAATGAGGTATTTAACTCAACAGATCCTGTTCTTTCACTTATTCGTGATTACGAACGAATCCTCAACGAAAACAATCAGGAATTACTTGCAGAGGTTCTCGAAAAAATGGATCAATTTAAAGCCTGGGACTATGAAAATAAGGTAAAACAAATTTTATCGAAACTAAAAATCACCAAGCTAGACCAAGCTATTGGAGAGCTTTCTGGGGGACAAAAAAAGAGAATTGGCTTAGCAAAAGTATTGATTACCGATCCTGATTTCTTGATTCTTGATGAGCCAACCAACCACTTGGATTTGGAAATGATAGAATGGTTGGAAGAATACCTAAACAAATCAAAAGGAACCCTTTTAATGGTTACTCACGATCGATATTTTCTAGATCGAGTTTGCAATATAATCATCGAAATGGAATCGAATAGCCTATTCACCTATAAAGGCAATTACTCCTACTATCTGAAAAAAAGAGCCGAACGAATTGAAAATTTAAATGCAGAAGTTGGCAAAGCTCAAAAGCAACTAAAAACAGAACAGGAATGGATACGACGTATGCCTCAAGCTCGAGGCACAAAAGCAAAATACAGAGTTGATGCCTTTGAGGATATCAAAAAGAAGGCAAATTCAGGGTTCAAAGAAGCAGGAATGGATCTAGATATTAGATCGGCTAGATTAGGAAAAAAAATTCTAGAATTAGAGCATCTCTACAAAAGCTATGGAGACATTAAAATTCTCGAAGATTTCAGCTATAAATTCCAAAGAGGTGAAAAAATTGGCATCGTAGGAAAAAATGGAACCGGAAAATCAACTTTTCTAAATATGATTACCCGCAATATCGAAGCTGATTCTGGATCAATTGAAATTGGAGAAACTGTTGTTTACGGCTACTACAAACAGGATGGAATTACGATCAATGAAAATGAACGAATCATTGACGTTATTAAAGAAATTGCCGAATCAATCGATTTGGGCAATGGAAAAGTTATGTCGGCTTCTCAGTTTCTGGAATACTTTCTTTTTCCGGCCAAAACGCAATACAACCAGGTTTCAAAACTAAGTGGTGGTGAAAAACGACGTTTGTATTTGATGACTGTTTTAATGAAAAATCCAAATTTTTTAATTCTTGATGAGCCAACTAATGATCTGGACATAATGACTTTGAATGTTTTAGAAGATTATTTATTAAGTTTTTCCGGTTGTTTAATCATTGTTTCTCACGATCGATATTTTATGGATAAAGTTGTGGATCAGTTATTTGTTTTTGAAGGAAATGGAATCATTCAAAATTTCCCAGGAAACTATACAATCTACCGAGAATCGCTTAATCAGCAAGAGAAAGAAGTTAAAAAATTAGAAAAACAGACAGCTCCTAAAAAAGAGAAACCAAAATCGGAACCAAGCAAAAAACTATCATTCAATGAGAAACGTGAATTCGAACAACTGGAAGTTGACATTGAAACACTAACATCTGAAAAAGAAGAAATAGAAATAGCCATGAGTTCTGGTAACTTATCAAACGATGAATTGATTGAAAAAGCCAATAGAATTAAAAAAGTCATTGAATTAATTGATGAAAAAGAATTCCGATGGCTGGAACTAAGCGAACGAGCTTAAATTTACCATGTTAACTATAACAGCAGAGCTTTCCTAGCTCTAAACAGGAATAAATGAAGGATTTTACCAAAGGAAACGAAGCCAGGCTCATATTAAATTTCACTTTACCCATGCTCTTGGGCAACGTGTTTCAGCAACTCTACAACATAGTAGATAGTATTATTGTGGGAAAAGTATTAGGAAAAGAAGCTCTTGCTTCGGTTGGAGCTTCCTTTCCCATCATATTCACGCTTATTGCCTTACTCATTGGAATTGGTTCGGGTTTTTCTATTGTTATCGCCCAATTTTACGGTGCCAAAGATCTTTTGAAAGTAAAAAGAGCCGTTGACACGATGTACCTGTTCTTATTTGGTGCAGGCATTGGCGTTTCTATTTTGGGCATTCTTTTTAGCAAGGATCTTTTTCTATTACTGCAACTTCCTGAGGAACTAATTCCTCATGCAACAAGCTACTTAAACGTCTACCTTTCGGGGATGATTATGTTCTTTGGATTTAGTGGTACCAGCTCTATTTTGCGTGGTTTAGGCGACTCGAAAACGCCACTTTACTTTATGATTCTAGCCTCACTTTTTAACATTTTGTTCGATATCTTATTTGTGATGGTATTTAAATGGGGAATTTCAGGAGCCGCTTGGGCAACAGTAATCGCTCAAGGAGGAGCATTTGTTTCTGGAATCATTTACCTAAACAGGAACCATTACATTCTTAAATTTTCACTTTTTAAACTCGTATTTGATAAAGATTTATTTCTTACCAGTTTAAAAATAGGTATTCCTTCAGGACTTCAGCACACTTTTGTTGCCTTGGGAATGATGGCTTTACTAGGCATCGTAAATACGTTTGGTACCGATGTAATAGCAGCCTACACTGCAGCGGGACGCATTGACTCCCTAGCCATGATGCCTGCCATGAATTTTTCGCAGGCCGTAGCTGCATTTGTAGGTCAGAATTTGGGCGCAAATAAAATCGAACGCGTTCGTCGTGGCTTCAAAGCCACCTTTATCTTATCCAATTCCTTTTGTCTGCTCATGACAGCAGTTATTATTCTATTTGGCAGCAACTTAATGAAACTATTTACTACCGATCTCAATGTAATTGCAATTGGCGAGAAATACCTAATTATCGTGAGCTCCTTTTACCTTCTCTTTTCTACCATGTTTACAACCAATGGTGTTTTGCGAGGAGCTGGCGATACACTAATACCTATGTTTATAACTCTTTTTTCACTTTGGATCATTCGTATTCCCGGAGCCTACCTACTCTCTTCTAAACTTGGAGAAATAGGCATCTGGTGGTCTATTCCTACGGGATGGTCAATGGGAATGATTCTCTCCTATTTGTACTACCGGACTGGAAAATGGAAATCAAAATCCGTTGTAAACAACCAAATACACTCTTAAATAGAAAGTTAACAAACACAATAAAGTTCAAGCATATAGAGAAAATGCATTTGTAAATCCACTACAAACTCTTACCTTTGCTGAAATAAATAACCCGAATATGTTAATATCGATGACAGGCTTTGGTAAAGCCACTCTTGAATTGGAAAATAAAAAAATTTCCATTGAAATCAAATCCCTAAACAGTAAGCAACTAGATATCAATACCCGCATCCCAAATCTTTACAAAGAAAAAGATATGGTGATTAGGAATGAGATTAAAAGTAAATTGGAACGCGGGAAAGTTGAACTTTCTATCTTTATTGAAAGTGTAGGAACGGATAAAGAAACCAAAATCAATAAACCAATTGTTGAAGCCTACTACAAACAATTACAAGAACTATCTCAGAATCTTGGAGTATCAATAGATAATGAGCCTATTTTACAAACAATTCTGAAGTTACCAGATGCTCTAAAAGTAGAATATCAGGAACTAAACGAAGAAGAATGGAATCTTATTTTTGAAGGGTTCAAAACGGCATTAGATGAAATTATCAATTTCCGTCGTCAGGAAGGAGAAGCTCTTCAGGAAGATATTTTTGCCAGAATAGGCAATATTGAAACCCTTTTGACTGAAGTTCCTCAATATGAGAATGAACGTATTGAAACTGTTCGCACCAGAATAAATGATAATTTACGCGATTTTGTTGAAAAGCAGAATGTAGATAAAAATAGATTCGAACAAGAAATCATTTATTACCTCGAAAAATTGGATGTAACCGAAGAAAAAGTTCGTCTTGCCAATCACTGCAAGTACTTCATCGAAACATCTACTTCAGGAAATTCAGAAGGAAAAAAACTAGGATTTATCGCTCAGGAAATTGGCCGTGAAATTAACACCTTAGGTTCAAAAGCGAATCATTCCAACATTCAAAAAATTGTCATTCAAATGAAAGACGAGCTTGAAAAAATCAAAGAGCAACTTTTAAACGTATTGTAATTCATACAATTAATCATATTTTAGCGTAGGGCAATCACCCTGCGCTTTTTTCATACCAATAGCAATAATACACATCAAATGCCAGGCAAATTATTCATTTTTTCGGCTCCCAGTGGATCCGGTAAAACAACCATAGTTAAACATTTATTACAGCAGAATTTCAACTTGGAATTCTCTATTTCTGCGACCAGCCGAGCCAAAAGAGGAAATGAAATTAATGGGAAAGATTACCTGTTTTTATCTGCCGAGGAATTCAAAGCCAAAATAGATAATAATGAATTCTTAGAATGGGAAGAAGTATACAAAGGTTGTTTTTACGGCACACTTAAGAGTGAAGTTGAAAGAATAAGAAACAAAGGCAACAATGTAATTTTTGATGTTGATGTTGTTGGTGGCGTAAACATCAAGAAATTCTACAAGGAAGACGCATTAGCAATCTTTATTCAGCCACCTTCCATTGAAGAATTGGAAAAAAGATTACGGAACAGAAATACCGATTCGGATGAAGTAATTGCCAAACGAATTGAAAAGTTTAAATTTGAATTGGCTTATTCAGATCAATTTGACACTGTAATTGTGAACGATAAGATTGAAGATGCATTTACAGAAGCAGAAAATACCTTACACAATTTTCTTAACCAATAGAATTTGAGAGACTATAAGATGAAAATAGGATTATTTTTTGGTTCCTTTAACCCCATACACATCGGACACCTCGCTATTGCCAACTATATGGTTGAGTACACCGATTTGGAACAAATTTGGTTTGTAGTAAGCCCACATAATCCTTTCAAAAACAAAAAAAGTCTTTTGGCAGATTATCATCGCCTAGCTTTGGTAAATAAAGCCATAGAGAATTACCCAAAATTCCGAGCTTCTAATGTTGAGTTTGGCATGCCTCAACCCTCTTTCACCATTGATACACTTACCTATCTGCAAGAGAAAAATCCACAAATGAACTTCTCCTTAATTATTGGCTCAGATAATCTCACAAACTTTACCAAATGGAAAAATCATGATTTAATTTTACAAAACCATGATTTATTTGTGTACCCTCGCCCTAATTTCGATCCAGAAAAAATAGCAATAAAAGGAAATATTAAAATTGTAGATGCTCCTTTAATGGAGATTTCATCAAGCTTTATTCGAAAAGCAATTAAAGAGCAAAAAGACATTCCTTACTTCATGCCTGAAACAGCATACACTTACCTTAAAGAAATGCACTTCTACGAAAAGTAAGAAAACAAAAAAGGCTGGTCCCCACCAGCCTTTTTCTAACCCAAAATGATTTCCAATACGAAGTTTTAACCCTAAAACTATAGATTCATAAGGAAATTCCAATTCAATCATCATGTCTAACCACCACACTCCTGAATTGGAGTGCAAAGGTAACTATTATCTCATATTTTCAAAACAAATTAAGACGATAATTCATTTCTTTTTTAGTTCTGAAAAAAGAAAGAATCAAGTAATAATAGTAAATGCTTCTTAACTAGCTAAAAATCAAGAAAGGAGAATTTCCTTAGAAATTCTCCTTTCTCAAAAGTTTATCAATTTGGTTTACTAATACCTACAACTCATGAACCGTTTCAACAGAACTACTTCCTTTTTGAATCGCTTCAATATTCAACGGAATCAATTTATGATGACGCTCTGGCAAAGATTTTTCCAAGCCTTTTTTAACATTCTCAAGCAATACAATAGGTTTTACTTTAAGAAAAGCTCCCATTACAATCATGTTAAAGGTCTGAGTATTTCCCATCTCAGCAGCAAGAGCCGCCCCTTGAATTTTATAGATATTAATATCTTTTCTATCAGGATGATGTGTAATTCCGTTAGGATCGTACAATAAAGTTCCTCCAACCTTAATCTCAGGCAAGAATTTATCCATTGATTGCTGATTCAGAATGATCGCTGTATCAAAGCTTTTCAACACAGGAGAACTAATGCGTTCGTCGCTTAAAATAACAGTTACATTGGCTGTTCCACCACGCATTTCTGGACCATAAGATGGCATCCAAGATACTTCCTGATTTTGCATGATAGCCGAATAGCAAAGAATTTTACCCATTGAAAGGACACCTTGACCACCAAATCCTGCAATTATAATTTCTTCAGTCATTTTTTTACAGTTTAATTGATTAAAATGGATGTTATCTATCCTTTAATGTTCCCAGAGGATAGTATTCAAACATATTTTCTTTCATCCATTTGTTCGCTTTAACAGGAGTCATCTTCCATCCAGAACTGCATGTTCCAACAATTTCTATGAAGGAAATGCCTTGATGATCTCTGGTATTTTCGAAGCCTTTACGAACGGCTTTTTTCAATTTACGAACCGCTGCAGGAGTTTCGGCAGATTCTCGAGTTACAAAACGTGAGCCTGGCAACATTGCAATCATTTCGGTAATTTTCATTGGATATCCAGTTGTAGAACAATCACGTCCATATGGAGTTGTTGCTGTTACCTGTCCCTCTAGTGTTGTGGGAGCCATTTGACCTCCTGTCATTCCATAAATAGCATTATTCACAAAAAACACAACAATATTTTCCCCACGGTTACATGCATGTAGAATTTCGGCACAACCAATAGATGCCAGGTCGCCATCACCTTGGTAAGTAAAAACGTATTTATCGGGCATTAATCGGGAAGCGGCTGTCGCCAATGCGGGAGCACGACCGTGAGCTGCTTGTTGCCAATCAATATCAATATAATTGTATGCTAAGACAGAACATCCAACTGGCGAAACACCAATTGTCTTATCCTGAATCCCCATTTCATCAATCACCTCAGCAATTACCTTATGAATTACTCCATGAGTACATCCAGGACAGTAATGCATTTCATTATTAAGCAAAAGATCGGTTTTTCCATAAACCTGGTTCTCTTTACTAATTATTTTGTTGATATCAGTTGTTGCTGTCATAACTTATCTTCCTATAATTTTTTGTTCTAATGCCTCAACTACTTCTTCTGGTGTTGGAATAATTCCTCCATAACGACCAAAATGCTCTACAGGTACTTTGCCATTTACGGCAAGACGAACATCTTCTACCATTTGGCCAGCACTCATTTCAACAGATAAAATCCCTTTTACAGTACTCAACATTTCCTGGATTGCTTTCACAGGATATGGAAACAAAGTGATCGGACGAAGTAAGCCAACCTTAATTCCTTTTTCGCGAGCCTGCTCTACTGCTTTCTGACAAATACGAGCACTTGAACCATAAGCAACAAAAAGATAATCTGCATCATCGCAAGAAATTTTTTCGAATCTCACATCATTCTCTTCCATTGCACGATATTTAGCCTGCAATTTATGGTTAAATATTTCTTGTTTTGCAGAATCTAAATCCAAAGAAGTTGTGATATTGCGATCACGATCTGCTGTTTTTCCTGTTGTAGCCCACGATCCAGAAATTTGTTCAATTTCCTCATCGGTCCAACGAGCTTTAAAATCGGACAATTCCACTTTTTCCATCATCTGGCCAATAACACCATCAGAAAGAATCATTGCAGGATTTAAATATTTAAAAGAAAGCTCAAAAGCTAAATCAACAAAATCGTTCATTTCCTGAACCGAAGCTGGAGCCAACACAATCAACTTATAATCACCATGTCCACCACCTTTAACAGCCTGAAAATAATCCGACTGAGCAGGTTGAATCGTACCTAATCCTGGTCCTCCTCGTACAACATTTACTACCAAAGCAGGTAATTCAGCACCTGCTAAATAGGTAATCCCTTCTTGCTTTAAACTAACCCCTGGGCTGGATGAAGATGTCATTACTTTTTTACCACAAGAAGCACCTCCATATACCATATTAATTGCGGCTATTTCACTCTCTGCTTGTAAAACCACCATCCCTGTATCTTCCCAAGGCTTGCGGATCATTAGGGTTTCCATTACCTCGGACTGAGGAGTAATTGGGTATCCAAAATACCCATCGCATCCACAACGAATAGCTGCTTCGGCGATAACCTCATTTCCTTTCATTAAACGAACGTCTCCCATTACGAATATTTTTATAAATTTTTCAGATTTTGAATATTGTAGCTTTGTTCTAGCTTGCTTTTGTTCGATAAACAGTAATTACAGTATCAGGACAAACGAGTCCACAACTAGAACAGCCAATACATGCATCAGGGTTGGCCATATATGCATAATGATAACCTTTTCCATTCACATCACGAGCAAGTTCGATGACATTTGTAGGACAAGCTACTACACATAAACCACAACCTTTACATTTTTCAGTATCAACAACAATAGCACCTTTAAATTTTGCCATAGCGTATATATAATTAAGAATTACATTTGATTTTTCAGCATAAAGGTAACAATTCAAAAGCAATTTAAGGCTTTTTACTTTCGATTTATTATCAATTCAAAAAATTTACAATCAGTCTAAATAAATTGTTCAATTTTTAAGTTTTGATTTATTTGTTTTTAACTGGTATTGCTTACAAATTGCAACTTCATTCAGTCAATATCAAACAACTTCATAATTTATTAATCCAAATGTTAATATATAGTAAAAAAAAAGTTTCGTGAATTTAAATTCATGAAACTTTATGAACGCAATATGCTAGGTATTCGTTTGAATTTTGCACAAAAAACTATCTATCAAACCACTATCAATAGGATTACAATCATAATCGAAACTATTGTATTAGTTCTGTATTTTATACTGATTGTGAAATTCTTTTAGGCGAAACTCCAACACTTTGAATTGCTCCCTCGAAACTTGAGAAACACAAGCCCTCAAGCCTTCTTTTAAACTGCCAGTTTCATTCAAACAAATAGCCGAAATACCATAATACAATAGCTTTTTATTTAATTCTGGTCCACTCATTCCTGAATAGCTAATCGTGAAATAGAATCCATCGGCCAAAGGCAAAGATTCGTCCTTCTCATAAACCAATTCGAATCCATTTTCAAAAAATAATTTTTTCATAATTTTCGCCCTCTCTCCATACTCCCTCACCTCTTCTACAAAATTAAATTGCCCCTCGTTGGCAGCCTTCAACATTGCCGCCAGAGCATACTGTGCAGAATGAGAAGTACCGGAAGAAAGCGCATAAATAATCCGATAAATTATTGCGTATCCAAACTCGTGGGCTCCAAATCGCGATTGCAAGCCTTTATATTTTTTATGAAACAAGGCATCAGAAACACAAAGAAGACCTATGCGCTGTCCGGCGTAACTAAATGCTTTCGAACTTGAAATCATTAGCACATAATTATCAGTATAGTTTGCAACAGTAGGCTGATAGGGACCAACTCCGGGTTGGCTTAAATCGGAGCGAAAATCCATAGCAAAATAGGCCAAATCTTCCATTACAATAACATCATATTTAGTAGCAAGCCCACCAATAATCTTCAACTCTTCCTCATTAAAACAAATCCACGCTGGATTATTTGGATTAGAGTAGATGATTCCTGCGATAGTTCCTTTTTCCAAAAATGACTCCAATTTGTCTTTCAACTTATTTCCACGATAATTGAACACATCAAAAGATTCGTATTTCTGATTCATGACCTCTAGTTGCGTTTTTTGCACTGGAAATCCAGGATCGATAAATAAGATGGTATCTTTATTTGCCTCGCAATTGCCTATAGCCATAAAGGCGGCATATCCTCCTTGCATAGACCCCACCGTTGGTACAATACCTTCGGGTTGGATATCAACATTCATAAAGTTTTTTACAAATTTAGAGGCCTCTTGCTTCAATAACTTTACGCCTTCCAACATAGGATAAGCAGAAGCAACACCATTTTCCAAGGCTTGCTTCTCAGCTTCAACACCAAGTTTGGAAGGCTTTAATCCGGGGACACCCATTTCCATACGAATGAATTTTTCACCAGTTTCTTCTTCAATCATATTAACAACACGAACCACATCTCGAATGCTGGCATCCTCCATTTTATCGATTCCGCACAAAGCAAGCTTCTGATCGACAATCTGAGAATTAATAGGGGTTTTCATCATTTTAAGATTTCACATTTAAATGAATAGGTCAGAACAGTAAATTATATCAATTTTCCAGATTTCAATTACTATTTAAAACCTTTTTAGCCATTATAATTACAATATACGCCATTTAATCGCATTACTAATATGCTAGCTAAAAAACAAAAAAAAGGCTGATCGAAAAAACGTCAGCCTGCTAAATAATTCATTTGACTAATCAAATTCTGGAAGAATCTGTTTCAACCAATTATCAACTCTTTCCTCGGTTAAATCATCCTCAAAATCTTCATCTAAAGGCAAACCCACAAATTTACCATCCCGAAAGGCTCTCGACTCATTGAATTCATAACCTTCACCACTTACTTCACCAAGAATAGTAGCACCTGTTTGCTGAATACTATCGGCCAAATCGCCCATAGAATCAACAAAATAGTCTGCATAAGCAATGTGATCACCCAAACCAAAAATGGCCACTTTTTTTCCTTTTAGATCTAAACCATTTAATTTTGGAAAGAAAATATCCCAATCGTTTCCTGCATTATCGGAAGACCAATTATGTTTTCCAAGAGTAGAAATTCCAAATATGATATTTGAATAATCTTCCAGATCTTTTGCTTCACAATCTTTAAGTTTACGAACAACAATTCGATCGGAATCTATTTTTTCAGCAATAAGTTTAGCAACTCTTTCAACATTTCCACCTACAGGTCCATAAAACAATCCAATTTTATTCATAGGAAATCGTATTTAGTGTAATCAATTTTGTTTGTATTTTTTTAGCTTCTACAAAGTTAAAATTATTTGGAACTTTTCAAACTTGCAAAAGCAAGTAATACACCCAAAACAACGCCCAAAAAAGCAGCAAAAAGAACCTGAAAATCAACAGGTAACAAAAAGGTTATGGTTTGGGCAGGAATCCAAAACAAAGGAATTGTCTTTTTAATCACAAAATTCCAGTGAACATCCCAATTTAAGTTGATAAGGATTTTTAATATTTGAATGGGCTTAAAAAAACCCGACAAAGTACCTCCATTCTCGATAATATGTACATCGGTAATCTTATGAAAAGTCATTAAAACTGGCGCATAAAACAAATTCAGGAACAAACTAATTGAAAAAGCAACCAAAAGTTTTTTTCCAGAAAAAGAACCCATTATGGCATCCTCTGCTCCACTCACACCAAGATAAGATAGAATTACTGGCGATCCTGCTGCAAAAATCACAAAGGCCAATTTTATAGATAAGCCTAAAAATCCCCAAACAATAGCCCTGGGCAATACACCAAAACCTTTCTGATAGTACTTCCCGGTTCGAAGCCGAAGTCCAATGATTTCGCCGATTGTTGCTAGTATTGCAAATTTCACAAAACTGGTGATCATTCCGTGAGCTTTGTTAAAATCAATATAGAAATCGAAAATACTTCGAGATACAAAAAAAGGCAGAAATAGCAGAATAAAACCTAATGCAAAAATCACGTCTTGTTTTTTCATGATGGCCAATTTTAAGAATCCATAGCGTGCAAATTTCCATGCTACAACAATTTACTTATCTGATTGTTCCGTATAATTTTCGAACCCTTTGAAAAAACCAGTTTTTACTTCTTTCCATTTTACAGCAATTCCCAACAAAAGGATAACTACAAAACCAATCATCAGCTTTTCGTTTAAACTAAGATCTTTTAACTTTCTCATCACCTAAATATTTCTCCATGCATACTAATTTCGCAATTATTTTTCAATTCGAATTCGAGCATCAACTGCTACAATCGCATTTTTATTTCCCAGCAAAGGATTCAAATCCATCTCAAAAATTTCAGGTGCAACCTTCATTAAGGCAGCAACTCGAGTAATTGCTTCGGCAAATTTAGACTCGTTCACAGGTTCCTGACCTCTTACTCCTTTAATAATACCGTAGGATTTCAAACCACGAATCATATCTAAAGCTTCCTGATTCGAAACTGGAGCCAATGCCGCCTTCACATCTTTTAAAACTTCAACAAATATCCCTCCCAAACCACATAAAACAAGATGTCCAAATTTATCTTCACGCTTAGCACCGATAAAAACTTCGGTTCCACTTAGCATTTGTGCCAACATAATGGCATAAGTATCTTTAATTTGCATCATTCTTTGAAATTCAGAGCGAAGAGTATCTTCATCACTAACATTTAAGCGAACACCACCAACATCAGATTTATGAATAGGTCCAACTACTTTCATCACCAAAGGAAAACCAATCTTTTTAGCCAAAGTAACAATTTCCTCTTCGCTATCAGCAACACCTTCTCTGGCTCTTTCAATACCAGCAGCATCTAATAAATTATGAATTTGTTGTGGATTCAGATATCCATTTTCCGCCTCCTCAATAATCTTACGTATCTCAATTTCATTAAGAGTTGGCATTTGAATTTTTTCGGGTTGTGGCTTAGCTGTATGATAAACTTTCGCTAAAGCATCACCAAAAATCACCTCGTCGGGAAAATTGATTCTCCCTTTATTTAGAAAGTGCTGAATTTCATCTTTCACATTGATAACCGAAGGCAGAATAGGATAAATTGGCTTTTTACATTGCTTCATTTTCTCATCCAAAAGATCGTACACATCGTAAACAGGAAACAGGCCTGGACTACCAAAGATCACCGCCATGGCATCAACCTGATCAAAATCATTTTCACAAGCATCGATAATATCCCCAAGCTGTTCTGCATTTCCCGTTGCCAAAAAATCAATCGGATTGCTCACCGATGAACCTGCGTATAACTTCGTTACCAATTCGTCGGCCTTGGGACCTTCAATCGAAGGAACACATAAACCATTATTAGAAAGAGAATCTGTTAACATAACTGCAGGTCCGCCTGCATGAGTAATAATAGCAATATTTTTCCCTTTTAATTCAGGATGCATAAAAATGGAAGCGACTGTTACCAATTCATCGCGTCCCTTGCAACGGACAATTCCAGCTTTCCGAAATAAAGCATCAACAGCCACATCGGAACTAGCCAAAGCTCCTGTATGAGAAGATGCCGCACGACTTCCTGCTTCGGAACCTCCAGATTTTATTGCAGCAATTTTACAACCTTTACGGATTAGAGAAGAAGCATGTTTTAGTAGTATTTCAGGCTTATCGATGTTCTCGATGTAGAGCAATTTAACCTTACTGCTAGTTTGTGGATCAAAACTTTCGTCCAAATATTTTAGAATCTCTTCCACTCCCAATTGAGCAGAATTCCCAACAGAATAAACACTCGCAAAAGACAATCCTTTCGGAACTCCGGACTCTAAAATAAAAACTGCTGTTGCTCCCGAACCGGTAACAAAATCACAACCATAGGGATTTAATACCGGTATTGGACTGGTAAATATTCCATTATAATTCGGATTGACCATTCCAATGCAATTCGGACCAATTAATGATCCTCCTACTGAGTTTACAATCTCAACAATATCCTGCTCCAATTTTGCCCCCTCTTGATTCTCCTCACTAAATCCAGCAGAAAGAATAATAAAAGCACGTGTGTTTTTATTCTCAGCGAGAATTTTCACTGTAGAAGGACAAAATTTAGCAGCAATGGCAATTATGGCCAAATCTACCTGAGGTAAATCGTTTAGATCTTTATAAGAACGCACTGATTGTACCTGATCCATTTTTGGGTTGGCAACATATAGTTTTCCCGAAAAGTTTCCATCAATAAGGTTTCTTAAGACTTTACCTCCAGGCTTTTGAACATCATCAGAACCTCCAACAACAACAATACTTTTAGGTTTTAGTAACTGTTCTGTTATCATTTTTCGCTATTTAGTGTTTTGCTATTTTAAACAAATGTAATAATAATCTATACCCAACAAGGCTATCTCTCAAACAATCTGTAAGTAATAATAAACTTTTGCATAACATTTTAACAATTTTAAAATCTCATTAGATCTAAAATTTACAAAAAAAAGTAATTCAGATTGTACCATTCAAAAATCGACTTTAGCAGAGACGATACAGAAAGCTAAATTATTATCAGTAATTTTGGTTTTGAACAAATAGTAGTTGAGTCCATATGACAGAAACATTTCAGCAAATATTAGAAAAAGATCAGTTATCAAAAGAAGATATCATTCGGTTGCTTCAATCTGCAAAAGAAGATGAAAAAGCTTTATTCGCAAAATCAAGCGACGTCAAACTAAAACACATTGGGCAAAATGTACACTTTCGTGGATTGATAGAATTCTCGAATATCTGTAAAAAAGATTGTTTGTATTGTGGTATTCGTGCCTCAAATGGCAAAGTGAATCGTTACGATATTGCCGATGAACAAATTCTTAAAGCTGCAAATTTTGCTTACCAACACAAATACGGATCTTTAGTTTTGCAATCGGGAGAACGTACTGACCCAGTCTTTGTTGATCGAATAGAAAACTTACTACACGAAATTAAGAAACTTAGCAATAACGAATTGGGCATAACCATTTCGCTAGGAGAACAAAAGCGGGAAACCTACCAAAAATGGTTTGATGCAGGAGCTCATCGATATTTACTTAGAATAGAATCGAGCAATGCTGAATTGTACGAAAAAATTCACCCTAAAAACCAAAATCATTCGCACTCAACAAGACTTAAGTGCTTGCAATATTTAAAACAAATCGGCTATCAAACCGGCACCGGTGTGATGATTGGTCTTCCTTTTCAAACCTATGAAGATCTCGCCAATGATATTTTATTCATGAAAGGTTTCGATATTGATATGGTAGGCATGGGACCTTTTATTGAACACGATCAAACTCCTTTGTACCAATACAAAGATCAGCTAATGAGCTTGAGTGATCGATTTCGATTGAGCCTAAAAATGATAGCTGTGCTCCGAATTGTAATGAAAGACATTAACATTGCCGCAGCCACGGCACTTCAAGCAATCGATCCGCTGGGAAGAGAAAAAGCACTTCGCATTGGTGCTAACATTATTATGCCCAACATTACACCAACATTGGAAAGGGCAAACTATTTACTGTATCAGAACAAACCTTGTATTGACGAAGGTGCCGAGGATTGCACCAACTGTATGGAAGCCAGAATAAACATGGCCGATGGAAAAATTGCATACGGAGAATGGGGTGACTCTCAACATTTTAAAAAGCGAGTAAAATAATCAAACGAATACAATCAAAAAAAGTGCCCAAACCAGGCACTTTTAGTATTTTGTAACTTGAACTGAATTTAATAATACAAATCCCTTTCTCCATTTTTCACTTTTTCGAGTCGAATAAGCAAATCGTCAATTTTCTGAATATCTTTTAATTCTCCGATCTTTTCTTCAATTAACTCATAACCTTTACGCTTCATCCCAACAGAGCCGTAATCTTCCAGATATTCAGCTAAAGTTAAAATTGCATTTTGCGTACAAAATCGTTTGATAAAACCAGGAACCGAGAATTCCATAAAATGTTCTCCTGTTCTTCCTTTTCGGTAGCAGGCCGTGCAAAAAGATGGCAAATATTTTTTATCGAGCAATTCATCAATCACTTCAGCTAAACTACGAGGATCACCGATTTCAAATTGTTCCTGCTCCAACTTTTGCGCTTTGGCATTGTCTTCGGAATAACCGCCCAATTGAATATTCGTTCCCGCATCAATCTGTGAAACACCCAATTTTATAACCTCTTCGCGAATTTCTTTACTTTCTCGTGCGGTTAAAATCATTCCTGTATAAGGAACTGCAAGTCGTAAAATCGCAACCAATCGAATAAAATCAGCATCACTCACCTCAAATTCGGGATCGATATTAGAATCGGATGCCGCTTTAATTCTTGGAAAAGAAATGGTGTGCGGACCGACATTATAACATGCCTCGAAATGATTCACATGACGAAGCAAACCAAGAACCTCATATTTCCAATCGTATAAGCCAAATAGAGCTCCTATACCCACATCATCAATTAAAGCTTCCTGCGCTCTGTCTAAACCGGTTAATCGCCAATTAAAATCCTTCTTTTTACCACTCAAGTGATATTTAGCATAAGCTTCTCGATGATAGGTTTCCTGAAAAATTTGGTAGGTTCCTATTCCTGCTGCTTTCACTTTTTTATAACCTTCAATATCTAAAGGTGCTGCATTAATATTTACCCGACGAATTTCACCATTACCAGACTTTACATCATAAACTGTACGCACGGAATCGGCAATAAAATCAGCATCATAAAGAGGATGTTCACCATAAACTAAAATTAATCGTTTTTGTCCATTATCCTCTAATGCCGTCACCTCACCTTTTATCTGATCGTGATTAAGAGTCGTTCTTTTTTGCTTTGTATTGGAAGCTCGAAAACCACAGTATGTACAATTATTCACACACTTATTCCCAATATAAAGAGGCGCAAAAATCACAATTCTATCACCATACACTTTTTCTTTCAACTCTCTAGCACCCTGCTTAATCTCTTCAATCAATTCAGGATCCTCTGTTTTCAATAAAACGGCTGTTTCCTGAAGACTCAGGCGATTTTTATCTAGAGATTTTTGAATGATTTTTCGAACATTATCTTTTGTAGCTTTAGCTTTATCTAAAATTTCCCAGATTTCAGATTCATCGATAAAAGGTTTCATTCTCTCATCCTTTATTCGATACTCCTGAGGTTTGTATATCATTCTCATATTTCGTACTGTATTTAACTGGAAATTCCCTTTTTTCAGATCGCAAAATTTGGACTGAACTTATTTGTTTCCAGCCTAAAATTATACAATATTATTTTGTTTCGCCAATAAGGCGAATATTCATCTCTTAAAATTTATCAAAAAGAAGACAAAAAAAATCCGTAGCACAACTGCTACGGACTTAAATATCTTAATTAAAGACCACTTCTAATTATACTTTTGCTTCATAAACCAACGTTCGAACAAGCTAAATTCAAGAGTGATCTTCCCATAATCCTCACGCACATTGTCATTAACTGTAGTTCCCATCTGTCCGAATTCAAAAGCAACATTAATGACACCCTTATCTCGAGATAAAGGAATTCCCAATCCGCATGTCACAGCACGAGTTGAGATATTCTCACCATTCACCTTTATATAACCAGTATCATAAAAAGCTCCAAATCGATAGGTAAGTTTTTTAACAAATTTTGTCTCGTAGCCAGAATTTTGTGAATAACTCACGCCAACACTAAACTTATCTCTATCTTCAAGTTCGTTTTGTTCATTAAATATCTCCGTATCACTCCATTTTTCATGAAGGTAATCGGCACCCACCCAAAGTTGCTTATTTTTGGTTAAACCAACGCCCAAAGCATAAGTCATTGGAACATCAAATGAACCTCTATTTAAACTATTTTCATAGATAGTATCTCCAGTACTTGAAGCATAATTGGTTACAACAATACGTTCCTTAGCACTAACACCTATTTTAGGTTGAAATTTAGCTCCCAGAGAAAAATCCCACTCACGATTTAAACTTCCATGATATTGAGCACCCATATTTACAAAAACCCCTTGAGAAATCATTTCTTCTTCACTCACATATGAATAAGACGATTCTTCCAGTACTAAATACTCTGCATGTGTATTATTTCCAAAAATAAAAATAGTATTTAACCCTAAATGAAAATTCTCAGAAACCTTAAAACCATTGGTCCAAACCAGCTGATTCAAACCTCCATTACCAGTCACCGTACGCTGATAATAATCAGTTCCTCCGGTAACCGTTTCGATGGTAGTAATTTCGTAGCCGACATTTGTATAAGGAACCAAGGAAATAGCAGTAGAAATAAGAGGAGAAACGCGAAAACCAAAAGCCAACTGAGTTAGGTTATTATCAGAAAAGCTATCCGATTCACCTTTTTGATTCAATTTGGAATTTTTAGAAACCATCCCTACATTAAAAATAAATTTTAAACTATCGATACCTGCTAAGGAAGCTGGATTATCGATGGCTAAATATCCTCCACTTTTATAGGACAATCCACCTCCACCTAGGGCGCTACTAACGGCACTAGAACTTTCGGCTAATTCACCTAACCCAAAATAAGAGTAAGGAGAAGACGTGTTATTTTGGGCAGTTACAGCAAACTCTCCCATTACCAATAAAAAAATACTGAGAATTGTAATTCTCTTTATTATAAATGATGAGAAGTTATTCTTCGTCCTGAACCACATAAGTTGCTTCAATTTTAAATTCAAAATCAGTTGCTTTGTCATTTGTTAATACCATTCTATCTGTAGAATTACTCAATGAAGATGATTCTAAAGAAATCAATAAAGTATTCGTATCATCATCCCCGTCAGTAAGTACATCGTTAAAATGTGAAGTTACATCAAACGTGAAATAAGATTCCTCACCATATTCCTCATCCTCGTAAAACACAGAAGTTAATGCAGCTCCAGAACTAGAATACAACGCTGATTCAATATCATTATAATCATCACAAGTATACAGATTGAATGAGTCAGGTAAAGGATACAAATCGTCATCGTAAGATCCTATAGCTGGGTAAAAAATCAGCTTTGCTTTCAATAGTGATCCTGCTAAACCTAAAGTAGATAGATTTTCAATATAAGGAATTATCAATTTGGTCATTAATCCAATTCCACCTTGTATAAAGGTACGTTGTCCTGCATCTTCAGAAGACAGATCATATTTTTGCTCCACAAGTTTCTCCAAAGGGGTACCCGTTCGATCCGATTGATAGTTCGAGAATACATAAGAAGATGATCCTATTGGAAAATCGTGATAGAGAACCTCATCACTATCGGTAGTTGTACTAGTTTCATGATAGTACAAACGAATATACATTAAGGTATCATTCGATGTCTGAAAATTTAATATTGTTGCATCATCATCAACTGCTGGCCGCAATGAAACTCCCTCAAGGTAATTTTCCCATTCTGCACTAGCTTGTAGTGTTTCGTCATGATCAATAGCCATATCAATTAGTTCCTGACCGAATTCATCTGACAAATTCATTCTAAAATTATATTCATCACCACTATCACTTGTACGCATAGGTCTTGCCGTAAAAGTCTTGCTTCCTAGGGGCACAGTATCAATTTCGAAACTACTTACATTATACAGATATTCATTTCCACTTTCATCTTCTTCCAACTCCATTTCTTCGGTAACCCGATATAAATTTAAGGTCTGGCTAACCGTTGTATCCCCATAATAATCTTCATCATAATAAGTAACAAACACAATGGAATCATAAACCGGATCATCATTCGCTTCCAAATCAAAAGAACCACCTAAACCTATCTTAGTAAAACCATTGGAAGTAACTGTTCCCAAATAAGGATCAACGTATCTACCAACAGTCATCACATCCGCATCAGAGGTAGCTATTGAATCAAGAATTACTGTAGAGGCGTAAATTGTAAACGTATCGATTAAGCGAACGTCAGTAGAATTATCAACTAAATCTTCACCAATTTCATGCTCTTCATAATCATCAGAACAGCTAATGAAAAAAACGGATACCAGTAAAAAAAACAAACTTATTTTTTGCATATTTTCAGTATTCTAATATAAAGTTCAACAAAGAAAATCAAATTCAAGGAAGGAATGAACTTTTATAGATAAATCAATTAAAATTATCGGACAAATGTAATTAAAATATCGACAACCCCTAAGTTCCGTGAGGAATTGTTAATTTTTCTAAATTAATTACGGTTTTTTTAGAAATAGAAAAGATATCATTTAGTTTTTTATTTATATTTGTCGATCAGATAAAATACCCGGGTATTATATACAAGATTATAGACTCCTGTTTTATACCTATACAATTATGGATTAAATTAAAGATAACATAACGGTTATTTGGCCCGGAAACAAATTTAACTTTGAAAAATCATAACAAATGAGACAAAGATTATTATTAGGAATTATTGCAACACTCTCAATTTCGACTAGCTGTAGTAGCGGTGACGATAATGATGGTAACTGGGTTAAGCGTTCTAGTTACGATGGTCGTACAAGAAGCAATGCTGTATGTTTTGTCATTGACGACGAGGCATATGTAGGTACGGGTTACGACGGAGATGACCGTTTGGCTGATTTCAGAAAATACGATGGTGAATTAGATAGCTGGTCGGCTTCAATAAGCACTGGTGACGATGGTTCTGTAACTTCATTTCCTGGATTAGTTCGCCAATCTGCTGTGGCTTTTGCTGCAGGAGGTAAAGGATATGTAGGAACAGGATTTGATGGTGATGTAACTAGATTTGACGATTTCTACGAATATGATCCTACAGATAACTCATGGACTCAAATTGCCGATCTTCCTGGAGGAGCAAGACAAGAAGCCGTTGCTTTTGGTATTGGTGATAACGGTTATGTTGGAACTGGATACGGATTTCTTGATGGTGATGACAAAAATGAATTGAAAGACTTTTGGAAGTATGACACTTCAACTGGAGAATGGTCTAGTATTGGTTTCAGTGGTGAAAAATTACGAGGCGGTTCTGCTTTTGTTATTGATGATATTGGTTATGTTTGCTTGGGTAAAAGTAATGGTGTTACTGTAAATGACCTTTACTCTTTTGATCCTGATACAGATTCTTGGACTAGAATGTTAGACCTTGATGATGATGATGTTGATGAGGATGGAGATATTCTTCGTTACTATGCTGTTGCTTTCGTAATTGACGATAAAGCATATGTTGCTTCTGGAACAAATGGATCTCTACAAAGAGATGTTTGGGAATTCGATCCATCTGGAAATAGTGGTGAAGGTGATTGGGATGAAGTAACTTCTTTAGAAGATGAAGTTGCAAGCCGCCAATATGCAGTTGGATTTTCTATCAACAACAGAGGTTATATGACCACTGGTAACTCTTCAGGAACAAGATTGGATGACCTTTGGGAATTTCAACCAAATGTAGAAGAAGACGACGACGATAACTAGAAATAGAAATTATACTATTAAGGGTTGTAGCTATTACAACCCTTTTTTTTGCTATCATTATGAATAAAAATAAATTAGTATTTATTGGATTATCTGTGGTTATTATGGCAATTATTGCGATTCTCATATTCCAATCTAAAAAAATGGAGCAAGCCCGAAAAACGGAACAATCCATTAAATTGGAATGGACCATGGAAACAATGCAAGTTGACAATGGTTGGGGATTCATTATTTCTATGAATGGAAAACCAACAATCAAACAGGATAGGATTCCAGCGATCGACAAAAAGAATGTGTTTCTGACTGAAGAATCGGCAAGACAAGTTGGGGAAATTATGTTGAGAAGAATTCAAAATAACAAAAGACCTTCTATTTCAAAATCTGAATTGATAGAATTAGGTATAATAGACTCTTTACAAATGCCTATTCCACAAAAATAAAGATTAACACTCCTTAACAATCGGGTTAAAGAGTGTTAACATTTATTTTATACTGATTAAAAGCTACTATCTTAGTGGCCATGATCATTGAAAGCATTATTATTGACCGTGATTTACTCCACATTGAATCTTTAAAACAATATGGAGATAGCGTTCCCTACCTCAACATAAACGCTTGTTTTTCCAATCTAAATCAAGCTCGAACCTACCTTCACAAAAACGAAGTAGATCTTATTTTCATGGATCTGGAATTTGCAAAGCTCCAACAAATTGATTGGAACAAATTTGGCCAACAAAAGCCAGAGGTAATTATTAGTATGAATTGCGCTGCATATGCCTACAAAGATCATTGTATAAGTGCATTTGACTATATCATGAAACCAATTTCTCTGGAAAAATTCATTCGAGTCCTAAATAATATATACATTCAAAAACAAGGATATCTAATCCCTGAGAAAACAAAAATTGTACAGAAAGATTTTTTCTTTGTAAAGAATAATTCAGTCATTGAAAAAGTAAAATTCAACGACGTACTATTCTTTAAAGGCATGAAAGATTACATTTGGATTCAGACACGAAAGAAGAGAATTATCACCCTGCAAACCATGAAAAACTTAGGAATCTATCTCCCTGCAGATCGTTTCATCAGAATTCACAAATCATATATTGTATCCTTAGAACACATCGACTGCATCGACAAAAATAAAGTCATTATTGGCGAAGAACGAATTCCTATTGGAGAAACATTTCGGACTGCTTTTTTCAAAAATCTTAAAGAGCAAGAACTTTTATGGGACTAAACAAGAAAACCTCCAACTAAAGTCGGAGGTTTAAAAATTTAAAATAATTCTATTTTTGATATTCCTTAATAATATCAGCTACATCGCCCGCAGAAACACGACCATAAACACGTTCACCTATGGTTACCACCGGAGCCAATCCGCAAGCGCCAACACAACGCAAACAACTAATCGAGAACTTTCCATCTTCTGTAGTTTCTCCAACAGGAACATCTAGTTGTCGTTTAAATTCCTCCAACACTTTCTCGGCCCCACGCACGTAGCAAGCCGTCCCCATACAAATTGAAATTGGATATTCTCCTTTGGGCACCATTGAGAAAAAAGAATAAAAGGTAACTACACCATAAACATGTGCTACCGAAACATTCAATTCTCCTGCTATAATTTCCTGAACTTCGGCCGGAAGATAGCCAAAGGTCTCTTGTGCTTTGTGGAGCACATTGATCAATTCACTTCCTTTATTATCGAATGATTTGCAAATCTCCACAAGCTTTTCCACTTTGGATTTTGCTAATTTAATTTTTGCCATTTTAGTTAGATTTTAGATGTGAGATTTAAGATTACGTTTTTCAACATCACCTCAAATCGATTATCTCAGTTCTAGTTACTCCACCTCAATGTCATTACTCTTATCAAAATAATGAGTATGTAATAACTGATGAGCTAATTCACTACAAGGTTTTCCTAGAAACTCTTCATACAACTTAATGATATAAGGATTTTTGTGTGATTGACGAATTGCTTTTCCTGCATCTTCACGATACAATGCAGCTGATCGTTTCTTTAAAATAGTAGAATCGCCATGATGCAATGGCTGACCACCACCACCAATACAGCCTCCTGGACAAGCCATAATTTCAATAGCATGATAGTGGGATTTTCCCTCACGAATATCTTCTAGAAGTTTACGAGCATTTCCCAAGCCGTGAGCAATTCCAATGTTAATTGGAAGCCCATCAAAATCTACCGTTGCACTCCGAATACCATCCATACCACGCAAAACTTCAAAATCCACTTTCTCGAGTGTTTTTCCAGTATAAATTTCGTATGCAGTACGAGCTGCCGCTTCGATAACACCTCCTGTAGTTCCAAAAATTACACCTGCACCAGTAGATTCCCCAAGCGGATTGTCAAAATCTTCATCGGGAAGAGAATTGAAATCCATATTAGCCTGCTTAATTAAATTCGCAAGCTCGCGAGTTGTTATTGAATAATTTACATCAGGATCTCCATTTACTTTGAATTCATCACGCTGGCATTCGTATTTTTTCGCCAAACAAGGCATAATAGAAACAACGATCATATCTTCGCGTTTGATTCCCATTTGTTTTGCTAAATAAGTTTTAGCAATGGGTCCGAACATTTGTTGAGGAGAACGAGCAGTAGAAGGAATTTCTTTCATATCAGGAAACTGATGCTCGAAAAAATTCACCCAACCAGGACAGCACGAAGTTAAAATTGGAAGTTTCACATCTTTATCACCATCAAGGTGTTTTTTCAGACGCTCGAGCAATTCTGTTCCCTCTTCCATAATGGTCAAGTCGGCAGCAAAATCAGTATCAAAAACGTTATCAAAACCCAATTGACGCAAAGCTGAAACCATTTTACCGGTAACTAAAGTCCCCGCTTCCATGCCAAACTCCTCACCTAAAGCCGCACGAACTGCAGGAGCTGTCTGCACTACAACGGTTTTTTTAGGATCTGCTAAATCGCGTATCAATTGGTTGGTATGATCTTTTTCGGTTAAAGCCCCTGTTGGACAAACGGCAACACACTGTCCGCAGTAAGTGCAGGTAGATTTTTCCAAATCCATTTCGAAAGCAGGTGCCACAACAGACATAAAACCTCTGTTTACAGCAGAAAGAGCACCAACAGTTTGGACCTCATTACACATGGTTTCACATCTACGACACATGATACACTTATCCATATCGCGAATAATAGATGGAGAATAATCCACCTTATAAGTCGACTGTTCGCCTTTGTAGTGCAATTCTCGAACCCCTAATTGCTGTGCCATAGACTGCAAATCGCAGTTTCCTGATTTTGCACATACCAAACAATCAAATGGATGATCAGAAAGAATCAATTCCATCACTGTTTTTCGCGCATTAAGCACTCTCATGTTGTGAGTATGAACCACCATTCCCGGTTCACATTTTGAATTACATGATGGCGCTAGATTCCGACGTCCTTCTACTTGAACAACGCAAATTCTACATCCTCCAGGCTTGTGTTCAATACCCATATCGCCAAGATTCATGTAACAAAGAGTTGGGATATCAACCCCGATTTTCTTGGCAGCGTCCAAAATAGTAGTTCCCTTGGGAACCTCTACTTTTTTATTATCAATGGTTAATTTGATCATTTTTTCCATATTAAAATCCTCCTTACTGTATGCTTATCGCATTAAACTTACATTTCTCCATGCACGCTCCACATTTGATACATTTGCTAGCATCAATAACATGTGCTTCCTTACGCTCACCTGAAATACAATCCACCGGACAGTTGCGAGCACAAAGGGTACAACCAACACAAAGTTCTGGATCAATTACATATTGCATCAAGGCTTTACATTGTCCTGACGGACATTTATGATCTTCAACATGAGCCAAGTACTCATCGTAAAAATTTTCTATGGTAGAAAGTACAGGATTTGGAGATGTTTGCCCCAATCCACAAAGAGAGGTATCTTTAATTACATTACTTAAATTACGCAGCAAATCAAGATCTTCTTTGGTTCCATTACCCAGAGTTATTTTATCTAAAATTTCGTGAAGACGTTTATTACCAACACGACAAGGAGTGCATTTACCACATGATTCTTCCACTGTAAATTCCAGATAGAATTTAGCCATTGAAACCATACAATCATCCTCATCCATCACAATCATTCCTCCCGATCCCATCATAGAACCTGCAGCAATTAAATTGTCAAAATCGATCGGTGTATCCAAGTGTTTTTCGGTTAAACACCCACCTGATGGACCTCCTGTTTGAACTGCTTTGAATTTTTTACCATCTTTAATTCCGCCTCCAATTTCATAAATAACTTCACGAAGAGTTGTTCCCATAGGAACCTCAATTAGCCCAACATTATTAATTTTTCCGGCCAAAGCAAACACTTTGGTTCCTTTTGATTTTTCGCTGCCAATTTTATTGAACCAATTTGCTCCTTTGTTAATGATAACTGGAATATTTGCAAATGTTTCAACATTATTAACATTAGTTGGTTTTCCGTTGTATCCTGATTCAGCTGGGAAAGGAGGCTTAACAGTAGGTTCTCCACGAAGGCCTTCCATAGAATGTATCAAAGCTGTTTCTTCTCCACAAACAAAAGCCCCAGCACCATATCTCAATTCTACATCAAAATTAAAACCTGAACCCAAAATATCATTCCCTAACAAACCATATTCGCGAGCTTGCTTAATAGCCACTTTTAATCGAGTAATAGCCAAAGGATATTCAGCACGAATATATATTAATCCCTTATCGGCACCCATGGTATAAGCACAAATAGCCATTGCTTCCAAAACCGAGTGAGGATCGCCCTCTAAAATAGACCGATCCATAAAAGCCCCAGGATCACCTTCATCTGCATTACAAACAACATATTTTTGATCTGCACTATTTTTAGCGGCAAATTCCCATTTCAAACCTGTTGGAAATCCTCCTCCTCCTCGTCCGCGCAATCCTGATTCTTTGACCTCATCGATTACCGTCTGCGGTGTCATATCTGTCAAACACTTCCCCAAAGCAGTATAACCGTCCCGAGCAATATATTCATCAATATTTTCAGGATTAATGAAACCACAATTTCGGAGAGCAATTCGAATTTGTTTCTTATAAAAATCCATGTGTTTAGAGTCGCTTATCACCTCTTTTTTCTCTGGATCAACATAAAGCAAGCGCATTACCTTACGTCCTTTAACAATGTGTTCCTCTACTAATTCCTCTGCATCTTCAGGTTTAACTTCCACATAAAAAGTATTGTCAGGAAGAATTTTTACAATAGGACCTTTCTCACAAAAGCCAAAGCAACCAGTCATTACAACCTGCACCTCCTGATCTAAGCCTTTAGCTTTAAGAGCATCTTGTAAATTATTTTGAATAGCCTCACTTGCCGAAGCACGACATCCTGTACCTCCACAAATAAGAATATGCATTTTATACTTTTCCATAACTGCAATTTCGTTACTATTAGTTGTCTAAAGTTTTATAATTAACAGGAATTACTCCATCAACCAATTCACCATTTTTAATGTATTTTTCAATAATCAAATCGGCTTTCTTAGTATCTACATCGCCAAAAACGATAGGATCTTTTCCTGGCATTTGAACCTCTATGGTAGGTTCTGCATAGCAATAGCCCATGCAACCCGTTTGGGTAATTACAGCTTGAATTCCTCTTTTTGCCGTTTCCTCCATCAGAAATTCCATCACCTCTTTTGCTCCTGCAGCAATGCCACAAGTAGCCATTGCAACTTTTATCTGCACATGACTATCAGGATCGTTACTTTTCTCCCGAAGCTCCATTTTTGACTGAAGCTCTTCTTTTATCCTTTTCAGATCTGCAAGGGATTTCACTTTTGCCATAATCTCGAATATTTAAAGGTTATTATTTATAAATCTATATGATTGTGTTTAAGTTCTCCTCAATCATTTCCTTCAGATATTTCATGATTTCAACATCTGAAACCGAAACACCTTCCAGAATTTCTTTTATCTCCTTGGTATCGAATACATATTTTCCTTTATCACTGATGTGAGTATATAAGAAATCCATTTCTGGATTTGCACCCACCAACAAAACCATAGTTCCAGCAATATCACCCAAATCTGGACGATCTAAATGGGAATAAGTGAAAACTGCTTTTAAGCTTGTTCCTTTTCCTTCTTCCGATTCAATTTTCAGGCTTCCACCTGTTTGTTCTGCATTTTGCTTTAAAAGCGATAAGCCTAATCCTACTTTACGAGTGCTTCGAGTTGTGAAGAACGGATCACATACCTTTGCCAACACTTCCTCTGTCATTCCCGAGCCATTATCTTTTATTTCAATCGAAAAAAGATCTTCTTTTTGCCTCTCTACAATTGCCAATTCTACGCAAGATGCTTTCGCTCTCACCGAATTTTGGATGATATCCAATATATGCATGGCTAAATCTTTCAATCTTATTCTTTTTTAGTTTTATTCAACTCAATACTTCTTCCCTCTTCTCCCTTTAATGCTTTCCTAATTTCAGAAAAACTAGCTTCTTTCAACAAAAAATAAGTACATACATTACCAATACTATCAATATAGTGAGCATCCGAACTCTGTATAAAGCTGTATTCTTTCAAATAATTATTTTTTTTTACAAATTCTTCTTTTGTAGTATGCATAGATATCTCCAAAGCATCCACTTTTAAGTCAGGAGGCAAAAAACCAAGCTGACTAATCACACTATTGGTCATTTTATTAATATGAGCAGGAATAAACAATCCATTTAGCTCATGCACTTTCTGCTCTATTTCTTCCATAGACTGGTTCAAACCTGTAATCAACAAGGGTTCTATTTCATATAGTATTTCCTCTCTTTCGTTCACCACCAACTGCTCACCAAAAAATTTCACATTATTAGGAATAGTAGGTAACTGCTTGTCAAGATAAAATTGAAACAACTGAAGTTCTTTCTCTCTTTCGAAAAAACACAGACAATGCACTTCTTCTTTACTAGTAACCTCAGCTCCCATTACAACCATTATTCCCTCTTTAGCAGCCAATTCCTTGATTAACGGAGCATGCAATGTAGAATTATGATCAGTTATGCCCAGAATATCGAGTCCACATTCCTTAGCTTTTCGGACAATATTTACCGGACTCATCTCTAGATCACCACAAGGAGATAAAACTGTATGAGTATGTAAATCGGCCCTAAAAACATGCATAATCCTAATCTCCTTTTTTTAACAGTTCAAATAATTTGCCCGTTAGCTCGAAAGCCTCTAATTCGGAAGATAAAATTGGTATTCCTTCTTCGTTACTTTGCTCTGCCGTATTGGCTTCGGGTTCGTATCCTTTTACCAAAACGATTGCTGCTAATTCTTTTAAAGATGCAATGGCCATGATATTTTTGTGAGTTTGTAGGGTAACCCAAAGCTGATTTTCATCAGCATTTCCCATCACATCACTCAATAAATCGGAGGTATATCCTCCTTCAACTATCCGTTGTAAACCTTTTTCGCCACTACAAACTTTAAGTTGCAACTTGTTCACTATATCTTGTACTTTCATGTTACTGAACGTTTCGTTTTTTCTTTTCAAATCTTTTTACTCCCCAGGTATTTTCTGATATATCAAACGATTCTTGAGGTGTAATTAAGCCTTCCTTCGTAAGCATTTTTTGCAGGAAAACACACTGTGTCATTTTCGCTTTTCCCTGCACCACATCTTCGGCCAAAGCCTGACAACGAGGTGCTCCGCAAGCTCCACAATCAATACCCGGCAAAACCTTTAGAATACGATTAATTTTCTCCATCTTCTTCATCGCTTCCATCATATCGGTATCCAAGCGCACAATAGAGCGAGGCTCAATTTTTTGAACCGATATATTATTCAAGAGGTAGGATCGGTAAGAATCGATCTCCCTTTCGGCCAATACAGCAGGTTTGTGTTGATGGTACCAATCACCTCTTTTCCGAAGTCGTTCAATTGCTAAGAACCTATTTTCGGTAGAAAGAACGCCTCCTGCACACGAATGATCGCAGGCACGAAGTTCCAGAAAATCAACATCACTTATTTCCTCATTTTCGAGCTTCTCCAAAACTTCAATCACATTGTGAATTTCATCGATAGCCAAACATCTACCTGAATACAGAGAAGCTTCACCATTGGTCAAAGTCCATCCAATACTTCTGCGAGACATGTGCCTATTTAATACATACTTTGTTCCTATTACTCGGTTCTGCTTTATACTCAACAAGACTTTATTGTAGATAAAATCCATATTAATGACCCCATCTATTAATGATTTATCTTCACCAACAGGACTTTTCACAGCTGCAATTTTTGCGGCACAAGGCGTAACATAAAATATCCCTATTTCATCATCAGGAAAACCTTCATCTTTAAGCTTTTTGCGGTAAAACAAGGCTGATATGTCAATGACTGGTTTTAAACGAATAATATGTTCGACCAAAGCAGGGAATTTCACCTGAATTAAGCGAACGATTGCAGGACAAAAACTAGAAATAAAAGGTCGATCCTGATGATTCTTATTCATGTACAATTTCGTGGCTTCGGTAAGAACATCTACGGTTTCATCCACCTCATAGACATGTGTAAATCCCAAATCAAGAATAACCGAATAGATTTGATCTTCAGAAATATCATCAGGAAACTGTCCTAATAATACCGTTGGCAAAAGAGCAACTCGCTGCTTAAAATTAAAAATTTGAGAAAAATCATCTTGCTCAACAATAATAGCATTAACAGGACAAACTTTTAAACATTCACCACAATCAACACAAGCATTTTTGTTAATATCGGCAAGACCCTGTTTTACACGTATTGCAGCAGTTGGGCAAACATTCATACAATGTGTACAACCAATACAAACCTCTTTAACAACTTTTAGAGCGTGATAAAAATGAGCCTTCTCCATTCTCTCTCTATTTCAAATAGTTTACAATCTCCAACTCGGTTCCAACATTTATAGTACTTTCAATTTTTAGATGATCTGAATTTTTTTTGATGTTTGGCAATCCCATTCCTGCACCGAAACCCATTTCCCGAACTTTTGGTGTAGCCGTTGAAAATCCTTTTTGCATGGCCTGATCGATATCGGGAATACCAGGACCTTTATCGACAATTTGAACCACAATTTTATCTGTGGAAATTTCAACATTCATATTTCCCTCGAAAGCATGAGCTACTACATTTACCTCGGCCTCATACAAAGAAACCACGGTTCGCTTGATAATTTTAGGGTCTACATTCAATTGCTTTAAAATTTTTTTCACTTCGCTTGAAGCCGTTCCTGCTTTTGAAAAATTTCCCCCCTCGATAAAATACACAAACTTCATACCTTTAATATACTGGTTTTAAACCTATAGAACCCAAAACTGAACATGCTTTAAACATCGAAAAACTACATTCAAGCAATGTCATATTGTTCTCACAAGCCAGTTCTTTCATTTCTTTAGATACTTTTTTATCCCGAACAAATAAGATAAAAGAAATATCGGACATTTCAGATGTTCTGATTGTCTGAAGATTATTCAAACCTGTAATTAACAACAAATTATCTGCATCCAGAGTTAAAACATCACTCATTAAATCCGATGCAAAACCAAAATGAATCTCTCGATTTACATCTCCATTTCCACAGATAACACGCGCATTAAGTTTATCAACTACATCCGCTAATTTCACCATAGCATCAAACTATATTATGTTTATATGATATTTTATCCTCTTGCCCTAATATAAGAATTTGAGTAGGATTAATGAATGATATATAAAGGAATAGATTCAAAACATCTATATATATATTAAGTCTAAATAATTATATAATATGAAACTAAATAAGATGCAGAAGCAATACAACAGGAATTTACAAATTGCGAAATACTCTTTTTTATGTCAACATACTCAAAACATACACTTAGCTTCTCCAAACTCATGAACACTTTCATTTTTTGAGTATATTCGCAAGAATACAGAATGTAACATCAAAAAATCATCTATTTTTTCATATTTAATGAGTCGTAAAAAGCAAAACATACTCGTTTTAGTTCAAGATAATGATTCGAACGATATAGCCTTACAGCATTCTTTTCGCTTAGCTCGACTATTCAAATCAGAAGTAGCAATAGCCTTTTTAGAAAGTCATAAAAAAGAAGGGAAAGCACCTGTAAACAATAATGAAATCGATGCTATTAATAAGCAATCCATTCCTTACAGAATTATAGAACTTAAAAACACGAATCAAGAACCAAATAGGTGTATACAAGAAGTAGATGCTATTTTAATTGTTTCACAATTTTCGAAGAATTCTCTTGGTGGTTTGCTAAAGAGAAATTTCATTTTTAATTGGATCACAAAAGCAAAAATCCCTTCTATTCTAGTCTCTGAACAAACGAATCCCAATTGTGAGTATAAAAATATTATTGTACCAGTTGATCACAGAAAAGAGAGCAAGGAAAAAATGATTTGGGCAAGTTATTTTGGTCGATTCAATCAGGCATTTATTCATTTACTAGCAGCCAACGAAAAATCGGAAGGGTACATACGAAATGTGAAGGCAACACTTATATTCACTAAAAAAATGTTTAAACAGTTTGCCTTCGAATATAAAATTCTAAAAGCAGCAAGCACCAGCAAAAACATCAACAAGGAAGCCATTCAATTCTCGAAACAGTTTAATTCCGATTTAATCATACTCATGTCGAGTCGAAATCCCAGCTGGTTTGATTCTTACTCTGGTCCTGCTAAATTGAAGCGAATTCTTAAAAAAGAACCCAATCCAATTCTGATCATAAACCCATTAAAAGACTACTATTTACCTTGTAATTAAGTATTAATGACAAAGATAAAATCCATAAAAAAAGGAATTACTCAAACAGAATAATTCCTTTTTTAGTAAACAGCAAATACTGTTTTATGCTTTTATTAGTCTACAAGATTCATCTCATCGAGCAGATAACCTGCACCAGCAAATTTATCGACAATAAATAGCACGTAACGAATATCGAGAGACACGTTACGGCAAATTTCCGGGTCGTACATCAAGTCAGACATCACGCCTTCCCAGGCACGATCGAAATTCAAGCCAATCAATTCTCCATTTGCATTCACAACCGGACTTCCCGAATTTCCACCTGTGGTATGATTGGTTGCTGCGAAACAAACAGGCATCTCTCCTTTACTGTTTGCATAAGCTCCAAAATCTTTCTCCTGATACAAATCACGAAGCTTTTGAGGAACATCGTAATCGAAAATTTCAGGATTGTCTTTCTCGATGATTCCCTCCAAAGAGGTATAGTAATCGTAATGAACTGCATTTCGCGCCTGATAACCCGCCACTTTTCCATAATGCACTCTAAAGGTGGAGTTGGCATCTGGATAGAAAGTTTTGTCCTTTTGCATCTCCATCAACCCGGCCATATAGGTACGTTGCAACTTCTCCGTTTTCAGATTAATCTGCTCGTAAAAAGGCGCAATTTCTGATTTATAAAAGAAATAGATACTACTCGATAATTTAAAAATCGGATCTTTTGCTAGTTTCTTGCCCATAGAAAGTTTGTAGTTCGTTAGCAATGCATCCATTTTTGCCTCATCGGCGAAGACCGATTTGGTAAGCGCTTTTGCAGCATAAGCTTCAAAATTTCCCTTGTATTTATCGCGAATTGTTTTAATCTCCTGCGGAAGATATTCATCGCTTAGGTTCTCGCTATACATTTTTAACATCGCTGCTAACAACTTCTGGTCGGTTGGACGATTGTAGTTCTTAAAGAAGGCAAGACCTGATTTTTTCAACTTACTTACTTCATCCTCAACTTGATCTTCATCTTTCTTTGTCAAACTAGCCAGATTTTTGAATTTCAAAGCTAAACCAATCACTTCGGCGCCTCGCATACCAGCCTCTGTGGCATAATTGCGAGCCAGACTTATAGGCGTTAATTCCTTGTATAGACTTGCCATTTCGCCAATAATTCCAGCATATTTATTTTTCAGTTCATCAGACGAATTCGCCCATAATTCGAACTTTTCTTCCTGCTCTTTTTTCTTAGCAATTGCATCTAAACGCTGCAGGCCTTTGATTTCACCTTGCCATCTTTTCCATGAATTGGCAACACCGGCATATTTGGCAGAATACTGAATTCTCACCAAAGGAGAAGCATCCATATCGGCTCTCATCAATTCCAACTTTTTGGTTCTGATTTTGATTTTATGCGGATTATCCACCTTTGTCATCAAGTCAAGCGCATGAGAAGTCAAATATTCAGTGGTTGTTCCCGGATATCCAAAAACCATGGTAAAATCGCCTTCATTTACACCCTTCAAGGATATTTTAAATGACTGTTTTGCTTTCAATGGAACATTCTCCTTCGAGTAGGAAGCAGGTTTATTGTTCTTGTTAGCGTAGATCCTAAACATCGAGAAATCACCTGTATGACGAGGCCACATCCAGTTATCAGTATCGCCACCAAATTTTCCAATTGCAGATGGTGGTGCACCTACCAAACGAACATCTTTATAAATTTCGTAAACAGAAAGAAAATACTGGTTCCCTGCAAAATAAGCCTTTACACTGGCGCGATAATCGGTATCTTTTTCGGCGGCTTCCTGAATTTTACGAATGTGTTTTTCAATCATCTTCTGACGAACTTCTTCTTTGGTATCATCATTTATGCTATCCAATACCTGAGAGGTAACATCTTCCATTCTAATTAAAAAAGAAGCCGTAATTCCCTCGTTAATCAGTTCCTCATCGCGACTCATTGCCCAAAAACCATCTTTTAGATAATCATGCTCCAAGCTAGAATGATTTTGAATGGCTCCATATCCACAGTGATGATTAGTCACCATCAAACCTTCATCCGAAATCAGCTCTCCTGTGCAAAAATGATGAAAAGGACTGCCTTCCCTTCCCAAGCCAACTACTGCATCTTTTAAGCAAGCTTTATTAATGCTGTAAATATCATCTGCAGATAGCTTAAAGCCAGCCTTTTGCATGTCTTCAATATTATATTTTTTCAGCAGCATCGGAATCCACATTCCTTCATCTGCTTTCACCTGACTTCCAATAAGCAGTAGGATTGCCATCAGAAGTAGACTTAGTTTTTTCATCATAACAAATATATTTTTTGTTGTTTATTAATTGCGGGATTCTAATTTCGTAATTCGTAATAGATTCACTTTTAAAATTTCGAAAGTTCTTGGTAAAGGTGTTGAATTGGCAATCCGACCACATTAAAATAGGAACCTTCGATACCATCTATGCCAATAAAACCGATCCATTCCTGAATGCCATAAGCACCTGCCTTATCGAATGGCTTAAAAGTGTCGATATAGTAACTAATTTCCTCATCGGATAAGTTCTTAAAATGAACCTTGGTGGTAGTCGAAAAACTGACTTTTTTAGAGGTACTCGTCAAGCAAACGCCGCTAATCACTCTGTGCGAACGCCCCGAAAGTGTTTGCAACATCTTAACAGCATCATCTCTATCTGTTGGCTTTCCCAAAATTAAATCATCCACACACACAATGGTATCAGCAGTAATCACCAGTTCGTTGCTTTTTATATCAGCCAAAAAAGCAGCCGCTTTTAGTTCCGCTAAGTATACTGGTATTTCCTCAGCTTTTAGTCCTTCTGGATAAATTTCTTCTACCTCTCTAGTTCTAATTTTAAAATCCAGTCCTAAATCTTTAAGCATTTCTTGCCTTCGTGGCGATTTAGATGCCAGGAGTATTTGAATATCGTTCAGATTATCCAACATGATTTATTTATTAAAAAATTGAATTAAAAATGAGTGTGAGTAATAATATAATTAACCACAAAAGAATAGGAGATTCCGCTTAATATGGCAAAACGCATTAAATAAATAGCTCCTCGGAATTTATCTCCTTCGGAAAATTTATAAACACGATAAACCAAAATGAGCAATGGCAAAATAATAAGTAGACCAAAATACCAAGGAGTAATTTGATCCATGGGTGCATTTAGAAACTGATACCAAATGCCAAAAACAGATACCGAAAGAAATAAAATTAAGACAATAATTACCACTTTCGACCACTTTAAACCAATTACAATAGGCAAACTATTGCGAGAAATTTCACGATCACCTTTTATGGAAACTAAATCGCGAATGAATTGCGCAATAAGAGCTCCAAAAAAAGAGAAAAAAGAAAAAGCTCCTACCCAATAAAGCAAATAATTAAAATTGGTTTTAGTTGCTACTAAAACCTCAGCATATTTTTCGGCAAGAGGTGGAATTTCGAAAATGACTACTAAAAAAGGAATGGCAGCAATCACCAAAGCCATTAAAAAGCTCCCCAATAAAAAATAGTATTTATAAGATGTGGAGTAAAACCAAAGCAAGCCTCCGCCCATAAAAAAGATAAATACAAATTGCCAATGACCAATTTTATGAGAAACATAGCCAGCCAAAAACATAGACATAGCAGCCAATACTTGTTGCAAAATTAAGGCCACACGCCGAGGAATTTTTCGCCCCACAATCACCTCTTTTTTATTAAAACGATCGGCCTTCGTATCGAAGTAATCGTTTATAATATATCCTGCAGCAGCCATTAATACTGTAGCCGCTACCAGTATGGCAAAATCAACATCAGATAACTGAAGCTTAATTCCATTGATACTCAAAATAGGTTGAATAATAAAATAACGCATTACATACTGAGTAAGCGCAATAATAATCAGATTGGGCAATCGAACGAGCTTCAGGTAATTGTTCATTATAGGGTCGTTTTATCTGGGTTCTAGTTTTGCTTAAATACTTTGAATATTTGTATCGGTTTCGATCCATTTGGCATGAGCTCTTAGCACTTGCTCCACCACATCGCGAACACATCCATACCCACCATCTTTATCGGAAATGTAATTCGAAATGGCCTTAATTTGCTCCACTGCATTCGATGGACAAGTAGGAACACCAATCTTTTTCATCACCTCATAATCGGGCAAATCGTCGCCCATGTATAGGATATGATCCGGATTGAGATCATATTTGGCAATAAAATCCTCAAAATCTTTGATCTTGTTTTTCGACCCCATGTAAATGTCGCTCACGCCCAATCCACGATAGCGTTTCTCCACTGCATCGGATACGCCACCAGTAATAATTGCAATTGGGTAGCCTTTTTTGATGGCATACTGAATGGCGTAACCATCTTTTGTATTGGCAGTCCTCAACATTTCACCTGCCGAATCGATTACAATGCACTCGTTAGAAAGCACACCATCCACATCAAATATGAAAGCCGATACTTTCATCAAATCTTCTTTAAAAAACGCCATATATTCCTATTTATATTTAAGATCTCAGAAACAATAATTTCCTCATTTCCAATCACTCCTTACTTAACTATCCTTATTATGCATTTTAAAAATGCTCTCACTCACAAATCTATACAATTTTTGAAAATCGGGTGTAGCTTTTAGCGCCTTCTCGTGCGAGCTCATTGTTTCCTCGTCGAAACGTACTGCCGGACCAGTCTGCGCCGATACAGGATCCAATTCCGACACTTTTTCAGCAGTTTCCTGAATCAAGGGTTTCAGCAAATCAAAATCCAAACCTTTATCTTCGAGTAATTTTTGTCCGATGCTGTACATGTGATTGGCAAAATTACAGGTGAAAACCGCAGCCAAATGCAATTGCTTTCGCTGATCGGAAGAAACCAAATACTGACTCGTAGAGATACGTCCAGCCAATTCTTTTAAATCCTCCTGCAATTCCTCGTTATTTGCCTCTATGCAAATGGGAATTTTCTGAAAAGAAACCCGCCGATTTTTGCTGAAAGTTTGCAAAGGGTAAAACACGCCAAACTTATTTGTATGGCCATGAAACACATCCATAGGAATGCTTCCAGCTGTATGTACAAATCGACCCTTCGGTATTGAAATACTTTCTAAGACCGGAAGCAAAGCCTTATCGCTCAAGGCAAATATATATAAATCAGCATCCTGAACAAGTTCCTCAAGCTTAGTAGTAAAAGCCGAATTGAACCTATTGGCCAACTCTTTAGCCGATTTTTCGGTTCTACTAAACACTTGTACAATTTCCAATTCACTTTCGTGAAGCGTGCAAGTTAGCTGAGTGGCCAAATTTCCTGCTCCAAGTATTACGATTCTTTGTATTTTACTCATCGTGTTATTTTAGTCCTAATTCTTCAGGCGAAGCTGCAATATTTTTCAAAGGCACCTTACCCCTGTCGATCATTCCGAAGAGTTTTTCGCATCCTGCAACCAGATCGTCGTACATATCTTCGGCCACCAGCACCAATCTTTCCTCTAAAAACTCTAAATGCTTAGCTCCTTCGGGCTGATTCTCGCGGGCACAAAGCAAAAGTGATTTACTAGGAACAAATGAATGTGTTAACTGATTTCTCAACCGATCGTACAGCCAAAAATCTTTATTGACCATCCGATACTCATTTCCCATTAAAATATTTAATGATTTTGAAAAACGTTTAGACGATTGAGCCCTAGCCTTTAAAGGTTTATTATCCAAAAAACAACCCAGAGTTTCAATAGCCTGCCCCATCATTATAAAAGAAAAGAAATAGAATCCTTCTCTTTGCAAGCGGCCAATTTCATCCACAAAAATTCTTCGTATAAACTCTTTTTCCTGCTCAGCTTTTTGCTTATCCATGTTACAAATATATACAGATAATATCGATTCACATTTGCTAAATTATCTGAAATAGAAAAACAAAAACCAAAGATAAAGGATCAGCTCAGAAATAAAACGATATTTTTAGGAATATCACTATTAGAAAGAAAACTGCAAACGAGATTGAATCATATTAAAATTCTCCTCTCCATTCAAAGCATATTTATCCAAATCTACATTTGTAAAATTTAATTTTATCAGGATATTGTGATTCATATACCAAGTGCATCCCAAAGTAATATCCTTTTGTTCTCCCCCCATAATTGCAGAAGACGAATCGTTTAAATCTGTATGATTATAACGCAACAGTAACTCCAAAGATCCTGGAGCAGGTTTCGATAGCCGAGCTGTATTACTTTTGTATTGATAATTTCCACCTTTTAACAAATACCCCATTTGGGCATAATATCCGTTGGCATTATAATCTTCCATATCCGATTCGCGACTCACTTTAGCGCTAATATATTCCCCTTGCAAAGAAAGTGGTCCAGTAGCAGCAATCATCTCAAATCCGAACTTTACTTGATGATCAGCCTCATCGATGTTCTGAGTATCGATAAATCTTCTTCTTTCGATGTGAGTAGCAGCTCGTGAACGATATCGAATTGTTTTCGAGTTCTCGTTACCTTCCTCATCAAAACCATTTGCATTTGCTGTACGATAAGTTCCAGATAATCCAAAATGCAATAACTTTTCTTCTCTTTGAATGGGTGCAAACGTCAATCGAGAAGTTAAACCATAACCTTCATCTCCTTCGCTTGTATTTTCGGTATCGCTGCCAAACAGCCCCATTTCCCAAAAATATTTATTGTCCCAAACAGCATAAGACATACCTAAATTTCGATTCGGACGAAAGGCTTCTATCGTACTCGATAGGTGCATAAATTTAATTGTTTTGGAACTTTCAGTTTGCTCAACTCCAAATGGTTCAAAAAAGTTACCCACACGAAAAAGACTGTTTTTATTGATATTATATTGTAGAAATACATCTTTTAAGGCCACCGACTCATCGGCAAAACTAATGTTGATTTTCGCATTCCATTTTGCCCAAAGGGTCGCCTTCATAGAAAATCGAACATCCCTAACTTCGCTGCCATTGCCCAAATCTGATTCATCATCGAAATAAGTTGCAGCATCTAGATAAGCACGGCCTCCTATCCCAAAAGAAAACTTTTCATCTTCTGTTTCCATTTCAACAGAACCTCTATTAACACTCATTTTCAAATCAGAAATTTCCTGAGCATCTACCCTTCCAAAAAAAATTAAAAGGCTAACTGTGATCAAATATATTCTTTTCATTGGAAGCAGTATTTTGAATTCTATATTTTGTACTTTTTTCTTAATCTAAAAGTAAAAAAATGTTTTATTAGAATAAGAATAAATAAAGAGAAGCAATTTGAGACAAAAAAAACTGCCTAAATAAGTAGGACAGTCTTTAAAAGCAAGTATGTTAACTGAATTTAAAATTGAAACTCAAAATTGAAATACAATACGGAATTAGTTTCCGTTCCTGCTTGTTTATAATTAAATCCCTGATAGTTGAAAGCCATTTTAACTCCGTTAACAGGAGCATATTGAACTCCGGTAGTAATGGCGCTACCATTATTCTCAATATTCCATGTTTCGCTTTCACCGCTTAATTTATTAGAGCTAAGCTTATCGTATCTACCAAATGCTTCCCATTTGTTAGAAAAAGTATAGGTAGAATAAACTGAAATACCTGTCCTATCTTTATCTTTTGCTGCAGCAGAATACTTTGTTGCATTAGTTAGTAAGTTATACTCTGCTCCTAGCCTAAATTTATCTGAAAATTCGTATCCGATAAATGTAGCCAAACTGGCTGAACTTACATCTTCTTCATTCCCATCTTC